>CANQDT010000006.1 GCA_947593735.1 uncultured Lachnospiraceae bacterium | reverse complement strand
CATAAAAAGCCTCCGGCTGGATGCGCAGCTCGCAGAGAGGAAACTGCTGCTTCACAGCCTGCTCGCGCGCAAAAAAAATGCCTTCTCCCCTCATGAATGAGGGGCAGAGGAACTGATATGCAGAAGGCATTTTTTATCGGTCAGTATAATCATATGCGAAGAACCTTATTTTGTCAACGGCAACATACAGTGAAATGGAACAACAGCTGTCCGCTGACGGTCCGTTTTATTCGATCTCGTCTTCCGAGAACCAGACGACGTCGAACTTTTTGGAAGAAATCTCCAGTTCTGTCTGTGCCCCGCTGTTATAGCTTAACTGCCCGCTCACTCCGCTTGCGCAGATCCATTCTTCCGGCTGGAGCAGGGTGAGGGTGATACGGGGAACCTGATAGATTCGTTTCATGATCTGCCGCCTCCTTTCACCATTTCGTTGTCGGTATCGGTTTCATAAACTCTCAATTCATACAGGGAACAGCATTGGCTGTCCGATCCCTTCTGCGTGACGAGCACCCGGACGTAGCGCGCCTTGACGGAGCGGAACGAAATCTCACGGCTTCCGAGCGCCCCGTCGGTGACGATCGCGACAGTCTGCCATTGGTCGGCGTCGTCGCTGACCTGCACCTTATATCTGGCGGCATAGGAATCCTTGTATGTATTGTCATTCGCGCCCTGCACGACTTCTACCTTGTTGATCGCGGTCGGGGTCTGCAGATCCGCGATAAACCAGGGGGCGGAGTCGGTTTTCTCCGATACGATAAAGGTAGAGTCATTGTTATCAGTCAGATAATTTACTTTATATCCCTGATTCAGATCCGAGCCGTCTCCGGCTTTTTTGCCCTGCCGGTCGTTGGAGGAGGCATATCCTGCTTTCGCGGCGTTCTTGCTCTTGCTTGCGTAATGGTCGGTAAGCTCGACCGGGCGGACCGTCCGGGTATCCGAGTACAGGATCTCGCCGTCCGCGGATTCTACAAACGACCGCACATAGAAGTTAAAGTTATAATAATCCTGCGGGATATCAGATACCGCGCAGGCGCAGATATAATCGGAGCCGTCCAGTTCGGACGCGGTGACGGACACGCCGTCAGCGAGAACCGACCGGTATACCGTCGTTGTCGAGACCGCCTCGCAATCGGCTTTGTCAAGCGCCGGTACCGTCTTTTTCATGGAAAATACGAATCCCGCGCGCTTATAATCCAGCGAGGAAAGAGTGGCAAGGAACCGGATGTCGGTGCTTTCTGCCTCCTCGGTCGAGTCGGAACGGACCTGCGCGTAGACGTTGGTAGCTTTCGGCTCGGGTTCGTACGGCTCTTCGCCGGTGTAGGACAGTCCGTTGGCGATGCAGGATTCCTTGCACGCCCGTTTCTGGATCTCCTCATTCAGATCCGCGGCGACATTGTTGGAAGAAGCGAGAGAGGAGAAATCCGCCGGCGCGGTCTCTTTCGTCATGGTATAATATAATGTGCTGGCAACCATGAAGGAGCCGACATTGTTCGGATGCCGGTTGTCGGTATACCAGTTTTCACCGAGATCCCAGAACTGTTTCCATATGATGCCGCATGGGGCAAGGAGCGCGTCATATTCTTCCGCAAGCTCCGTATAAGCGTTGATGACGTCGCTGCCGGACGGGGTGTCGATCGCGTCGGTCAGCGCCCAGATCATATAGAAGACGGGTTTGGAACCGGCTTCCTGGATCCATGGATATAATTTGTCCATTCCTTCGCGGATCTTGGCGGCGGACGTATTGGCGGTCTGATCCTGCAGGACGACATAGTCATATTGCCCGTTTACGATCTTTTCTTTTGTGCCTGACTGATCGGCGGTATAGTTCAGCGACTGGCCGAGGTTGATGATCGTATCCACCCGCGCTTTTCTGCCGGAGGCGGTATACATATTTTTCAGCTTGCCCTTTAAATCGTTATAATCGGTCAGGCTGTTGCCGATCAGCAGGATCCATGTCTCATTGTCCGGCTTGATCTCCTTATAATCCGTGCCGGGCTCTCCGGTACTCGTTCCGAATACGCCCATCTCCCAGAAGGAATATCCGTACTGCGTGTCCCGTTTGATTCCTTTCATCCTGACGTAGCGGCCCTTTGCCGGAACGGAGAAAACGTCTTCGTCCCCATTCTTTGAGTCGATGGACGTCCTGGTGATGGTCTCCGCCGTCTTCCAGGCGTTTCCGTCGTCGGAAACCTGAAGCTCATATTTTTCGGCATATGCGGTTTCCCAGAAGAAAGCGACGCTCTCGATCTCATAGATTTCTCCGAGGTCGACAAAGAACCATTCGTCGTCGTTTCCGTGATCGGATTCCCAACGCGTTCCGGTATTTCCATCAACACCTAATTTGCTGTTTCCGGAAGACGCGTAGGTCGGTTTTCCTTTCGCCAGGTTGTCGGCGCTCTTGATTTTCTCGAGCGGCGTCGGCGGCTCCTCCGCGCTTGCCTTCACGGAGCTTCCGATCAGCAGGGCGAGCGCAAGGATGAGAACCGGCAAAAGGAGGATCCCATTCATTTTTGCACCTGTTCCTTTCATTTTCTCATAACCTCCCATATATGTTTTGCGCGGGTCCAAAAGCCGGGATGCATCTCCGGACGGAGACGCGGCTTCACATGCGGGACCCTCGGGGCGCATGCAGCCATTTCCCTTCTTATTTGATATTATAGTAAAAAAATAGCTTGTGGTAAAATATAGAATCCGATATAATAATATATATCAGGATATATCAGGAGGATGGTATGGAACTGCTTCAATTACGGTATTTTCGCAGCGCGGCGCGGTATCAGAATTTCTCGAGGGCGGCGCGGGAACATATGGTGCCGCAGTCTTCCATCAGCATTACGGTCGCGAGGCTGGAGGAGGAGCTTGGGTGCAGGCTGTTTGACCGGAACGGGCGGCGGGTCGCGTTGAATGATAACGGCGCGTTGTTTCTCCGCTATGTCGATATGGCGCTCAACGGGCTGGATGAAGGAATCCGCAAGATTTCGCCGCAGATGACCGGTACGATACGGCTCGCCATATCGGCGGGCTCCCGGCTGGTACCCGCCATGCTGACTGATTTTCACAGGGAATATCCGAATATTCATTTCACGCTCACGCAGACGCCGGAGGACACCGCCCTCCCGGAACAGATGGATTTCGCGGTCATGGCGCTTCCCCTGCAGGACGATACGATGGAAGCGATGCCGCTGATGAAGGATGAGATCCAGCTGGCGGTGCCGGACAACCATCCGTTTTCGCGCAGAGGGGGGGTCGGTTTGGCGGAACTGAAGGATGAGCCGTTTGTCGGCTTTCATACAGGAAAAAGTATGAGGCGGATCACAGACGCGTACTGCCGCGAAAAAGGATTCACGCCGCGGATCGTCCTGGAAGCGGGAGACGCCGCGACCTTCCGGAGCCTGCTGCGGAACCGTATGGGGATCGGATTCGTTCCGCGCAGGGCGTGGAATATGCTTCCGGAGCCGTCCCTTGTGCTGCTCCCGATCACCGACGCCGTATGCGAGCGGACCCTGGCGCTTTGCTGGAAGAAAGGGAAAGAACTGTCCTGGGCAGAAACGGTTTTCCGGGATTTTGCGAAGCAGTGGTATCGGAAAATAGAAGGGTAAACAGAACCGGGGAAGAAGGAGGAAGAAAAAAGTGAAGCTGGTATTGCAGAGAGTGAAAGAAGCGTCTGTCTCGGTAGACGGCGAGACGATCGGGGCGATCGGCAGAGGGCTGGTCGTATTTCTCGGAGTCGGCAGGAACGATACGGAGAAGGACGCGGACCGGTATCTGGAGAAAATGATGAAGCTGCGGATCTTTGAGGACGCGGATGGAAAGACAAATCTGGCTCTCGGGGACGTTCACGGAGAGCTCTTGATCATTTCGCAGTTTACGCTGTACGCCAACTGCAGGAAAGGAAACCGCCCGAGCTTTATCGAAGCGGGCGAACCGGACAGGGCGGAAGCGTTGTATGAGTATGTCGTCCGCAGGGCGAAGCAGATGACGGACGTCGTCGAGCAGGGACGGTTCGGGGCAGATATGCAGGTCTCGCTCATCAACGACGGGCCGTTTACAATCCTCATGGACGAGGACCTGTTCCGCTGAGGTTGCCATAAAAAAACGGAGCAAAGACAGTTTTTTGTCTCTGCTCCGTTTTTTTAAGCGATCAGATGGAACCGTGGGTTCCCAGGATCGTTTATAGGTCGGCTCCCTTATATTCCGATTTGTTGAATCCAAGAATCAGGAGGAAGATCGAATGAAGGAAAAGCAGACCGAGCGTAAAGCCGGCTCCATAGCCAAACGCTTTGGAGAGCTTGTAGTAGAATACAATATTGAGGATCACGGCGATCACCCAGATGATCACAGCGATGATAAACAAAGGCGTGCTCTTGATCACAAAATCCGCGTTTCCGGTGGTACTTCCGACGGTTGCCAAGTCGAAGAAAATCGACGCGAACACTCCTACGAGAAGGGCCACCCAGAAATACAGAGGCTTCCATGCGATTTTGAACGAGACATAGTTGCTGTATACGGGGATGAGGCTCTTCCAGCCCTCTTCGCCCGCCTTTGTGAAGATCTTCCAGTTGGCGATCACCTGCAGCACCCATCCGACGACAACAACAATGGCAACGAGGCTTGCGATTGTGATTGCAGTAACAAAAATTGCTCCTGTCATAATGTAGCCTTCCTTTCTTGTTTTGAAAATTTTGTGTTACTATGTTGTAATTATATAGAAATAGGAGAAAATTGTCAACATTTTTGTACAAAAAATAACATAAATTGGAATTGCAATTTATCCTTGACAAAGAAGAACCGCGGTATTATGGTTTTTGGAGAAATAAAGGGCGGCACATGGTTCAGACGCGGCTCGCGGAAAGGCGGAACAGACAGGGATGATGTATCTATGGTTATTGGTCGGATTTATATTGTTGATCAAAGGAGCGGATTATTTTGTGGACGGGAGCTGCTCTGTCGCAAGGCTTCTCCGGGTGCCGTCCGTCGTGATCGGGCTGACGATCGTCGCCATGGGAACGAGCGCGCCGGAAGCGGCGGTCAGCATTTCCGCCGGATTGTCCGGCAATAATGAGATCGCGCTCAGCAATGTGATCGGAAGCAATATCTTCAATCTTCTGATCGTGATCGGCGCGTGCGCCGCCGTCAGGGCGTTTGTCGTGGATCAGGAGATCCTGAAGCGGGATCTTCCCGTGAACCTCGCGGCGACCGCCGTGCTGCTCTGCTTCCTGTTTGATCACAGGCTGTCCCGTGTGGAGGGACTGCTTCTGTTTGCCGGGATCCTTGGCTATCTCGTCCTGCTTGTGCGCCATGCGATGCGGAACCGTGCCGAGGGAGATGAGTATGACGTCATGTCCCCGTTCAAAAGCGTTGTGCTGATCGCGGGCGGCATGGCGGCAATCATCATCGGCGGGGATCTCGTTGTCGATAACGCGTCCCTGATCGCGGAACAGCTTGGCATGAGCAAGACGCTGATCGGGCTGACGATCGTATCGATGGGGACGTCTCTGCCGGAGCTTGTCACATCGCTTGTGGCGGCGGTGAAAGGAGAGCCGGAGCTTGCGATGGGAAACGCCGTCGGATCGAGTATTTTCAATATTTTGTTTATCCTGGGCGCTTCTTCATCGCTTTCCGCGATTGCCGGAACGGCGGAGAGCCTGATCGATACGGCGGTCCTGCTCGTTGTGTCGGCGCTCCTGTTCCTGTTCAGCAGGACAAAAAGCAAAGTCAGCCGGTGGGAGGGAGCGCTTGCGATCGCGTGCTATATCGGCTATCTGATCTATATTATCTTACGATAGCGTCCCGTTTTGCCCGGCAAGATAATTGACGAACTGCTGGGCGGTGCGGCCGGAGATCCCGCCATGGCTGAGCTCCCATTTGTTTGCCTCCGCGCACAGTTCTTCTCTGGACAGGGAAAGACCTGCCTTTGCGGCGAGCTCCGTTACGATATGGAAGTATTCCTGCTGGCTCGGTTTGGAGTAACTGATCGTGACGCCGAACCGGTGGAACAGCGACAGCTTTTCTTCCATCGTATCCGAGCGGTGCAGTCCGTTCTCGTTCTCCATATCGCTTCGGTCGTTCCATGTTTCCCGGATCAGGTGTCTGCGGTTGGACGTCGCGTAGATCAGGATGTTGTCCGGCCGCGTCTCGACGCCGCCTTCAATGACCGCTTTCAGGAACTTATATTCCACTTCAAATTCTTCAAACGACAGATCGTCCATATAAATGATAAACTTGTAGTTCCGGTTCTTGATCCGGGAGATGACATCCGACAGGTTTTGGAACTGGTGCTTGTAGATCTCGATCATGCGGAGCCCCTGATCGTAATATTCATTGACGATCGCCTTGATGCTTGTCGACTTTCCGGTGCCGCTGTCGCCGAACAGCAGCACATTGTTCGCTTTCCTGCCCTGGACGAACGCTTCCGTATTGTCGATGAGCTTTTTCTTTTGGATCTCATATCCGATCAGGTCGTCCAGCATTACCTGCTCCATATTGTTGATCGGCAGGAACGTAATGCCGCGGTTGTCCGTCTCCGCGATCCGGAACGCTTTGTTCAAGCCGAACATACCGACGCCGTAATCGTGGTAAAAGTCCGTAACCGACCGGAAAAAGTCTTCCTCGTCTCGCGCCTGCTCCAGACGCGCGCTCAGGGTTCGGACTTTTTCACTGACATTCTTGTTATACATCAGCTCTTTTTTCTCGATCGCCTTATAATTGGAAAGGATCGAAAAACAGTTGATGCCGAGCGCGGATTCGACCGCGCGGAAATCATAATGGAACAGGTTCCAGAAAACGTGGAAATCATTCTTCGCAAAGCGGTTTACGCTGCCCTCGCTGGCGCCGACCTTTTCGCAGGTAAGACTGAAAGGGTTTTTATCGGTGATCAGCAGGAAGGTAAGGTAGTTGTGCCAGAGATTATCGTCAAAGCCGTAATTGGTGGCGATGACCAGCAGCCGTTTGACCTGCGTATAAATATCCTGGATCAGAAGCGCCTTGCCCTGCCCGGTATGGTATTCGCCGGAATCAAACCGCCGGAACAGTTCTCCCATCTGGTATAAGACCGAATCCTTTTTCAAATCTCCATAAAGAATGAGCCTGGAAATCTCGTCGTACATGGCTGCAAACCTGCCTTTCTTTTTTTCTGTATGGCGCGTGCCGCAAGGACCGCGATGGATATTGCCGGATCATCCCGCACTGTATGGCGCGCTCCCGGTATGAGAAAAAAAACAGAGCCTTACCGGTATCGGTAAGACTCTGCCGTAGTCGGGGTGACAGGATTTGAACCTGCGGCCTCGTCGTCCCGAACGACGCGCTCTAGCCAAACTGAGCCACACCCCGTACAAAACTGGATTATATCTCTTTTTGGATTATTTGTAAAGAGATAATTATAAAAAATGAAAAAGAATTTCGCGCTGCCGGATCCATTGACCGCGGCGAGCCGGAATCGGGGTAACAGGATTCGAACCTGCGGCCTCGTCGTCCCTAACGACGCGCTCTAACCAAACTGAGCCATACCCCGTACAGGCTAATATTATAACGGAAAATCCGATTTTGTAAAGAGAAAAATAAAAAAAACGGCGCGAAAGATACCGGAAGCGCGGACGGAACCCCGCGCGAATGTGGTTGAAAGAGAACGATGTTTTTGTTATACTAAAAGGCAATTCCGGCAATGCGGAACGCCGGTTACGGCGTGTTTGGAAAGACGGAGAGAGAAATCAGGAAGTTGCGGGAGGCAGGATATGATTGGTTTGGGAACAGTGATCAACAGCGCGGCGATCCTGGCAGGCGGGGCAGTTGGACGACTGACCGGGAAGCTGTTCCGGCAGGAGCAGCAGGACGCGCTGAAACGGACGTGCGGGATCAGCGTTCTGTTTATCGCGATCGCGGGCGCCATGCAGGGGATGATGAAGATCGACGGCGGCGCGCTCGTGAGCGGGAAGTCCATGCTCGTTGTTTTATGCCTTGCGCTAGGCACGATGATCGGAGAATGGATCGGGATAGAACAGGGATTTGAACGTTTCGGGGAGTGGCTGAAAGAAAAAACCGGGAACAGCGGCGACCAGCAGTTTGTAAACGCGTTTGTCACCGCTTCCCTGACCGTATGCATCGGCGCGATGGCGATCGTAGGCGCGATCCAGGACGGGCTCCTGGGGGATTTTTCCACGCTCGCGGTAAAAGCGGTACTGGATTTCATCATCATAGCCGTTATGACGTCTTCTCTTGGAAAGGGATGTGCGTTTTCCGCGATCCCGGTCTTTGTTTTTGAAGGCGTCATTACCGTGCTTGCCCGCCTGGTGTCCCCGGTCATGACCGAATCGGCGATCGCGAGCCTGTCCCTGATCGGTTCCATCCTGATCTTTTGTGTGGGCGTGAACCTTGTGTGGGGAAAGACGATACGGGTCGCGAATATGCTGCCGGCGGTCGTGCTTGCCGTCGCTGCCGCGTATCTGCCGTGGACATTCTGATCGGAACGATCCGCGCCCTCCGGTTTGGAGGGCGTTTTCGATTGGAGCAAAGCCCTTCGGATGGGGCTGCGCCGCCGCGGGACGCGCAATAAGTTTGTTGATGGATCAGTTTTTTTGTGATAATATAGTAAAGACTGGGATCGGAGGCTGCTTCCGCCCGGTATCATCAGATTTTACAGAAAGAAGGACAGGAACCGGATATGGCGGAGAAGAAAGAGTTGAGATGGTGGCAATATGCCGTATTTTATGGCGTGTTCTGGCTGGTATGGGCGGCGTTTACGCTTTATGGGAAGCCGGCGGTAGGTCGTCTTGCGCCGTGGGTGGCGGAGATCGTTTCCGAAGCCGTGAAATGCCTGCTCTGGATCCTTCCCGCGCTGTGGATGATCCGGCGGTATCCGGATGCGCTCGGCGTTTCCCTGGAAGAAATGACGGCGCCGAAGTTCCCTTTCCGGAAGGTCGCGCCGTGGCTGGCGTGTATGATCCTTGTTCCGCTCGCGTCCGCGTTCCGCGCGGGAGGCGGGATCCGGATCGCGCCAGGGTTCCACTGGTATTCCCTGATCGGCGGGTTCCTTACGGTCGGGATAACCGAGGAACTGGTTTTCCGGGGATGGCTGTATAATGCGACATTGAAAAAACTGCCGACCGGATACGCGGAGCTGCTGAACGCCGTTCTGTTTTTGCTGATCCATATTCCGATCTGGATGCTGCACGGCGCGCTCGTCTCCAATCTGTTATCCGGCAAATGGATCACGATCGTGGCGCTGAGCTGGCTGTTCTGCTGGATCTTCCGCGAGACGAAATGTCTGTGGGCGCCCGTGATCCTGCATATGGCGTGGGATGTTATGGTGACGGTATTTGTGGGGTGACAGCCGGAAGAAATGCTTTACCGGGGAGATTGAGGCAAAAGGAGACAAAAAGATGAAGAAAAAACCGTTTGTAACGAAAGAACAACTGGATAAAATCGTAAGCGAATATCCGACCCCGTTTCATATTTATGATGAAAAGGGGATCCGGAAGACTGCCCGCGACCTGAACCGGGCGTTTTCCTGGAATCCGGGGTTCCGGGAGTATTTCGCTGTGAAAGCGACGCCGAATCCGACTATTTTGAAGATATTGAAAGAGGAAGGCTGCGGAACGGACTGTTCGTCGCTGACGGAGCTGATGATGGCGGAGCGCTGCGGGTTCCGGGGGCAGGATATCATGTTTTCATCCAATGAGACCCCGGCGGAGGAGTTCCGGCTGGCGGCGCGGCTCGGCGCGATCATCAACCTTGACGATATCACG
This sequence comes from uncultured Lachnospiraceae bacterium, assembly GCA_947593735.1. Classification (GTDB taxonomy): domain Bacteria; phylum Bacillota; class Clostridia; order Lachnospirales; family Lachnospiraceae; genus CANQDT01. Next base: position 80,295 of record CANQDT010000006.1, on the reverse strand, counting down.
CATATTGATTATCTGAAAGAGACGGCGGGGATCCCGGAACGGATCTGCTGCCGGTTCAATCCGGGCGGCGTATTTTCGATTTCCAACAGCATTATGGATCATCCGGGCGACGCCAAATATGGCATGACCAGACCGCAGCTGACCGAAGCGTTCCGCACGCTCAAAGAGCTGGGCGCGAAAGAATTTGGGCTTCACGCGTTCCTGGCAAGCAATACGGTAACCAATGAATACTACCCGAAGCTGGCGGAGATTTTGTTCCGCACGGCGGTGGAGCTCCGGGAGGAAACCGGCGTCCATATCGAGTTTGTCAATCTTTCCGGAGGGATCGGGATCCCGTATACGCCGGATCGCGAGCCGAATGATATTTTCGCGATCGGGGAGGGCGTCCGGAACGTATATGAGGAGATCCTTGTCCCTGCCGGGATGGGAGACGTGAAGCTGTATACCGAACTGGGGCGCTATATGCTCGGACCGAACGGACATCTCGTTGTGAAGGCGATCCATGAAAAGCATACATACAAAGAATACATCGGGGTGGACGCCTGCGCCGCGAATCTGATGCGGCCCGCCATGTACGGCGCTTATCACCATATCACGGTAATGGGAAAGGAAGATCAGCCCTGCACGGAGACGTACGACGTGGTCGGCTCGCTCTGTGAAAACAATGACAAATTCGCCGTGGACCGGAAGCTGCCGAAGATCGACAGGGGCGACCTGCTCGTGATCCACGATACGGGCGCGCACGGATTTTCGATGGGATATAATTATAACGGCAAACTGAAATCGGCGGAACTGCTGCTCCGGGAAGACGGATCTGTGGAGATGATCCGGCGGGCGGAGACGCCGGACGATTATTTCGCGACGCTGGAGGGATTTTTCTGACAACCGCCGGATCGCGGCGGCAGGGAAGTCTGGTTGGAGGAAACGGCTGACGGGCAGGAAAAAACGGAGACAGAAGATTGAAAGAGAAGATCAGGCAATTTGCGAACGGACAATTTCATAAAAAAACGCCGAAGATCTCGATTTCCGCCGAACGGTTATCTATTGAGATTGAGCGGGGAGAGGACTATCACGGTTCTTTCCTCGTGACAAGCACGAATGAGGCGGAGATGAAGGGATTTTTGCAGACGACGAATCCGGCGGTGCAGCTGGGGAGCGACGAATTGCGCGGCAAAAGCCAGCAGATCGCGTTCTCTGTCCGTGGAGCTGAATTGGAGCCGTACGAGGAACAGGAAGGGGAAATTCAGCTTCTTACGAACGGGGGAGAATTTTTCCTTCCTTTTACGATTGCGTGGAAAGAAGACCGTTGGCTGGAAACGGAATTTGGGACGGTGCGGGATCTCCGCCAGTTCGCCGCGATCGCGCGGATGGACAGGGAGAAAGCGCGGAAGATCTTTGCGTCCCCTTATTTTCCGGAGCGGCTGCTGCGGGAGCAGCCGCGCGCGCTGTTTTTATACCGGCAGCTCTGTAAGGGCAGCTCGCTGGAGTGCGCGATGGATCAATTCCTGCTGGCGCATGGATATGGAAAAAAGAATACGCCCGAACGCTCTCCGGAGGAAGAAGCCCCCGCGCGGGAACAGCCGCCCGGACAGGGCGGAGAAACAGGCGCGGGCGGCAACCGGCGTGAAGAAAAGAAAGAAGCGCGGTTTTCCGTGAAAAGGATCCAAAGCTCCATTATGGAACTGTATCTCGCGTACCGCACCAATCATATCGGGCTGGGCGATTATATCGGAAAAACGCTCGACCGCATTTCGGAATATGAGCAATACGGGCAGATGCCGCCGTTTTATTATCTGCTGCGCCTGCATATGTATGTGCTCGGGGAAAACCCGATCCTGTATGTGGCGGAGCTTCCCGTATGCAGGGAAAAATGCAGGCTGCTAAGCCGCGCCTCGGAAGAAAACTGTTATCTGCATTATATCGAAGCGCTGTATTCCGGAAAGGAGGAGCAGATTCAGGAAACGGCGGAGTTCCTTCGTTCCGTGATCAAAGCGAATCCGAAGAAAGCGGCGCCGTTCCTCGCCCTGATCTATCTTGACCGGGAGTACGCGGACAATCTGGAACTGCAGTTCCGCACGATAAAAAAATATTTTGCGCTTGGATTGAACACGCCGCTGTTTTATTTTGAAGCGTGCGATATCCTCAACCGCGACCAGAACCTGCTGCAAACGCTCGGACCGTTTGAGCTTTTCCTTTTAAACTGGGGCTGCCGGTATCAATATCTGTCCATGGAGGTTGTTGACCGGTTTGCCAACCTTGCCATCCGTGAGAAAAATTTTGATCAGCGGGTGTTTTCTCTTCTGGAAAAATTTTACAGACAAGACCCGAAGAAGGAATATCTGACCGCGATCTGTTCCTGCCTCATCAAAGGCAACCAGGTCAGCAGGGAGTATCACGCTTATCTGAAAAAAGGCGTGGAGTCCGATCTGAAGATCATCGGGATCCAGGAGGCGTATATCCGCACATTGGACGAGGAAGAATTTGAGATCCTGCCTCAGGAGCTGCTTCGGTATTTCCTCCACAGCGGAAACCTCGGCGCGGGGGAACAGGCGTATTATTATGCCAACCTGGTCGTGAACCGGCTGTATTATGAAGAACTGTACGAGTCCTATCTTCCGCGGATCGACGCGTTTTTGCTCGACGCCATGAAAAAAGGAAAAATGGACCGGTTCCTGGAGATCCTTTTCCGGGAACGGCTCAAGACGATGGAGCTTACGGAGGAGATCGCCGCCGAGCTGCCGAACGTCTTATACAAAAAGAAAATTACCTGCGCGAACCCGGAGATCGACGGGGTGCTTGTTTATCATATGGAAGAAAAACACGGGCGTTTTTACGAGTGGAACCATGGCGCCGTTTACGCGGATCTTTATACGGACCATCCGCTGATCCTGTTTACGGATCGCGAAAGACGCCGCTATGTGGACGCCGGGCAGAGCGTCGTCCCGGTATTTGACGCGGGAGCGTATGAGGAACGCCTGCTCGCGTTTCGGGACAGGAACCCGAAGCTGCTGCTTTCGGTATATGGGAAATACGAGGACGGCGGCGCGGAGGACGAAACATTCATGGCGGCGGCGCGCGACCTGCTCCGCGTTGATACGATCGCGGATCCGTTCCGGATCGAAGTGCTTCGGCGGATCATCGGGTTTTACAGCGGGAACAGGGACGGAGATATGCTGGATCAGTATTTGCGGCAGATCGATCTGTCGTTTCTGTCCGGAAAAGACCGGGCGGCGATCATGGAGCTGCTGATCCGGAGGCAGCGGTACGACCAGGCGGTCGACGCGGTCCGCGCTTACGGATACGGACGGCTCGGGGCGGGAGCGCTGATGAACCTCGGGCAATATCTGGCGAAAGACGACTTGCCCGAAACGAGGGAGCTGGCGGTGAACGCCTGCTGGCTCGCGTTCCGGAAAGGACGGTATGACAGCGGGACGGTCGCTTATCTGGCAAAATACTGCGTCGCGGCGGTAAGGTCGCTGCTGCCCATATGGGAGGCGGCGAACGGGTACGGGCTGGATACGACGGAGCTGGAGGATACGATCCTCGCGCTCGCGTTATTTACGGAGTCGGACGACGACGTTTATCCGGTATTCCGGTCATACGCGGAGAAGCGGGATTCCGGCGTGCTGACGGAAGCCTTCCTGCAATATGGCGCCTGCCAGTATATGGTGAGCGACAAAAAGCTGCCGGAAGAATTTTTTGACATTCTGCACCAGGCGATCCGGCGCAATATGGCGAAAGGTCCGTTTTCCCGCATGGCGCTGCTGAAAAACTACAGCGAGCGGGTTTCCTCGCTGGATGAGGAACAGATCCGGATGGCGCGGCGGCTTCTCGACGTCTGCATCGGGGAAAATATGATCCTGCCGTATTTCCGGCGGTTCACGGCTGTGGCGGATCTCCCGGCGGAAATCCTCATGAAGACGGTCGTCGCCTGCTACTCGGACGGGGAAAAAGACGTCGAACTGCATTATAATATCGCGACCAGGAACAGGGCGGAGGATACGTTTACCAGCGAATATATGAGGGAGATCCTGCCCGGTATCTATACGCGCGAATTTATGCTTTTTGCGGATGAAGAATTGTTTTATTATATTACGCAGGACGGGGAAACCATGGTGGACATCGCGAAGGTGAGCGGCAGGGAGCAGTGCGAGGGCTGCTCTGCTGGGCATGAGACGAGGTTCCGCCAGCTGAACCGCGCGCTGCTGTTCGCGGCGCGGGGACAGGGAGAGGAAGCCGAAGAACTGGCGCGCCGGTATTACCGCGAGATGTACCTTGCGCGGCTTCCGGTCAAGATCTTATAAGGGAAGGACGAACAATGATGCCAAAAAAGCAGTTCCTGGGACTGGATCTGTCCGGGGACGGATACAGCCTGATCTCCTATGACCAGGAAAAGGGAGAGCCACGGGAGGAAGCGCGGCGCGACGAGCCGCTTCCCGCGGACTATGCTTCCATGGTCATAACGGCGGGCGATATTGATTATGAAAAATGGGAATATATCGGGACGTTTATGGAGAAAAATAACATTCCAAAAGAACGCGTCCGCGTTGTGACGCATCTGCACGCGTTTCTCGCGTTCCTCGTCCGGCAGGAGCTTGGGATCTGGAACCACAATGTCGGCTTGTTCGAGTACCGGAAGGACGGGCTTTTTTACCACCAGATCGACATCAACCGATCCAGAACGCCGATCCGCGCCCATCTGACGACGACGTCTTTCGCACATCTCCTCGGTCCGGACAGCCTGGACCGGGACGGGACGGCGGTGGATCAGGAGTTTGTCCATATTGTGCGCCAGGTGATGACGAGGGGAGTCATTTCCGCGGTTTATCTTACCGGGGAGGGGTTCCGGAGAGATTGGATGAAGGAATCCATCGAAGTATTGTGCGCGAGCCGGAGAGTCTTTATCGGGCAGGACCTGTTCGCGAAGGGCGCCTGCTATCTGGCGAAGCAGGACTGGGAAGCCGAACCGGCGGACAGCATCGCCATCAGCGGGGAAGGATTTATTGATTATGAGATCGGCGTGATGGCAGACCGCGGGGAAAAAGAAGAATTTGTCCCGATCGTGACATACGGGAGGGAATGGTATCTGACGAAGGGGAGCCTGGACGTGATCCTGAAAAAAGGGACGAAGCTGGACGTGCTGTACCGGAACCATATGGGGCAGACGATGGAACGGGAAGTCCTGGATCTGTCCTTTCTGCCGAAGCGTCCCGCCAAAACGAACCGGGTACGGATCTCGGTGGATTTTACCGACAGCGTGAGAGGCGGGATCACAGTCCGGGATCTGGGCTTCGGGGAACTGTTCCCATCGACGCGCCAGGTTTACCGAAAAGAATTTATGCTGGAATAAGGAGAGACTAATGAGCAACCTTATCGTGAGCAGCGCCGGGGATCATGTACGGCATTATACATTTGAAGATACGGGGATCCGGATCGGTTCTTATGAGGAACTATGCTATTATATCTGCGCCAATCCGGTTCTGTTTGTGGAGGACTGGTGTACCTTTTCCCTGATGAACTGGCTTTCCAGGGAACTGCGTCTGGAGGAAGTCGTGAGAAAGATGAACGGATATTCCAAGGACAGCTATCTGCAGATCGGCGTCCTGCTCGACTACGGCGATTATGTGGAAAAAGAGCAGGCGGCGGTTGTGATCGAGGCGATCCGGGGAATGCAGAGCGGGTCCCGCGTCCAGCTGCTCAAACAGAGGGGCGATCTTTATCTTCGCTGCGGGAAGTTTTTCCGCGCGCGGCAGGAATATCTGCAGCTGCTGCGGCAGGAACGGCTGATCCCGGATAAAGTCTTCCTCGGGAATATTTATCACAATCTCGGCGTGACCTATCTGATGGACCGGGACATCCCGGAGGGAAAACGCTGTTTCCTGACCGCGTTTTCCAATAACAAAAGCAAAGACTCTTGCGTTCCTTATCTTTTGCTTATATACTTAGAGGGCGGAGAACCCGCCGTGCGTACGGAGGGGCTGAAGCTCGGGCTTGCGCCCGACTATGCGGACGGCGTGATACGGATGATCCGCGACCGGCTTGAGAGTATCGGCGAGACCGGGGAAGAACAGATCTTTGAAAAGATCCGGCTCCGGAGGGAACAGGGAGAGTATGATACAGCGAAAAAGAAACTGGACCATCTGCTGGATCAATGGAAAGAACAATACCGGACACAGACCGGTTAAGGAGGGTATGACAAATGGATAAAACGATCAGCAAAAAATATGATCGGATCCTGGACAGCGCGTGCGACCAGATCGTGGAGGCGATGTACCAGGTGGAGGATTATGAGGCGGAACTGGACGTCATTGACCAGTCGATCGACGCGCTTTCCGACAAGGCGTTCGTAGAGAAGAACCGCGACAGCATTTTGCGGGATTACGCGGCGATCGCCGTGGAATATGAGAAGCGGATCGCCCGGACGGAGAAAGAGATCTCCGCGATCGAGGAGGAAATGCATGATTACCGCGCCCAGGACGGGACGCAGGATACGGAGGAAGAGGAGATCCGTGGTAAGAGGAAACTGATCCGCAACGGAATGATGGGAGGACTCATCATTGGGATCGCCTTGCTGGTGATCGCCGTTATCGTCCAGTGCGTACAGCATCAGCTGATGGCGGTGCTGACCGGGAATATCATCCTTTGGACCCTGATCTTTGAGGGCGTCTGCTACCTTCAATATACGCGGACATTTGAGAAAATGAAGATCGCGGAGAAGCGCGGCGTCCAGTCGAGGGAAGCGGACGAGAAGTGGAAGAACCAGCTCCGGAACGAGAAGAACCAGCTTGCCCTGTATAAGAGCAAGGCGGCGCTCGGTTCCCTGCAGGATATCGACGAGATCCGGGAGGCGCTGGAACAGCAGAAAAAAGACGTGCAGGGGTATATCGAATACAACAGGGACGTGCAGGAGAAATGCAAACAGAAGATCCGTTCCATTATCGAGCTGAACCCCGATACGGAAGGATATATCCATAATCTTTTGAAAACATATGAAGATAAATTTACGATCTAGTCAGGAGAGCAGAGTATGAAAAAGGAATTGGAAAAAACGTACAATCCGGCGGAGATAGAGGGACGGCTGTATCAGAAATGGCTGAACAAAAAATATTTCCACGCCGAAGTCGACCGGAGCAGAAAACCGTTCACGATCGTGATCCCGCCGCCCAATATTACCGGGCAGCTCCATATGGGGCACGCGCTGGATAATACGCTTCAGGATATCCTCATCCGCTACCGCAAAATGCAGGGATATAATACGCTCTGGCAGCCGGGGACGGATCACGCGAGCATCGCGACGGAAGTGAAGATCACGGAGCAGCTCAGGGAAGAAGGGATCGACAAGAGAGAGCTCGGGCGCGAGAAATTTCTGGAACGCGCCTGGGACTGGAAAAAGGAGTATGGCGGAAGGATCATCGGGCAGCTCAAGAAGCTCGGCTCGTCCTGCGACTGGGATCGTGAGCGGTTCACGATGGACGAGGGCTGTTCCAGCGCCGTGCGGGAAGTATTTGTCCGTCTGTATGAAAAGGGATATATCTATAAAGGCTCCCGCATCATCAACTGGTGCCCGGTCTGCCGGACGTCCATTTCCGACGCGGAGGTGGAGCATGAAGACCAGGCGGGTCATTTCTGGCATATCAATTATCCGGTCGTCGGTTCCGACGAAGTGATCGAGATCGCGACGACCCGTCCGGAAACGCTGCTCGGAGACAGCGCGGTCGCCGTGCACCCGGACGACGAACGGTACCGGGACCTGGTCGGCAGGATGGTCGAGCTGCCGCTGTGCGGCAGGCAGATCCCGATCATCGCGGACGAGTATGTTGACCGGGAGTTTGGGACAGGCGCGGTCAAGATCACGCCGGCACATGATCCGAACGACTTTGAAGTCGGAAAACGGCATGAACTTCCGGAGATCAATATTATGAACGACGACGCGACGATCTCGCTGGAAGGACCGTATCAGGGAATGGACCGCTATGAGGCGAGGAAGAAGATCGTCGCCGACCTTGAGGCGGGAGGCTATCTCGTGAAAGTCGAAGACCACGCCCATAATGTGGGGATCCACGACCGGTGCAAGACGACCGTGGAGCCGCTTGTCAAGCAGCAGTGGTTCGTGCGGATGAGCGAGCTCGCGAAACCCGCGATCGCCGCGCTGAAAAACGGCGATCTGAAATTTGTGCCGGAGCGGTTTGACAAGACATACCTGCGCTGGCTGGAAGAAATCCGCGACTGGTGTATTTCCAGGCAGCTCTGGTGGGGACATCGGATCCCGGCTTATTATTGCGACGAATGTGGCGAAACGGTCGTCGCGAAGGAAAAACCGGAGGTATGCCCGAAGTGCGGCTGCCGCCGGCTGACGCAGGACGAAGATACGTTGGATACGTGGTTCAGTTCGGCGCTCTGGCCGTTCTCCACGCTCGGCTGGCCCGATCATACGGAGGAACTGGATTATTTCTATCCGACCGACGTGCTTGTGACCGGATATGACATTATCTTTTTCTGGGTGGTCCGGATGGTATTTTCCGGGCTGGAGCATATGGGAAAGGTGCCGTTCCATACCGTCTTTATCCACGGCCTTGTGCGGGATTCCCAGGGACGCAAAATGAGCAAATCGCTCGGCAACGGGATCGACCCACTGGAAGTGATTGACAAATACGGCGCCGACGCGCTGCGGTTCACGCTCGTGACCGGGAACGCGCCGGGCAACGATATGCGGTTTTACTGGGAACGGGTGGAAGCGAGCCGCAATTTCGCGAATAAGATCTGGAACGCGTCCCGGTTTATGATGATGAATTTTGAGAAAGCCGATTTCAGCCATGTGGAGCTTTCCGATCTGACGTCCGCGGACAAATGGATCCTTTCCAAAGCGAACACGCTGGCGAAGGACGTGACGGACAATATGGACAAGTATGAGCTCGGCATTGCCGTCCAGAAGCTGAATGATTTTATCTGGGAAGAATTTTGCGACTGGTATATCGAGATGGTAAAGCCCCGGCTGTATCAGGAGGAAGACGGGACGAAAGCCGCGGCGCTCTGGACGCTTCGGACCGTGCTGATCCAGTCCCTGAAGCTGCTTCATCCCTATATGCCGTTCATTACCGAGGAGATCTTCTGTACGCTGCAGGATGAGACGGAGTCCCTCATGGTCGCGGACTGGCCGGTTTATCGGGAAGACTGGGCGTTCGCGGACGACGAGTTTGCGGTTGAGACGATCAAAAATGCCGTGCGCGGCATCCGGAACGTGCGGGCGGAGATGAATGTGCCCCCGTCCAGGAAAGCGAAAGTCTATGTCGTTTCCCCGAAGGAGGAGATCCGCGCGATCTTTGAAAACGGATCGGTGTTTTTCGCGACGCTCGGTTACGCGAGCGAAGTCCGGATCCAGGCGGACGAGGCAGGGATCGACCCGGACGCGGTTTCCATCGTCATCCCGGACGCGGTTCTTTTTATGCCGTTCGCGGATCTGGTTGACGTTGAGAAGGAACTGGAGCGGCTGACGAAAGAAAAGGACCGGCTGCACGGAGAGCTGAAACGGGTCAACGGAATGCTCGGAAACGAGCGGTTCATGAGCAGGGCACCGGAAGCGAAGATCGCGGAGGAAAAAGCAAAGCTTGAGAAATATACGCAGATGTTGGCACAGGTAGAAGAACGGCTGGCAAGGCTCGGATAAACGCGGTTCCATCCGGTGCGCGGGCATCCCGGAAAAGACGGAATTTCTCACCGGAAAAGATGTCAATAAATAGATGTTTTGGGGAAAATCCAATCAATTTATTGGTGGACATATTTTTTAATACAGATAAAATATTGATAGCAGAAATGCAGGATAAACGGATCAAACTTGAAAAGGAGAATTGCGATGAGAAAGAAGTTTTTTCTGGGCGCGGCGGCGCTTATCGCGCTGACGGCGGTCATTGTCTCGCTGACGGCGTTTGCCTCGCGTACAGAAAAGGAAACGACGCTGGTGACGTATCCGGCTCCGGAAGGACCGGAAATGTCGACGGCGTTTACAGTGAACGTGCGCCCGGAGGGCGGAAGCGACGAAGAATGGAAGGAATTGCCGGTATTTGGCGTGAAGGTCATGAGCGCAAGCTCGGAAAACGCCGCGTTCGTATATTTTGACTGCGACGGTCCGGTGGAAGTGCAGGTTGTCTGCAACGACGTCGAGGGACTGGACAGCAGTACGGCGGTCTATCCGAAAGGATATGGGACAGAGCTCCGCTATGTGGAGGGGACAAAGACGGTGAGCCTTACCGCGGAGCCGAATCAGAGCCTTGTCCTCGATCCGAACGGGGATACGCGGCATAATCTCCAGATCTTCGCGAATGAGCTGATCCCGATCCCGACGGTGGACGAACTGGAGAAGCAGGGAAAGACCGTGGCATGCGTCGACGGGTCGAAGGGCGACAGCCTCCGGAACCGGTATACGGAGGATGTGGTATATGTGAAACCCGGTTTTTATCCTGCGTCGGTGGATGTCAGAAGCGACCAGACCTGGTATTTTGAGGGAGGCGCGGTCGTCAACGGGGCGATCAGCCTCAATAATACGACAAACGCGAAGCTCATCGGGCACGGCATGGTTTACCGGCCGTTCCATCTTGCCATAAACGTCATCAATACGAAAAACGCGTATATCGACGGAATGATGGCGATGAACTACGGATGGGGAAATAACGGCGGATACCTTTTTGTGATCGCGAACGCAAAGAACATCGTGGCGCGGCATGTAAAATCCATCGCCCGGAACAGATGGGGAGACGGAATTGATATTTTCTGCTCGGAGGACGTCGCCATCGAGGACTGTTTCATCCGGTCCAACGACGACTGCATCGCGATATACGGACCACGCTGGACAGGCGAGTACTGGGGCGAGACGGGCAATGTGCGCAACATCCATATAAAGAGATGCGTGCTTATGCCGGATAACGCGCGGCCGATTCATTTCGGTACGCACGGGGACAGCTCCTCGGCGAACGGCGGGCGCGTGATCGATAACTGCCGGTTCAAGGATATCGATATTCTCGTTTATAACAAATACGCGGTGAACAGCAGCGGGGCGAGCCTGCCCGGTCCGATCCACCTCCATTCCTGCGAAGGGAATATGATCACCAATATTTATTTTGATAACATCCGTATCCAGGACGGGATCGCGAACAATTACCTGTCCATGCAGGTGGCGACGCAGGGACGGTACGGGACGGATACGGTTCCGGGACGCGGAATTGATAACGTCTATTTTAAAAACGTATCCTATTACAATGACAACGCGACATTTGGCGGAGGCATTTCCGGATATGACAAGAGCGACGGGGAAACGTCGGTTGTGAAAAATGTCACATTTGAAAATTTAAAGATCAACGGCAAAGTTGCGCTGAGCGCGGAGGACGCGCATATCGGAATCGGGAACAACGCGAAAAATATCCGGTTCGTCCGCGCGGGCGAAGCGCGCTATGTCTATGAACCTTCCATCGTTCCGGAGGACATATGGCCGGAATATCACGATTACGCGCGGCTGAACGGCGCGTCTGTCGACGCGGAGGAATCCGACCGGGGTTCCAGCCCGTCCGCGGTGCTTGACGACCGCGACGATACGGTCTGGTATTCGCCCGTAAACGCGGACGGTCCGGTATATGACGGGGCGACCGGCGCGCTGTATGGAAACGGCTTGACGGTCGATCTCGGAACGAAGCGGCATATCAACGCCGTCCGGATCACATGGGAAAACGAGGATCTGGAACACGGATATCGCATCTATGTGTCTGAGGACGGAGTAAACTGGGGCGCGGGCCGTTCGGACGAGCAGGCGACCGGCGCGGTCAATCCAAAAGCCCAGGCGGATTATAACAGGCGGGTAGAAACAACCTGGTTTTCCAATCAGGAAACGCCGATCCGGGGACGGTACGTAAAGATCATCCCGGACAGGGGTTACCAGCTTGACATCGCCAAACTGGAAGTGCTTGGCGAGGACGCGCCGTAATGCCGCGGCGGGACCGGAAGGAGGAAACAGCAATGAGAGATAAAATCAGAAAAACAATATTGCCGGTAATTCTCACAGTGGCGCTCGCGGCGACGGCGGTGGTCGTGCCGGTATCCATCAAGGCGTTTGAAGCGCCCCAGCCCGATACGGGCGCGGTCGGCGAAGTATCAAACGGCGGGGAATGGACGATCTACAGTTCCCGGACCGGTACGGCGAAATCGGGCGGCGCGATCAGCGACGCGGCGGGAAGCGGTACGGTTGAAGTAACGAAAAACGCGGAACTGTCCGCCGCGTTCCAGTTTGACATGGCGACAAAAGAAAGCAGCCCGGCGGCGGACGGCGGCAGGGTCGTGAAACGGGCGATGCTCCGCCTTACGCCGATGGTCAGCAAGGCGAACGCGAGCCAGATGTTATACCGGATCGACGATACATTTACGACAGCGGAGGGAAGGATCCCCATAACGGATTTCGCGGTTCCGAGGCGGTCGAAGGACGATTTCTTTTCGGACGAGTCGGTTATGGCGCTCACCCCGGAAGAGATCACGGAATATCCCGCGGAACTTGCGGCGTGGCAGACCGGGCTTGATGTCACGGGCGACGTCGCCGCGTCCGATGAGAAGCTTTCGTTCCAGATTGATTATAACAGCGGAAATACCAATAAGACGGAGTACGCGACGACCAATATCGACGCCAACGGAAGATTGAACGGGGGCAAGGTGCCGCTGCTGTACAACGGCGGGAACACGGATTACAGCAAATGGATCTACCCGCAGATTGTTTTGGAATATACCGACCAGCCGGCGTATCAGAACGCGTACGCGGATTTCACGCGGGCGTGCGCGCAGGTGGAAGGGGACGTTGTGAGCGAGCAGCATGCGGTTTCGCCCGGCGAAGCGCAAAACGGAAGCGATATCACGCTTGAGATGTATGACAGCACCGAAAGCCCGATCCGGGTGGACGGGACCAGCCTGGTACTGGACGACCAGTATGCCGGAAACGCGGATTCCGCGTTTGTGCGGCTGACCGTGACGAACACCGACGGGGCGGAGACGGCGCGCTATACAAGGGTGCTCTCGGTGCGCGCGGAGTATACAAGGGCAAATACCATCACATTTGATGTTGCAAAAAATCCGAAAGGCGAACTGTCGGTGACGTCCGGCAAGACCGTTTATACGGACGGGACCGCGTATGCGAAGGAAGGCGGGCTGTTTTATGTCAACGGCGGCGCGAACGCGGGATATGAAGCGGAGATCACGGTAACCAAAGAGGGAGACGGGGATGAACCGGTCCTTCCGAACGGGGACGGCTCCTATACGATGCCGGACTGCAATGTCCGGGTGTCGGCGCAGTATTCCAAAAAGACCTACGGGACGACCCGGATCGCGGCGATCAACAGCGTATCCATCAAGGGCGACGGAGGCGTGCAGGGAAATAATTCGTCCGCTCCCAATCTTGTCATCGGGGCGGGCAGGCTTACCTTTGTCAAATTTGACCTTTCCGGTTATGACCCGGACGTCATGTCGAAAGCGGAGATCAATTTCAGCGGCTGGAACACGCCGAATACAAAAGCGGTATTCTATGTTCCGAATAACAACTGGGACGAGGGAAACTTCTCTTCCGGATTCTGCATTGACGGGACGGAGGATACCAGGATTTCCGCGTATCATTATACGAAAGAGGACGGTTCCGATGCGACGATCTCGCTCCTGAACGGAACCGGACGGGAAGCGCTCATAGTGCCGGGCGCGCCGGATACGACGTCCGCGCGGGACGGCATATTGGGGCAATATTACATCGGAGCGTCGGGAACGAGTACAAGCGATAATTTTGACGTGACGGACGCGATCCGGACCGCGATGGCGAAAAGCTCCGACGGGACGTTTTCGCTGCTGGTCTACAGCCCGGGCAGCGGGAGGGACGCGTATTCGGTGCAGTACGCGGCGAGCCTGTCGATGCGCCCTTCGCTTGTGATCACGGAATCTTCCGCGTCCCTGCCGGACGAGGCGATCGTGACGGAGATCAAAACGGTACGGGATCTCGAAACATTCGCGGAGATCGTGAACGGCGGATATGATTACGCGGGCAAGACCGTTACCTTGGCGGACGACATCGACCTCTCGGAGACGTATTACGAGGGAGGAAGATCCTGGACGGCGATCGGAACGCAGGACATCGGTGGAGTACGACCGTTCGCGGGAACTTTTGAAGGAAATGAGCGGAGCATAACCGGACTGTATGTGAACCGGGACGCGGTCACACTCGGCTTGTTCGGCAATGTGTCCGGCGAGGTCAGGAACCTGACAGTGGAAGGAGAGATCCGCGGAAATTCCATCGCGGGCGGGATCGCCGCTTCATGCAGCGGACGGATCACCAGCTGCCACAGCCGCGTGAATATCCATGTACAGCGCGAGGCGGGCGGAATTGCCGGGACCGTCAGCGCGGGCGGCGTGATCGAGGACTGCGACAATGCCGGGACGATCACGATCGAAAATAAGGAAACGTACGCGGGCGGGATCGCGGCGCACTGTATCAACGCCGAGATCGTCGGATGCGCGAACACAGGCAGGATCGAAAACGGGACGGACGGCTTCCGGAATAAGATCGGCGGGATCGTCGGTTATCTGGATAACAGCGAACTGCGTTACAGCCAGAACACGGGCGACGTCGACAGCGTCGCGGAAACGACGTCCTATATCGCGGACGAGACGCAGAATTACGTCGGCGGCGTGGTCGGATATTCCACCTATGGCGTGATCACGAACTGCGGCAACAGCGGCGCGGTACATAACGCGGTCGATTATGTCGGCGGCGTGGCGGGACTTCTCCTGACCGGGGATACGATGTCAGACTGCAGCAACAGCGGGCGCGTATCCGGAAAAGATAATGTCGGCGGGATCGTTGGCTCAAATGAATGCAGCGATATCTATGACTGCCGCAATGACGGCGCTGTGTCGGGCGGCGGTTCCCGGGTCGGCGGCATTGCCGGTTATCTGTCGGTCGGGACATTGAACCACAGCACATACGACGAACTGGTAAACAGCGGCATTGAGGCGGTCGGGTACAATTCTGCCGGGACAGTGACGGAGGAAGAAGATCCGGACGCGCCGTCCGTGGAATACCGGCTCGGAGATGTAAATAACGACGGCGAGCTGACGCTTCAGGATGCGGTGCAGGCGCTTCAGATCTGCGTTTCCGATCCGCTGAAGGACGAAAAGAAGCAGCAGCCGTATCTGTCGGCGGACGTTGACCGGAATCATGTCGTGACGGCGGGCGACGTCCTGATGATCTTGCAGAAAGTAAACGGGAAGGACGTTCCGGGAGTCGACTGGATGGCGTCCGTGCCGGTGGAAGAATAAAACAGGCGAAAGCAAAAAAGGAGTTTTGCGGCGGAAATGTTTGATATTCAGGAAGAATTAAAGAAGCTTCCGGATAAGCCGGGCGTGTATTTGATGCACGATAAGCATGATACTATTATCTATATCGGAAAAGCGGTCGTGCTGAAAAACCGCGTCCGCCAGTATTTCCAGTCCAGCAGGAACCAGACGGCGAAGATCCGCAGGATGGTATCCCAGATCGCCTGGTTTGAGTATATCATTACGGATACCGAGCTGGAGGCGCTGGTACTTGAGTGCAATCTGATCAAGGAACACAGCCCGAAGTACAATACGATGCTGAAGGACGACAAGGCGTATCCGTATATCAAAGTGACGGTCGGCGAGGAATATCCGAGGGCGCTGTTTGCCCGCAGGATCAAGAGGGACAAAGCGAAATATTTCGGTCCCTACAAAAGCGCGGGAGCCGTGAAGGAAACGCTGGAGCTGCTGCGGAAGCTGTATGGCATCCGGTCCTGTAATAAAAAAGTTGGGTGGGGTACGGTCAATGACCGGCCCTGCCTGTATTATCATATGGGGCAATGTCCGGCGCCCTGCCAGGGAAACGTCCCCGCCGCGGACTACAGCGAACGGGTCCGGAAGATCATTGAATTTTTGAACGGGAACGACCGCGGCGTCGTCGCGGATCTGGAGGAGAAGATGAAACACGCTTCCGAACAGATGGATTTTGAGGCGGCGGCAGGCTACCGCGATCTGATCGCGGCAGTCCGTTCCGTGTCCCTGAAACAGAAAGTAAATACAAGTCAGGGCGTACAGCGCGATGTGATCGCACTCGCCAAAGATGGAGAGGACGCTGTCGTTTCCATTTTTTATATTCGGGAAGGAAAGCTGCTCGGCAGGGATCATTTTCATATGGCGGGGGCCGGCGGGGAAAACCAGGAGACGATCCTGACGGACTTCATAAAGCAATTCTATGTGGGGACGCCCCATGTCCCGAAAGAGATCCTTGTGCAGTATCCCATTCACGACCAGAATGTGATCGAAGAATGGCTCAGTGAAAAAGCGTCGCAGAAGGTGACGGTCGCCGTCCCGCAGAAAGGGACGAAGCATCAGCTCGTTCAGATGGCATACGAGAACGCGCGGAACGTGCTGGTTCAGGACGGCGAGAAATTAAAGCGCGAGCAGCAGCGCACGGTCGGCGCGGTCAGGGAACTGGAACAGCTGCTCGGCTTGAGCGGGCTGCACCGGATGGAAGCCTACGACATTTCCAATACAAACGGATATGAAACGGTCGCTTCCATGATCGTCTTTGAGGACGGAAAACCGAAGAACCGGGATTACCGGAGATTCAAGATCCGGACGGTCAAGGGACCGGATGATTATAAGAGTATGGAAGAAACGCTAACCCGGCGGTTTACGCACGGGATCCGGGAACGCGGGGAGGAAAAGGCGGAGGCAGGGAGCTTTTCGCAATTTCCGGATATCCTTATGATGGACGGCGGAAAAGGGCAGGTCAATATCGCGCTTCGGGTTCTGGAACAGCTGGGATTATCCATACCGGTCTGCGGCATGGTCAAGGACGACAACCACCGCACCAGAGGGCTTTATTACAAAAACCGGGAGATCACATTTCCGTCCGGCAGCGCCGCGTTCCAGATGCTGACCCGGATGCAGGACGAAGCGCACCGGTTCGCGATCACCTATCACAAGCTGCTCCGCCGGCAGACGCAGGTACGGTCCGTGCTGGACGACATTCCGGGCGTCGGGCCCGCCAGGCGGAAAGCGCTCATGAAACAATTCAAAGATATCCAGCGGATCAAAGAGGCGTCGCTGGAAGAACTGCGGGAGGTTCCCGGCATTTCCGAATCACTTGCCCGGGACATCTTTCAATTTTTTCATTAGTGTGATATAATAACGAGGAAAATGACGGTCATGCTTGCATGAACCGGCATTTGACGACTATCCACAGCGAGACGGCAGTCGAGCTGATATAATATGATCACTTGGCGAGGTGTTTTCGAGCCGGATTCGTTTTGGTAAGTGGAAAAGGGAGGAAAGTACGATGGCGTCGATGTATACGGTCAGCCTGACGAATGTGATAAAGAAGATGGATCTGCACAACTGTATTCCGTCGATCAATACGGATGAGATCCTGATCGATACTGCGGAAGTCAACCGGCCTGCGCTGCAGCTGGCTGGCTTTTACGATTATTTTATGAATCAGAGAGTTCAGATTCTTGGATATGTGGAATATGTATATTTACAAAAGATACGGGAACAGAAAAAACTGGAAAAGGTATATGAAGAATTTTTTTCAAGGAACATTCCGTGTCTGATCATGAGTACCGGGATGCAGCCGTCGGATATGATGCTGGACATCGCCCGGAAATATGGCGTCCCGGTTCTGACGACGCCGCGGCCGACGTCCGAGTTTATGGCGGAGATCATCCGGTGGCTGCGGGTCGAGCTCGCGCCCCGCATTTCGATCCACGGCGTTCTCGTCGACGTCTATGGCGAGGGCGTGCTGATCATGGGTGAGAGCGGGATCGGAAAGAGCGAGGCAGCCCTGGAGCTGATCAAGCGCGGTCACAGGCTTGTGTCGGACGACGTTGTGGAGATCAAGAAGGTCAGCGAAGAAACGCTGATCGGGTCGTCGCCGGAGATCACCCGCCATTTTATTGAACTGCGGGGCATCGGGATCGTTGACGTGAAGACGCTGTACGGCGTCCAGAGCGTAAAACTGACGCAGCAGATCAATCTGGTCATCCGGCTGGAGGAGTGGCAGAAAGGCAACGAATACGACCGGATGGGACTGGAGGAGCAATATATCGAATTTCTGGGAAACAAGGTTGTCTGCCACGCCATTCCGATCCGTCCCGGACGGAACCTCGCGATCATCGTGGAATCGGCGGCGATCAATTACAGAACCAAAAAGATCCTCGGCTATAACGCGGCGCAGGAGCTGTACAACCGCGTGACGGGCAACATGAACAAAGCGGACGACTCATTTCCCGGAGGAACGATATGAGCCAGAATTTGGAACAGAAAATGAGAGAAATCCTCGGGAGCGGAACATTATTGCTCCGGGAACCGATGAAAGACCATACCACATTCCGCGTGGGCGGCCCGGCGGATTATTTCGCGGAACCGCGGGACGCGGATCAGACTGCCGCGCTTGTCCGGCTGGCGGTCGAAGCGGGGATTCCCTGGATGATCTTGGGAAAGGGCAGCAACCTGCTCGTTTCCGACAAGGGATACCGGGGACTTGTCATACATAGCAGCAATATGAATCGGATCGAGACAGACGGGAATCATATGAAAGTGGAAGCCGGGGCGCGGATGGCAGCGATCGGAAAAGCGGCATACGACGCGGGGCTGGAAGGCTTCGCCCCGCTTTCCGGTATTCCCGGTACGATAGGCGGCGCGGTCGTGATGAACGCCGGGGCGTACGGCGGCGAGATCGCGGATGTGCTGGAATCGGTCGATATCCTTGACCGCGGCGGGGAGCGCAGGCGCCTGACCGCGGAACAGGCGGAGCTTGGTTACCGTTCCAGCCTGATCCAGCGGAACGGATATGTTGTGCTGGAGGCGGAGCTTGTATTCCGCCGGGGGAACCGGGAAGCGATCCGCGCGCAGATGGAGAAATACAGCGCGGCGCGAAAAGAGAAGCAGCCGCTGGAATACCCGAGCGCGGGAAGTACGTTCCGGCGTCCGGAAGGATATTTTGCCGGAAAGCTGATCGAGGAAGCCGGACTGCGCGGATACGCGGTCGGGGGAGCGCAGGTATCGGAAAAGCATTGCGGGTTCGTCATCAACCGGGGCGGCGCGACAGCGCGGGATATCTACCGGCTGATGGCTGAAATAGTAAAAAAAGTGAAGGAGCGATCCGGCGTCACTTTGGAACCCGAAGTGAAGCTGATCGGTGAATTTGAATGAGATTTGTGATTGTGACAGGAATGTCCGGCGCGGGAAGAAGCACTTCCCTGAGAATGTTGGAGGACATGGGCTATTTTTGCGTGGATAACCTGCCGATCCGGCTGCTGGAGCAGTTCGGACAGATGGTAAAGCAGGAAAAGAATCTGGATAAAGTCGCGATCGGGATGGATATCCGCTGTGAAAACTGGTTTGACCAGCTGGAAAAGCAGCTGTACGGTCTGAAACGGCTGGAGATCGATTATGAGATCCTGTTTCTCGACTGTTCGGATCCCACGCTGATCCGGCGGTTCAAGGAAAGCAGGAGGCAGCACCCTCTGGCGGGGACGGACCGGCTGGAGTTCGGGATCAAGCAGGAGCGCGTCATGATCCGCTTTTTGAAGGATCAGGCGACTTATATTGTCGATACGAGCAACCTTCTGACGCGGGAGCTGAAAAAGGAACTGGAAAGGCTCTTTGGCTCGGATCAGGGCGAGTATGGCAATTTCTTTATCACCATCCTTTCCTTTGGATTCAAATACGGGATCCCGTCCGATTCTGACCTGGTCTTTGACGTGCGCTTTCTGGCGAATCCGTATTATGATCCCGACCTGCGCCCGCTGACGGGGAACGACAGACCGGTGCAGGAGTTTGTCCTGGCGTGCCCGCAGGCGGGCGAGTTCCTGGACAGGATCGAGGACCTGCTCTCTTTTTTGATCCCAAATTACAGAAATGAAGGGAAAAATCAGATCGTGGTCAGCATAGGATGTACGGGAGGAAAGCACCGCTCGGTCACGCTCGCCAACGAGATCGCCCAGCGCGTGTCCCAGCTTCCCTGCAGCGTCAAGATCGAACATCGCGATATTTGGAAGGACGCTGTTACAAAAGCGCAGTAACCGAGGTGCCATATGTCTTTTTCCAGTGAAGTAAAAGAAGAATTAGGAAAGGTGATGCCGGCGGCGCGGCATTGCCGGATCGCGGAGATCGCCGCGATCATGAGCCTGTGCGGGAGCATACAGGTCAATGAGTTTGACGAGTACCAGATACGGATCCGGACAGAAAATCTCCTGGTCGCGCGGAAGTTCGCGCAGCTGCTTGAGGCGGCGTTCGGTGTCCGCGGAACCGTCCGGGTTGTCCGACGGATGATCCCGCTCCGGGCAAGGAATTATTTTGTGGTTGTGGAGCATCCGGAAAAAGCGGAGCAGATTTTGCAGGCGCTGAAAGCGGCGGATATCTACGGTCGCCTGACCGGAAATTCCGGGACGATCAGTTCCCTGATCCTGCAGGGGACGTGCTGCAAACGCGCCTTTCTCCGGGGCTGTTTCCTCGCGGCGGGTTCCATGAGCGATCCGCGCGGAAATTACCATTTTGAGATCGTCTGCCTCGACCGCCGCAAGGCGGAACAGATCGAGCAGATCATGAATACTTTTCTGCTCGATGCAAAAATAGTTGTCAGAAAGAAGTATTATGTGGTATATTTAAAAGAAGGAGCGCAGATTGTGGATGCCCTTAACGTGATGGAAGCCCATATTTCATTGATGAAAATGGAAAATGTTCGGATCGAAAAGGACATGCGCAATACGGTCAACCGACAGGTAAACTGCGAACTGGCGAACATCGCGAAGACGGTGAACGCCGCCAGTAAGCAGGTGGAGGATATCCGGTTTATCCAGAAGACGGTTGGATTTGGTGAACTGTCCGACGGACTGCGGGATATCGCGAACCTGAGGCTGAACTATCCGGAGGCAAGCCTGAAAGAATTGGGAGCGCAGCTGAATCCGCCGGTTGGCAAATCCGGTGTCAACCATCGGCTCCGTAAACTAAGCAATATGGCGGACGAATTAAGACTTCATCAGTGTAATGCAATTTAAGGAGGAACTCATGACTACGAAAACGATCCAAATCAATCTGCCAAGGGGACTGGAAGCCCGGCCGGTGGCGCTGCTGGTGCAGGTGGCAAGCCAGTTCGAGAGTACCATCATGGTAAAGAGCAACAATAAGGAGATCAACGCCAAAAGTATTATGGGGATGATGACGCTTGGACTCAATTCAGGGGAAACGGTAGATGTCAGTGCGGACGGAGAAGATGAAGCTGCCGCGATCGAAAATATTGAAAAATATCTGAACGCGGCAAATTAACGGAGATTGGGGTACAGAATCCTGCTTAGGCAGGATTCTTTTTTTCTGCCGCTTGTCCTGTCCGCTCGGCGCGGAAACGTGCCGGAGGCACATTCTTTTTTCCACCGCTTGTCCTGCCCGCTCGGCGTGGGAACATGCCGGAGGCACATTCTTTTTTCTGCCGCTTGTCCTGCCCGCTCGGCGCGGGAACGTGCTGGAGGCACATTCTTTTTTCCACCGCTTGTCCTGCCCGCTCGGCGCGGAAACGTGCCGGAGGCACATTCTTTTTTTTGCCGCTTGTCCTGCCCGTGCGGCGCGGGAACGTGCCGGAGGTACATTTTTTGTCCCGGCGCCCGGGCAAATCACGCGGGCAGGCGGGAAGCATATAATGAAAGAAAAGGGTTAGGAGCGCAAGATCGATGTGCGGAATTGCGGGTTTTTTTCATGCCCATGGGGCGTACCGGGAAAAGGAAGCCTGGTACAGCCGGATTTTGACAGAAATGTGCGATTGCCTGAACCACAGGGGACCGGACGAGAGAGGGATCTTCCTGGAAGACCAGGTCGGGTTCGCGCATGTGCGGCTCTCGATCATTGACTTGAAAACCGGGCGCCAGCCGATGAAAAAAATAGTAAACGGCTACCCGGTTGTCATTATTTTCAACGGTGAAATCTATAATATGAAAGAACTGAGGGAAGAACTGTCCCGGCGCGGCAGGCTCTTTTCCACGGCGAGCGATACGGAAGTGATCCTGAACGGGTATCTCGAATACGGACCGGATGTGGTAAAGCGGCTGAACGGGATCTTTGCTTTCGCGATATGGGACGGCAGGACTGAACAGCTGATCCTGTTTCGTGACCGGAACGGGATAAAACCGCTGTTTTTTATGAAGGAACGGGGCGTGCTTGTATTCGGGTCGGAGCCGAAAGCGATTTTCCGCTTCCCCGGCATCCATCCCAGGCTGAACCGGCAGGGGCTGAACGAAGTATTCAGCATCGGACCCGCGAAGACCTACGGGTGCGGCGTATTTGAAGATATGGAGGAAATACTGCCGGGATATTATTATATCTTCCATCAGAATACGATGCGGCCGGTAAAATACTGGTCGCTTGTCAGCAGACCGCATGAGGATTCCTGTGAGGAAACGGAAGAAAAGATTGCGGAGCTTGTCCGCCAGGCGGTGATCGGGCAGATGTTGTCCGACGTCCCGATCTGTACATTTTTGTCCGGAGGGCTGGACAGCAGCCTCGTGTCCGCGATCTGCGCGGAGGAGCTGAAAAAACAGGGACGGACGCTGATGACGTTCTCCTTTGATTTTGAGGGGAACCAGACCTATTTCCGTTCCAACTCGTTCCAGCCGGAGCAGGACCGCCCGTGGGTGGATAAGATGGTGGAAGCGATCGGATCCGACCATCATTATCTCGAATGTGACAATCTGGAGCTGATCGATTATCTGTTCCGGTCGATCGACGCGCGGGATCTGCCCGGGATGGCGGACGTGGACGCGTCCCTGCTCTATTTTTGCGGAAAAGTGAGCGAACACTGCAAGGTGGCGCTGACCGGGGAATGTGCGGATGAGATCTTCGGCGGCTATCCGTGGTTCCATAAGCGGGAATGTTTCGAGGCGGATACGTTCCCGTGGACGATGGACCTGGAGCCGCGGAAAGCGCTGCTGCGGGATGATTTCCTCGACGCGCTCGGAATGGAGGAGTACGTATCCGAAACCTACCATCAGTCGGTCGCGGAGACGCCGAAGCTGGACGGGGAGGATCCCGATGAGGCAAGGCGGCGGGAGATCAGTTATCTGAATATGAAATGGTTTATGCAGACGCTGCTGGACCGCATGGACCGGACCAGTATGTACAGCGGGCTGGAGGCGCGGGTGCCGTTCGCGGATCACCGGATCATTGAATATATGTGGAATGTGCCGTGGGAAATGAAAGGGAAGGATGGCGTGGTGAAATATCTGCTGCGGAAAGCGGGTGAGCCGTATCTTCCGGCGGACGTCTGTTACCGCAAAAAAAGCCCATATCCCAAGACGTATCATCCGAGATATGAGCAGCTGCTTGGATACCGGCTGATGGAGATCATGGAAAGCCCGTCGGCGCCGCTGCACCAGTTCCTTGACAAAAAGAAGGTGAAACGGTTCCTGGAAACACCTTCCGATTATGGAAGACCCTGGTACGGGCAGCTGATGGCAGGACCGCAGATGTCGGCATATCTGATACAGATCAATTACTGGATGGAAAAATATCACATCTCCGTCCATCTGTGACGGGCGGCAGCCGGGCACTAGTTGCCCTTCGCCTGCGAGATCGCGATCAGCGCGAGGATCTGGATCGGCTTGATCCGGCTCATATGGCTGTTGTGGTAATCCGGGTCATAGGTCACGTCCCGGCTGAACCAGTGCGGCATTTCATACTGTTCCGCTTCCTCGACCGTAGGAAATTCGACTTCTGCCAATACAAGCCCGTCGAACAGGTCTTCAAACACGTCCAGCTCGATCGTGAGCTTTCCGGACGTCGGGATGAGATAGCGTTTTTTGCGGATGATGTTGCCGTCGGCTTTCTTGAGCAGATGCGCGTACGATTCCGCTGTCAGGGGAAGCTCCACTTCCTCCCGCGCCATCAAGCCGCCTCCCTTGTAGGTCAGGATATAGTCGTCGTCCCTGCGCCGGATCCGTATGACCGGCTGGACGGAAAGATACGCCTGCTCGATCACGTGGCAGGGATACTGCTCCAGATTCTGCGGGCGTTCTTTGATCAAAAATTTGCGTTCGATTTCCATGTTTTCTCCTTGCTGCACAGGCAGCGGGATATGCGCGAAGCACGCGTTTTTGCCATCCGCCGCCGCGCCCACCGCGATCACGCGTATGGGCGGCGCGAAGCGCGGCAGGCGGCTCCCGATGCCTTTTTCTTTTCAGTATAACACAAGAATCAGAATATACAATTCATATTTTCGTGGATTTTAGATATTTTCTTTTTAAAAAAATGATGATATACTATTACACGCGAAAGAAAAGAAAGCTGTTTTTGAACAGATGGAAGATAGAAAAGGATATGAGATCATGAATCAAAATACAAAGAACTTCATTCGCAGATGTATCTGTAATTCCTTTGTCATTTCCCTGGTATTGTCCATGGGCGTAGCCCTGATCGACGAGATGCTCGGCCGCCGGTCCGTGGCGGAGGGGATCCGGTACGTCGTCGGCAATCCGCTGAATTACGCGATCAATACGGCGATCATTTTTTTGTTTATGGCGCTGTCGATCCTGGTAAGGAGAAGGGTCTTTGTCTATGTACTCACATCAAGCGTCTGGTTGCTGATCGGGATCGTCAATTATGTCATCCTCGGATACCGCAACACACCGTTTACGTTTGTGGATATCCAGCTCGCGGCGGCGGGCCTAGCGGTGATGGATAAATATATGTCTTCGTTTAAGATCGTCGCGTCGGTCGTCGGTCTGATCGCGCTGGTGGTAGGGCTCGTTTTGTTTTTCGTGTTCGGACCAAAGACAAAGAAGAAGATCTCGTTCGTGCGGAACCTTGCCGTTTACGCCATTTTCCTGATCGGGTTCCTCGCGCTGACCAGGGTCGGGCTGCGGGAGGAAGTCATTGTTACCGAATTTGGCAATATCCGCATCGCGTATGAGAAATACGGCGTCCCGTACTGCTTCGGGATCACGCTTTTGGACAACGGGATCGAACGCCCGCTGAATTATAATGAGACGACCGTGAAAAGGCTGCAAAAAAAGATCGACAAAGTGAAAGATAAGTCGCCGGAAGAAAAGCCGAACATCATCTTTGTCCAGCTGGAATCGTTCTTTGATGTCTCCAATATGAAGAAACTCAAAGTATCGCGGGATCCGATGCCGAATTTCCACCGGCTCGCGAAGAGCTGTTCCAGCGGCTATCTCAAGATGCCGTCCTACGGCGCCGGGACCGCTAATTCCGAGTTTGAGGTCATCACAGGGATGTGCCGCAGCTTTTTCGGGTGCGGGGAATATCCCTACAAGAGCGTCCTGCAGAAAAAATCGTGCGAGTCGGTGCCGTACAACCTCAAATCAGAGGGCTACCATACGACGGCGATCCACAACAACCGCGCGGAATTTTACGACCGCAACCTGATCTTTTCCCATATCGGGTTCGACCATTTCATCAGCCTGGAATGCATGAGCGGCACGGAGCCGAGCAGCAACGGATGGACGAAGGACAATGTACTGCCGGGACAGATCATGAAGGCGCTCGAATATACGAAAGAGCAGGATTACATATATACGATCTCGGTCGAGGGGCACGGCGAATATCCGACCACGCCGATGGAAAACCCGACGGTCACGCTCTCCGGTTTGGACGACGAGGAACGCCTGAACAAGCTGACGCATTATACCAATCAGGTATATTCGATGGATCAGGTAGTAGGGACGCTGACCGATATGCTGTCGGATTTTGACGAAAAGACGGTCGTCGTCTTCTTTGGCGATCATCTGCCGAGCATTGATTTTGAGCGGAAGGAAATGAAAAACAAGTCGATCTATGAGACGGAATATGTGATCTGGTCGAATTTCCCGATGAAAAAGATCGACAGGAAGCTGAAAGCGTACCAGCTCGGCGCGACGGTGCTCGGTCGCCTTGGGTTGAATCCCGGCGTGCTGACCAAATACCACCAGAATTTCCAGGACAAATCGTCCTATATGAATAATCTGGAATTGCTGCAATATGATATGTTGTACGGCAGACGGTATATTTACGATACCGAAAATCCGTTCCCTGGCACCAACCTGATCTTCGGGGTGGACGATATCAAAATTGACCGGATCGTGCGGTATTCAAAGAAGACCATCATATACGGAGAGGGCTTCACTCCCTACGCCAAGGTTTATG
This sequence comes from uncultured Lachnospiraceae bacterium, assembly GCA_947593735.1. Classification (GTDB taxonomy): domain Bacteria; phylum Bacillota; class Clostridia; order Lachnospirales; family Lachnospiraceae; genus CANQDT01. The sequence goes on along the minus strand of CANQDT010000006.1, from coordinate 54,084 downwards.
TCAACGATAAGAAGCTCCCGAGCGGATACCTGAATTCGAGGGCGATCAACGTCAACAGCAGGGATATTGAGGATCTGCAGGAAGGGGACGTCGTTTCGGTGCGGTATACGACCAAAAGCCGGACGCAGCTGCGGCGCTCCGACGATTACCGGATCAAGCATATCAGAAAAGAAAAGAAGAAAAAGCGAAAGAAGCATAAGGAATAAAAAAGTTGCTAAGAAAGATAAGTCATGCTATAATAACATGCTGTGTTGTGATAAATCAGGAGGAATTGTACGATGAGTTTAAAAGTAGAACATTTAGAGCATAATATGGCTAAACTGACGATCGAAGTACCCGAAGACAAACTGGACGCCGCGATCCGGCAGGCGTACAACCGTCAGAAAGGCAAGATCTCCCTGCCCGGATTCCGTAAGGGCAAGGTGCCGCAGGCATATCTGGAAAAGGTCTACGGACCGGAGATGTTTTATGAGGACGCGGCGAATCTGCTGATCCCGGACGCCTACGCGGAGGCGGCGGACGAAAGCGAGCTGGAGATCGTGTCCCGCCCGGAGATCGAAGTGACCAGCATTGAGAAAGGCAAACCGTTTGTCTTTACCGCGACGGTCGCCTGCAAACCGGAGGTAACGCTTGGAACCTACAAAGGGGTAAAAGTGGAGAGCAAGCCGGTCGAGGTGACGGACGAGGATGTGATGGCGGAGATCAACAAGACAAGGGAGCAGAACGCGCGTTCGATCACTGTGGAAGACAGACCTGTCCAGAACGGCGACGAAGTCACGATCGACTATTCCGGGACGATCGACGGCGTGCTGTTTGACGGAGGCTCCGCGGAGGACCAGCAGCTTACGATCGGTTCCCATACGTTTATCGACGGATTTGAAGACCAGCTGATCGGCGCGAAGATCGGCGACGCGGTGGACGTCAACGTGACGTTCCCGGAGGGCTACCAGGCGCAGGAGCTTGCCGGAAAGCCGGCGCTGTTCAAGGTGATCATAAAAGGGATCCGGGCGAAAGAGCTTCCGGAGCTGGATGATGAATTTGCCGAGGACGTATCCGAGTTTGATACGATAGAAGAATATAAGGCGGACGTGAAGAAGCAGCTCACGGAACGCAAGGAAAAAGAAGCGGCGACCGAGAAAGAAAACGCGGTCGTGGAAGCGATCATCGAGGGCGCCAAGATGGATATTCCCGAAGCGATGATCGAGACGCAGGTTCAGCAGATGACCGATGAATTTGCGCAGAGATTGAGCTATCAGGGATTGAAGATGGAGCAGTATCTGCAGTTTACCGGCATGACCCAGGAGCAGTTCGAGGAGCAGACGAAGCCGCAGGCGCTCAAGCGCATCCAGTCGAGGCTCGTATTGGAAGCGGTCGCGGATCAGGAAGCGATCGAGGCGACCGACGAAGAATTTCAGGCGGAGCTGGAAAAGATGGCGGGTATGTACCAGATGGAAGCGGACAAGCTGAAAGAACTGATGGGCGAGCAGGAGCAGAAACAGATGCGCCGGGATATCGCCGTGCAGAAAGCGGTCGATTTTGTTGTTGCCGCCGCGAAAGAATAAAGGAGGGACGACGATGAGTTTAGTGCCTTATGTCATAGAGCAGACCAGCAGGGGAGAACGCTCGTATGATATTTATTCCCGATTATTAAAAGACAGGATCATTATGCTCGGGGAGGAAGTCAACGAAGTGACGGCGAGCCTGATCGTCGCGCAGCTGTTGTTCCTGGAGTCGGAGGATCCCGGAAAGGATATCAACTTATATATCAACAGCCCCGGAGGGTCGGTGACCGCCGGGCTCGCGATCTATGATACGATGCAGTATATCAAATGCGACGTATCCACCACATGCATCGGCATGGCGGCGAGCATGGGCGCGTTCCTGCTCGCGGGTGGCGCGAAAGGGAAACGGTACGCGCTCCCGAACGCGGAGATCATGATCCACCAGCCGCTGGGCGGCGCGCAGGGTCAGGCGACCGAGATCCAGATCGCGGCGGAGCATATCCTGAAAACCAGGCAGAATTTAAACCGTATGCTGAGCGAGAATACAGGGAAACCGTTAGAAGTGATCGAAGCAGACACAGAGAGGGATAATTTCATGAGCGCGCAGGAAGCGCTGGAGTATGGCTTGATTGACCATGTTGTGGCAAGCAGGGCATGATCGAAATAAAAAAAGATTGTGAGGTGCCGGGATGGCAGGTCGTATGGGCGAGAAACAGGACAAAGTGAGATGTTCTTTTTGTAAAAAAACCCAGGATCAGGTCCGCAAAATGATCGCGGGTCCGAATGGTATCTACATTTGTGATGAATGCATTGACGTATGCAACGATATTGTGGCGGAGGACGAGAATTACCTGTCCAACGTCGGGATCAATCTGGTAAAACCGAAAGAGATAAAAGAGTTTCTGGACGACTATGTCGTCGGGCAGGACGAGGCGAAGAAAGTCCTGTCCGTCGCCGTCTACAACCATTACAAACGCCTGCAGGCGGGAAAGAGCCAGGACGTGGAGCTGCAGAAAAGCAATATCATGCTGCTCGGTCCGACCGGCTCCGGAAAGACGCTGCTCGCGCAGACGCTGGCGCGCCTTTTGAACGTGCCGTTCGCCATTGCGGACGCGACCGCGCTGACGGAGGCGGGCTACGTGGGCGAGGATGTGGAAAATATCCTGCTCAAGATCATACAGGCGGCGGATTATGATATTGAACGCGCCGAGTATGGGATCATTTATATTGACGAGATCGACAAGATCACGCGGAAAGGCGAGAACGTCTCGATCACCCGCGATGTGTCCGGAGAGGGCGTGCAGCAGGCGCTCCTGAAAATTATCGAAGGGACGGTCGCGTCGGTGCCTCCCCAGGGAGGGCGGAAGCATCCGCACCAGGAGTTTATCCAGATCGATACGACCAATATTTTATTTATCTGCGGCGGCGCGTTTGACGGTCTGGAAAAAATCATCGAAAACCGTATCGGCGAGAAGACCATGGGATTCAATTCCACCATCGGCGAGCGGGAACAGATGAACGTGGGCGAGATTCTCAAACAGGTGATGCCGCAGGATCTGGTCCGGTTCGGCATGATCCCGGAGTTTATCGGACGCGTTCCGGTGACCGTTACGCTGGACGCGCTGGATGAGGAGTCCCTGATCCGGATCCTGACGGTGCCGAAGAACGCGATCGTGAAACAATATATCCGCCTGTTCGAGATGGACGGCGTCCGGCTGTCCTTTACGAAGGGATCGCTCAGGGCGATGGCACAGAAAGCGATCAGGCGCAACACGGGAGCCAGGGGGCTGCGGGCGATCATGGAAGATTCGATCATGGATCTGATGTACGAAGCGCCGTCCGACCCGACGATCGAGTCCATCGAGATCAACGAGGATGTGATCAACAAGACCGGAAAGGCGTCCGTCGTATACCGGGAATCGCAGACGGTCAAGCAGAAAGCGGACAAGGCAGCGACCCGGAAGACAGCGGCTCAGGACGCGGAAGAAGCACGCAAGAAAAGTGGATGATACTATGTTTCAGATAACAAGCGTAAATCTGGAGACGGTATGCGGCGTAACGGGCAAATTGCCGGATAACCGTCTTCCGGAGCTGGCGTTTGCCGGGAAATCCAATGTCGGGAAATCTTCGCTGATCAACGCGCTGATGAACCGCAAATCATATGCCAGGACGTCTGCGCAGCCCGGCAAAACGCAGACGATCAACTATTACAACATCAATCAGCAATTATACTTTGTGGACCTGCCGGGATACGGCTACGCGAACGTATCCGAAGCGGTCCGCGTCAGCTGGGGCAAGATGATCGAAGACTATCTGCATCAGTCCAGGATGCTCCGGCTTGTCTTCTTATTAGTGGACATTCGCCACGAACCTTCCAACAACGATAAAATTATGTACCGATGGATCACGGATCACGGATATGACCCGGTGATCATCGCGACAAAGGCAGACAAGATCAAGCGGAGCCAGCTTGCGAAGCATCAGAGCATGATCCGAAAGGGGCTGGACGTGGTGCCGGGGACTCCGGTCGTGGCGTTTTCCGCCCTCAGCAAGCAGGGCAGGGAAGAAATTTACGATCTGATTCAGCAATATGTACTGGGAGGAGAAGAACATGGATTATAACGCGCTGGCGTTGGAGCTGCATGAGAAAAATCAGGGAAAGATCGGCGTCCGTTCCAAAATATCGGTCCGGACAAGGGATGATCTGAGCACCGCGTATACGCCGGGCGTGGCGGAACCGTGCCGCCGCATCCGGGATAACCGGGACGACGTTTACCGGTATACGGCAAAAGGCAATCTGGTCGCGGTCGTGACCGACGGCACCGCCGTGCTTGGGCTTGGGGATATCGGACCGGAAGCGGCGATCCCCGTCATGGAAGGGAAAGCGATCCTGTTCAAAGAATTTGCCGGCGTGGACGCGTTCCCGATCTGCCTGGATACGAAAGATACGGAGGAGATCATCCGGGCGGTCCGGCAGATCGCCCCGGTGTTCGGCGGGATCAACCTGGAAGACATTTCCGCTCCCAGGTGCTTTGAGATCGAACAGAGGCTCAGACAGGAACTGCAGATCCCGGTTTTCCACGACGACCAGCACGGGACGGCGATCGTTGTTTCCGCCGGACTGCTCAACGCGCTTCGTCTGGTCGGGAAGCCGTTTGAACAGGCGACCTGCGTGATCAACGGAGCCGGTTCCGCCGGGATCTCGATCGCGCGGCTTCTGCTCCGGCTCGGGATCGGGGACATTATCCTCGTGGACCGGCAGGGCGCGCTCTGTCCCGGGCAGGACTGGATGAATCCGGCGCAGGCGGAGATGGCGGAACATACGAACCGGGACAGGCGGACCGGAAGCCTGGCGGACGTGATGAAAGGCAGGGACGTGTTCATCGGCGTGTCCGCCCCGAATATCGTGACGGCGGAGATGGTCGCTTCCATGGCGGAAGACCCGATCGTATTCGCGATGGCGAACCCGACGCCGGAGATCATGCCGGAGGAAGCCAAAAAGGGCGGCGCGCGGGTCGTGGCGACCGGGCGGTCGGATTTCCCGAACCAGATCAACAACGTCCTCGTATTCCCGGGGATCTTCCGGGGCGCGCTGGACGTGCAGGCGTCCGATATCACGGAGGAAATGAAGATCGCGGCGGCGAAAGCGATCGCCGGGATCATTACGGAAGAAGAACTGTCGGAGGATTATATCATTCCGGACGCGTTTGACAGACGGGTCGTCCAGGCGGTAGCGGGGCAGGTAGCGGAAGTGGCGCTGAAAACCGGGATCGCCCGGCGCGCGCGGTAACGCCGCCCGCATATGCTGCAAAGGAGGAAAGTATGCCGGGAGAATCACTTACTTTATACAAGCTGATCATACTGACGATGCTGGATCTGGTCGGATATCCGCTGTCCAACTCGCAGATCAGCGAGTTCATCATAGAAAAAGAATATACGAACTACTTTCATGTGCAGGAAGCGATCAGCGAACTGCTGGAGTCAGACCTGATCCACGCCGCGACAAAGAAAAACGTGACCTATTATACGCTGACCGACCAGGGCGGGATGACGCTGGATATGTTTGGATATAAGATTTCCCGCTCGATCGAGGAAGATATTTTTACTTATATTAAAGAAACCGGACTGAACCTGAAAAACCGCTATGAAGTGAACGCGGAATATTACCAGAACGCCAGAGGGGAATATATCGTCGACTGCTTCATAAAGGAAAAGGGAAGCATGCTGATGAATCTGAGCATCCGGGTGCAGGATGAGGAACGGGCGATCGAGGCGTGCGATCAATGGAAAGAAAATTGCGGGTTTGTCTATCATACCCTTATGGAACAGATGACAGGCTCGGGAGAAGAGAGGGGAAATGAAAACTAGTATGGCAGAAAATCAGACATTGGAACATCAGAACGATCAGAATACGGAAACGCAAAAGCCGGACCTGTTAAAGCTTGACAGCGGGCAGATGGCGGACGGGATCCTGGAAGTCATGGCGGACGGCTTCGGCTTCATCCGCTGTGAAAATTATCTTCCGGGCGAGAATGATATCTACGTCTCCCCCGCGCAGATCCGGCGGTTCAACTTGAAGACGGGGGATATCGTAAACGGCAATATCCGGGTCAAAACCGGAAATGAAAAATTCGGCGCGCTGCTCTACATTCAGTCTGTCAACGGTTTCCCGCCGGAGGAAGCGCAGAAAAGGACGCGGTTTGAAGACTTGACGCCGATCTTTCCGAATGAGAGGATCCATCTCGCCGGAGAGGGCGCGAAGATCCCGATGCGCATTATGGATCTGCTCTCGCCCATCGGAAAAGGGCAGCGCGGAATGATCGTTTCCCCGCCGAAGACCGGGAAAACGACGCTGTTGAAACAGATCGCCGGATGTATCACGACATTTTACCCGGAAACGCACCTGATCATTTTGCTGATCGACGAGCGGCCGGAGGAAGTCACGGATATGAAGGAATCCATCCAAGGGGAAAATGTGGAGATCATCCATTCGACTTTTGACGAGCTGCCGGAACATCACAAACGGGTGTCTGAGATGGTGCTGGAGCGGGCGAAACGGCTGGTGGAGCACAAACAGGACGTTGTGATCCTGCTCGACAGCATTACCCGGCTCGCGCGCGCGTACAACCTCACGGTGTCCCCGAGCGGGAGGACGCTGTCCGGAGGACTGGACCCGGCGGCGCTGCATATGCCGAAGAAATTTTTTGGGGCGGCGCGGAATATGCGCGAGGGCGGAAGCCTGACGATCCTCGCCACGGCGCTGGTCGATACGGGCAGCAAGATGGACGACGTCGTATTTGAGGAATTTAAAGGAACCGGCAATATGGAGCTTGTGCTGAACCGGACGCTGTCGGAGCGGCGGATCTTCCCCGCGATCGACATCAACAAGTCCGGCACGCGGCGCGACGACCTGCTTCTGACCAGGGAGGAACAGGAAGTGGCGTACGCCATTCACAAGGAGCTGTCCAGAGGAAAGACGGAGGACGCCACGGAACAGGTGTTGTCGTTGTTTGTCAAGACAAAAACAAACGAGGAATTTATGGAACTGATCCGCCGTTCGCTGCTCCGGAGACCGTAAAAAAAGGTTGCATTGCGCATAGGGATGTGCTATGATATACAGTGCGTTCGTTTGAACGGAGAGAAAAGTTGTGAGTTGGTCGGAACCAACCATACGGGAAGATATGAGGTGAAAATCATGAAAGAAGGAATCCATCCGGATTATTATCAGGCGAAAGTGGTTTGCAACTGCGGAAACGAGTTTGTGACCGGTTCGACAAAGCAGGACATTCACGTTGAGATCTGCTCGAAGTGCCATTCGTTTTATACCGGACAGCAGAAGACAGCCCAGGCGCGCGGACGTATTGACAAGTTCAACCGCAAATATGGGATCAGCGAGAAATAAGAACGACGTATGGCGGCATATCCGTCATGTAGTATGCCCCTTTCCCTTGGAACCAAGAGAGAGGGGCATGTTTTTTAAGGAGAATGAACTATGAAAAGAACCTATATCGGCGGACAGGCGGTGATGGAGGGGGTCATGATGAAAAACGGAGATCAGACCGCCATTGCCGTGCGCAAATCAAACGGGGAGATCACGGTGAAAAAACAGACGAGCAGGAGCTTTGCCGACCGGCACAGATGGGCGAAGCTGCCGCTGATCCGGGGCGTCGTCAGCTTTGTGGAATCCATGGTAGCCGGCATCCGGGCGCTGAATTTTTCCGCGGACTGCGCGATGGAAGGGATCGAGGAGGAGGAGACGCCGGGAAAGCTGGAACAATGGCTCATGGACAAATTCGGCGACCGGTTCAACAATTTTATCCTCGGCGTCACGCTGGCGCTCGGGATCGTGCTGGCGGTCGGTATTTTTATGGTGCTGCCCTACGTGCTGGTCAGCTTTTTCGGGCGGTTCATCCATTCGTATGTTTTCCTGAGCGTGGTGGAGGGAGCCGTCCGGCTGTGCATTTTCTTCGGTTATCTGTTTCTGGTTTCCCGCATGGAGGACATCCGCAGGGTGTTCATGTATCACGGCGCGGAGCATAAGACGATCAATTGCCTGGAGGACGGGCAGGATCTGACCGTGGAAAATGTGAGGACCCACACGAGGCTCCACAAGCGGTGCGGGACGAGTTTCCTCCTGTTTGTCATGCTGGTCAGCATTGTGCTGTTTATGTTTGTCCGGGTAAAAGAAGTGAAATACCGGATCCTGTTCCGGGTCCTCCTGGTTCCCGTGATCGCCGGGATCTCCTATGAGATCATCCGCCTTGCGGGGCGCACGGACAATAAGGTGATCGGGCTGCTGAGCAAGCCGGGGCTGGCGCTGCAGAAGATCACGACCGCCGAGCCGGATGACTCCATGATCGAAGTCGCGATCCGGTCCGTGGAAGGCGTGCTGGACTGGAGGGCGTATCTGGAGGCGGACCGGAACGGGGAGCTGGAAGAATAAAATGAATACGTATGAAGAATGTCTGCGGGAGAGCGAGGCGGCGATGGAGCGGCACGGGATCGAGAACGCCGCCGGGGACGCGTGGGCGCTGCTCGCCCATATCACAGAATGGGAACGCGCCGATTATCTGCTGGAGAAGCGGACGCCGATGCCCGACACGCAGAGGGAGGCGCTTGAGGCGGCGACCGCCCGGCGGTGCGCACATGAACCGCTTCAATATATCACGGGGATACAGTGGTTCTACGGATATGAGTTTCATGTCGCGCCGGGCGTCCTGATCCCGCGGTACGATACGGAAGTCCTTGTCGAGCAGATCCTGAGCGCGGGGCGGCCGTTTGAACATATTCTCGATCTGTGTACCGGTTCCGGCTGCATCGCGATCACGCTGGAGAAAGAACTGCGCCCGGAAGAATGTATCGCTGTCGATCTGTCCGGGGACGCGCTCGCGATCGCGCGGGAGAATAACCGGAGGCTGGAAGCGTCGGTAACATTTCTGCAGGGAGATCTGTATGAGCCTGTCCAAAAAGCGGGGGCGGGAAAGTTTGACCTGATCGTCTCCAACCCGCCGTATATTCCTACGGCAGTCTGCGATACGCTGATGCCGGAGGTCCGGGATTATGAACCGCGGCTCGCTCTCGATGGGGACGAAGACGGGCTTGCCTGTTTCCGGAGGATCATCCGGGACGCGGGCAGGTATCTGAAACCGGACGGGATGATGTTCCTTGAGATCGGTTCCGATCAGGGAGCCGCCGTCACGGCAATGATGGAACGGCAGGGCTTTCAGGAGATTGAGGTCGAAAAGGATCTCGCCGGTCTTGACCGGACCGTATGCGGCAGATGGCAGGACGCCGAGGAGGACGGCGCGTGAGAGAATGAATTTGATCAGAAAGAGAACGACCGGGAGGGGAATCGTATGTTTGATAAATTAGAAGATTTGGAGGAACGGCTGGCGATCGTGCTGGAGGAACTGAATGATCCGGACGTTACGGCAGACCAGGGCAGGTTCCGTTCCCTGATGAAAGAGCAGAATGAACTGACCCCGATTGTCGAAGCCTATCGGCAGTATAAAGGGGAGAAACAGAATATTCAGGACAGCCTGGAGATGATCGAGCAGGAAACCGACGACGAGATGAAAGAGCTTGCAAGAGAGGAACTGGCGGAGTCGAAGGAAAAGGCGGCGGCGCTGGAAGAGCAGATCCGGATCCTGCTGATCCCCAAAGACCCGAACGATGAAAAAAATGTCATCGTCGAGATCCGCGCCGGCGCGGGCGGGGACGAGGCGGCGCTGTTTGCCGCAGAGCTGTACCGGATGTACCGCAATTACGCGGACAGCAACCACTGGAAGACGGAGATGATCAGCTTAAACGAAAACGGGATCGGCGGATTCAAGGAGGCGGTCTTCATGATCAGCGGGAACGGCGCTTACTCCCGGCTGAAATATGAGAGCGGTGTCCACCGCGTGCAGCGGATCCCGGTGACGGAATCCGGCGGACGGATCCATACGTCGACAGCGACGGTCGCGATCATGCCGGAGGCGGAGGAAGTCGATGTCGATCTGGATCTGAACGACTGCCGGTTCGACGTGTTCCGGGCGTCCGGAAACGGCGGGCAGTGCGTCAACACGACCGATTCCGCTGTTCGCCTGACCCATATCCCGACCGGGATCGTGATTTCCTGTCAGGATGAGAAATCACAGCTGAAAAATAAAGAGAAAGCGCTGAAGGTACTGCGCTCCAAGCTGTATGAACTGGAAATGGCGAAAGCGCACGACGCGGAGGCGGAGGCGCGGCGCTCCCAGGTCGGGACCGGCGACCGCTCGGAAAAGATCCGGACCTACAATTTCCCGCAGGGCCGCGTGACGGATCACCGCATCCGGCTGACGCTCCACCGGCTGGAGAACATTTTAAACGGCGACCTAACGGAGATCATCGACAGCCTGACCGCGGCGGATCAGACGGCGAAGCTCGCGAGGATGAATGAGGGGTAGATTGTGAGATCAAGCGTCCGGGATACAATGAAAAAACGGATTGAAAAAAATGAACTTAATTGCACAGAATGATAAAATTCAGTCCTTGTCAATCATGCAGTCACATATTATAATAAAGATAGAGAAAAAAGAAGGGGGCAATTATGGAGAAAGCCTTTGAAGAACTGCAAATAAAGGACGATTTCATGTTCAGTGTTATCATGAGAAATCCGAAATTTTGCAAACCGTTTTTGGAACGGGTACTTGAAATAAAGATATCCCGTATTGAGTATCCGAAATCACAGGAGACGATTGATATTTCCGCAGATGCAAAAAGTGTCCGCCTTGATATTTATGTGGAGGACGGAAACGATACGGTTTACAATATCGAAATGCAGACAACGGAAAATAGGAATCTTCCAAAACGGACAAGATATTATCAGGGCATGATAGATTTGAATATCCTGGAAAAGGGAGAAAACTATAAAGATTTGAAACGAAGTTTTGTCATTTTTGTCTGTACCTTTGACCTGTTTGGTGAAGGCAGGCATATCTATACCTTTGAGAACCGATGCTTGCAGAATCTGGAATTGGGTCTTGGCGACGATACGACGAAGATCATTTTAAATACAAAAGGCACTATGGATGATGTTACGCCGGAAATGAAAACATTGCTTGACTTTATTGATGGAAAAGAACCGGAAGATGACTTTACAAGAGAGTTGGATGAGGCGGTGCAGTCTGTCAGAAAGAATGAGAAATGGAGGTTGGATTATATGACTTTACAGATGAAGTTTCAGGAAAAGTATGAGGAGGGATTTGAAACCGGACGGGAAACTGGAATTGGAATTGGAGTTGAAAGCGCAAAACTGGAAACAGCAGGACGGTTACTTGAAATGGGAAAATTCTCCTTGGAAGAAGTTGCTGCTGGGTCGGGTCTGCCGCTTGAAAAGGTACAGGAGCTTGCCGGTAAGCAGCCAGTGTAAATCATCAACGATTGGTTTATCTTCAAAAGAGAAATTTGACGGTATCTGTGGTTTGTTCGGTGAAGGACAGGATATTTATACCTTAAGATGGCTTTACAGGGGAGTTGGATGAGGCGACGCAGTCTGTCAGAAAGAACGAGAAATGGAGATGGAATCATATGACTTTGGAGATGATGTTTCAGGAAAAGTTTGAAGAGGGATATGAAATCGGAGTTAAGCAAGCAAAACTGGAAACAGTAGGACGGTTACTTGAAATGGGAAAATTCTCTTTGGAAGATATGGCTGTATGGTCTGGTCTGCCGCTTGAAAAGGTGCAGGAGCTTGCCGATATGCAGTCATAAATGTATCGCGCAGTGGGACGCGGGAGGCGTGTTTACCGGGCTTGCGTTCATTTTTTACAAAAAAGAAAAACGTTTTTTCAAGAAATAGTTGCAAAATAGACAAGCGTATATTATAATCAATTCAAGTAGGCAACTACGGATAAGGTCGATGGGGGAGTCGACCAAAATAAGAAAAGAGAGGTATGATAATATGAGAAAATCCCGTACAAAGAAACTGATGGCTGGTTTTCTGGCGCTGGTTCTTACATTCAGTATGATGATCGGCATGACGACCGCCAAGGCGGAAGCGAGTGGAACGTTTACGGTCGAGAGCGCGATCGTGGACGGCAATGTAGAGCTTACAGTGAAAGCCGTCAACCTGAAACAGATCGGCGCTGTCCAGATGGACGTGCAGTATGACCAGACCGCCCTTACATATGATTCGTTCCGGACAAGAGAGAACGTGGGCGGCTCTTATGTGGAAGTCGGCGTAGAACAGCCGGGTACAGCGACGATCGCGTACATTGACGGCGACGAAGCAAGCGCAGGTCCGGAAGGACTGGTATTGGCAGTCCTCGTCTTCCGTGTGAACGATGGCGCACAGGAAGCCACTCAGGTAACGCTGAACCTGGAAGAGCTGTATGCCAAAGAGACAAAAGGCGATGCGTCCGAGAACAGGGCGAACCCGGACAATACGGCGATCCGTGAACAGTATGAGGATCCGACTGAGGTAAGCGCGTTTGTTCCGGCTGAACCGGTGAATGTACCGGTGAAGGAAGAAGAACCATCCACACGTATACTTGGAGATGTAACCGGAGATAAGAGCGTGGATAGCGAAGATGCAAGATATGTCCTGGAATATGTTGCAGGAAAGCGTCAACTGGATGAAGAACAACTTGCGAATGCTGATGTAACAGGGGATGTAGATGTAAACAGTGAAGACGCGAGATATATCATGGAGTATGTAGTAGCAAAAAGGGCTGATTTTAACTAGTATATAAACAACATTGTTATTGAAAATACCGGGGGCTGACGCTTACAAGCAGAGTAAGGCGTCAGCCCTGTTGTTATATGGAGGATTTCCATATTTTGTTTCCGAACCGGGCGGCAGGCAGATCGTTGCGCGCCGCTTTTTTTCACAAACCGGCGAAAGGGGCGCGGGTAACAATTTGAGAGGGAAATTTCTTGTTTTCAATGGAGAAAATGCACAAAAGATATAAAAAATCAATACTTCCTATTGAACAATTTGTAATTTTCCCGTATAATATAGTCAGTATATCTATGTACAAGGCATGAGAGGGGGAACAAAGCCTCAGCGTACTGGATTGTACAATAGGAGAGCAGGAGGTGAGCAGGAACATAAGCAAAGAATTATAATCATGTGATAAACTCTGTACAGAAAAAAATAAGGAGGGAAAGAAGAATGAGTTTAAAAACAGCGATTACCAGAAAAACTGGTAAGCGGATGCTGGCAGGTATTTTATCTGCGGCATTGATTCTGTCAAGTTCCGGCATGATACCGGTCAAAGCAGACGAAAATGTAGTTGTAACAACCTTTTCGGAGGACAAGCAGATAAGGAAAAATAATACTGCTCAGACTGCGAACAGCGCCAAAATCGAATACAGGCTGCAGGCTTCAAGTGATGCAGTGTTTGCGGGATTGTACAAGATCGCAGGGCTTGATACGACGAAAAAGGTGGAGAGCATCAGTATTTTATTTACAAGTGAGTCGAAGGTCAACGACACGATCAAGGCATATGCATTTGGAAATGATTGGACAGAGGCTTCCACGCAGTATGCAGACGTAGAAAGCCAGGTCACGGAAGCAATCGCGACGGATCCGATCGGGGAGCTGGCGATCGGACATGGCGGAAATAAGTTGTTTGAGTATGGCGATGCTTATGATGTGGAAACATTATCAAAACATCAGGGAACTTTGGAATTACAGCTGACAGAAGACATGAAGAATAACGACAGCGGCGTTGTGAGTTTCCTGCTGTATTCGACGCGGGATAGCGGCGAGGGATGTCAGTTGTTCACAAAGGATGCCAGCAAGGAAACCTACAATAATGACACAAGATGGGCAAGTATTGAGCAGGTTCTGACCGCGGCAGGCAAAACGGCTGAGGATCTGAAACCGGTTGTGACGGTTACATATGGAGAGACAAAGGAAGTACAGCCCCCGTCACCGCAAGAGGGCGTTACAGTTGCCGAGGATGGAAAAGTAGATCTGTCTACAGCAGATTCCTATGCATGGAAAGGAAATGGTCCTGTGGATAATAAAGCCGCAATGCTTTATGACGGCGATACGGAAACAGGGATCAATCTGGCAAATCAGGCACTGCAGGTTATCGATTTGAAAAAAGCATACGCGTTAAGTAAGATCAGACTCCAGGCTGTAGGAGATGAAAATGGTACGTCGGTTGCAGTGTCAAACGACGTGTCATTGACGACTGGGTCAACCGGTACGAGAGACGACGTCTTGCGTATGAATAAAGATGTCAAGAATGGCGTTGCAATTATCTCGCAGACGGCTACCCCGGATAATGAAAATAATATGACCGATAAGACAGTGGGACCGATCAAACTTACTTCCGGAACCGATACGTCCGGCGAGTACCGGTTTATCATTGTTTATAACTGGTCGAATCCAGGAACTCATGCGACAGAACTGGAAGTTTGGGTAGAAACAGAACTGTCAGTTGTAAAAGCGGCGGCAGAAGCAGAATTGGATTCTTATTTGCCGGAAGGCGCGACGCAGGGCAGCTATACTCCTGAGAACTGGCAGAAAGTCCTTGACGAACGCGAGAAGGGCAAAACCGCCATTGAAGCAGCAACCGACGAGCAGGCGGTTCAGCAGGAATTAGAGAAAGCAAAAGCGGCGATCGACGGGATTGAAAAGATCACGGCGGACGAAGACCTGCCGCAGTATAAAGAGCAGGCGATCGCGGCGATCAATGCGGCGGTAACCAAAGATCAGTATGACGCGTTTGCGCAGAACTCGATCGACGCGGTGATCAAGTACGCGACGATCCAGATCAACGCGCCGGAAACGCTGCTGAAAGAAACGGTTGACACGTACAAGAATGACGCGATCAGCAAGCTCCAGTCGTACCTGACTTCCGAGCAGGTAGCGGCGGCTGATAAGACGCAGGATACGAACCTGACAAGCGCATGGCAGTATACGCATCCGAAAAATGCGACAATGGAATTTGCTTCCAATGCGTCGGCAGATTTTGTCGGATTGCTGAAATTCCCGAAAGATGCGAACAAGACAGTCAAAAGCGCTACGCTTCGGTTTGTCGCGGAGAGGGATAAAGCTGGAAAAGATACGAACATCAAGATCACGAAGTTCGACGGCGAATGGAATGAAACCAACGTCGTAGAGCTTGCGGCAAACGATGGCGTGGAAGGAGCAAAGAACAGCTATGAGTTCCTGAAAGAAAGCATTGACGCGTCGCTTGCGACAGACGGCGTTACAGCTGTATTCCACAGAGGCAATATCGACTGCATGAGCGATTACACAAAGAACGATAATCCAAGTAAAGTAACCGCGACGACATTGGATGAATGGACGTCTGAGGTTGACGTTACCTCGCTCGTACAGGCTGCGGATCCGGCGGCAACGGAAGTGAACTTCCTGCTTTCTTCCGAGGCAAAAGCGCAGAAGATGCTCTTTACCAAAGAAATCGCCGCAGGAGAAAATGCGGGCGCGCAGCTGGTTCTGGATGCAGCCGGCAAGACAAAGGCGGACTTGGTTCCTCAGCTGACGATCGAGTATGAAGGCGGCGAGGTTCCTCCGGTGGATGATAAGGTTGCTTCCGTTAATAATGCAGGAAGTGCCGAGGCTTTGCAGACGATTATTGAAGAGAACGCCGCTGAGTTAGGACTTGACCTGGCTGGTTACAACACGTTGACTGAATATGAGCAGCTTGAAATTGTAAAACGTTTGTTTACAAAGAAACCAGGAAGCGGTTATACAAAAGAATCGTTAAAGGAATCGTTTGATTACGAAGCTGAGATATATTATTATGTAGAAATTGGATCAGCAACCGGTGTTGAAACAAATGCACAGGAGATCGAGATTCCTTTAACCTTTAAAGATGTTATAAGTGATAAGCATTGTGTAGGAAGTTACACTCTCGCGTTATATTATGATGAGAGCGCTATTGAAATGGTAGACGCTGATTGTCCAAGAGGTACATTAGGAAAGAAACTCAATCTTGTGCCTACATTTAATAGGGTAACCAATGATGGCGATCCGTATATGAAACTCGTTATGGCAGGCGATGGATGTACAATGGCTTCAGACAAAGATGGAATATTGGTGTATCTCTACTTTAAAGCCAAGACTCCGACTGATAATACCAAATATGATATTACAGGAAAGGGATTTACAGTTCAGAGAGCGCTGATTGAAGAGAACGAAATGGGCGGTCATAATGTCGATAGGGATGCGATGAAAGGCTGCGGAGAATATACTCCTGGTTCCATTACCTTCGGCACACCTGCTGTAGAGAAGACCGCGATTGAGAAAGTCAATGAAGCGACCGACGCGGCTGCGTTGAAGACCGTGATCGAAGAGAACGCGGCGGAACTTGGCTTAGACCTTGCTGCGTATAATGCGCTGGATGATGGAAAGAAATCCGCGGTTATGGATACGGTATTCGCGCAGAAACCGGAAGAAGGTTATTCGGCAGATACATTGAAGACGGCGTTTGACGCGGCGGTAACGGCGAACACGCCTGTTCCGGAGAAGACGGCTCTTGAGAAAGTAAACGAGGCGGCGGATGCGGACGCGCTGAAAGCGGTGATCGAAGACGCGCAGAACGCGGCGGCGCTCGGCATTGACCTTGCGGCGGCGAACGGATTCAATGCATTGTCGGCGGCTGGACAGACTGCGGTTCTGACGCAGCTTGCCGCAGGCAAACCGTACGATACGGAAGCGACGTTCAAACAGGCGTTTGACGCGGCGGTAGCCGCGAAGTACGCGGAAGAACATCCGGCACTTCCTGAGTACAAATTAGGTGATGTGAACGACGACGGTTCGATCACGATCGAGGACGCCCTGCTGGCATTGCAGTTGTCCGTACAGACGGCAGCAGATAAGAATTCACAGCAGTTCCTTGCTGCGGATGTCAATGCGAATGGCAGCGTGACAGTAGACGACGTATTACTGATCCTCAAGAAAGCAAATGGCAAGAACGTCCCTGAGCTTGCTGAATAAAAAGCATAAGGGAGGAATTACCCATGAGCAGAAAACTGATTAGCTGCCTGCTCATGTTAGCCCTGGCGCTGTCGCTGACAGCGCCGGGCGCTACATTGACGGCGAAGGCAGTGGGAACGGTTCCGGTTACCGTGAGCAGCGCGAGCGGAAAACCGGGAGATACAGTAGTCGTATCGGTGAGTTTCGGCGTTTCGGAAGAGATGCCGGTGCGCAACGCGCAGTTCAAATTGCGGTACGATGTTGAGAAACTGACATTGGTATCTACAGAGTATACCAATCAGACGCCGACAGGCCTTCGCCTGACCAATACGGACACACCCGGAAATGTGAACTGGGGATGGGCGGCAATGGAGCCCTATACCACAGGCGGGAACTGGATGAATATTACGTTCCGGATCAATGAAAACGCTTCCGGAACCGCCGCGTTTACATTATATGATACGATGTGCGCGGAGGATTCCGAGACGGAAAATTATCAGATTCAAAGTACGGTCGGGACGGTAACGATTCAGCAGACGTCGACGGGTGGTTCGGGCGGCGTCTCTGGCGGCGCGCCTTCTTCGGGAGGTCCGGGCGGAGCGGCGACAACTCCGGCAGGAGACAAAGACGACAGTACGGACGTACAGGAATCGGACACCGCGCCGGGAAGCAGTACGCCTGAAAGCAGCTCCGTACAAAAAGTAAAGAAGATCAAATTTACAAAGCAAAAGAAAAAGATCAAGGTTCACAAGACCTATCAGTTTAAGGCAAAAACAGTTGGTAAGAAAGCGGCAATCAAATGGCTTGTCTCCAATAAAAAGATCGCGACGATCGATAAAAAGACAGGCAAGTTCCGGGCAAAGAAACCGGGCGTCGTTGTCGTAACTGCCAAAGCGGGCGGGGTTTCCGCCAAGGTAAAAGTCAGAGTAGTGAAATAAGGAGACAAAACGAGGTGAGAATTATGAATCAGAAAATCATGAAGCGTATACTTGCGTTTGTCTTATCCTTTGCGATGGTGCTGGGCGGTATGTCTTTCGGTGCAGTCCGGGCGGCGGGAACCAGCATTAAAGTGGATGCACAGTCTGAATATACGCAGGGTCAGGCGGTATCCATACCGGTCGTTTTGGAGGGGAATACCAATACGATTGCCGGGTTGCAGGTTAGGATCAAATACAGCACGGATGCGTTTCCGAATCTTGATGTAGTTGCTGATGAGGGCGACCTGCTTTATCAGGACAGAGGGATTCAGGATGTGAACAAGCAGGATGCCGGACAGGTCGGCGTGGCGTATGTGGATGTCGAGACGGCGATCACGGGAGACGGAACACTGTTCCATCTGAAAGATACGCTTCCGGCGTCATATACCGGTTCCGGCGTGCAGATCGAGGTTGAGGTCGTCGATGTGCTTGATCCGGATAACGGAAAGATCACAGTGACCGGCGTTCCGGCAACATTCGATGTGGTAAGCCAGGGCACAGAATATACGTATGTTCTGACCGGCAGCAATGTCACCGCGAAACAGGGTGAAAAAGCGACGGTAGACTTCACGATGAGCGATAATACGCTTGAGGGCGTATGGGGCGTCGCGATGAACGTTACATATGACGCCAGCGTGTTGACAGTGACGGAGCAGGACGTAGAAAAAGGCGAACTGGTATCAGGCGATATGACAGACGTTCATGTGGAAGAGAACGGCTCGATCGGCGTGATGAGCGTGGAAGCGGGAACGCTGTTCTCCGGAAACGGGAAGGTTATGTCGCTTAACTTTACAGTAAAAGACGATGCTGCGCTCGGGAAGAGCGACGTCGGGATCAGCGTAACGGAGCTTCTCGGCGAAGGAGCGAAGCCGATCGAGGCGGCAGGTCAGTGCGTAGCCGGTTCTGTTACCGTTGAAGCAAAGACGGCTGCTGCTTCCTATAAGCTGAGCGGAAGCGACGTGGAAGCAGAGCAGGGCGAAAAAGCGACCGTAGATTTCACGATGAGCGAGAATACGCTTCAGGGAGTCAAAGGCGCTGTCCTGGAAGTTGGTTATGACGCTTCTGTCCTGACTGTAGAGGAAAATGAAGTAACGGTAGGCGAACTGCTCTCGAACGGCACATCCGATATCAGTGTGGAAGAAAGCGGTAAGGTCGGCGTGATGACGGTCAGCACGGACGATATCCTGTCCGGCGACGGAAAAGTTCTGTCCGCTGCCTTTACAGTAAAAGATGATGCGGAGATCGGAAAATCCGACGTTTCGATCCAGGTAGTCAAACTGATCGATCAGTCAACGGCTCCGATCGTCGCGACAGGCGAGATCACGCCTGGTTCCGTGACCGTGAAAGCGAAGAAGGTCGCTCCTTATACTCTGGAAGGCAGCAATGAGACTGCGGCGCAGGGCGAGAAAGCGACCGTTACGTTCACGATGAGCGGATGCACGGTTCAGGGAGTCAAAGGAGCCGATATCGACGTGACATATGACGCTTCCGTCCTGACGATCCAGGAAAGCGACGTGGTAGCGGGCGAGCTGGTCAATGGCTCGGCGTTTGACGCGAACGTGGAAGAAAGCGGTAAGATCGGCGTAATGACAGTCAGCACCGACGATATGTTGTTCGGGGATGGAACCGTATTCAGCGCGGCATTTACAGTAAAACCGGATGCCCAGCTTGGCAAGTCCGAAGTCGGGATCCATATTACAAAATTGATCGACGCGCAGGCACACCCGGTTGTTGTGGAGGATGGTGTTGAAAAAGCAGGATCCGTTACGGTAACGCAGGGCGTCGTCGTCAATCCGGATCAGGAAGCGGCGGACGCATGGAAAGCGGAGAACGCGGACATCCTTGGCAAGACGGTGGATAATGTAGCGGTCACAGATGAAGCGGCAGTTGATTCCGCGCTCGCGGGATATGATGAACTGACTCCTGGAGCCCAGGGTCTTGTAACAGAAGAGAAAGCATTGCTTGATTCGCTGAAGGCAAAGATCAACGAGCTGAAAGCAGGCGCGGAAGTGAAAGCGGAAGCGGATGCATGGAAACAGCAGAACGCGGATATCCTCGGAAAGACGGTCGAGAACGTAACGATCGAAGATGAGACTGCGGTTGACGCCGCGCTGGCAGGATATGAGCAGTTGTCTCCGGAAGCACAGGGTCTTGTAACAGAAGAGAAAGCATTGCTTGATTCGTTGAAAGCGAAGATCGAAGAGCTGAAAGCAGGCGCGGAAGTGCAGGCGGAAGCGGATGCATGGAAACAGCAGAACGCGGATATCCTCGGCAAGACGGTCGAAGACGTAGCGATCACAGACGAAGCTGCGGTTGACGCCGCGCTGGCAGGATATGGGCAGTTGTCTCCGGAAGCGCAGGGTCTTGTAACAGATGAGAAGGCATTGCTTGATTCGCTGAAGGCAAAGATCAATGAGCTGAAAGCAGGCGCGGAAGTGAAAGCGGAAGCGGATGCATGGAAACAGCAGAACGCGGATATCCTCGGCAAGACGGTCGGAGACGTAGCGATCACGGACGAAGCTGCGGTTGACGCTGCGCTGGCAGGATATGAAGATCTGTCTTCGGAAGCACAGGGTCTTGTATCAGATGAAAAAGCGCTTCTTGATTCCTTAAAGAGCAAGATTGATGAACTGAAGAAAGAGCTTGCGGATTATAAACAGAGCAAGAAAGACGCTCTGGACAGCGCGCGTAAGCTGTATGACGATTCCACATTGTCGCCGGAGCAGATCCAGGCGCTGGATCAGGCGGTAACGGACGCGAAGAACGCGATCGACCAGCAGACGACGAAAGATGGAGTTGACGTAGAATACAACAAGGGTCTCCAGGCAATGCAGGACGCTGTTCCGGAAGTATCGCTTGAGGACGCGAAAACAAACGCGAAAGCACAGATCGACGAGGCGAGAGCGAAGTGGAACAGCAGCAGTCTTACAGAGACAGACCGTGAGCGGCTGGATGCGCTTGTAAAGAGCGCGAAAGACGCGATCGACGCCGCGCAGGATCTTCCTGGCGTAGCGGACGCGCTTGCTGATGGATTGGCTTCCATTAACGGTTTCAGCCAGTCTGAACGTCCGTATATCCCTGGTGGCGGCGGAACTTCATCCACCACGCCGGGCGACGATAAGCCGGACGATAACAAACCGGGCGACGACAAGCCGTACGTTCCGGAAGCGGACGCGTCAGCGAGAGTATATCGGAATATTGCCACCGGACAGAAGGGTGCGATCAGCGCACCGGCAGAGGAAGGCGTAACGGTACAGTTTGTATCCAGCCAGCCGGACGTTGCGACTGTTTCCGCGAATGGACAGGTTGTCGCTCTGAAAGCCGGAAAGACAAACATTTCGATCTATGTAACGAAAGACGGCGTGACCACGAAGACGACGATCCGTCTGACGGTTAAGGATAAAGATAAGGTTCCTACGACCGTGCGTGATCTGGGTGATGTCAAGATCGCGTCCGACGGAACGCCGGTGACGATCCTCACGAAGAACATGAAAGTAAAAGAAACATCGACTTTCAAGGTATTGCTTGAGGAAGGCGCGAAAGTGGAATACTCTGTGAAGAACAGCAAGATTGCCAAGGTATCGAGCAAGGGCAAGATCACAGGTAAGAAAGCCGGTACGACAAGCGTAATCGCGAAGGTTACCTTGAACGGGACGGTTCAGGAATATCGCGTGAAAGTGACCGTAACAAAAAAATAAGAAACGATCAGTAAGATTCGTTCTTATAAAGAAATGACAAGAAGGGGTTCATCCGGATCAGCATCCGGATGAACCCCTTTTCAGTTCGCCGTGCTCCCGGCGGCGCACGTTTCCGGCGCCGTCTGGAGCGTTGGCAGATCTCCTGCCGCGCTCGGCGATTGCCCGCCATAAGGCGCGCGTTTCTCAGAAACAGGTTTTTTTCACAAGCTCGACCGGCATATCGTGTCCGGTAAACAGGCGGAACGCTTCCACTCCCTGATAGAGAAGCATATATTCGCCGTTGAACGTCGCGCAGCCGGCTTCTCTCGCGAGCCGGAGCAGCTTTGTCTCTGCCGGGCTGTAGATAACGTCGGCTACCGCCAGCCCGTCATGGAACATCGTCGGATCCGTGATGATGGAAGCGTCCGGATTCGGCTCCATGCCAACCGAAGTTCCGTTGATCAGAATGGCGCTGTCCGCGATCGCGTTCCTCAGCACGGACTCCCGGTCAAAATCGTGGAGCGTTACATGGCACTTTGTCTGTTGGTTCAGCTTCTGTACGGTCTGTTCCATGTTCGCATAGAACGAATCCCGGATACTGAAAATATGCAGGTCGGTCACGCCGTCGATCGCGGCTTGTACGGCGATCGCCGTCGCGGCGCCGCCGGCTCCGAGAAGTGTGACCGTCTTGCCGGTCATGTCGTGCCCGGCGTTTTTTGCCGCCAGCACGAAGCCGGTTCCGTCGGTGTTGTGCCCGATGAGCCTGCCGTCTTCATTGACGACCGTGTTGACGGCTCCGATGATGGACGCGGCGGGGGATAATTCGTCCGCCAGCTCCGCCATAATGTGCTTGCACGGCATCGTGCAGTTGAACCCGCGGACGCCGGCGAGTTTCAGTCCCTCGACGACGGCGGGCATTTCTTCGGTGCCCACGTCGAAGCACAGATATACATAATCCAGACCGAGCGCCTGGAACGCGCAGTTGTGCATGGCGGGCGATTTGCTGTGTGAGACGGGCCGACCGAGCAGTCCGGTCAGCCTGGTTGTTCCTGTGATATTCATGTCGCTTTCCTCGCTTTTTGGTGAAATCTCTTGCATAATATGATAAGGAATTGTAAAATGATTGTCAAGACAGAACAGGGAGATGGAAGAAATGAAAACGGAACGAGTTGTTACGATCAGAGACAGAAAGATCGGAGAGGGGATGCCGAAGATCTGCGTCCCGATCGTGGGCGCGGACGAGAAAGAGATCCGCGCGCAGGCGGAGCGGATACGGGAGCTTCCCGCCGATATGGCAGAGTGGAGGATGGACTGCTTCGACGGGGTGGACGAGCCGGATTCCGTGCGTTCCGTCCTTGGGACGCTCCGTGCAATCCTGCCCTGGACGCCGCTTCTGGCGACGTTCCGGACGAGAAAAGAGGGCGGGAACCGGGATATCACCGCTGAGGGATACCGGAAGCTCTGCGCCGCGGCAGCGGAGGGCGGCTGCGATCTGATCGATGTGGAGCTGTTCGCCGGAAGTACCCTGCCATGGGAGACGGACGCGGTCCGGGACGGGGATACCTTTTTCCGGGAACTGGTGGAGACGGCGCACCGCTGCGGCGTGAAGGCGGTCGGCTCCAGCCATGAGTTCCATAGGACGCCGAAGGAACAGGAGATCCTATTCCGCCTGTGCCGGATGCAGGCGCTTGGCGCGGATATTGTCAAGATCGCGGTCATGCCGCAGCGCCCGGAGGATGTGGACGTGCTGCTTGGCGCGACGATCCGTATGTGCCGGGAGTACGCGGCGGTTCCGGTCGTGACGATGGCGATGGGCGAGGAGGGAACCGTCAGCCGGATCAACGGAGAGCTGACCGGTTCCGCGATTACGTTCGGGTCGGCGGGGCGCGCGTCGGCTCCGGGTCAGATCCCCGTGCGCGACCTGAAACGGGCGCTGGAGATGATCCATGAAAAGGAAACCGGACGGAAACAGGAGGACAGCCGCGCGGCGGGCAGAAAGAAGAACCTGTATTTGATCGGGTTTATGGGAACCGGAAAATCCAGCGTATCCGGAGAGCTGTCAAAGCGGCTCGGATACCGGGAGCTGGATACGGACGAATGGATCGAGCAGCAGCAGGGGACGACGATCTTCGCGATCTTTGAGCAGAAAGGGGAAGCCTGTTTCCGCGAGATGGAAACGGAATGTCTGCGCAGCCTCGGAAAGCTGGACGGGACGATCGTATCGTGCGGCGGGGGCATGGCGGTCAGGCAGGAGAACGTCGCGCTGATGAAGGAGAACGGCGTGGTCGTTTTGCTGACCGCGGAACCGGAGACGATCCTGGAGCGGGTCAGGGATGACGACAGCCGGCCGATCCTGCGGGGCAACAAGACGGTTCCGTTTATCGCGCAGCTGATGGAACGGCGCCGCGCGGCTTACGAGGCGGCGGCGGATATCACGGTGGCGACCGACCGGAAAAGTGTGGGCGAGGTTGCGGAAGAAATCTGCGCGCGCATGGAAGATTTTGTATAAAAAAGCCGGATTTAGTTGACGGAAAATACCATATATAGTATAATGAAACCGATAATATGGTGACGGTATCGCTTCACCCTGACATCACATTATTTTATATGTATCTAGGAGGGAAAAAGAAATGAGTGATGTAAAAAAATGTATCGCAGAGTTGATCGGGACAGCCGTACTGGTGATCTTTGGCTGCGGGAGCGCGGTCGCGGCGAATACGCTGATCGGCAACGCGGGGATTTCTCCGGTGCCGCTCGCGCTTTCCACGTTATTGATCGCGTTCGCGTTCGGCCTTGTGATCGTCGCGATGGCATATTCCATCGGCAATGTGTCCGGATGCCATATCAACCCGGCGGTATCGTTCGGGATGCTGGTCGCTGGTAAGATGAGCGTCCGCGATTTCTGCCTGTATGTCGTATCTCAGGTGATCGGTGCGATTATCGGCGCGGCGATCCTGATGGGAATGGTCGGCGGGACCGCGAACGGTCTCGGACAGAACGGATTCGGCGATAACAGCGCGCTTGGCATCGGAATGGGCGGCGCGTTCCTGGTGGAAGTCGTCCTTACGTTTGTATTTGTCCTTGCGATCATCGGCGTTACGTCCAAAGCGGAGAACGGCTCTGTCGCCGGTCTTGTGATCGGCTTGACCCTGACGCTCGTCCATATTCTGGGTATCCCGTTTACCGGGACTTCCGTGAATCCGGCGAGAAGCCTTGGCCCCGCGCTCTTTGTCGGTGGCGAAGCGCTGTCCCAGGTATGGGTGTTCATAGTAGCGCCGTTGGTAGGCGCGGCTCTGGCGGCGCTTGTTTATAAGTTTATCGCGTCGGAAGATTAGTCAGAAAGGGTTGATATGGATACAAATACGGAGAAACAACAAAACACAGTTCCGGAAAAGACAAAGCTGCGGTTCCGGTACAGGGATATGCAGCCATGGCAGAGGCACCGCCTGTACGGATTCGTGATCGGGATCTTGCTGTTTTCGGTTCTTTATCTTTCGCTCACCTGCTCGATCCTGTACAAAGACAAGACCAGCGAACAGGACTGGTGGGTATCGTCGCTGCAGCCGGATCAGGAGGCGACGGACCGGATCAAGGAGATTTCCGAGAACGCGATCCATGTGACGACCGGGACCTATGTGGACAATCTGCGCGAGATCAATGTCAAGGGCTCGTATTACCGGGTCGAATTTAATGTATGGTTCCGCTGGGACGGCGATCCGGATCTTGACATGGCGCACAATTTCCACGTATATAAGGGTGTCCAGAATAAACTGGAGGTTATGGAGGATTATCACAAGGACGGGGTCAATTATCAGATCTGCCGGTGTGATTATTCCGTATCCAAGAATTACTGGACGAGGCGGTTCCCTCTGGAGTCGCACCAGCTGAGATTTTACATAGAATCCAACTATTCCGCGGATACTGTAGTACTGGACTGTGATGAGAAGAACAGCGGATACAACAGGGATATGAGTATCTCGGGATATGAGTTCGTGCGCCACGCGGTCGGCGAATACGCGCATCTGTATGACAACAACCGGAGCAATCCGAGGTTTGAGCGCGGACGCGTCAATTCTGAGATCGTAACGGCGATGGAGATCAAGCGCAACACATGGGGGCTGTATGTGAAATGTTTCATTGCCCTTGTCGGCACGATCACATGGGTCTTTATCGTTTTGTTCATCAATACGAACCACCGGGTGGATCCGCTCAGCATGATCCCCGCGGCGCTGTTTGGTACTGTGACCAATATGGCGGTCGGCGCGAACCTTCTGCCGGACGCGCTCCAGACCGGACTGCTGGAGTTTGTGAACTTCTGGGGAATCTTCAGTATTATTGCCGTCGCGATCGTCGTCATCAATGTCAACCGGATCCGGAATAAATATGAAGACCGGGCGTTCGCGAAATATTTCGGGCGCGTCATGTTTACCGAACTGCTGACGGTCGTTATTATCGGGCATATCCTGCTGGCGATATCCGCCTATATGTTCTAGCCCGGCAGAAAGATAGGAGTTTGCAATGAGAGAGACGATTTATCGCCTGCTCCGCAAGACGGATAACGGCGACTGGATCAGCAAGGGATATGATCTGTTTATTATGGCGGTCGCGTTTGTGAGTATTCTTCCGCTGACAGTCAAACCGTCCCATCAGACGGGGATGTTTCCGGAAGTGGTGAACACGATGGAGATCGTGACGGTTTATATCCTGTTTATGGATTATATCTTCCGCTGGATCGTCCACGATTATATCAGCGGGGACGACAGCGTATGGGCGTTTGTGCGGTATCCGTTCACGCCGTTCGCTATCGTCGACCTGCTGTCGCTGCTTCCGTCGATCGGATTGCTCGGACCGGGATTTATGATCCTGCGTCTGCTCCGGATCTTCAAGATCCTGCATTATTCCAAATCGTTCCAGTATATGATAAACGTATTCCGGAATGAAAGAAGGACGCTGCTGTCGGTGCTGCTGATCGCGCTTGCCTACATTTTCTTTTCCGCGCTCGTGATGTTCACATACGAGCCGGAAACGTTCGATAACTTTTTCCATGCGCTGTACTGGGCGACGACCGCCCTGACGACCGTGGGATATGGGGACGTATATCCGAAGACTCAGATCGGGATGCTGATC
Organism: uncultured Lachnospiraceae bacterium; assembly: GCA_947593735.1. GTDB lineage: Bacteria > Bacillota > Clostridia > Lachnospirales > Lachnospiraceae > CANQDT01. The sequence continues at coordinate 27,380 of CANQDT010000006.1, read as the reverse complement.
AGTATGCTGTCCTCCCTGTTTGGGATCGCGGTCATCGCGATGCCTGCCGGTATTGTAACGGCGGGCTTCATCGAGGAAGTGTCCGCCGAGAAAGAGCGGCGAGGAGAAGATCAGAACAGTGAAGAGCAGGACAGAGAAGATCAGGGCAGAATAGAGCGGAACAGCGAAGAGCAGCACGGAAAAGAACAGGACAGCGAAGAGCAGCACGGAAAAGAACAGGACAGCGAAGAGCGGCACAAAAAAGAACAGAACAGCGAAGAACAGAGCAGCCAAGAACAGCACGGAAAAGAACAGGACAGCGAAGAACAGAACAGTGAAGAGCGGAACAGCGGCGAACAGGGCAGAGAAGAGGAGGACGCGGATCATGAACAATAAAGTGAGATATGCCGTGATCATGGCGGTAAGCGTGCTTCTGAATCAGGTTCTGTCCGCGGTCGCGATGCATTTCGGATGGCCGCTCTGGCTCGATTTCACCGGAACGGCGCTGTCTGCCGTCGTGCTGGAACCGACGGCGGGTCTTCTGGTCGGATTGATCGATAATTTTTATATCGCGATCTTTGTGACGGATAACAGTTCGATGCTGTATTATGGCGCCAGCGCGGCGGTCGCGATCCTCGCGGGTGTCGGGATGAGGAAGGACGGCAAGCTGACGCTGCGTCGGCTTCCGGCGGTAGCCGCCCTGACGGTTGTTATTATGACGTTTCTTTCGACGATCATGACGATGTGGAGGACCGGAGGGGTTTGCAGCCATCCATATGAGGAAGCGCTGTGTCAGAAGGCGCTTGCGCATGGGGTTCCAACGTTCTTTGCCTGTATGTGGGGAACCTTTGTTGTAAAGGTATTCGACGTGATCACAGTCAGCCTGTTGGTGATGGCTATATACTGGATCCTTCCGGCAAAGTGGAAACAAAATAAAGAAGCGGCGCCGGGCGAATGACAGAACGCCGGGCGCGAAAAGGACTGGAGGTATGGAACATGAGAAAAGGAAAGAGAATAGCGGCGGCTGTATTGTGCATACTGACAGCGGCAAGCGCGGCATTGCCGGTTTCCGCGGCGACGATCCGCGGCACCGTAGTGGATTATGGCAATTCGACGATCCATATCAAGGCGGAGAACGGGGACAATTATTATTTTTCCCGTGAGCAGGCGGACGTCGACGGGGCGATCAAGAACGGCAAACAGGTGGTCATTACCTATGACGAGGGGCATTACGCGTCCCGGATCAAGGTTGAGAAGAAGCTGACCGGAACGCTTGTTTCGACCGGCATGAGCGCGGTCACCGTGAAAAAAGGCGGGAAGACATACAGCTTCGCCAAAGCGGACAACATCGTTGTAAAAGGAAGTTATGAGAAAGGCGCGAAGTATACGATCACATATTCCGGCAAGCTGAACTCCCAGCCGACGGCATATCGCATCGTAAAAGCGCGGTAGGCGCGCTGCTTGCTGCGGAAACCGACTCTTGCAAAATGGGCGGGAATGTAGTAGAATACGCTTATATATGAGATTTAGGAGGATGTACCATGATTGCAGCAGGTGATTTTAGAAACGGCGTTACGATCGAATTTGAGGGCAATATTTATCAGGTCATTGAATTTCAGCATGTAAAGCCGGGAAAAGGCGCGGCGTTCGTACGGACCAAGTTAAAGAATATCAAGAACGGCGGCGTTGTCGAGAAGACGTTCCGTCCGACCGAGAAATGCCCGAAAGCGCATGTGGAGCGCACGGATATGCAATATCTGTATTCCGACGGCGATTTATATAATTTCATGAACAGTGAGACGTTTGACCAGATCGCGCTGAGCAGGGATCTGATCGGCGACTCCATGAAGTTTGTGAAGGAGAACGAGACGGTCAAAGTGATGTCCCACAATGGGGAAGTCTTCGCGGTGGAACCTCCGTTGAATGTGGAGCTTCTGATCACGGAGTGCGAACCGGGCGTCAAGGGCGATACGGCGACAGGCGCGACCAAACCGTGTACCGTGGAGACGGGCGCGACCGTCAATGTGCCGCTGTTTGTGAATCAGGGCGATATGATCAAAGTGGATACGAGAACGGGAGAGTATCTGTCCCGCGTATAATCGTTTTTGAGTCAGTTTTTTAAAAAGAACTCTTTTACCTGCCTTATGTCGAGCATGGGCGGCGGTAAAAGAGTTCTTTTTTTGCGTGGTTCCTGCCGTACAGGAGATTCCCCTGTGCGTCGAAGATCTGGGCGATATTGCCGACATGACCGGCGTTGTTCAGCACGACATAGCGCTGAAACGCTTTTTCTTCGATCAGTTTGCACATGGCGCTCTTTTGCTTGATCTCGTCCACGGAGTGACCGTGGATGGTTGCGATCACGCGGCAGCCGCAGTTCATGACATATTCCATGGCGGCGATGTCCTCCCTGCCTCCGATCTCATCCACGGCGATGACCTGGGGCGCCATCGAGCGGACAAGCATCATCATTCCCTCGCTTTTCGGGCAGCAGTCCAGGATGTCGGTGCGGATGCCAAGGTCGTTCTGCGGCACGCCCTGATAGCAGGCGCCGATCTCACTGCGTTCGTCCACGACGCCGATGTTCAGTCCGTGCATGAACGAATCACCGTCGGAGAGCAGGCGGATCAGGTCCCGCAGCATCGTCGTCTTGCCGCATCCGGGCGGAGAGATGAGAAGCGTATGCTCGACCTGATTATTTTTTATGATATAGGGAAGGAGCTTCCGGGCGCAGTTCTTGACCTGGTGGGCGATGCGCACATTCATGAATGTGATATATTGCAGGTTTTTGATATGCCCCTGTTCCACGATCACCTTTCCGGCAAGCCCGATCCGATGGCCTCCGTGGATCGTCAGGAAGCCCTGCCGGATCTCGTCTTCATATGCGTACAGAGAATAGTGGCTGATATATCCGACCGTTTCTTCCATATCCGCCGCCGTCACCCGGCAGGGCGCGGCGGCAGTTTCCGCCATCCGCCCGTTCTCGTCCACCATATATTCCCGGTTGTTGTAAAGCAAAAGCAGCGGCTCGTTGACGCGCAGCCGGATCTCCTGAAGGTTGTCCGGGTCAAGCTGCAGATTTTGCAGCAGCTTCCGGATCTTCCCGGAGAAAATGCGGTAGACGCTGTCCGCCGCGAAACTCCCATGTCTGTTTCCCATTTTTACCCTCCCGAACCAATTGTGCCAAGCCTTCCCGCGCGGGCGGCTGCTGCCTGTCCCGCGTCCGGAATGGATTTTTGACCCTGATATAACTATATGACGGAACCGTCCCGATTATGACTGGTCCGGCGCCTTATTTTTGATCGCCCGGCGGCAGGCATATTCCAATTTCCGGAAACATATAGTAGTACAAATGCGCAAACGTGGGGAGGAACGGTTATGGGAAAGGCGTTGGGGATCCTGCTGGTGCTTGCGGCAAGCCTGCTGACGGGAAAGTATGAGGCGGCAAGGCTCCAGGAGCGGGTCCATCATCTGAGGGAACTGATCAACATACTGGCTCTGCTTCGGTCGAGGATCCATTATTCCGGAAATCCGCTTCCGCAGATTTTCCGCGAGATCTCGTTCCAGGCAGCCTCTCCGTGGAGAGATATTTTTTTCCGTCTCGGTCAGGGAATGGAACGGAGCGACCGGACGCTCGCGGAAAACTGGCAGTCGGCGCTTCGCCGGATGGAGGCGGAGACGGCGCTGAAGAAAGAAGATATCGCGCTGCTCCAACCGCTTCTGTCGGGGATCGGCGATCTGGACCGGGAACGGAGCGCCGCGGCGGTGGACATGATATCCGGTCAGCTTCAGGGACAATTACAGGAAGCGACCGCGAAACGGGAGGAACGGACCAGGATGGCGGTCACGCTTTCTGTGACGGCAGGGCTGTTCATTGTGGTGCTGTTGCTGTAAAACGCGGACTGCCTGGAGGACGGGAAAGATATGACAGTCAACCTTATTTTTAAAATTGCGGCGGTGGGGATCCTTGTATCGGTCGTGGGACAGGTTTTAAAACACGCCGGCAGGGAGGAACAGGCGTTTCTGGTGAGCCTGACGGGGTTGATCCTGGTGTTGTCCTGGGTAATGCCTTATATCTATCAGCTGTTCAGCACCATGAAAGCGCTGTTCCAGTTATAGGGACGCCTGTGGCTGCCGGACGGCGCATGGGACGCCATACGGATGCCAGAGATATCGGCGGGACGTGCCGTCCGCGGCTGCCGGACGATGTATAGGGCGCCATATGGATATCGCAGATGCAGGAAGAACAGGGACGCCTGCGGCTGCCGAACGGCGTATGGGGGCATCATACGGATGTCGCAGATACCGGGGAAATGTGCCGCGGGAGAAAGAAAGGATGAGGAGAATGGAATTGTGGAAGCTGGCAGGGATCGGCGTCCTCGCGACGCTGCTCGCCATTAAGCTGGGAACCATGCATCCGGAATATAGCCTGTACATCAGTATTACCGCCTGCCTTGCCGTCATGCTGTATTCCATGCGGAGGCTGGACGGTTTGATCGTTTCGGTCAGGCGGCTGGAACAGATGATCCCGCTTGGCAGGGATTATTTGAAAGTATTGCTCAAGCTGGTCGGCGTTTCCTATTTGTGCGATTTTGCCGCGTGCCTGTGCAGGGACGGAGGGCAGTCCGCGATCGCCGGACAGATCGAAACGGCGGGGAAGATCACGATCCTGGCGTTGAGTATGCCGACTGTGATTCAGCTGATCCGCACGGTGACGGAAGCGCTTTAGGAGAGAAACGGGATGGAACTGGAATATGATTTTCAGGTAATTGAGGACATGCTGCGGCAGAGCGGACTGATCGGGACGGAATCGTTTTCGTTTCAGGAGCTGGTGAAGGCGCTTATGGCGGGCAATCTGGATCAGGTCGTTTCGACGCTGAAGGAACGGATCAGCTCCCTTATTTTCCAGGAGGTGATCATAAGCAAAAACGCGGTGATCCAGATTTTCCTGATCGTCATGATCGCGATGGTCTTTTCCAATATCGCGACGATCTTTCAGAATACCTATCTGGGCGAAGCGGGGTTTTTTATTACCTATATTTTTTTGTTCGGGATCGTGTCCGCGAATTATTTCGCGATGGGGCAGATGGCGGCGACAGCGATGGACCGCCTGCTGGAATTTATGAAGGTGCTGATCCCGACCTACAGCATTGCGGTGACGGCGGCTTCCGGCGTGACGACGGCGACAGTCATGTACCAGGGCTTCATGATGCTGATCGGGCTGCTGGAGTGGGTCCTGTCGGCGGCGGTTTTTCCATTGATCAACCTGTATTTTATTTTGCAGATGGTTAATTCTATGGATACCGACCCGCCGCTGTCCCGGCTCGCCGATCTGATCGAAAAAGGGATCCTGATCGCCGGGAAAGCAGTGCTCGCGGTCATGGTCGGGTTTCAGATGATCCAGGGGATTTTGCTCCCGGCGGTCGATTCGATCAGCAGCATCGCGCTGAAAAAAGGGCTGGAAGCGATTCCCGGGATCGGGAAGGGCGCGGGCGCCGTGGTCAATACGATGCTCGGTTCGTCGGTTGTGATCAAAAACAGCATCGGGATCGCCGGGATGGTCTTTATCCTGGTCGTGATGCTCGTGCCGATCCTGAAACTCTGTATCTTCTCGCTCAGCTACCGCCTGCTCATGGCGGTCCTCCAGCCGGTGCTGGATAACCGGGTGATGGGCTGTTTAAACGGAGCTGCGGTCGCGGGAAAGCTCCTTCTGCACATCGCCGCGACGGCGGGCGCGCTGTTTTTCCTCTGCCTGGCGATCGTCGCGTATTCGACCAATGTCAACTACTATGCCGGATAGGAGGAGGGAGCCATGCGGGTGATCACGGATTTTATTTACAGCATGGTCCTGCTCCGGTTCCTTTCGGTGATTATCCTGACGCTGCTGCCGGCGGGGACCTATCGACGGCTGATCCGCAGTTTCCTGAGCCTGCTGCTGATCCGGCTCGTCGTTTTGTTTTTTGCGGGGCTGATAAGTTCTTTTGGATAAGACGTCTATTTTAAGATTTTTTACATATATATAGAACAATATTGAGGTGATCGTATGGAGGATGGAAAGCAGGCGTTATCGTTTGGCAGGACAGGAAAATGGAAGATTTTGCTGATGGCGGCGGCGGGGATTCTCCTGCTTCTGACGTCCCTGCCCGCCGCGTCCACGAAAGGATCCCGGAAGGCAGGGGAGGACGTTTCCGCCTGGTCCTCTTCCGGAGGTCAGTCCATTGCCGCCCTGGAAGAAAAAATGGGCAAAGCGTTAAGCCAGATCCAGGGAATCGGGCAGACAAGGGTGATCCTGACCGGGACGGAACAAAATTCTCTTGCGGCGGGCGGGGAAGCGAGCGAGATAGAAGGAGCGCTGGTCATCACGGAGAGCGGCGGAAGGAGGCAGGCAGTGGAACAGATCACGGAAGTGATGGAGGCGCTGTTTGGGATACCCGCCCATAAAATCATCGTTGTAAAAATGAAAAAGGGGGATGCGTCATGAAATTGCGCAAAAAAGAGCCGGCAAAGACCAAAGAGCAGGTCAGGAAAAAACGAATGGAGACGAGGAACCAGATCATGATCGGCGTGTTATCCGTGATGATCGCGATCGCGGGATATGTGAATTTCGCGAAAAAGGACGTTTTCGTCGTCAACGATCAGGTCGCGCTGGAGGATCAGGAACTGGAGATCGACGACATGACGGCGGAGGAAGAGGAGAGTGAAAGGCAGGCGAGCGCCGTGACGGAGGCGGTGGCGACCGCCAAGCTCAACCGGGAGCAGGCGCGGGCAAAGAGCCGGGAGATTCTGGAGAACATTGTCGCCAACGACGGGATCGAGGACGATAAAAAAGAAGAAGCGGTACAGACGATGGTGACGCTGACGGGCAATATCGAGAAGGAAGCGTCGGCGGAGCAGCTGCTCGGCACAAAGGGATTTACGGATTCGGTCGTGAGCATCGGCGAGGATTCGGTGGATGTGGTCGTCAACGCGAAATCCCTGACCAAAACGCAGAAAGCGCAGATCGAGGATATCATCTGCCGGAAAGTCGGAGTGCCGCTTGAAAAAGTCGTGATCACGACGATCCGGACAGGAACGGAGGACTGATCGCGCGCGTTCAAACAAAATGATTGGCAAATACGGAGTTATTTGTTATAATAGGCACAGTATGAGGTGAGCGTCACAAGGAGGTACGAAAGTATGGCAACCAATCGGGAACAGGAAACAGATAATTATGTAATCCAGGAGAAGAGCCAGTTCGGCAACGTCAGGATCGCGAACGACGTCATCGCGATCATCGCGGGGCTGGCTGCCGTTGAAGTAAAAGGCGTGGCAAGGATGTCCGGCAATATCACCAAGGAGCTGATCAGTAAGCTGGGAATGAAGAATCTGTCCAAGGGCGTGACGGTCGTTGTGACGGAGAAGAGCGTAACGGTCGATCTGTCGATCGAGCTTCAGTACGGATATCATGTGGCGGAAGTATCCAGGAAAGTACAGGACAAGGTGAAATCAGCCATTGAGACGATGACCGGGCTTTCTGTGGAGGAAGTGAATATCAGGGTCACCGGGGTTGCAGCCTTAGACGGGGAGTAACAGAGAAGGTCTTTACAGGTCTGCTCCAGGTAGCCAGCCGGAGCAGGCCTTTCTTACGCAAAGGTGCAGAAAATGAAAAGAACGCAGTTGAGAGAAACCATATTCAAAATAATCTTCCGGCTGGAATTTAATCAGCCGCCGGAAATGCCGGAGCAGATCGACTTTCAGCTGGAACAGCTGAAGAAAAGCGGCGGCGCGAGTCCCAACAAAAAAGAGGAAGCCTATATCAGAGAGAAATCGCTGGCGATCATCGACCGGATCCGGGAGCTGGACGACCGGATCGAGCAGTCGGCGGATCATTGGCGTATCAGCCGGATCGGAAAAGTCGAGCTGGCTGTTTTGCGTGTATCGGTTTATGAGATATTGTTTGACGACGATATTCCGGACAAGGTCGCGATCAATGAAGCGATCGAGCTTGCCCGGCGGTACGGGACGGAAGAATCGCCCGCGTTTGTCAACGGCGTATTGTCGAAGGTGGCGCGATGAACCAGGTTTATTCGGTGGAACAGGTCAACGCCTATATCAAAAATATGTTTTTCGCGGATGCGAGGCTGGCTCGGATTTATGTAAAAGGGGAAGTGTCGAACTGTAAATATCACAGCTCGGGACATATTTATTTTACGCTCAAGGACGGCGCGGCGGCGATCGCGTGCGTGATGTTCGCGGGTTCCAGGGGCGGATTGAATTTTACGCTCAGGGACGGTCAGTGCGTGATCGTGGGCGGAGGAATCAGCGTATATGAGCGGGACGGAAAGTATCAGCTGTACGCCCGGGAGATCGTCCTGGACGGAGCGGGCGCCCTGTATGAAGAATACGAGCGGCTCAAGATGAAGCTGTACGAGGAAGGCATGTTTGAACATGAGGACAAGAAGCCGATTCCCGCCTATCCTTCGCGTGTCGGCATTGTCACGGCGCCAACCGGCGCGGCGATCCACGATATCATGAGCGTTGCGCGCAGGAGGAATCCGTACGTCCAGCTGATCCTGTACCCGGCGAAGGTACAGGGCGAGGGCGCGGCGCAGACGATCGTGGAAGGGATCCGGACCCTGGACCGGCTCGGCGTGGATACGATCATTATCGGGCGCGGCGGCGGTTCCATTGAGGATCTGTGGGCGTTTAATGAGGAAATCGTCGTGCGGGCGATCTATGAAGCCGTCACGCCGATCATATCCGGGACCGGGCATGAATCGGATACGACGCTCGCGGATTACGCGGCGGATCTGCGCGCGGCTACGCCGTCCGCGGCGACCGAGCTTGCCATACCGGATGTGAGGGCGACGCTCGCGGAACTGAGAGGGGCGGAGGAACGCCTTTCCAGGGAGATCCGGAATAAGATCGAGCGGTACGCGCTCCGGCTGCAGACCGTGGACAGCAGGCTGCAGCGGCTGAGCCCCCGGAGCCAGTTAAGGGGGCAGCAGCAATATCTTGCCGCGCTCTGGGACCGGATGTACGCGGCGGCGCATGAGCGCTCCCGCCGGGACCGGCACAGGCTGGAGATGCTTGCAGAGCGGCTGCACGGGCTTGCCCCGACCCGCAAACTGGTGAACGGGTTCGGCTATATAACCAAAGACAGGAAGCCGGTAACCGATACGGCGATGGTAAAACAGGACGATGAATTGCGGATCACGCTGCTGCGCGGTTCGATCCGGGCGGTGGTGTCCGGTGTGGAAGAAGGAGAACAGGATGGCTGAGGAAACAGGACGGCAGGAAGAACAGGAAAAGAAATTAACGGTGGAACAGACGTTTGAACAGCTGGAGACGCTGATCGGCAGGCTGGAAGATCCGGAGACGGAATTGCTGGAAGCCGTGGATCTGTACGGGAAAGGCGTCGCGCTTGTCAGACAGTGCCAGGATGTGCTGGATATGGTAGAGAAGCAGATTATCATACTGGAAGGGGACGGAGATGAACAACAGCAGCTTTGAGACGGAACTGCGGAGCCGGATCCGGGATACGGAAGCGATCGTTGTCCGGTATCTCCCGGAGGAGACAGGCTACAACCGGACGGTCCTTCGCGCGATGAATTACGCGGTGCGCGCCGGCGGAAAGCGGCTCCGGCCGCTGTTGATGAGAGAGACCTACCACCTGTTCTGCCCGGAGGAAGGGGAAGCGCTGTACCGGTTCATGGCGGCGATCGAGATGATACATACGTATTCGCTGATCCATGACGATCTGCCCGCCCTTGATAATGACGATTACCGGAGAGGGCGGAAGACGACGCATCTTGTATTTGGCGAGGATATGGCGATCCTAGCGGGAGACGGCTTGCTCAACTACGCGTTTGAAGTGGCGGCGGGGGCGTTCCGCCTTGCGGAGCCGGGACTTGCCCGCGTCGGGCGAGCGATGGAGACGCTTGCCGCGAAGCCCGGGATTTACGGGATGATCGGCGGTCAGACCGCGGATGTGGAGCTGACCGGAAAAGAAATGACGCTGGAGCAGTTGCAGTATATTCATGAGCATAAAACAGGCGCGCTGATCGAGTGCGCGATGATGGTCGGCGCGATCCTCGGCGGAGCGTCGGAGGAACAGATACGGACGGCGGAGGCCGCGGCGTCGAAGATCGGAATGGCGTTTCAGATCCAGGACGATATCCTGGATGTGACGGCGACGGAGGAAACGCTTGGCAAGCCGGTCCGGAGCGATGAAAAGAATCAAAAAGTTACTTATGTTACGTTCATGGGCATGGAGCGCGCCGCGCGAGACGTGCGGGAATTATCCAGCGAGGCGGTTTCCCTGCTGGAGTCCCTCGGCGGAGAGAACGGATTCCTGATCGCCCTGACGGATCATCTGACCCGGCGCGACCGGTAAACGGCGGAACCGGAAGGGATAAGAAATGTAGGATTTGTATGTTAGAGAAGATCAATCAACCAAACGATATCAAAAAGATAAAGCCGGAACAGTACGGGCAGCTCGCGTCGGAAATCCGGAAGTTTCTCCTGGAGCATGTGAGCAGGACCGGAGGACATCTCGCTTCCAACCTGGGGGCGGTGGAGCTTACGATGGCGCTGCACCTTGTCCTGGATTTTCCAAAGGACAAGCTGATCTGGGACGTCGGGCACCAGGCGTATACCCACAAAATACTGACCGGGCGGCGCGACGATTTTGACACGCTGCGCCAGTACGGCGGGCTGAGCGGGTTTCCCAAACGCCGGGAAAGCCCGTGCGACGCGTTCGATACCGGGCATAGTTCCACTTCTGTCTCGGCGGCGCTTGGGATCGCGGCTGCCAGAGACCTGCGGGGAACCGACGAGACGGTTGTCGCCGTGATCGGGGACGGCTCCCTGTCCGGCGGAATGGCGTATGAGGCGCTGAACAATATGTCCGCCATGGAAAAGAATTTTATCGTGGTACTCAACGACAATGAGATGTCCATTACCAGAAATGTCGGCGGGATGTCGGCATATCTCGGCAGGATCCGGCTCGGGGAGCATTATCATGATCTGAAAGACCGGGTCGAGGAAACGCTGCTCCGGATCCCGAAGATCGGCAACGCGCTGGCAAGCGGCCTGCGCAGGTCGAAAGAAAGCCTGAAACAGCTGATGATCCCCGGAATGTTTTTTGAGGATATGGGCATCACCTATATCGGTCCGATCGACGGCCACAATATCGACGATATGGTAAAGACGTTGCGGGAAGCGAAGCGGTTAAAGGAGCCGGTGCTGATCCATGTGATCACAAAGAAGGGCAAGGGATATATGCCCGCGGAGAGCCAGCCGGATCTGTTTCACGGGGTCGGACCGTTCGATCTGCGGACCGGGCAGATGCGCGCGGAAGAATCTGCCGACACCTTTACGGACTGGTTCGGCAGGACGGTCGTCGCGCTCGGGGAGAGCAATCCGGATCTGGTGGCAATCACAGCCGCCATGAAGACCGGAACCGGGCTCCGCGAGTTCGGGGAGCGGTTCCCGGAACGGCTGTTTGACGTCGGGATCGCGGAACAGCACGCGGTGACGTTTGCCGCAGGGCTTGCGGCAGCGGGGATGCGGCCGGTTGTCGCCGTCTATTCTTCTTTTTTACAGAGGGCGTATGACCAGATCCTGCACGACGTGTGCCTGCAGAAGCTCCCGGTCGTATTTGCCATTGACCGCTCCGGCATTGTGGGGGCGGACGGAGAGACGCATCAGGGCGTGTTTGACCTTTCGTATCTGTCGTCCCTCCCGGATATGACGATCCTTTCCCCGGCAAACGGCGGGGAACTGGAAGCGATGCTCGCGTTCGCGCTGACGCTGGACGGTCCGGCGGCGATCCGGTATCCGAGAGGAACGGCGCCCATGGAGCCGGACGGGCAGACGGAGCCGCTGCAATATGGAAAAAGCCAGGTTGTCAGCCGCGGCGGGCGGATCGCGCTGCTCGCGGTCGGCACGATGATGGAGGAAGCGCTTGCCGTCCGGGACGGGCTCCGGGAACAGGGAATGGAAGCCACGGTAGTGAACGCGCGGTTTGTCAAGCCGCTCGATACAGCGATGCTCGACGAGATATGCGCCGGGCATGAGATGATCGTCACGCTGGAAGAAAATGTCCGGATCGGCGGATACGGGCAGATGGCGGCGGATCATCTGGCGGAACGCGGATATCGGGGCATATTTTTGCCGGTCGCGCTGCCGGATGAATTTCTCCCGCACGGGAGCGTGGAGCAGCTGCGGAAACGCGCGGGAATCGACGCGGACAGCATTTTGAAAAAGATTCTTTCCCGCATGGACGGGTCCGCGCGGGAAGGAAACGGGGACAGGAAATGAAAGAACGTTTGGACGTCATGCTGGTGCAGAGGAAGCTCGCCGCTTCCAGAGAAAAGGCAAAGGCGATCATCATGGCGGGTATCGTATATGTAGACGGCAGAAAGGAAGACAAAGCCGGCGCGGCGTTTGACGACCGGTGCGCGATCGAAGTGCGCGGCAATACGCTTCCGTATGTCAGCCGGGGCGGGCTGAAGCTCGAAAAGGCGATGCGCCGGTTTGACCTGCATATTGAGGACAGGATCTGTATGGACGTCGGTTCCTCGACCGGGGGATTTACCGATTGTATGCTGCAGAACGGTGCGGCAAAGGTATACGCGGTGGATGTGGGCCGCGGTCAGCTCGACTGGAAGCTCAGAAACGACCCGCGCGTTGTCTGCATGGAGAAAACGAACATCCGTTATGTGCAGCCCGAAGATATTCCGGACCGCATCGCGTTCGCCTCCATCGACGTGTCGTTTATTTCACTGGAAAAAGTATTGCTTCCCGTGCGCGCACTCCTTGAGGACGGCGGGGAAGCTGTCTGCCTGATCAAACCGCAGTTTGAGGCGGGACGGGAAAAGGTCGGCAAAAAGGGCGTCGTCCGGGACCGGGCGGTTCACCGGGAAGTGATCGGGAGGATCGTTTCGTATGCCGGACAGATCGGCTTCGCGCCGCTGCATCTGGATTTTTCCCCGATCAGGGGACCGGAAGGGAACATCGAATATTTATTTCACATCTGCAAGCAGGAGAAAGGATCCGGAAGCGGCGGGCTGGACATTGATGAAGTCGTGGAAGCGTCCCACCGCGAACTGGATACCGGAGGAAAACAATGAAGGATTTTGTGGTCATAGCGAATACGGAAAAAGACAGGAATCTTGCCCTGAGCAGCCGGATCCGGGATTATTTTCTCGGGCATGGCTGCGCGTGCGCGATCGTCGATCAGGTGACGGACGAAACGCCGGACTGCGCGATCATCGTCGGAGGCGACGGCACGATCCTGCAGGCGGCGCGCTCTCTGGTGGAACGGGACATTCCGATGATCGGGGTCAATGTGGGCAGGCTCGGATTTCTGGCTGAGATCGAGGTCGCTGACCTTGAAAAAACGCTCGACTGCCTGCGGCGGGACGAATACAGCATTGAGCGGCGGATGATGCTGGAGGGATGGGCGAAGCGCAGGTCGGGAACGACCGCCCCGGTCTCCGCGCTGAATGATATCGTCATCGGGCGCACGGGCTTTTCCCGCATCGTCCAGCTGAAACTCCGGGTAAATGATGAATTGCTGGATATTTATGAAGCCGACGGCGTGATCCTTTCCACGCCGACCGGTTCAACCGGATATAATCTGTCCGCGGGCGGTCCGGTGGTGAACCCGCGGAGCCAGGCGATCGTTGTAACGCCGATCTCGCCCCATTCCCTCACCGCGCGGAGTATTGTGCTGTCCGCGGACGACCGGATCCGGATCGAGATCGGGCGCGTGAGAAAAACGCAGGCGGAGGAAGCCGCCGCGACGTTTGACGGAAAAGTTGATCTTCCGCTTGAGCCGGGAGACGAGGTTACGGTATATAAAAGCAAATGGACGGCGCGGCTGATCCGGCTCCGTCAGATCAGTTTTTATGAAATATTGCGGAGCAAATTCGGGAACCGATAGGAGGGCGACATGAAGGAACAACGGCAGGCGGCGATTCTGGAGATCATTGAGAAGCACGATATCGAAACGCAGGACGAGCTGGCGGAACGGCTTTTGGAAGCGGGCTTTCCCACGACGCAGGCGACGATCTCCCGCGACATCCGGGAAATGAAGCTGACCAAGCTGGCGCTCGGCAACGGGCGGCAGAAGTATATCGTGCTGAAACAAAATGAATTTCAGAACCGTGAAAAATACAAGCGGGTGCTCCGGGACGGCGTGATGTCCATGGAGATCGCGCAGAATATCATCGTTGTGAAAACGGTCGCCGGAATGGCGATGGCGGTCGCCGCCGCGCTTGACGGGATGGAGATCGACGGCGTGGTCGGATGCATCGCCGGGGACGATACGATCCTGTGCGTGGTCCGGACGAATGAAATGTCCGGGCAGGTCGTGGCTTCTATCCGGTCAATGATGGTATAAAAAAACGAGAAGAAGGGGAGTTTCATGCTGCTGAATCTACATGTGAAAAATCTGGCGCTGATCGACGAGCTGGAGATTGATTTTCACGATAATCTGAATATTCTGACCGGCGAGACCGGAGCCGGAAAGTCAATTTTGATCGATTCCATTAACGGCGCGCTCGGCGGGAGACTCACAAAGGATATGCTGCGCGACCCGGAGAAGGACGCGCTCGTGGAACTGCTGTTTCAAATGAAGGACGATACGGTGGACCGCGTGCTGGAGCAGGAAGGGATCGGACGGATGGACGACAGGCAGGTTTTGTTGTCGCGAAAGATAACGTCGGGGCGTTCCGTCAGCCGGATCAACGGGGAAACGGTGACGGCGGCAAAGGTGAAGGAGATCGCCGCGTACCTGATCGATATTCACGGGCAGCATGAACATCAATCCCTGCTGTATCCGTCCAGACATCTGGAGATCCTGGACCGGTTCGCGGGAAAAGAAGTATCGGAGATCAAGGCGGAACTGGAAGAAGAATACCGGCGTTATACGGAGTACAGAGATCAGCTGTCGGAAGAATCGGCGGATGAGAAGGAACGGCTCCGGCAGAAGGATTTTCTGGATTATGAGATCGCGGAGATCGAGCAGGCGAGGCTGCAGCCCGGCGAGGAAGAAGAACTGGAACGGCGCTACCGCCGCATGGCAAACGGCAGGGACATCGCGGAGGGGCTGAATGAGATCCATGACGCGCTGGACGAGGGCAGCGGAGCGGGCGGACAGATCAGCCGGGCGGTCAGGACGTATTATTCGATCGCGGACCTGGACGACGCGCTCGGTTCGATCGGCGAACAGCTGTCCACCATTGAGAGCCTTGCCAATGACTTGAACCGCGAAATTGCCGGTTATATGGACGACCTGACCTTCGACCCGTCGGAGCTTTATGAGACGGAGCGGAGGCTGGACGCGATCCGCGGCGTGACGGCGAAATACGGCGGCACAGTGCGGGAGGCGCTGGAACAGCTGGAGCGGAAGAAGAAGGAGCGGGAGAAGCTCGAACATTACGAGGAATATCTGGAAAAGCTGCAAAAGGATCACGCGGAAGCGCGCAGAAAGGTACTTGCCGTCTGCGCCCGCCTGACCGACGCGCGGAAGCGCGCGTCCGCGGAACTGGTGGATAAGATCCGCAGCGCGCTGTCGGATCTGAATTTTCTGGATGTCCGGTTCTGTATGGAGTTCCAGGAGAAAAAGGAACCGACGGCGAACGGGATGGACGACGCCGCGTTTTATATCACGACCAATCCGGGGATGCCGCTCCGCCCGTTAAAGGACGTCGCGTCCGGCGGGGAACTGTCGCGGATCATGCTCGCGATAAAATCGGTGCTGGCGGACGTCGATAACGTGGAGACACTGATCTTTGACGAGATCGATACAGGGATCAGCGGCCGCACGGCGCAGAAAGTATCGGAAAAGCTGAATGTGATCAGCCGCAGCCATCAGGTATTGTGCATTACGCATCTGGCGCAGATCGCCGCCATGGCGGATCATCATTTTTTAATTGAAAAAAAGACAAAAGACGGCGCGACCAGGACGGAGATACAATTATTGTCCCAGGAAGAGTCGGTTCTCGAACTGGCAAGAATTACCGGCGGCGTGACGATCACGGATACCGTGGTGCAAAACGCGCGGGAAATGAAACATTTGGCAGGCAGAGCAAAATTAGACTGACTATGAGAGCCGGAGAACACATATGCTATGACCGTATCAGGGCAATTCGTTCTGATGCGGTTTTTTTGTGAGGCAGAAGCCGGAAGGAGGTGTAAAAATGAAACAAAAAGTGATGGTTTTTGTTCTCTCCCTGTTGCTGCTGTTCGGCAGCCAGAGCGCGGCGCAGGCGGCGGAAAAGGTATATCCCGGCGGGCAGCCGATCGGGATCTATGTACAGTCCGACCGTTACGACGTGCTTGCCAACGGGGAAAAAGTTTTTAAAAATTGCCAGGGAATCGGAACTCTCACTTATACTACAGAAGATGATTATGTCGCGCTGGGACACGGAATTTATGACGAAAAAGGACAATTATTTTCCCTGAGCCGAGGAGACGTTTATCAATCGTCGCTTCTCTCGATCATTAAAGGGAAAAAAGGAACGCCGGGGGAACTGGTCGGAAGCATGGAGGAAAGTCCGTCCCTCTATATGGGTTCGATCATGGGAAATACGGTTCACGGCATCTATGGGGAGCTTCGCGGAACATTTCAGCAAAATCAGAAAAAGGAATCGGCAGTTCCGTTAGCGGAAAGTTACGCGGAGGTTCACAGAGGCGCTGCGGTCATTCGTTCCTGGATTTCCGGAGTTCCTAAGGACTATCATATCCAGATTTTGAAAACTGATACAGAAATGCAGAATAAAGAGAAAGGAATGGTGATCCGGATCACGGATCAGGAGCTTCTGAAAGAAACCGGCGGGATTGTACAGGGCATGAGCGGAACGCCGATCCTTCAGGATGGACGGCTGGTCGGCGCGGTCACGCACGTATTTGTCCAGGATCCGACCAAAGGATACGCGGTTTACGCGATGGACCTTGCGAAGTAAAAACCAGAATGGATGATGGCTCTGCCTGCGGCGGATCAAAACGCCGCAGGCGGAACCTATTATCAACCAGACGGCATAAGCACAAAATGAGAACGAAAATTGGCATTATAGCGAACATCCAAAAGAAAACCGCTGGATACCTGATATATGATATGATATAATAACAAGGAAAATGACGGTCATGCTTGCATGAACCGGCATTTGACGACTATCTCCAGCGAGACGGTAGTCGAGCTGATATAATAACAAGGAAAATGACGGTCATGCTTGCATGAACCGGCATTTGACGACTATCACCAGCGAGACGGTAGTCGAGCTGGCGAGGTATTTTCGAGCTTAGCGGTAAGGTATCATAACAAGGAAAATGATTTTTTTCTATATGGGATGGTTTGGCAATTCATGAGAGAGGGGAAGTAAAGAATGAGAAGGAGAGTTATGGGCTTGCTTCTGGCGTTCGTTCTGAGCGTGACGGCGGCAATGCCTGTCGGCATCGGAACCGTGCCGGTATCGGCCGCGGTGGAACCGGGCGTACCCGTTCCGGACGCAGCGAAATTATTTGGGGAGGACGGCAATCCCAAAGACGGGATTTCCAGCCTGACGTATTCCTATTCCACACAGGAAACAACCGGGCGGTATCTGTCTTCGGTGGCAGTGACCGTCGCGGATTACGCGAAATTTACCGCGCTGCTGGACGAGGTTGCCGGCACGTCGGGTATCAGCATGGGGAGCGCTTATCTGACTTCCATATCCGCGGAAAACGGAAATTACAGCGGAAGCCATTATCTCAGCCGAAGCCGTTCCGGTTATACGGTCGTACAGCCGAAATGGTTCGAGGGACCGCAGACGGTCCGGATGGAGATTACGCTGGACGGAAGCTCTGTCAATTATAATATTACGCTGCCCCGGGAAGCGCCGCCTGTCTATACGTCGGAGCAGGAAGAGCAGATCCGGGATTATCTGTATTTTGGCAATACGGAAAGTGAAGCGGCGAACCAATATGAGGGGATCCGGGTCAATAACGCGGCGACCAATATCTTTGAGGGACAGGAGCTTACATACCGCACATTGCAGCCGAGAGGCTCAATGGCAGTAAATCTGAAATGTGATCCGGAGAAACAGAATTATTTTACCGTGAAATTGTGGGGAAATGATACGAACGCTACGGCGGACGGTATGCTGTGGGTCGCGGATCCCCAGACGAATTGTATCGGGGTAAGCCCGTACGGAAACGCGGCGGAGGCGGTAAACGTGCCGCCGAACCGTTCCGGCGGAGTGGACAGAAAGCAGTATGTCGATCTTTCTTTCCTGAGCGACGCCCCTCAGTGCGAGAATGGCTTTATTTACAGTACCTATAAGATCCCGAAACAGCTGACGGCAGGGAAGAAGTATGTTTCCCTGCGCCTGTACAGCACCGGGGATCCCGGGGAACCGATCAAAGAGCAGACCGGGGACAGCCGGAGGATCTACGCCGCGTATATGACGCAGGAAGCGCAGTTCTCCCCGGAGGATTTTGCGGCTGCGGGAGAGACGGCGGTCCGGGGTTCGGTTACGATCGGAAGCAACCGCCATGATATCAACGACAGCGCGGACATCGCCGCGATGAAGCAGACGATCGGGGAGTACGCCGTACAGGAAATCGAACTGTTCAAGAACCGCCAGGTATACAGCGGGAACCGGTATCTGCCGTGCCTGAAAGGGATGCTTACGCGGAATACGAGCGCGAGCACGCGGGCGACGGACAAGAACAGCTTCACCGGCGAGGGCAACGGCATGAACGCGCAGAATATGACGCCGCTGAACGGGCTGGAAGCGTTTGCCTATGCTTACGCGGGGAATTTTTATACGACGGACAGAGCGCAGAAAGCGGAGCTGTTGGACCGGACGGTCAGCGGGTTTGACTTTCTGACCAGGGCGCAGGGCAGCAACGGAGGGCTGTACCAGAAAAGCGACGGCGTTTTTCAATGGATCGGCGGACCGAACCGGCTTCCCTCGCAGGGGAACAACCTGACCGGATTCGGGCTTCGGGCAGTCGGCAAGGCGTTTTTGATCCTGCATGAGGCGAACGCGGCTGCGCTGGAAGATACGTTCGAGACGATGATCGATACGGACGCGGACGACAATAACCGCGTCGATCAGAAGCGCGTGCTTGCGTACGCGGCGCTGTTTTCCAAAGTGAGGGATTTCCTGGAGAGCCCGGCAGGTTCCGGCCATGCGCCGAACCAGGATATGGCGGACATCATCGCGCTGCTCCGGTTTGACCAGAGTCTCGCGATCATCGACGATTATATTGAGGCTCACCCGGATCTGTATCCGGATCCGTCCAGCGTAACGGAGACGACGTTCGGCGAATATTCCTGGCCGTTTGCATGGGAACATCAGGATGAGAAGCAGATGACGCTTTATCCCGGGACAGATTTTGAAAAGCAGGTGAACGGACCGGAGCGCGTGAAAAACAGCATTGATATCGGATTGGGGATCGCGCCGAATATCTCCACGTATTCTTACTGGGTCTCGCCGAAAGGGCTTATTCTGGAAAATTTCGGTTCCATCAACGGAGGATTTACCGGGGATTACGGATCGGCGGCGGTCGCGGAGGTATCGCAGATCGTTGAAATGGCGGCGGAGCATTATTATCCCGACCGGAAAGAGGACTATTGGGAAATCCTGAACCAGGTATATGATACCATTTCCAATTTCTATTTTATTGAAAACGACGGCGGCAATCATGCCACCCTGTACGCGGAGGGCATTATCGGCGAACGGAATCCGGGATATCCCGGCGTAGTCCGGTACGCGCTGGATGAATACGGGGCGACGGGGCTCAACGACGGAAAAGGCAACATACAGGCGCTGAAGATCATGCAGTATTATCTGGAGCATGGCAGGATCGACAAGGCGGTGAGCGGCAACAACCTGGTCAACAGCGGATACGCGCATTTTGAAGACGACGCGATCGAAAATATCAAATTGTATTATTCGATTGAGGACGTCGTCAGCCGCATCACGGACGAAGTGAAAGCGTATGAATTTCCGGCGAATCTGGAAGAAGTGCAGGAACCGACGGCATGGGCGGATGAGATGGGTCATACCGTGACGGTGAATTTTGGAAAAGAGAAACTGTTTTTCAATCTCAACTACCGGACATGGATGCATTCACAGAAAACGTATACCCATGACCAGGAAAACCGTATCCTGCCGACCGAACTGACAAGGTTCCATCGGAAAAACGGAGTATATGACAATTACGGATACGCGTCGACGACTGTTTACGGATGGAGCCGGGCGAATCCGACCGGAGGATGGAATTACTCCAATGATTATATTGAGGCGATGTTCCTTACCCGGTTCAGCGATGAACTGACGATCCTGATGAATACGACCGGATGCGGGCTGGATTATTGCGGAAAAGGCAATCCGATCGATTATACCGGCGGACAGCTGGATCTGGATCTGAAACCGGGCGAGTATGTCGATCTGATCTCAGGACAGGAATATACGCTCGCTTCGCAGAAAGAGATCGACGCGCTTTCGATTCCTCATAATACGACGATGGTGCTGATGTACAAGGAAGCGCTCGCAAAACATACGGTAACGTATGTGGCGGAAGATGGAAGCAACGTCCCGACCGATGAAAATGAGTACAGCAAAGGTTCCGCCGTTACGGTGTCGGAGGAGATACCGACGCGCGACGGATATGAATTTACAGGATGGCTCAACAGCCTGAACGGGCAGATGGCGTATCCGGGCGGAAGCTTTGTCATGGGCGAGGAGGATGTCACCCTGACCGCCATCTGGGCGAAGCTGTATGATCTGGAACTGACGTCGGATCACCCGGAAGGCTCGGACGCGGCGGGAACGCTGGAACTGTATGAGAACGGGCTTCCGCTTTCCGGCAGGCAGATCGGAGCGGGCAGGGAGCTTACGGTTATGATCAATCCCGCGGAGGGAAGCCGGCTGCTCGCGCTGGAGAAGACGGAGGGCGAGACAACAGCCAATGTGACGACAAGTGTGGACGCGAATACGTATACGTTCACGATGCCGGAATCCCCGGTATCCATCTTGGCGTTATTTACCGAGACGGATGTGAAGGAATCCAGCGTGATTGCCGTGGAGGACCGCGGGTTCCGGATCAATAACCGCAATATCAAAGGAAATACCGGCAATGTCGAGCTGCGCAACCAGTCCAAGACGGAGGTTGACCACGGATTTGTCGCGGCGTTTAAGTTTGATCTGTCGGATGTGCTTGCCGATATGAAGCCGACCGATCAGTTCCTTGATTTCCGCCTGCAGCTGATCACCGAATGGGCGCAGGGTACGGACGAATATAAGACGCACAATGTCACGCTGTTTAGCAACGACTGGGCGGAAAGCCCGGACAACACGAATCAATACGACAACAAAGCGTCGTTGATCGATCAGTCTGTCGCTTCCGGGACATTGGCGCAGATTCACGCGAAAGGAAACGGAAGCACCATGATCTACCAGAATATGGTAGAAAATGACGTCTGCTCCCTCGAACAGTATCGGTCGGTGTCGGGGAATATGGCGGACGCGATGAACCAGAAAAAGGGCGAGGGACTGTTCCAGTCGGATCAAAAGCTCAGCTTTCTTGTGAGTTCCTCTGCTGCCGGAGATTCCGTTATCCGGTTTATGTCAAAGGATACGGAAAATTCCAGCCGGACGATCGACGGAGATACCTACCGTATTAACGATCTGATTGAACGATACCATGCGGAGGAATCGGATTTCAAGCCGAAGCTGCTGATCCGATATGGATCGGAGCAGCCGGATGTACAGGAGGAGAGCGACAAAGCGCTGGAAGATTACCACAATCCGATCCCGGTATACCGGACCGGGGATACGAACAACGACGGCAGCATCACTGCGGTGGACGCGCTGATCGCGCTGCAGTTTTCGGTCGGAGAGCAGAAGGAAGAATCGTTTACGAACGAGCAGATCGCGAGCTACAGGGCGGCGAAAGTAACAGGCGGCGAGACGGTAACGACCGCCGACGTCCTGCAGATACTTGAGGCTGCCGCGAACCATCGGTCGTTTGACTGACGGCGCGGAGAGCCGGAGACAGAAAATACGCAGGGACCAAATTGGTTTCTGCGTATTTTCATTGTGATCAGGGGCAGCGGGCTTTCCTTCGTCCGTCTTGACAAAGTGTGGTGGAGGGAATACAATATACTCGTAAGTTACCTAATCAAATTTCCCGAAGCGGAGGATGCGCGATGTTTTATTGCAGAGAAACCGAACTGAAAAAAATGAATCAGAGGTATGAGAGCGATGGCTTTGAGTGCGTGATCGTATACGGACGGCGACGGGTAGGGAAGACTTCGCTGATTCGCCGTTTCTGTGAGAGTAAACCGATGATCTATTTCTCCGCATTGTTAGAGGAAACGGCGAAGGAGAATCTGAAAACGCTCTCCCGCGCCATCGGCGAGTATAAAACCGGCGACGCCCAGTCCGCGCCGGAGTATCAGAGCTTTGACGATGCCTTTGCGGAGATCACACGGCTTGCAGCCAAAGAAAAGCTGATTTTCGTCATCGATGAATATCCATATCTTGCCAAAGCTGCGCCGACGATCTCTTCCCACTTGCAGCACCTCATCGACCATGCGTGGAGCGAGACGAACCTGTATCTGATCCTCTGCGGCTCGTCCATGAGCTTTATGGAAAATCAGGTGCTCGGCTATCAAAGCCCGCTTTACGGCAGACGGACGGCGCAGTTCAAGATAGAGCCGCTGACCTATCGGGAGACAGCGGTATTCAACCCCGATTTGACCCCGGAGGAGAACGCCTATGTGTACGGCGTCACGGGCGGGATCCCGCATTATATCAACAAGTTGGATGTTCGAGGAGACCTTAACCGTGCGCTGCTTGACAATCTCTTTGACCCGTCCGCGTATCTGTTCGAGGAACCTTCCAATCTGCTGAAGCAGGAGCTTCGAGAGCCAGCCATTTACAATGCGATCATCACCGCCATCGCTGAGGGACATACCCGCATGAGTGAGATTGCCTCTAAGGTCGGGATGGAGAGCAGCGCCTGCTCGAAATATATCAGCGTGCTTTTGAACCTCGGGATTTTAAGAAAGGTAACGCCTGTCACCGAGAAGCCCGGCAGAAAAACAGTATACAAAATCAGCGATCCGTTCTTCCGCTTCTGGTATCGCTTTGTCCCGCAGAACATAACAGCGATTGCTTCCGGCAGAATGGATAGGATATTTGATAAAGCCGTGACTTTGCGGCTGTCTGATTATATGGGGCTGATCTTTGAGCAAATGTGCCGAGAATATCTGCTCTTTTATGACAACGCGCTGGATGTTCAGATCGCCGATATCGGCGAATGGTGGGGGACGGACGAAAAGGAAAAGAAGCAGATACAGATCGATATCGTCGGAACAACGCCCAAAAAAAACGAATTTCTCATCGGTTCCTGCAAATTCCGAAACGAAAAGGTCGGATATGACGAGCTGGAGCTGATGAGGCATTACGCTAAGGTTTTTGCACGAAACGGAAAATTCCGCTATGTGATCTTTTCAAAGACCGGCTTCGCCGATTCGTTCCTTGAAGCGGAAAAGAAAGGCGAAGTGCGGCTTATCACACTTTCCGATATGTATCGGGAAAATGAGGAAAAGGGGGCACAGCTATGAGTCTGTTCTTATTCCACGGTCGCCCGGAGGATGAATCGGGACGCCTGTCAAAGGAAATACGGGTCTATGATCTGCTTGATCGGCTCGAAATCAAGTATGACCGGGTAGACCATGAACCGGCGATGAATATGGAAGTGTGCCGTGCGATCGACGAGGCGCTTCGGGCAACCATCTGCAAAAACCTCTTTCTCTGTAATCGGCAAAAAACACAGTTCTATCTACTGATGATTCCCGACGACAAGGTGTTCAAGACCAAAGAGCTGTCGGCGCAAATAGGGAGCGCAAGACTTTCCTTTGCCGATGCGGAATCTATGGAGAAGTATCTCGACATCACGCCCGGCTCGGTCAGCGTGATGGGGCTGATGAATGACACCGGGCATCACGTTCGACTGCTGGTGGACGAAGACGTTCTGCGGGGAGAGTTTGTAGGCTGTCACCCGTGCATCAATACCTCCAGTATCCGCCTGCGGACAAAGGACGTGTTTGAAGTCTTTGTTCCCTATACCGGGCATGATTTCACAGTGGTACGGTTGAAGGAGTGAAGAAACAGAGTGGAATACGGATCGGAGGTAAACAGGAACAGAGTTAGTCAAGATGATCTGGCAGGAGGAATAAGCGAAACGACCGGAACCGACTTTATTGCAAAAGCTGTAGGTTTGTCAAACATTTTTTCAGTCATAAATATGGTGGGCTTGAATGGACAGTAAAAGAGGGTACCAGTAGGACGCTACAACTAGCAATACCGCCTGTAGAATTGACAAAAAAACAGGCGAATGTGCTTAAAGAAATAGAAAGGTATGCGAAGGAACAAAAAATAAAATTTGAAAATGTTATAGTCAAATAAAGAAAAATGGAGGAAAAAGTTTAATATGGATATGGAATTACTCATTGACAATATCATCTATTGGAATGACAGGCGGACGGTGAATAAGTTGATGCGACGAGGATCAAAGTCGAAATCGAATTCGATTGATATTTTGTTTGATGAGTGGAATAATGCGGCAGCGTTTCCGCTTACGCTTGACAATCCCCATTTCCATCCCCAAAATAATGGTCCTTCTTCTTATCTTGTTGCACTGCATCCGTTCGAGGTAAAGGCTCCTTATTCTGCAGAAGAGTTGGCTCAGGTCATTCAGCAGGCATATGAGGCGAAGAATCAATATCCGGCATATGATGGAGGTAAGATTTTGGAGGTAGAATATTATCAAGCGAAAGGGTGGCGGGATGCAATGGCAGGGAAAAAGAGTGTTTCCATCAGATGGTATTTTGGCAAGACAAAAGGAATGCCCAGTTTATCAGACATCTTGACAATTGATTATGAAATTCCTATGAGGAAAAGACCAGGCAGTTACTATCTTCCGGTTGACCATAGGACAATGCCCGTGACCAGCAGTTTTATCGAGATTGCGGAAAAAGTGAAAGCGATGGTGGAACAGGATCTTTTGACGCTTGAAGCATTTCGTAGATATAAATCCTTGTTTCTTCTGGGATAGGAGAGCATTCTATAATAGCGGCAGATTGACAGGGTGAATGAAAAAGAAGTAGAATAAGCAATAGGAAAGCAGAACAGAACGAAAGGGGAAAAGAAAAATGGGATTGCTAGGGAAAATGTTTGGAAAAAGGAACCGCCCAACGCTGCGGGAGGATATCGTAACAGCAAAAAACTGGATTGCCGTTGCGTTGACGACATCTGGTTATAAAGCCGATTTTACGATAGAGAGCCTAAAGGAGATCGATCGGTTTTTTGACGAACAAAATGTGCCGGGAGGATTGCTGAGTGAGAAGGTGGGACAGAGATTGTTTGCGATTGGCGCCTATATCGGCGAGGTCATCATCGCTGTGATCGGAGGAGAATGGGAGACAGATGATTCTGATCCAAGAGGGGAGATCAATATTGCGATCAGGCTGCCGGACGGCAATGTTATATTGCCGGTACATCGAGCCATGGGCAGATATAAAAACGGGAAGGAAGACAGCATATACGCGTATGTAAGTCTGCTCACCAAATAAAAAAAAAGCCCGCTGCGAAGGAGGTGCGCGCGTCTGCGGTTGGAATTGTTCAGGTGCGAATGTCAACAGCTAAACAATTGGAAATGGATGGATATATGCCAAAGATAACAAAAAAAGATGGTGGGTGGAACATACCCTTTGTAGGAATTGTACATGGAACAGAAACAATGGCAAGAGAAAAAGCATTAGAGCAACCTGAAATAAATATCATGTATGCAGCAGCCTATTTAAGGTACTTTCAAGATAGATGAAGGAGTTCTTATCCTGGTATAAAACAAGATGTTAGTATATTAGCAACGTTATACAATCAAGGGAAAGTAAAGAAACCCCATTCAAAACCTGTTCCCAATCATTTTGGGAAAAATAGCAAAAGAAAATTATCAACATGTAAAAGAGGTGCTTACAAACAAATGTAAAGGAGATAAAAATGGGAAAAAAAGCGGATCTCGTAAAAAAGATCAGTAAATGGATCGTCATTGTTTTCCTTTTCTTATGGGCGGCATCAATTTTCAAATGCGAATTATTAACGAAATTGCATGGCTCAGAAATTTCCAATGGCTATTTACAAACCGGTATGATTGATCAATGTGATTATTTCAGGGTTTTGGATTATTCTGCAAGAACAGCAAAGGTATATTATGTTGAGAGAGGGAAAGATGGATTCGGAGATATTGTCTTGTTTCAAAAAAAGGACAATCAGTGGATTCTGTCAGACTGGGAAACGGTATGGTCGGGGAGAGGAAGCGCCGATGGGTTTCTGTGGCCATATCTGAGGTAACGATTCTTGATCTTATTGCGTCAATCGAGGAGAAATTCCAATGAAAAAGATAAAAATTCCAAAAAAAATCCGGACGCCGCTGATTATCGTCGGTGTTATTGTGCTGGTGCCATTGACATTGTTTTTCTGTTTACTGGCACTTGCACTTCTGACACCGGATTTCTATAAGGATAAGGAGGAAATAACGGATCTATATAAGGAAAATCAGTACTTATTTGAACAAATTGCGGAAGAAATGAGTCAATACCCGGACTACGTCACCATTGATATTGGGACATTATTTGATCCGATTGCGAGACCTGATCTGAAATGGCATTTGGGATGGGGCTATCAAATTCATGAATTCAGAGACGAACCGCTTACCCGAAAGCAAATCAAACGGATCAAGAGCCTGCCTATATGGGCAATACATAAAAACGCGGATGTATTTCATATTAACATACATGATGGATGCGTCTGGTTCACACAGTCGCTCGCAACGGGAACGGCATATGTGATTGATAAAGACGCCCGGGAACCAGATGAAAGTCCATTTTCCTATATTGTAGAGTGGGAAGAGATCGCGCCGCATTGGTATTATTTTCAAACAGATTAGGACAAGGGGATACAATGTTTGCTCAATGGTTTCAAAAACGAACATTATTAAAGATTGAATTCGACCCGCAAGGCAGATGTCTGTCCCGCGCTCGATCAATCTATGGGAAAATACAGGCATATGATCAGGAAACCTGTCTTGTTGCCCGGTATGATCAGGCAGGACAATTTCAGGGATATGCGCTGTTTGACCGATGGGACGTATGCAAGTTCAGCGAAGATACGGATGAGACAAGGATGGTCAATGCGCGGATCGAAAGGAAAGGGGAAAGAATGCCGCTGTCCATCCGGACCGGAATGAGCAATAGTAATCTGAAATGGGATTTTCTCAGGGAAATGCAGAGAGAGAAGAATCTTCTTTTCCTGGATATCGGGACGGAGAGCGGATATTTTCCATTGTATGGAATCATA
>CANQDT010000005.1 GCA_947593735.1 uncultured Lachnospiraceae bacterium | reverse complement strand
TTTTGCAGATTTCCCTTAAAATCAAGGTTTTTATTAAAATTTAGCGATAAAAAAACAGGTAGTTTTTGACACTACCCACTGCCCTGTGGAGGAATTGATATGGAGAACCAGGATACCGTCCGAAAATTTTTTATGCAGACCCTCCGGTTTGCGAGCCTCAGCATCGTACACGCGAAACATTTTGTCATGGATTACCGGTGGCATTTCAACTACCTGTATAACGCGGTGGAGATTTATCTGATCAGAAAAGGGAAAATGCACATTGTCATGAACGACCGCAACTATACGGTCGACAAAAATAAAATGGTCCTGATCCCCGCCAATGTTCACAGAGAGATTTATGTTGAGAAAAAAGATACGGTTGAGTTCTATGTCCTGCAATTTATTTCGGAAGCCGGCACGTAGGCGTATACCAACTATATATCGGCGAACCCTCCGATCGATATTACGGATCAGGCGACGGAGGCGACGCGGCTGTTTCAGGAAATGGCGGATATCGGGGAGCCGGCGGCACATTCTGCCGTCTTTCGCAGGCTTGGGCTTGCCGGAGAACTGCTGGCGCTTTATTTTGAGGCAGTCGGGCAGGATACGGTCCTGCTGCCGGAGCAGAAGAGCCGGATCGATTTTAAACAAGTGATGATCCATGTGGAGCGCGATTATCGTTTCCGCACCCTGACCGTGAGGGGGGGGGCTGGCGGCATACGCGGGCGTGAGCGAAAGCTACTTCCGGCGCGAGTTTAAAAAGGAATACGGGATATCCTGCAAAATATCTGGACGACTTGAGGATGAAGGGCGTGCTGAAAGCGCTGACGGAAAGCAGATCGTCGGTCAAAGACATCGCCGACCTGTTTCAATATCTCTTGGCGCTGACTATGCAGATTTTCTTGGGATGACGCGCATCCTTCTGACGGAGGATAACGCAAAAAATGTACTGTCGATCAAAATGAATGCAGAATTTACGGTTACTGGCGGTAATCCTGGTGGGAGCCATTATGGAGTGATCGCGTATAATTCAGATTCACAGACCATAGCGAATTCTAAGACCGAAGATAAGAACTCTGCGACGTGTGTGCGGTTAAGCCAGACTCCGGCGAAAGTCGAGGGACTGCGGGAATATGATCTTATAACGAGGGGCATGGAGAATATTGACAACAAAGAGGCAATTTCGCTTTATTTAGGGCTCAACAATCTGGATGCGGATTTGTATATTAAAGATGTCACGGTTGAATATAAGAAGTCAGACGCGGAGAAAGCGCTGGATGCCGCGATCGAGAGCGCGGAGCAGGTTGAAGAAAAGAGCGCGGAACTGAAACAGGCGCTGGCAGATGCCAAACAATATAAGATCAGCACGACGGACGATATCGATACGGCGGTTCTTGCCCGCCAGGAGACGATCGCGCAGGTGGCGGCAGACCTGACGGAAGCGATCGAACAAAACGATGTGGACAAGGCAACCGTCACGGTTCAGGATACGGATGGATCTTCCAGGAGCATAAAAGTCGGGAAAGGCAAGATCCTTGTCCTGACCAGCGACGAATCCGTTTCCTGGACGATCGGCGGTCAGGTGCTCGCGATCGGAAAGAAATTCCGCTACGTGGTCGACGGGGATGTGACGATCATCGCGAGAGCGACCACGCCGGACGACCGGGCGAACGGCATTGCGGTGGGCGATGTAACGTCAGACGAGGGACAAAAAGTTGTAGTCACATACGGAGACAGCGCGAAAGACACCGTCAATTTCACATTTGTTACGGATAACGGCGAGAAAGCGACTCTGGAAGGACAGAGTGTGGCAGATTACAAAGGACAATCGGTTGAGTATACGATCATTGGGACGGACAAGACGATCGCGTATGTGTATGTGGATTAAAGATAGCCGGGAAAGGCACTGCGAAAGAAAGCGGAAAGAGAGGGATAACGGATGTGGAAAATCCGGATCATTCTACCGTTCTTCCTGTCCGTGCGGAGCAGCAGCCGGGACAGAAAAGATGATAAAAATGTTGCATGATTCAAAAATAATTTTTGTATAACGAACCCTCTATCAATGATATAATATGATCACTTGGCGAGGTAGTTTCGAGCCTAGTGAGAATATATGCCTGGTAGCTTAGCGAGGTCCTATCGAGCTTAGCGGTAAGGTATAATATGATCACTTGGCGAGGTAGTTTCGAGCCTAGTGAGAATATATGCCTGGCAGCTTAGCGAGGTCGTTTCGAGCCTAGCGAAGCACCGAATCGGTAGAGAAAGAAAGAGGGGGTTATGATGAACAGAACGGCAAACGAAAGTTTGTGGAAAAGTGGGAAAAGGCAGAGAGAGGGGAGTTTTCGGAATAAATGGAGGAATGTGATTTCCTGGGCGATTGTCCTGTCCATGGCGGCAGCGGGCGCGATCGGAGGAGGGGCTTCTGCGAAAGCCGCCGGAACGGAGCAGCGTCCGGGATATACGTACTTCGGAAGAGATTATGTCGATACGGGGGACGATTCCAGATACGGGACAACCGGGGATGGAACGGATTACGCGCAGGCGCAGAATGAAAAAGATACGATCCTGAGCATTCCCCTGACTGGGATCCAGGCGGGGCAATACGAGATCCGGATCAATTATTCCTACAGGGGAGAAACGACATACGCGAATATGAAAGTCGCCGGGACGGACGACTGGTTCGCGATTCCGGGCACGGATCAGGAACAGTGGGACGTATTTCGGGACTACGCGTTTGACCGCGGAGGATTCACATATATCGGCAAAGCGAAGACCTATACGCTGACGGATCAGGATACGATAGAAATTATCCGGGGCGGCGAATGGATCTGGATCCATTCGGTGGAGCTTGTGCCGACCGCGACCTATGAGGCGATCCGCTATTCAACGGCGGAGACAGCCGAATCCAACCCCGTGCATTATGTCCACTCCGAGGAATCCCAGGGACAGCTTGTCGAGATCCCGCTTACCGGTCTTCCGGAAGGGCAATACACCATGGAACTGGAATATTCCTATTACGGGGAAGCGACTTTTGTCAATGTGAAAGCGGAAGACGAGGACGACCACTGGTTTATGATACCGGGAACGTCCGGGGAGGAGTTTGGTGTATTCGGAAATACGGCGCTCCAGGAAAACGACGCGCCAAAGGTTTTCACGCTGGACGGAAACGATGTGATCCGGATCTACCGGGGAGAAAAAGATGAAAAGTCTGACAGCTGGATCTGGCTCAGCGCGGTTACGCTCGAACCGGTCGCCGCAACCGTCACGGTTCAGGATACGAATGGATCTTCCAGGAGCATAAAAGTCGGGAAAGGCAAGATCCTTGTCCTGACCAGCGACGAATCCGTTTCCTGGACGATCGGCGGTCAGGTGCTCGCGATCGGAAAGAAATTCCGCTACGTGGTCGACGGGGATGTGACGATCATCGCGAGAGCGACCACGCCGGACGACCGGGCGAACGGCATTGCGGTGGGCGATGTAACGTCAGACGAGGGACAAAAAGTTGTAGTCACATACGGAGACAGCGCGAAAGACACCGTCAATTTCACATTTGTTACGGATAACGGCGAGAAAGCGTCCCTGGAAGGACAGAGTGTGACAGAATACAAAGGGAAATCAGTTGAGTATACGATCGTTGGGACGGACAAGACGATCGCGTATGTGTATGTGGATTAAACGATAGCCGGGAAAGGCACTGCGAAAGAAAGCGGAAAGAGAGGGATAAGAGATGAGAACTTATATTCGTCCGGAAATGGAGAGGATAGAATACGCCCTGGAGGATATCATAACCGCGAGCGGCGCGGTTCCGCCGGAACCAAGCGCGGCTACGCTCGATCTGTCAGGCGCACACTGGGAGAGCGACGCGGTATTTGACGAGAACTTCTTCAATGAATGATCGGAAACAAGGGCAAAAAACAGCGTTCAGGTGGGACAACCTGGACGCTGTTTTTTGGCTTCTCCACTTTTCTGTCGCCCGACAATTTTTCTTGTCATATTTTCTCGTTCCTTTGCGGGAGCGCGGCGATTCTTTGCGTCCGGATCCGTCCGGCAGCGGGAAGAAAACACAAACGGATTGGCATGAATCAAATATTTTTATTATATACGGGTTTCGTTCTTTTTTTTATAATAGAACCATAAGGGAACATGGGGAGAACGCCGGGTTTTGAGGGCGTTCCCGCGAAAAAAAGCAAAAATAGAATGGGAGGATGTTATGAGAAAATCAGTTGCGTATGTCCTGGTCGGGATAATGGGCATGTCCATGCTGCTGACCGGATGTTCCGGGCAGAAAGAAGCGGAAAAGAGCGTGGAACATGAAAAAACGGAGGCGGAAACGACGCCGTATGGAAAATATGAGGAGACGGTCGTTTATACGGTCGGCAAGAACACGCCCGGCAGCCCGCGGTTTCCGGAGGGGGACGATTATGAGAACAACGCGTATACGCGCTATATGCTGGAGGAATTAAATATCCAGAACAAAAATGAATTTGAGGCGGCGACCGGGGACGCGTACAATCAGAAAGTATCCATGGCGATCGCGACCGGCAAGATCCCGGATGTGATGATGGTGGACCGGACGACGTTAAAACAGCTGGTCGACAACGATATGATCGCGGATCTGACGGAAAGCTACGAGCAATGCGCGTCGGACCGGATCAAGGAAATGTATGATTCTTATGGCGGAAGGGCGCTTGATATGGCGACGTTCGACGGAAAGCTGATGGCGCTGCCGAGCACCGCGTGCGACAATGTGCCGACCTTCCTCTGGATCCGCCAGGACTGGATCGACGAAGTAGGGATGGACGCGCCGGCGACGCTGGACGACCTGGAAAAGATCCTCACGGCGTTCCGGGACAAAGATCCGGGCAACAACGGCGCGGGAAAGACGATCCCGCTCGCGATCAGCCGGAGCATCGGAGGTTCCTACGGGGCGTTGTTCCAGGCGGATAATATCATGGCGATCTTTGGCTCCTATCCGCGCCAGTGGCTGAAAGATGAGAGCGGGAACGTCTTTTACGGCTCCACGTCGGACGAGACGAAGGAAGCGCTCGGATTTTTAGCGGACTGGTACAAAAAGAAGCTGATCGACCCGCAGATCGCGGTCCGGGACGATATCGAATCGACGATCGTCAACGGGCAGTGCGGCGCGTTTTTCGGACCGTGGTGGGCGCCGGATTATCCGCTGAATGACGCCAGAAAGGTAGATGAGAAGGCGGATTGGAGACCGTACATCATTTCCGGGAAAGGCGACGGCGCGATTACCGCGTATACGCAGAACCCGGCAAGCGAGTATTATGTCGTGAGGAAAGAGTTTGAGCATCCGGAGATCCTGCCGAAGATCGCGAGCCTTCTGTGCGATAAGCTCGTTTATGAAGATTACAATTATGAGCCGATCGTCGCTTATAATAAGGCAAATGTGGATTCCGGCGTGAAACCGGTCGGGATCCTTGTGAATTACAGCACAGCGACGTCGGATATGTACGAGAGGATCCAGAAAGCGATCGACGGGAAGCTGGATCCGGAAGAACTGAATATTGATGATTATTCCCAGTATCTAAAATGCAGCGATTATCTGAAACACCCGGATGAGCCGAGCCCGGACGAGTGGAGTGGCTATATGTCCCGGATGGTTGGGGCGAAGCTGATGTATGAAACGGAAGTGACAGGCGTGGATCCGGTCTATTTCGGACAGACCCGGAGCATGAAGCTGAAATGGGCGAACCTCAACAAGCTGGAGGATGAGGCGTTTATCAAGATCGTCACGGGAGAAGAACCGGTTGATTATTTTGATACGTTTGTATCGACATGGAAATCCACGGGAGGCGATTCGATCGTTGCGGAAGTGGAAGAAGAGATCGCGCAGCAGTAATGAGAAACGGGGGATAAAGCGATGAAAAAAAAGAGAATGGCAGGCCAGGCGGGGTACCATGCCATGCTGATGCCGGGAATGATCTTCCTGATCATCTTCAACGTTGTTCCCATGTTCGGTATTTTGATGGCGTTTGAGGATTATCTTCCGGCAAAAGGGATTTTTCACTCGGCATGGGTCGGGCTGGAAAATTTCAAATATATGCTTGAGATTCCCGACAGTATGATCATTCTGCGGAATACGCTGATCATTGCGATCGGAAAGATCGTCCTGGGAACCATTGTTCCGATCTGTTTTGCCCTGCTGCTCAACGAGATCCGGAACAAGCTGATGAAGAAAGGGATACAGACGGTCGTTTATCTGCCGCACTTCCTTTCCTGGGCGGTCCTGGCGGCGATCGTAGTCAATATTTTCGATTATAACGGTCCGATCAACAGCCTGATCCAGTCGATGGGACACGACCCGATCCTGTTTCTCGGGAGCAATACGTGGTTCCGGAAAATATTGATCGGGACGGATGTGTGGAAAGAATTTGGATACGGCTCGATCGTTTATCTCGCGGCGCTGACCGGGATCGACCCGGGGCTCCATGAGGCGGCGGCGATCGACGGCGCGAACCGGTTCCAGCGGCTGCGGCATATCACGCTGCCAGGCATTATGCCGATCATCATGCTGATGGTGGCGATGAACCTCGGCAATATCCTGAACGCGGGATTCGACCAGGTATTTAATCTGTACAATCCGATCGTCTATGAAACCGGAGATATCATTGATACCTATGTATACCGGGTCGGCTTGCTCGGGCAGCAATACAGTTTCGCGACCGCCATCGGGCTTCTGAAGTCGATCGTGGGATGTACGCTTCTGCTCAGCGCGAACGGATTTGCCAAAAAATTTGCCAATATGCAGATATTCTAAAGGAGGAAAGAAAGCGATGATACGGTCAAAAAGTTTTCAGAGCCGTCTTGCCGACGGGATCATCTGGGCAGTCGTGCTTCTCATGACGGCGGCGTGCCTGTTCCCGATGCTGAATATGATCGCGATTTCTTTCAGCGATAAATCTGCGGCGGCAGGGAACATGGTAGGGTTGATCCCGGTACAGTTTAATCTGGATTCCTATCGGATGCTGATCGAGGATCACCAGTTCTGGAGGTCGTTTCTGATTTCCGTGCTCCGGGTCGTGCTCGGGACAGCGCTGAACCTGATCCTTGTCGTGCTGATGGCGTACCCGCTGTCCAAGAGCAGCCGGGAATTTCGGGGCAGAAATTTTTATATGAATTTTCTGATTTTTATGATGCTGTTTTCCGGAGGGATGGTGCCTCTGTTTATGGTCGTGAACAAGCTCCATCTGATCGATACGATCTGGTCCCTTGTGTTGCCGGGCGCCGTTCCGGTTTTCAATGTGATCCTCCTGATGAACTTTTTTAAAAGCGTGCCGGCGTCCCTAGAGGAAGCCGCGCGGATCGACGGCTGCAGCAAGCTGGGCATCCTGTTCCGGATTTTCCTGCCGATCTCGCTGCCGTCGCTCGCGACGATCGCGCTGTTTTCGATCGTCGGGCACTGGAATGATTATTTCAGCGGGCTGATCTATATGAACAAAGCGGCGAATTATCCGCTCCAGACCTATATCCAGCAATTAAATGTGGATATTACGAAGGTCACGGACGCGTCGCAGCTGCAAAATCTGGCGGCGGTTTCCAATAAGACGCTGAACGCGGCAAAGATCGTCGTCTCAACGATCCCGCTGCTCGTGATCTATCCGTTCCTGCAGAAATATTTTGTGACAGGCATGGTGATCGGATCAGTAAAAGAATAACGGAAAGGAAAGAAAAGATGAAACAGAATTGGTGGCACCGCTCCGTCGTCTATCAGATTTATCCGAGGAGCTTTTATGATACCAACGGGGACGGGATCGGCGACCTGAGGGGGATCATAAAAAAACTGGATTATCTGAGCCTGCTCGGGATCGATGTGATCTGGCTCAGCCCGGTATACAAGTCGCCGAATGACGATAACGGATACGACATCAGCGATTACCGGGACATCATGGATGAATTTGGCACAATGCAGGATATGGACGAGCTTCTTGCCGAAGCCGGGCGGAAAGGGATCCGGATCCTGATGGATCTGGTGGTCAATCATACGTCGGACGAACACGCGTGGTTCGTGGAGGCGAGGCAGTCAAAAAACAGCCGGTACCGGGATTATTACATATGGCGCGATCCGGTTGACGGCGGGGAGCCGAACGACCTCCGCTCGACATTTTCCGGAAGCGCGTGGCAGTTCGATCCGCAGACCGGACAATATTATCTGCACCTGTTCAGCAGGAAACAGCCGGATTTGAACTGGGAGAACCCGAACGTCCGCAGGGAGATCTGGGAGATGATGAATTTCTGGATCGATAAGGGGATCGGCGGATTCCGCATGGATGTGGTCGAACTGCTCGGCAAAGATCCGGATAAAAAGATCAAGGAGAACGGACCGAAGCTGCATGAATATTTGAAAGAAATGAACCGGCGGACATTTGGAGGAAAAGACCTGCTGACCGTAGGGGAATGTTGGTGCGCCGGGATCCCGGAGGCGGCGGAGTATTCCAATCCGGACGGGAGCGAGCTCAGCATGATCTTTCAGTTTGAGCATATCGGGCTGGATCAGCAGCCGGGAAAAGAGAAATGGGATTTAAAACCGCTGGAGCTGGACGACCTGAAACGCGTGATGACGAAATGGCAGACGGAGCTGGAGGGGAAAGGCTGGAACAGTTTATTCTGGAACAATCACGACCTTCCGAGAATCGTCAGCCGCTTCGGCGACGACGGCAGGTACCGGACGGAGAGCGCGAAAATGCTCGCGACATTGCTGCACGGCATGAAGGGGACGCCCTATATTTACCAGGGAGAAGAAATCGGGATGACGAATATCCGGATGGGCTCCATCAAAGATTACCGCGATATTGAGACACTCAATATGTACCGGGAGCGGCTGGGGCAGGGCTATGACCCGAAAGAGATCATGCGCTCGATCTATGCCAAGGGAAGGGATAACGCGAGGACGCCGATGCAGTGGGACGACACGGAATATGCCGGGTTCACGACGGGAACGCCCTGGATCGCGGTCAATCCGAATTATCAAACGATCAATGCCGCCCGCGCGCTGGAAGATCCCGATTCGATCTTTTTCCATTATCAGAAGCTGATCCGGCTGCGGAAAGAAAATGACTGCATGGTATACGGGTCGTACCGGCTTCTGGAAAGTGACCCGGACGTTTACGCGTATACCCGGACATATGGGGACAGCCATCTGGCGGTCATCTGCAATTTTTATGGCAGGACCGTGGACGCGGCGGTGAAAGGTCTGGAAGGGGAAACGCTGCGTATTTTGCTCAGCAATTATGAACAGTCGCCTGCGGACACGGCGCATATGACGCTCCGGCCGTATGAGGCGGTATTGTATGAATATTAACGCGCCGAGGCGGGTACGCGCGCGGCGCGGAAATTTATTGGAGGGAGAAGACGGTCGCAATGAAAGCAAAGAGAATGTGGTCTGTAATAATGGCGGTATGTATGGCGGCGGCGCTGATACAGCCGGTTCCCGCCGCGGGAAAGGCGCAGGGAACCGTCCGCATTACGAATAAAGAAGAACTCGGGCAGATGCAGCCCGGGGAGAGGGCAGGCTTGTCGGTCGCGGTCGGCGGGGCGGCGAAAAAGAGCCGGCTCGTGTACCGGACGACGGACAGGCAGGTCGTCAATATATCGCGGAACGGGAGCGTCCGCGCTGCGGCGTCCGGAACCGCCATCGTCCGGGTCAAGGATAAAACAACCGGCGCGAAGGACAAGGTTACAATTACGGTCGCGGAAAACGGGCTTTCAATCCGGCAGACCGGATCCAGGCAATTTACGGTGGAAAGCCCGGAACCGATCGGGGAGAAACCGGTCGAGATCATGTATGGAAAAACCTTTTTGCGCTGCGAACGGCAAACGGGGGAGAAGGAGACCGACCTGATCCTGAATACGGAGACGAAGCTGCAGGGCGGAACGTACCAGATAAAGATCGGCGGGCAGACTTATTCCGCGCAGGCGGAGGAAGAACAGCCGTCCGATCTGGTCTTTTTGTCGGATAAGCTCGCGCTCACGGCGCCCGTCGGCGTGCCGGACAGGGAAGGCGGCGATACGGCAAGGGCAGAGGTCGCGTATCAGGTCGTCAATCAGTTTGGCGAAGATATAACGAAACGGTACGACGTTGTTGCCAATGGGAGCGCGCGCGGAAAAGCCAACCGGAGCGGGCGGGGAGGCGTGATCTCCCTGGATGTGCCGCTCAATATGGCACTCGGTTCCACGTATACGGTCACCGCTTACATCCAGAATACGACCGTGGTCAGGACTGCCGCTCTTACGCTCGATTCCATGCGGGTCGTTTCGGAGATCAAGTCCTACGGGCTGTACAGTGAAGACGGATACAAAGAGATCACGATGGACAACAATCTGTACCAGGACGCCTTTTACGTATTGTTTGAGGCGTTTGACCAGGATAAGAACAATCTGGCATATCAGGACGGCGCGGAAAATGTGATTCGGAACAGCATGATGATCTCTCTTTCGTCAGGCGTTCCGGAATTGCAGGGCAACGTGCAGCTGCAGGATAAGGTGGAAGTCCGGGATGTGGACGGAAAGAAATATTTCGCGGTTCCGATCACCGGCGAGGGCTATCCGTCCCATGGGACGGCGGATCTGTTCCTGCGCAGCATCTACAACAGCGCGTCCGCGCAGGAGTCGTTTGAGATCGGATACGGCGACGCGGTCGACCGGATCACGGTGACGCCGCCGGAATACGTCGTGCAGGAGGAAGAAACGGAATTTGAATACGCAGCGGTCGACGCGGAGGGCAACGAAGTCCGCGATATCCGCGCGCTCCAGCAGGTCGATACCGGCGGGAAATATTATTTTTCCATGGTGGACGGCGTTCCGAAGCTGTATCTGCGCGCCGGAGCGAATGATTCGGCGGGAGAGAAGAACGACGTGTTCCGCACGGCGACCAACCAGGTTTCGTATGTCCATTATCAGGTCATGGAGCCGGCAAGGCCCGCCAGCATCGACGGGTTCCGGGACGCGGCGTGGACGGTGGCAGGAACCGGCGATCTCTGGTATGATATGGACAATTTTACCTATCTGGATCAGTACGGAAGAACGATTGAAAACATAAAGAATCCGAACTATCAGAATTACGCGGTCAGAATGGAAGACGGAAACGGCATGTTTGAGGTGACCGGGGAATATCCGCTGATTACGCAGGAACACGGGATCCAGGTAACGCCCCGAAAAGCCGGGTGCCGCAGTAATGTCTCGTTCCGCCTTGTAAACAGGGACGGCTCGGATCTGCCGGATCTCTCATACACCATGTATGATAAAAATTTAAAGAACCGGTCCGCCATCAGTGAATTTACCCATCGGATGCTCTCGGCGGATCTCGCGCAGATCCGGACCTATTCTGTGGACGACATCAGCGCGTGCTGGTACGAGGCAAATGAGAACCATTCGGAATATTTCAAGCCCGAGGTAAAGGTATACGGCATATTGGGCACGGGTGACAAGATCAAGCTGCCCGCGGACGAATTTACGATCAATTTTCCGGGATCGGGCAGTTATCCGGCAACGGATGGAAACGGAAAAGGCGGACTGACCCGTTATGTGAACGGGAACGGATCGGAAACGAGGCTTGCGCCGGACGTCTATGATGAATTTTTCAATCCGGGCGGATTGGACAAAACGGATTTTCAGGTCAACGACGAGGGCGTGACCCGGCTGAAACGCGAGGTGGAGATCGTGATCGGTCGGACGGGACAGACCTTTGTCAAAAATGTGGAGATCGTGAACGAACCGCGCAAAATCGTATTTTCCTGGCTGGCGGATCCGAAAACCGGAAAAGGGCTGAGCAGCAAGACGCTGCCGGCGTCCGCGTTTGATGATCCCGCGCAGCTGATCCGGGAATTTGAATCCTGGTTTAATTATGAAGACAATTTCGGAATCAAGAGCGAGGTGGAGAAGATCAGCCCGCTTGATTACCGCATCCGCGTGACGGACATCAACAGCGGTGATCCGCGCCATCCGGCGTCCGTGTCGCACAACGGGACAAAGGAGATCCGGTTTCACAATTTCGTGCCCGGGACAACCTGTAATATTACATTTGATTTTGGCGGGGCGACGAGCGGGATCTATATTGTAGTTGCATAGAATGGGGGAATACAAGGTGAATAAAACAATGAAAAAGGCAGTCGCCGCGCTGGCGTCGCTGGTGCTTCTCTGCCCGTGCGCGGCGGGAGGGCGGATCGCGGATGCGGCGGCAAAAAATGATGTGATCCGATCCATATCCTCCGACAAGGCGGCTTATCAGCCGGGAGACAGGGTGACCTTTACGGTTCGGCTGAAAAATCCCGATAAAAAACAGAAAATGACCGGGACGCTTGTGCTGAACATCACGCATCTGGAGGAGACGGTCCGGAAACCGATCAAAAAGAAGATCACGTTAAAAAAGGGCGCGGCGGCGAAGATTAAGGTGAACTGGAACACGCCGGACGAGGATTATACCGGATATTTCGCGGAAGCGCAGTTCCGGGATCAGAAAGGAACCGTCCTGGATACAGACAGCATTGGCGTCGATGTCTCCAGCAGCTGGCTGAAATTCCCGCGCTACGGGTATCTGACCGATTATGGGAAGGATGTGGACGCGAAAGCCGTTATCCGGCAGATGAAGGATTATCATATTAACGGGATCCAATATTACGACTGGCAGTATAAACATCATGAGCCGGTCCGGATCGAGGACGACGGGACGCTCGCGAAATCCTGGGTCAATCTCGCCAATCATAAAGTATATACCGACACGGTCAGGAACTACATCGACGCCGGGCATAAGAAAAATATCCGCTCCATGCAGTACAACCTGATCTACGGCGCGGTCGACGGCTACCAGGAGGACGGCGTGGATCCGGCGTGGGGGCTGTATGACGACCCGGAGGCGACGTCCCAGTGGAGAATGGATATGCCCGGAGGATGGAGGACGGGTTCCCTGTGGTTCTTTGATCCGGACAATACGGAATGGAGGGATTATTTCTTCCGGAAAGAAAAAGAAGTATATCAGTATCTTGACTTTGACGGATTCCACGCGGATACGGTCGGGGATTTCGGAACGAAATATACAGCGGACGGAAAACCGGTCAGCATAACGACGACGTTCCATGATTATCTCAACGATCTGAAAGCGCATCTCGGGAACAAATATCTGATCATGAACGCGGTCGGCGCGAAGGGCCATGAACAGGTCAATACGTCGGACGTGGACGCGATCTATACGGAGATCTGGGACTGGGACGGATTTCCGGATTACAATTCGCTCAAAGAGATCGTGGACGTATCCCGGGAAGAAAGCGGAGGGAAATCGCTGATCGTCCCCGCGTATATGAATTATGATTATTCTTCCGCCGTCGGCGGGACAGACGAGGGATATTTTAACAGCGCGTCGGTAAAGCTGACGGATATCGCCGTCGTCGCGGCTGGAGGGAGCCGGCTGGAGATCGGGGACGGGAACCGGATGCTGAGCAGCGAATATTTTCCGAATAAGAATCTCCGGATGGATGACGGCTTGAAGAAGTGGGAAAATACGATGTATGATTTTCTGGTCGCGTACGAAAATCTTCTCCGGGACGGGCAGGAGAATACCGGGAACCGGTACGAGATCCGCAACTATCCGTCCAGCAGGGACGGAGCGGTGGATACCGTCTGGGCGTACACAAAAAAAGACGAAGCGTATGACGTCCTGCATATGATCAACCTGCTCGGGTTAAATGACACAAGCTGGAGGGATACTTACGCGGCGAAGCTGGCGCCGAAGAAAGCGAAAAATATCAGCGTCAAATATTATTACAACGGGGAGATCGAATCCCTGTGGCTGGCGTCGCCGGACCAGAATAACGGCGTCAGCAGGAAACTGTCCTGGCGCGAGGGCGAGGACAGCGTCGGAAAGTATATTGATTTTGTTGTGCCGTCCCTGGAATACTGGGATATGATCTATATGAAGAAAAAGGCAGGCTCGGATACCGGGGAAGCGGTCGCCGGCAGTTCGGATGGCGACGGTATGCTGATAAACGGCGGGTTTGAGGACGGCTATCTGAAAGGCTGGACGGCGGAAGGCTCCCATATCGGAGTGGACGCGTCGGATGTGAACAGCGGCTCTTACAAATGCTATTTTTATTCTTCCGCGCCCTATACGCAGAAGCTCGCGCAGACCGTCGGAGGATTGTCGGACGGGACCTATGAGATCAAAGCGGCGGTGAAGCAGAATACCGGCAGACCGGCGGTATGCCGGATGGAGCTGTCGTCGGGAGAGCGGACGGCGGAACAGGGGATCAGCCATTCGGAGGAATATCAGACGGTAACGGGGCAGATTGAGGTAACCGGAGGGAAAATGACGCTCGCGTTTTATCTGGAAGCCGATCAGGAAGCCAATTTGCAGATTGATGATGTGAGTATAGAACGGATCAGGTAAAGGAGAATGGAAATGAGGAAGAAATCAAACAGAAGGCGGATTTCCATTTGTATGGCGGCTGCGCTGGCGGCGTCCCTGCTGTCCGGCGTACCCGCTTCCGCGAAAAAGCCGGTTGTAAACGAGACTTCCTATTACTATGAGGCGGAAGATGGAAAGCGCTATGGAACTGCCGTCGTAAACCGAGAGGAACAGGCGTCCGGTGGAGCGTATGTGTCGGAGCTGAATTTTAACCACGCAAAGTACGATACGACAAATAAAGTAAAGATTCCTTTGAAAGATGTCGCTGATCCGGGCAGGTACAAGGTTTCGCTGTATTATTCGAGCGGGACGAACGGAGCCGTGATCCTTTCCGCCAACGGGCGGAAACAGTCGGTTTCTTACAGCGCGACCGGAAGCTGGGAGTGGAACCGAAGGGCGGTCTCGGCGAATGTGGAATTAAAAGGCAACGGCAGGGACGCGCTTGTCATCGCGGACGGACCGGAGGGATTCATGTGGCTTGACGCGGTGCAGGTGACGTATATCGGAAAACCGGCGGCAGGGAAGACGACAAAGAAAAACCGGTACGAAGCGGAGGACGCGACCATCGGGAAGCTCGCGTTCGCCACAAACAACAGCGGCGCGTCCGGCGGATGTTATGTGCATGAACTGAATTTTATGGGCGTCGGGTCGGATCGGCAGGCGTATGTGCAATTTGACCATCTGGCTGTCAGGAAAGCCGGAACGTATAAGATGAAGCTGCATTTCAGCAGCGCGTCCGACGGGAGGGCGTACGCTTATGTCAACGGCGCGAAATATCCCTATTACAAGGATTACCGCACGACGCATTATGACGATTGGGGAACCTGGGACGACCAGACCGTTACCATGAAGATTTATCTGAAAGGAAACGGAAAAGATAAGATCCGGGTGCACGACCGGGTCGGTTATATGTGGCTGGATTATATGACGCTGCGCTATGTGTCCTCCAAAAAGACGAAGCCGAAAGCATTTCAGGACAGCGACGACGCGACGGAAAGCCCGGATGAGCAGGTATCGTATACGATCCGGAAGGAGGCGGAGAACGGGATTCTCACAAAAGAAGTCAATATCGCGTCGGAGGGGAAAGCGTCCGGCGGCGCGTTTATCAATAATTTAAATTACAGCTCCGATCCCGACAGACAGGGAAGCGTTACCTTTTCCGATCTCGGCGCGGCGGAAGCGGGCACATACCGCCTGCGCATGGCGTACAACAGCGCGGCGCAGGGAAGGATCCGGGTGATCGTAAATAATAACGGGAAAGCGTATGAGGCGGGGTATGAATCCACGCACAACGGGGACTGGGGCGTATGGATCACGCAATACCTGACCGTAGACATTCCCCTGACCGGGAAAAATGATACGATCACCATATACAACCGGGAAGGCTATATGTGGCTGGATTATATCGAGCTTGGCATACTGAGATCGCAGGAAAACGCGCAGACGACCGGGACGGTTTCGGTGCCCTCGGTCGGCGGGAGCGGCGGAAGCGGATATACAAGCGGGAGCGGGGCGACGCTCGCGGATTACAACGGCGGATTTGAAGCCTCCCACAAATACTGGACGTTTGAGGGAAGCCATGGAGGCATCAACGGGGAGGACGCCTATTATAAATCCAAAGTCTGGTTTTACGCGCCCGACGCGTTTGAGCAGGCAGTGTATGAGACGGTTTCGGTGCCGAACGGATATTATTATGTACAGGCGAAGACGAAGCAGAGCGTTGGAACGCCCGAAGTCTGCCAGATGCAGATACGGGGATATGACGGAGAAAATGAGCTTGCCGTCCCGATCGCCCGGAGCAGCGCCTATGTGACGACCCGGACGGACGCGTTTGAGGTAAAGGACGGGAAAATGCAGATCCGCTTTTATGAAAAAGCGGAGACGGGAGCAAATCTCCAGATCGATAATATCGTGATCGTCCCGCTGCAGGGACCTGCCGCGCAGGAAGAGCCGGAAAACCGCATGGACGGATACAACGGCACGTTCGACGCGTATACAGAGGAGACGAGCACATCGTACGCGGTTGCCGGGACGGACTGGGAATTCGCAGAAACGACGCTCTGGGCGGATCATGGGAAAAATGGTTCCGTGCCGGCGCGGTTCACGCTCCGCCCGGACGATCATATCCGGATCTCGCGCGGCGAAGAATGGGTCTGGATCGACTGGATCGAGCTGGAAAATACAGCGGATCAGTCTGTTTACCGGATAGAGGCGGAGGAGTATGCCGCCGTCGGCGGCGACGCGCTTGTGCGGGAAGGAAACGGGGCGACATATGTTTATTCGGATACCGCGAATGACCTGCTTGTGGAGATACCGACAGCGGAACCGGCGATCCCGGAAGGCAGCTATACGATAAAAGTGCGGTATATCCATCAGGGCTCCGACAGCGCGGTAATTGTGGAAACCGACGACGCGGACGCCGTTCTGCCGTCGGTCCGCTTCGACCGGTGGGACGCGGAATATGGCGTCCTGGACATGAGGGAGGCAGGCGGCGCGGTCGATAACGGTCGGTACGCGGTCCTGACTTCAGACGGAGGGCAGACGGAATTGTCGCAGGCGCGCTCCGGATTTGTTCCCGGCTCGA
Source organism: uncultured Lachnospiraceae bacterium (assembly GCA_947593735.1). Classification (GTDB taxonomy): domain Bacteria; phylum Bacillota; class Clostridia; order Lachnospirales; family Lachnospiraceae; genus CANQDT01. The sequence continues at coordinate 75,678 of CANQDT010000005.1, read as the reverse complement.
CGTTCCGCGCCGGCGCATGGGTCAGACGGCAGGATGGAACGCCGGGGGCGTTCCGGTTCAATGGCATGGAAGTTCCTCTTTCGGACGACTGGACCTATGTAGAGACGGCGGGCGTCGTGTCCAACGCGGGGAGATTGTCCCTTGTGTTCCAGCTCGACGGCGCGGGAACCGCGGCAGCGGCAGCCATTGACGAGGTAGTGCTTTATGGGGAACCGGGAGAATATCATCCGCAGACGTATCATTTTGAAGCGGAAAATTACGCGATGTCCAAAGTGGGGCAGACCGGTTCCGGCGTTCAATACGCGTACGCGGACAATGAGCACGACCCGCTTGTGGAGATTCCGCTGACGGATGTGGCGGAAGGGACATATCAGATCCGGATCCATTATTCGTATTGCGGAAATGATACCTGGGTCAATCTCGCGGTCGGATCCCTGGACAACTGGTACCAGATCGCGGGGACGTCCCCGACCGAATATGATATTTTTGAAGATTATACGTTTACTTCGGACGGAGCGGATGTGACGGCGTACCTGTCGGAGCGGGATACGCTGAAGCTGATCCGCGGCGGGGAGTGGATCTGGATCGATTATATCGAATTGATTCCCCAATGACAGGCGGCGCTCCATGCAGAGACGCGAACGGTGGGTGATTTTTGAAGAAGAACATACGGCGGGCGGCGGCTCTCGGGATGGCGGCAGCGCTCCTGATGGGGCATGCCGCCCGGACCGCTGCCGCGCGGGAAACAGGACCGGCGGATAATGGATATCAGGTGTCCTATCTGGCGGCGGATTATGTGGATCACAATGACCCGTCCCGTTACGGGATAACGGGAGATGGGACAGAATACGCGATGGCGCAGCGGCAGGGAGACGTCGTTGTCAGCATTCCCCTGGATCAGGTGCCGGATGGGAGATACCGGATTTCCATGGAATATTCTTACCGCGGAAAAGATACCTGGGTGCAGCTGAACGCGGGCAATACCGACCGCTGGTATGACATAATCGCTACGGCGCAGGACCGGTACGATGTGTTTGAAACTTATACATTCCGGTCGGAGGCGGAGGACGGCTGTTATCCGCTGACAGAGGGAGAGCGGCTGGAGATCGTCCGGGGCGACGAGTGGATCTGGATTCATTCGGTAACGCTTGTCCGGGAAGAAACCGGATATACCTATACCGTAAACGCGGACGGGAACGCCGTGATCACGGGATACCGGGGAACGGCGGAGCAGCTTGCCGTACCGGCGCGGATCGACGGATATCCGGTAACCGGGATCGGACCGGGCGCGTTTCTGGACCGGGACGACATAAGGGAAGCGGAGCTGCCGGAGAGCGTTGAGACGATCGGGCAGAGCGCGTTCCGCGGCTGCGTCCGGCTGGAAACGATCGCTCTTCCGTCCGACATGGCGTCGATCGGCGCGAATGCGTTTTATGAGTGCGGAAACCTTCGGGCGATAACGCTTCCGGATCAGCTGGAAGAACTTCCGCCCGGCGTGTTTTATGGCTGCGGGAGCCTTTTTTCCGCGACGGTGCCGCCGACCGTAACTTATATCGGGGAAAGCGCGTTCGCGGGAACGGGGCTGAAAGAGATCACGATCCCGGAGAGCGTCGTTTATGTGGAAAACCGCGCGTTTGCCGACTGTCCGGAACTTTCCCGGGCGGCGGTCCGCGGGAAAACGACCGTTCTCGGCAGAGAGGACGCGGATCTGTTTCTTGGAAATCCGGAGGGAATGACGCTGTACGGCTATCCGGGGTCGACCGCGGAGGAATACGCCGCCGCCACGGAGGAAAATCTCGACAGCCTGATCACGCCGGTCCGATTTGCCAGATTGGATGATGTGAATACCGACCGGACTGTGGACTGCGCCGACGTACAGGCGGCGCTGCAGATCGCTTCCCGCCGGGGCGGCGGACCGGAGGACTTCCGGTTCACGGCAGACCAGAACGGGGACGGCGCTGTCACGGCGGTCGACGCGCTTTTGCTGCTGCGGAAGATCACGCGGCAGGAACCGGATCCGGCAAAGCCCGGACCGGAGATCTTCCGGGAGCCGGTCCGAACGATGGCTGGAAAAGAAAAGGATGGGCAGACGATGACCGGAATCATACAAAAGATAACGCTCGACCAGGCGGCATATGATCCGGGTGAAAAAGCGACCATAACCGTACGCCTGAAACCGGGAGCGCAGATTCCCGCCGGCGGGCGGCTGGTTCTGACGGCGTTCCACCTGGACCAGATGGTCGGGGAGCCGATCTGCCGGAGGATCACAGAGGAATGTGCGGAGACAGGAACCGATACCTTTATATGGAGGACGCCGGATCAGGATTATCAGGGCTATCTGGCGCGGGTCGAGTGCCGGGATTCCGACGGCGCGGTGATCGACAGGGCGACGGTCGGAGTGGATGTGTCGGGCGAATGGACGAAGTTTCCGCGGTACGGCTATCTGACGGATTATACAAAGAACGCGTCCGTGAGCGCAAACGTCGATCCGCTGAAAGATTATCATATCAACGCGCTGCAGTTTTATGACTGGATGTATCAGCATCATCAGCCGGCAAAATACAATGCGGACGGTTCCCTTGCGGATACCTGGCCCGCGCTGAACCATGCGGAAGTTTCCTCGGAAAAGCTGAAAGAATATATACGGAAAGCGAAGGAATACCATATGGCGTCCATGGCGTACAACCTGATTTACGGGGCGTACGACAATTATGAACAGGACGGCGTAAGCCCGGAATGGGCGCTCTACGATACGCCCGACCACAGCAGCCAGGTGCGCCACGATCTGAGCGGTCTTGGCTGGGGCACCCGGTATATCTGGATTTTTAATCCGGCAAACCGCGCGTGGAGGGACTATTTCCTCGCCGTGCAGAAGAAAGCGCTGGAGAACATCGGGTTCGACGGGTTTCACGGAGATTCCATCGGCGATTTCGGGACGAAGTATGATTATCAGGGGAACCCGGTGCGGATTACCGATACGTTTGCCGGATTCCTGAATGAAATGAAAAAAGGAATGCCGGATCGGTATCTGGCGTTTAATACGGTGGGTGCGAAGGGACACGAATCGGTCAACCGGTCGGATGCGGATGTGATCTATTCTGAATTATGGGAAGGGGACGGCTTTCCGGATCTGCGGTCCGTCAAAGAGATCATAGACGTTTCCAGAACGGAATCCGGAGGGAAGTCCCTGGTCGTGCCCGCATATATGAATTATCAGTACGGGCAGGAAACCGGGGGATACCACAACGGCGTTTTCCGCACGCCGTCGGTCAAGCTGATGGACGCGGCGGTCTACGCGGCAGGCGGTTCGCGCCTGGAGCTAGGAGACGGCGGGAATATGCTCTGCAACGAATATTTTCCGAATAAGGCGCTTGCCATGGACGAGTCGCTCCAAGCGTGGGAAACGGCGCTGTCGGATTTCATCGTCGCCTACGAGAATCTCCTGCGCGACGGACAGGAGAACTGTGGCCGCCGGATCCGGATCTCCAATTATGCCATGAGCGGCGACGGGGAGAGCAATACCATATGGGCGTTCGCGAAAACGGACGGGACATACGACGTGATCCATATGATCAACCTGCTCGGGACCGACCCGGAGTGTGGCTGGAGGGACACGGAGGCGAAACAGAACGAGCCGATGGAGGCGGAATATGTGCGTGTCCGGTATTACTGCGGCAGAGACGTGGAAGGAGCGTGGCTGGCGTCCCCGGACCGGGACGGCGGCGCGAGCCGGAGGCTGGACATAAGCAGGGGGAGCGATTCCAACGGGACGTATATTGATTTTGAACTTCCTTCCCTGCAATACTGGAATATGGTCTATTTGAAATAATATTCTTGCCATAGCGCGAAAAGTGTGCTAGATTATAGGAAAAATACACAGACAGTTCGCAAACCATCCTGTCGTTAAACAAAACTAGGGAAAACAATGGAAACGGCATCCATGCCGTCAAGGAGCGCCCTGGATACAGGGCGCTCTTCTTTCTGTGATCGCAGAGACCGGAAGTTCCGGCATACGATTCGTTCCCCGCGGGATGCGGCGGTCTGTCCGGGGATGATTTTGGGAGGATTTCAGGATGAAAAGAAACAAAAGCTACGCAGAGAAGATCTGCATTTCCGCCGCCGTGATCGCGCTTTATGTGGTCGTCATGCTCTGTACGCAGGAGTTTGCGTTTGGACAATATCAGATCCGGATCGCAACGGCGCTTTACGCGCTGCCATACTTTTTCCCATTTCTTGTGGTACCAATGGGAGCCGCGAATCTGCTGTCCAATTTATTGATGGGCGGTCTGGGACCGTGGGACGCCATCGGGGGCTTTTTCGTGGGCGTGCTGACCTCGCTTTTCGTTGTTCTGATCCGGAAAATGCGCCTGACCCCATGGCTGGTCATTGTCCCGATCACACTGATCCCGGGACTTGGCGTACCGATCTGGCTGTCCTATTATCTGGAGCTGCCGTATCTGACGCTGGCGCCCAGCCTGCTGGTCGGACAGCTTGTCGCGGGCATTGCCGGAGCGCTTCTGATCAAGGCGCTGAAAAAACCGATGGAACATATATCGTTTGGAAAATAAAAGAAAATCAGGAGAAATGCCATGCAAGGAAGAAGCGGAGAGGAACTGCGCGGAATTACCCATCTGGGCAGTCAGAAAACAAAATATCCGGACGACTACGCGCCGGAGGTACTGGAGACATTTCCGAATAAACATCCGGAAAATGATTATTTTGTAAAATTCAACTGTCCGGAGTTTACAAGCCTTTGTCCCATGACGGGACAGCCGGACTTTGCCACGATCTATATTTCTTATGTCCCGGGGGCGCGGATGGTGGAAAGCAAATCCCTGAAGCTGTATCTGTTCAGCTTCCGCAATCACGGGGATTTTCATGAAGACTGCGTAAATATTATCATGAAAGACCTGATCCGTCTGATGGATCCGAAGTATATCGAGGTATGGGGGAAATTTACGCCGAGGGGCGGGATTTCCATTGACCCGTATTGTAATTATGGAAAAGAGGGGACGCCCTGGAAGGAGATCGCGTTCCGGCGCCTCGCGGAGCATGATATGTACCCGGAACAGATCGACAACCGGTAAGCGGAGGAAGAAGATGAAAATTGTATTTTTGGAAACAGGAAACCTGGGCGACGATATGGATTTTGAACCGTTCCGGAAATTGGGGGACGTCACGTTTTATGAGAGCACGCCGCCGGAGCTTGTGACGGAGCGGATCGGGGACGCGGACGTCGTCGCCATCAACAAGATCCCGATGAACCGGGAAACGCTCGGGCAGGCGGCGAATATAAAGCTGATCTGCGTGACGGCGACCGGCACCAACAATATTGATTTTTCCTATACGGAGAGCCGCGGGATCCGCGTGGCGAACGTCAGCGGATATTCCACGTGTACGGTCGTGCAGCATACGTTTGCCATGGCGTTTTATCTTCTTGAAAAGCTGGCGTATTACGACCGCTATGTAAAATCCGGGCAATATATGGATTCCCCGTATTTCGTCCATATGGGACGGCCGTTCCACGATCTGAAAGGCATGACATGGGGGATCGTCGGGCTCGGGGAGATCGGTCGCGGCGTCGCGGACATTGCCGGGGTGTTCGGGTGCCGGGTCGTATATTTTTCCACCTCCGGAAAAAATCACAATCCGGATTATGAACAGGTGGATCTGGAAACCTTATTGGGCGAAAGCGATATCGTGTCCATCCATGCCCCGCTCAACGCGGCGACGGAGCGGCTGTTTGATTATGAGGCGCTGAAACGGATGAAGCGGTCCGCGCTGCTGCTCAATCTCGGGAGAGGGCCGATCGTGGACGACAAAGCCCTTGCCCGGGCGCTGCAGGAGGGATTGATCGCGGGAGCCGGGCTTGACGTGCTTCCGGAGGAGCCGATGGCAAAGGATTCTCCCCTCGCGGCGATCCAGGACAGCGAGCGGCTGCTGATCACGCCGCATATTGCGTGGGCAAGCGTCGAAGCGCGCGGGCGGCTGATCGGTCAGGTATATAAAAATATAGAGGAATTTCGAAAAACTCTTGTATAATTATCCATAAGTATGTATAATATTTTTGGAGAAAAAAGGAAAAGAAATTTTTCTTTTTCAAAAATTATGGTGAAAGAGAGGAAAGTCAAATGTCATACGTAGATGAAGTCATTGACTTGGTGGTGAAGCAAAATCCGGCAGAACCGGAGTTTCACCAGGCGGTAAAAGAAGTATTGGAATCCCTTCGTGTCGTTGTAGAGGCAAACGAAGAGAAATTCCGCAAGGACGCCCTGCTGGAGCGGCTGGTAAATCCGGAGCGCCAGTTCAAATTCCGTGTTCCGTGGGTGGACGATAAGGGACAGGTTCAGGTAAATACCGGATACCGGGTACAGTTCAACAGCGCGATCGGGCCGTACAAAGGCGGATTGCGGCTGCATCCTTCGGTTAATCTCGGTATTATCAAATTCCTCGGATTCGAGCAGATATTCAAAAATTCCCTGACCGGTCTTCCGATCGGAGGAGGAAAAGGCGGTTCTGATTTTGATCCCAAAGGAAAATCGGACCGGGAAGTGATGGCGTTTTGCCAGAGCTTTATGACGGAACTCTGCAAATACATCGGCGCGGATACCGACGTCCCTGCGGGCGACATCGGAACAGGCGCAAGAGAGATCGGATATATGTTTGGGCAGTACAAGAGGATCCGCGGTGTATATGAAGGCGTGCTGACCGGCAAGGGACTGTCTTACGGCGGTTCTCTGGCAAGGACGGAAGCAACCGGTTACGGGCTTCTGTATCTGACGGACGAGATGTTAAAGTGCAACGGACACGATATCGCGGGAAAGACGGTCTGCATTTCCGGTTCCGGAAACGTCGCGATCTACGCGACGGAGAAAGCGCAGCAGCTGGGCGCGAAGGTAGTTACCGTTTCCGATTCCACCGGATGGGTTTATGATCCGGACGGCATTGATGTTGCGCTTTTGAAAGAAGTAAAAGAAGTGAAACGCGCCCGCCTGACCGAGTATGCGGCGGCAAGACCGGGAGCGCAGTATCATGAAGGACGCGGCGTATGGAGCATCAAGTGCGACATTGCCCTTCCGTGCGCGACGCAGAACGAACTGCTGCTGGATGACGCGAAAGCGCTGGTAGCGAACGGATGTATCGCGGTCGCGGAGGGAGCGAATATGCCGACCACGCTGGACGCGACAGAATATCTGCAGGCGAACGGCGTATTGTTCGCGCCCGGAAAGGCGGCAAACGCCGGCGGCGTAGCAACCTCCGCCCTTGAGATGTCCCAGAACAGCGAGCGGCTGAGCTGGACGTTCGAGGAAGTAGACGGCAAGCTCAAAGATATCATGGTAAATATCTTCCATAACATGGACGATGCCGCAAAACGGTATCATGCAGACGGCAACTATGTTGTAGGTGCGAATATCGCGGGATTTGAGAAGGTGGTCGATGCGATGACTGCCCAGGGTATCGTATAAAAAGGAATTAAAAATCCCCGGAAGTGTGTGATCTTCCGGGGATTTTTATTATTATGTGGTGGCGCGCCCGGCGGCGCGCTGCGGGGATTATTTCAATATGCCGAGAACCATATCATGGAAAACGCCCGGGGAATGTTCCAGTGTCTGGAACGTTCCTTTTTGTATGATCCGACCGTGTTCCATGACGATGATCTCGTCACAGTTGCGCAGGGTAGAAAGCCGGTGCGCGATGGAGATCACGGTGGTATCACATTCCCGGTTCATCTTTTCGATCTCCGTCTGGATCAGTTTTTCCGACGTATTGTCCAGCGCGGAGGTGGCTTCGTCCAGAAGCAGGATCTTCGGCTTCCGGAGAAAGATCCGGGCGATGGCGATGCGCTGCCGCTGTCCGCCGGACAGGTTCGTGCCGCCTTCGGCAAGCGGAAACTGGTACGCGCCGGGCAGTGTTTCGATCTCGTCGGCGATATTGGCTTTTCGCGCGGCTTCGCGCACTTCTTCCTCCGTGACCTCCCGGTTTATGCCGTAACAGATGTTGTGATATACGGTATCGGCGATGATAAACGGCGTCTGCGGAACGAGCGCGACGTGTTCCGCCAAAGTCCCGCGGGAGAGCGAAGACAGCGGGACGCCGCCCAGCAGTACGGATCCGGCTCCCGGTTCGAGCCGGTCGATCACTTTGATCAATGTGGATTTCCCGCAGCCGCTTGGACCAGCGATCCCGATGAACTTCCCGGAAGGGATATGGAGGTCGATCCCGCTCAGGATTTCCTGTTCCGGTTTTTCAGGATAGGAAAAGTACAGGCCGCGGATGTCCACATCACCGGACGCGGGGACGGCGCCGTCCCGCGCCCGGTCGGAGATATCGGGCGATTGCCCGTCCTGCGCCCGGTCAGAGGGATCGAGCGGCTGCCCATTTTGCGCCCGGTCGAAGGTATCGAGCGGTTGTTCATTTTGCGCCTGGTCAGAGGGATCGAGCGGCTGCCCATTTTGCGCCCGGTCGGAGATATCGGGCGGTTGCCCGTCCTGCGTCCGGTAGGAGAAGTCGACCGGAAGATCCAGGATCTGGAAGTAGTCGCGCGCCAGCACCATGCACTCGGAAAATTCATCGAGAATACGGTGAAGCTCCCGCAGGGGACCGGTGAGCTGCGTAAAACAGAGGTACGCTGTCAGCACGGTTCCAACGGAAATGACCGACCGCGAGGCGAGCAGCACGGAGATGCCGATGACAAGTACGCTGAAAACCGCTTCGTTGACAAATTTCAGGCAGTCATAGAAAGCCATGGAGCGGTGGTGGCGCATTTCTTTTTTCCGGAGCTGCTCCGAGCGGTCGAGAATACGGTCGCTTTCCGCCTGCGCGCTGTTGAGGGCGCGGATGGTTTCTATTCCGGTGAGGAGTTCCACGATCGTCCCGTCCATGTCGGCTTTTGTCTCGATCAGTTCCGTCCGTATGCCCCGCTGCGTGCTGATCTGGCGGAATACCAGAAACGTACTGGTCGGGATGACCAGGATCACAAGAAAAGCGACCGGGACCGGGAGCTGAACAAAGATGGTGACGATCGCCGCCATGCCCGTTGTGACCGCGGGAGCAAAATCCATGAACATCAGCTTGATCAGCTTTACCGTTCCCTCCAGGCTCCGGTTGAGGCGGCCGTGGATGTTTCCGGTCATATGGCTGCGGAAATAGGAAAGCGGAGCCATGAGCAGGGAGTCCGCCGCCTTCCGCCGCGCGGTCTTTTCCGCCTGCGTCGCGGTATTCTCAACCATCAGCCGCCGCGCTACTTTCAGGATTTCATTGGCGACATTTACGGCAAGGATGACCAGAAGGACCGGGAGCACGGACCAGAAATCGCGCCGCGGCCCGGCAAGGACGGAATCGGTCAGGTAGCCGATGGAGAGCGGCGTGAGCTGGCTGAGGACCGCCGACATTCCGAGAATGAGCAGGATCAGAAGAAAGAAAAGCTTTTGCTTTTGGGGCAGAAGATGGAAGATCTTCTTTCCGATGGCTGCGCCGTCGTTTTTCCGGTTGTAGGATGATCTGGTTTTTTTGTCTGGCATCCTGGGTTCCCGCCTCTCTGTCGGTTCGTTTTTTCCGCACAGTTTTTTATGATAAAATTATAGTACACACCGGGAACAAATTCAAGCCGTCCGCCGGTTTTCGGAGAACGCCCGCACCCGCGGCAGCGGCGCGGAGGAAAAATGTCGAAAGAAAATAAAAATAGTTCTTGACTTTTTTCAAAAATGTACTAAGATAGAGTATGTACACACAATATCTGGTAGAAAAAATGAAAAATTGGTACAACATTTAGAGAGAAGAGGACGAAGGATAGCGATGGAAGTAAAAACGAAGGTAATCAAAAGAAATGGGGAAGAGGTTACATTTGACGGGATCAAGATCGTCAATGCTGTCAAAAAGGCGAACAATGAGATTTCTAGGATCCATCAGCTCAATGATGCGCAGATCACAGCCATTGCGGATACGATCGCGGCGAAGGTGAAAGAATCTTCCCACTCGGTCAACGTGGAAGATATCCAGGATATGGTTGAGACGGGCATCATGGAAATGCGCGGATACGAGGTGGCGCAGAAATATGTGCGTTACCGTTACAGACGGGAGATCTCCCGTAAGTCGAATACGACGGACAACAGTATCCTGTCGCTCCTGGATCAGATGAACGAAAATGTAAAGCAGGAGAATTCCAACAAGAATCCGACGATCAACTCCACACAGAGGGATTATATGGCGGGCGAGGTCAGCAAGGACCTGACGATGCGCGTTTTGCTGCCCGAAGAGATTGTGCGCGCGCACGACGAGGGGATCATCCATTTCCATGATTCGGATTATTATGCGCAGAGGGAACACAACTGTGACCTGATCAACCTGGAAGATATGCTCCAGAACGGGACTGTGATCAGCGAGACGATGATCGAGAAACCGCACAGCTTCTTTACTGCCTGCAATGTCACAACGCAGATCGTCGCCCAGGTGGCGAGCAACCAGTACGGCGGGCAGTCGTTCACGCTGGCGCACCTTGCTCCCTTTGTCGATATCAGCAGACAGAAGATCCGCGGGAAAGTCATCGAGGAACGGCAGGAATGCGGAGAAAGCATGGATGAAGCCATTATCGATAAAGTAACGGAACGCAGGCTGCAGGACGAGATCAAGAGCGGGATCCAGACGATCCAGTACCAGCTGATCACGCTGATGACCTGTAACGGGCAGGCGCCGTTTGTTACGATGTTTATGTACCTGGACGAGGTGGAAGAAGGACGCGTCCGGGACGACTTGGCGATGATCATTAAGGAAGTGCTGCTCCAGAGGCTTCAGGGCGTGAAGAATGAGAAAGGCGCGTGGATCACGCCGGCGTTCCCGAAGCTGATCTATGTGCTGGACGAGGACAATGTGACGGAGGATTCCAAGTACTGGTACCTCACGGAGCTTGCGGCGAAATGTACCGCAAAGAGGATGGTCCCGGATTATATTTCCGCGAAGATCATGAAAGAGCTCAAGCAGGGCGAGGTCTATACCTGCATGGGCTGCCGCTCTTTCCTGACGGTGGAGGATTCCCAGCGCAATCCGGACGGGAGCCATAAGTTTTATGGCAGGTTCAACCAGGGCGTAGTGACGATCAATCTCGTGGACGTTGCCTGCTCCTCAAAGGGAGACATGGACCTGTTCTGGAAGATCCTGAACGAGCGGCTGGAGCTGTGCCACCGCGCGCTCCGGTGCAGGCATGAACGCCTCCGCGGCACCGTATCCGACGTCGCCCCGATTTTGTGGCAGTACGGCGCGCTGGCGCGCCTGAAGAAAGGCGAGACCATCGATAAGCTGCTGTACAACGGCTATTCGACGATTTCCCTGGGATATGCGGGACTGTATGAGATGTGCGTGCGGATGCTCGGCAAATCCCATACTGATCCGGAGGCGCGGAAGTTCGCGCTCAGCGTAATGCAGAGGCTGAACGATAAATGCGCGGAATGGAAGAAAGCAGAGAATATCAGTTATTCCGTCTATGGGACGCCGATGGAATCAACGACCTATAAATTCGCGAAATGCCTCCAGAAGCGGTTCGGCATCATCAAGGGCGTTACCGACAAGAACTATATCACCAACAGCTATCATGTGCATGTGACGGAGGAGATCGACGCGTTCCACAAGCTCGGGTTTGAGGCGGATTTCCAGAAGCTGTCCCCGGGAGGCGCGATCAGCTATGTCGAGGTACCGGATATGCAGAACAATATTCCGGCGGTATTGTCCGTGATGCAGTTTATTTATAACAACATCATGTATGCGGAGCTGAATACCAAGAGCGACTACTGCGAGTGCTGCGGATATGACGGAGAGATCCGGATCGTGGAGGAAGAATCCGGCAAGCTGGCATGGGAATGCCCGAATTGCGGCAACCGCGACCAGGATAAGATGAGCGTCGCCCGCAGGACGTGCGGATATATCGGGACGCAGTTCTGGAACCAGGGCAGGACCCAGGAGATCAAGGACCGCGTGCTGCACCTTTAAAAAGGCGATCGGAGTAATCGGATGATGAATTATGGAACGATCAAATTTTATGATATCGCTGACGGGCCGGGCGTCCGGGTGAGCCTGTTTGTATCCGGCTGCCGGCATCACTGCAAAGGGTGTTTTAATCCGGAAACATGGGATTTTGATTATGGACAGCCGTTTACCGGGGAGACGGAACAGCAGATCCTTGACGGGCTGCAGCCGGGATACATCAGCGGGCTGACCCTGCTGGGCGGAGAACCGTTCGAGCCGGAGAACCAGCGCGCCCTGATTGGGCTGCTGAGAAAGGTCCATGCCGCGTATCCGGAGAAAACGATATGGTGTTATACCGGTTATCTGTACGACGTGGATCTGGTTCCGGGCGGAAAAGTATTCACGGAAGTGACAGAAGAACTGTTGTCCTACCTTGACGTACTCGTGGACGGCGAGTTTGTGGAAGCGCTGAAGGATATCCGGCTGCAATTCCGCGGCAGCAGCAATCAGCGGATCCTGGAATTGAAAAAGCGATCTTCCGGCGGAACCACGACGGACAAGGAAAAATAAACGAAAAGCATGTTATTCAGGCAAAAGCGGAGAAAGCCGGATAACATGCTTTTTTTGTGATATGGGTGGAAGGACAGGCGGACGCGGGAGTTATTCCCGCTCCATTTTTTCGGATTTGTCCGCGCAGGCAGCTGCCGCGTCAATGACGGCGCTGCGGAAGCCCCTCTGTTCCAGCACGGCGACCGCTTCGATGGTCGTCCCGCCGGGGGAGCAGACCATATCTTTTAATTCGCCCGGATGCTTTCCGGTTTCCAGCACCATTTTGGCGGATCCGGCAAGCGCCTGGGCGGCACATTCATACGCGAGCGGCCGGGGCATCCCTTTCATGACGGCGGCGTCCGCCAGGGCTTCCAGAAACAGAAACGCGTAGGCGGGCGAAGAACCGCTGACACCGACAACGGCGTGCATCATGGACTCTGGGACAACGACGCAGCGCCCGAAGCTGCGGCACAGGCCGCAGACGGTATCCAGTTCGTCCGGCGCTACATTGTCATTTGCGCAGACAGCGCTCATGCCTTCCCCGACGAGCGCGGGCGTATTCGGCATAACGCGGATCAGTTTCCGTTCCCCGCCGAACAGGCGCCGGACGGCGTCCAGGGTTTGTCCCGCGGCAATGGAAACGACAATGGTATCTTCCCGGACAAAATCGCGTATTTCGGGAATGACGGTTCCATAAACGGCGGGCTTGACCGCCAGGAACAGGATCCGGGAGGATTCCGCGACCTGCCGGTTGTCCCCGGTCCGTATGCCGTAAGCCTGTTCTAATGCAGTTCGCTTTTCCGCGTCGGGATCCGATGCCATAACCCGGCTCCCCTCCGCGGCGCCGGCGCGGATGATCCCGCTGATGATGGCGGACGCCATATTGCCCGCGCCGATAAATCCGATCGTCTGTTGTTCCATGGCAGAGCTCCTTTTCCATTTTCTTATCTGTATTGTATTCCACCGGATTTCAGAAGTCAATCTTTGTTTGATAAATAAACGATTGTATGATACGATGGAGAAAACAGGAAAGGGCGGGAACCGTATATGGCGAAGCGAGGAAAGGATTCGACGAAGTCGATCATTATCAAAGCGGCGTGGGAGCTGTTTTATGAGCAGGGATACGACGAGACGACAGTAGAGCAGATCATTGAGAAATCAGCGACGTCGAAAGGGAGCTTTTATCATTATTTCAGCAGCAAGGACGAATTGCTGAGCACCCTGTCTACCGTATGGGACAACAAATATGAGGAACTGAAACAGCAATTCCCCGAACAGATGAACAGCTTCGATAAATTATTATTTTTAAACAAAGAATTGTTTACCATGATCGATGAAACGATCGACGCGGAATTGCTCGCCTCGCTCTATTCTTCCCAGCTTACGACGAAAGGGCAGGTTCATTTGCTGGACCAGAATCGGATCTATTATCAGCTTCTGAACGAGATCGTATTTGAAGGGCAGCAGAAAGGCGAACTGACAAACGCACATTCGCCGTTTGAGATCACAAAAATGTACGCGCTCCTGGAGCGGGCGTTTATCTATGACTGGTGCATGTGCCAGGGAAGATATTCGCTGGCGGAGTACAGTTCGGCATGGATGCCGCTGCTGCTCGGCAGCATCCGGGAGGAACCGGGCGGATCCGAATGAGGGACGGAGCCTCAGCGCTGTAGCTGAAAGTATTCTGTCAGCGTATCTTCCACGCGCGACGATACGAGCGCTGCAGCGGCAAGGATATCCGCCGGGCTGTTCGCCATCGCGACCGGGACGCCGACGTGCCGGAGCATTTCCAGATCGTTGTACTGGTCGCCGAACGCCATTGTCTCATCGGGCGTAAAGCCAAGCGCCTGCTCCAGAATGGCGATCGCCGCGCCCTTGCTCGTCCCGATGCTGAGGAAATCCTGCCAGGCAAGGCCGGAAACCGTCGTATACAGCCGGTCCGCGAACAGCCGGTTCAGGGCGGAAACGGTGCCGCCCTTTTCGATACCGCTGAATTCACAGACAGAAACTTTCATAATGTCTTCCGGCACATCGCGGAAATCCCGCAGTGTCGTCATGTCATTGTTAAATTCATATCGGAGATGATATTCATAATAAGGGTCCTTCGGGACAATGTAGGACGTATCTTCCCCGGATACCAGCGCCTCACAGCCGTCGCGGGCGACGATCGCGTCCACGACCTCCAGCGCGAGATCCCGCGGGATCACGGATTTGTATAAGGTTTTGCCCTGGTATTTGACCAGCGCGCCGTTTTCACATATGTAACCGATATCGTCCGCGACCGGGGCGAACAGGCGCCGGAGGTTTGGATACTGCCTGCCGCTCGCGGCGACAAACAGTATTCCCCGTTCTTTCAGCGACCGGATGATCGGAATCGTATCTTCGCTTAACGACTGCGCGCCGTTGAGCAGGAGCGTTCCGTCCAGATCGGAAGCAATCATTTTTATCATATCCCATGCGCTCCTAAATGAGATTTTCCGGATTCAGGCATTCCAGTTCCGGCACGACAAAGCGGCCGTTGTCCCGGATCAGCACATCGTCAAAATAGATCGAACCGCCGCCGTATTCCGCCGTCTGGATGCATACCAGATCCCAGTGGATGGAGGAATGGTTTCCGTTCGGCGCTTCGTCGTAGCAGTTGCCGGGCGTGAAGTGGAACGATCCCATGATTTTTTCATCAAAAAGGGTATCCTTCATCGGCGTCGTGATGTACGGGTTGACGCCGATCGCAAATTCCCCTACATACCGGGCGCCCTCATCCGTATCAAATACCTGGCGGATCCGTTCCGGGTCGTTCGCGGTCGCATCTACGATCTTTCCATCCCGGAAGGTCAGGGAGATCCCCTCAAACGTAAAGCCCTGGAATACCGCGGGCGTATTGTAGGACAGCGTCCCGTTGATCGAATCTCTGACCGGCGCGGTGAACACTTCGCCGTCCGGAATATTCATATGGCCGTCGCACGGGATCGCGGGAATGTCCTTGATGGAAAAGGTCAGGTCGGTTCCCGACCCGACGATATGGACGCGGTCGGTGCGGTTCATCAGGTCGACCAGCGGCTGCATTGCTTTCCCCATTTTGCTGTAGTCAAGATTGCAGACATCAAAATAAAAATCTTCAAAGCGCTCGACGCTTGTATTGGCAAGCTGCGCCATCGCCGCGTTCGGATAACGGAGCACGACCCATTTTGTTTTGGGGACGCGGATGCCGTGATGGACCGGCGTCGTATAGAGCCGTTCGTACAGCGAGAGCTTTTCCGGCGGAACATCGGCGTTTTCCGATACGTTGTCGGAACCGCGCACGCCGATATAACAGTCCATCTTTGACATTTCGAGGGAGTCTGTCTCTGCCATAAGGGCAAGCTGCTCCTCCGTGCAGCCAAGCAGGATCTCTCGCTGCAGGCGCGGGTTTACATAATGTACAAACGGGCAGCCGCCCGCTTCATAGACTTCTTTTACAAGCTGCCGGGCGAGGTCTTCCGTCGCGGCTCCAATATAATTGATGTATACATTTTCCCCTTTTTGCACATGACAGGAATATTGCACCAGCCCTTTCGCGAGTTTCTTAATTCGTTCGTCCATACTCAAAACCGTCCTTTCTCTATAATATTCCTAGCATACCACAAAATTCTGTGGATTATAATAGGGAAATCGCAAAAAAAAGTAGTATTTATTCCAAGTATCATGTATAATAAGAAAGAATGGATCGGAAAAAGTTCCCGGAGAAACACATGAGGTGAGCAAATGGAGAAGAAAAAGAAGACCTCCCCGAAGCAGGGCGGCAGGACGGGAGGACAGAATACCGTAAAGGAGAAAGGCAACCGCATTTTTAAAAAAGTATTGAAAGCGTGGCTTTTGATTTTTGTGATCATGATCGCGATTCTCGGTCTGATCTTCTGGTTCCAGTACGGGGTAAAGATCGTGGCGATGCACAGGGACGCGGTGAAGCTGGTAAAAGAGTCGGATCACGATACATTTAAGGCTTCCGAGACAAGCCTGATTTATGACGCGGATGGGAAGGTCATCCAGAGCCTGAAGGAAAAAGACGTCTATTATCTGACGGTTGAGTCGATCCCGGATTACGCGAAGCAGGCGGTCGTCTCGACGGAAGATAAGAAGTTTTACAGCCATAACGGCGTTGACATCATGGCGAATTTCCGCGCGCTGCTCGCTCTGATCCAGAAAGGGCGGATCACCCAGGGCGGCAGTACGATCGACCAGCAGCTTGCCCGCGGTATTTTCCTGAACAATGAAATATCATGGGAGAGAAAAGTTAAGGAGATCTTCATCGCATGGCAGCTTGAGAAAAAGTATACCAAAGATGAGATCATGGAATTTTACCTGAATAATATTTATTACAACAGCGGATATTACGGCATACAGGCGGCGGCGAACGGGTATTTTAACCGAAGCGTCAATTCCCTGTCGCTTTCCCAGATCGCGTTTTTGTCCGCGATCCCGAACAGCCCGGAGTATTACAATCCGCTGACAAATTTTG
The DNA here is from genome assembly GCA_947593735.1 of uncultured Lachnospiraceae bacterium. Taxonomy (GTDB): domain Bacteria; phylum Bacillota; class Clostridia; order Lachnospirales; family Lachnospiraceae; genus CANQDT01. Next base: position 58,679 of record CANQDT010000005.1, on the reverse strand, counting down.
ACCATACAATGGAGCGGCGCGATTTCATCCTGAAAAGCATGAAAGAGGATGGGGCGATCACCCAGGAAGAATACGATGAGGCGGTCGCGGAGAAGATCACGCTCAAACAGGCGAAGAAAAAGAGAAGGAATTATATCGAGACCTTTGTGTTTGACTGCGCTGTCAAAGCGCTGATGCGGGAAAACGGGTTCAAATTCAAATATCAGTTTAAAAACGAAAAGGCAGAAGAAAAGTACGACGCGGAGTACAAGGAATGGTACGATTCGTATCAGAAGTCCCTGTATACCGGCGGATACCGGATCTATACATCGATCGACCTGGATAAGCAGAAGAAGCTCCAGGAAGCGGTCGACAGCCATATGAACAGCTACGGCTATACCGAAACCGCGGAAAACGGGGCGTATACGATGCAGGCGGCGGCGTGCTGCATTGATAATTCGGATGGAAGGGTCGTCGCGGTCGTAGGCGGGCGGACGCAGAAATCGGAAGGATATACGTTGAACCGCGCGTTTCAGATCGCGCGCCAGCCAGGAAGTACGATCAAACCGCTCGTTGTTTATACGCCGGCGATCGAGCGCGGATATACCGCGTCTTCCTCCGTGCCGGACATCCCGTTCCCGGAAGGGGAAGGACCGAAAAATTCCGGAGGATCCTATTCCGGATGGACCAGCCTGAGAAACGCCGTCGTTTTGTCCAGAAATGTCGTCGCGTACCGGCTTTTTGAGGAACTGACCCCGCAGGTCGGCGTGTCTTATCTGAAAAAAATGGAGTTTAATAATCTGGAACCGATCGATTATGAAATCCTTTCCTCCGGGATCGGAGGGCTGACCAACGGAACGAACGTGGTCGAGATGGCTTCCGGCTATTCCACGCTGGCAAACGACGGGATCTGGAGGGAACCGACCTGCATCGTTACGATCCTGAACGCGAACGGAAAAGCGGTCGTGAAAGACAAGATCCGGCAGAAGCAGGTATATCAGACCAATGCGGCGAGACAGATGACGGATATTCTGGAGGGCGTGCTGGTCAGCGGAACCGCGTCCGCGCTGGGCGGATTCGGCGATATCGACGGGGCGGCGAAGACCGGGACTACCGACAACAGTAAGGATGGCTGGCTGTGCGGCTATACGCCGTATTATACGACTGCCGTATGGGTCGGGAACGACCAGAACAAAGAAGTCTATAATCTCTACGGCGGAAATCTGCCCGGCTATATCTGGAAAAGCTATATGTCGCAGATCCACGAGGGACTGGGAGAAAAGCACTTTAAGCCGTATACCCCGCCGACGACGAGCCGGGATTATGAGAGCGGCAACAGCAGTTACGGGGACGGCTATGAAGACTCCTACGATTATGATTATGAAGATGAAGACGATTATACGTATACCGACAATGTGGATGAGGACGGTTATACGGAGGATGATACGGAAGGAGAGGTTTATACCGAAGAAGACGGAGGCGGGACAGAAGAACCGGCTGAGCCGGATGAGACATACGATGATGGCGCGGAGGATTATTTTGAGCCGGATGTAGAATAAAAACATACAGAGCAGCTTCGGCTGCATGAGAAAAGAAAGAGGGCGTCCAAAAGCCGGATATGTTCCGGTTTTTGGACGCCCTCTTTCTTTTCCCTTAATCGCGCCTGACGGCACGTCAGACGGTCTTTTGCTGGTTCGCCGTATACTTGGCGATATATTTGCTGATCCGGTCATGCGGGTTCAGCAATTCGCTGATCGAACCGTTGTGGTTCAGCTGGTCGATGATCAGCGCGATATATTTGCTCATGTCGGCGGTTACGTACCATGACCGGGAAAGCAGTTCCGGCGTCTGGTAACACAGGTTTGTCGTGATGATCTTGGAGATGACGCCCTCCTCATAACACTGGTCGAACGCGGCGAGGCCGTTCGTAAAGAGCCCGAACGTAGACAGGCAGAATACGCGTTTCGCGTTTCTCCTTTTTAATTCTCTCGCCACATCCAGCATACTTTCACCGGAAGAGATCATATCGTCGATGATAACAACGTCCATGCCCTCCACGGAATCTCCGAGAAATTCATGGGAGATAATGGGGTTGCGCCCGTTTACGACTTTGGAATAATCCCGCCGTTTATAAAACATACCGACATCGACGCCGAGAACCGACGCCATGTAAATGGCGCGCTGCATGGCGCCCTCATCCGGGCTGATGATCATCAGATGGTCCCGGTCGATCCGGATGTCGCCGGTGGAACCGAGCAGAGCTTTGACAAATTGATAAGTAGGATGGACATTATCAAATCCGTGCATCGGGATCGCGTTCTGTACCCGCGGGTCGTGCGCGTCAAATGTGATAAAATTGGTAACGCCCATATTGACAAGCTCCTGCAGCATCAGCGAACAGTCCAGGGATTCCCGGGCGGAGCGTTTGTGCTGCCTTCCCTCATAAAGAAACGGCATGATGACGGTGATCTGCGTTGCTTTTCCCCCGCTTGCCGCGATCAGGCGCTTCAGGTCGGCGAAATGGTCGTCCGGCGACATGCGGCATGTGTGGCCGCACAGCGAATAGGTAATACTGTAATTGGTAACGTCAACGATCAGATACAGGTCCGTGCCGCGGACAGAATCGCTGATGATGCCTTTGGCTTCGCCGGATCCGAAACGCGGGCATTTCGCGTCGATCAGGTAACTGTCTTTTTCATAACCGGTCAGGGCAAGCGTCGCCTCTTTTTGTTCCTGGACAACCTGCTGCCGCCAGGAAACAATGTAGTCGTTTACTTTCTGCCCGAGGCTTTTGCTGCTCTCCAGCGCAATGATCCCCAGGTTGCCGACCGGCATTTTCCCGAGGCGGATGATATCTTCCCTTCTTGCCATAATTATAATCCTCCTAATCCTTTCATGACACGGATATCGTCGCCGTAAATATTATAGATCCGATAATTCTCAATGATGCGGGAATAGACCCGCTCCGAATATGTGTCTTTTAACCGGGACAGCGACAGGTTGCTGGATATGATCGTCGCTTTCCCGCTCAGCAGCCTCTGGTTCAGGCACTGGAACAGCTGGGACGATACGAAGCTGTTCACGACTTCCGTGCCGAGGTCGTCTATGATGAGCAGGTCGCAGTTCAGGATATAGCGGAACGACATTTCGCTGTCCCTGCCCGCGTCCCTGCGGAAGACATATTCGCTGAGGATATCAAAAAACTGAAACGAGGTCAGGTAAATAACCATAAATCCCTGATCCAGCAATTCTTTCGCGATACAGTTGGTTAAGAATGTTTTGCCGACTCCCGGCGAGCCGTAGAAGAGAATGTTGTCCTTTCGGGCAGAAAAGCCGGCGGCGTATTCCCTGCAGTCAGCGACAACGCGCGTCATGTACTCCCGTGGGGAAGGCCTGTCCCCCGCCGGTTGATCAGAATAATAATCCAGTCTGAAGTTGGAAAAGTTCTCTGTCTCCAGTTTGGTTTTTATATTGGACTGCTCATATACTTTATCGACGATCTTCTGGCGCAGGCAGGAGCATTTTTCATTGCCGATATATCCGGTATCTCTGCATTTCGGGCATTGATAGACCGGATCCAGATAATCGGCGGGATATCCGTTCTGCTCCAGTATATGGGATTTTTTTTCGGACAATTCGAGAATACGGCGGTCAAGCCCGGCGAGGTCGACCGGCTGTCCGTTCAGCATCGCCCGCCCCTGGTCGGAGGCGAGAGACGCGATCGTCCGGTCAAGCTCGGCAAGCGCGGGCAGCTCGCGGTAAACCTGCTGCCGCCGCTGCTGAACCAGGCGCTGATTGTTCGCCCTTGTCTCTTCATAGGCGCGCAATAGCGTGCGGAATGTGGCATTATCCATGGGTAGAGATACTCCTTATCTGGCGCCCGGCGTGCCGACTTTTGCGATCAGCCGCCGTTCGATATCGTCAAAGTCATAGGTCCGCTGCTCAAAGTCGTTGAACCGGTTTTTCGCGGGCGCTTTCGCGGAAACGACCGGCGCATCCATGACGGACGGCGTCAGCCGGCTTTTCGCGGTATTCAGGTCGCGCAGACCGTCTTCATACCAGCTCACGGCGACTTTTTCAATGTAGCGCATATTTTTTTTGCCCCTGGAGCAGCAGTATTCAAACAGGAATTGAATAAAATCCGCGTCCATATGCAGCGATTCATTAAAATAGTACAGCGTATTCAGTTCATTGATGGACAAAGGCTTGCCAAGGCAGGTATCCGCCATGAAAGCGACCTGGTTCAAATGGTTCGCCTCCAGCCTTGCCGCAAGCTCCTTTGGCGTATAAGAGATTTTCTTTGGTGTTTCGGAGACGGGATAAGGCGTCTTTTCCTGTTCCGGATAAATCGTTTCATCGGGCGTCATACCAGCCGCAGTCTCCTTTCTTTTTAAAGGAAGCAGTTCAATTCCGGAAATATTGTGTTCTTCGTCAAAATCCAAATGCAAGATATGCTCGTCTGCCCAGTACTGGAGCGCGCGCTTTACATCCTGCTCCGTATGGTGCAGCGCGTCCGCCATGGAAGCCAGGCTGACAGCAGAATGATCGTGCAGGCAGCGGGCAAGCAGGAAGTATACTTTCAGAAATTCCCCGTTCGCCCTCGGCATGTACGTATCAATAAATGTATTGGAAATTGAGGTGGTGCTGTTTTCCTCATCCTGCCTTAATTCGATTGTGTTCAATGCGTTTCACCTCATCTGTTTTTATCGTTGCCCATTATAGCACAGCGGAAAAAAATTGAAAAGCGAACAGATGTACGCAAAGGGCAGATCAGGCGGGATTGTGGATAATGTGGATTCGTGGACAACTCAATGTAAAATTTTGGGGACCGGGGGGGGTAATTTGTCGAAAACCCTTTATTTACAAAGATTTTCCGCTATCCAGTTTTTGGAAACGATGGACAGAGCCCCGCGGTCGTTGTGGACAAGTTGGTTGTGTATAAGCCGGTGGATAATGTGGATAACTACAATCCGAGAAGCCGTTCTCCAATAAGTACCACGTCTCCGGCTCCCATAGTTATCAACAAATCATTACCGGAACAATTTTCTAAAATAAAATTTTCGATCTCGTCAAACGAGTGGAAGTAATGCACATCGCACCCTTTTTCTTCCAGAAGCGACTGGATGTCGGCGGAGGAAACCTCGCCCGTGTCCGCCTCGCGCGCCGCGTAAATATCGGTCAGGATAATGTGGTCGCTCAGGGAGAGCGCGTCCGCGAAATCATGTAGAAACGCCCGCGTCCTTGTATATGTGTGCGGCTGGAACACGGTCCAAAGCTCCCTGTGCGGGTAGCTCGCCGCCGCAAGGAGCGTCGAGCGGATCTCGGTAGGATGGTGCGCGTAATCGTCCACGACCGTCACGCCGCCGACCGTTCCCTTGTATTCGAACCGACGATCCGCGCCGGAGAATGAGACGAGCCCTTCCCGGATCGCGGAGCAGTCGATGTGCAGGCTCCGGGCTACCGCGATGGAAGCCAGCGCGTTTGTGATATTGTGAAGCCCGGGAACCGAGAGATCGGCGTGAAAGAGGAGCGTCCCCCGCTCCATGACGTCGAAATGGCTGTTCCCAAGCTCGTCATAAGTGATATGGTCCGGATAATAATCATTCTGGCTCCCGACGCCAAAAGTGAAGATCTGACAGGACAGATCCTGTACAATATAAGAAAAACTGTCCATATCGCCGTTTATGACGAGGACGCCGGTATCGTCCGGGAGGAGCCCGGCGTACTGCTTGAAAGAAGTTTCGATCTCATGCAGGTCATGGAAAAAGTCCATGTGGTCTTCTTCCACGTTTAAGATGACGGCGATCGTTGGGAAAAGCGCAAGGAAGCTGTTTGTATATTCGCACGCCTCCGCGAGAAAAACGTCGGACTGCCCGACCCGGATATTGCCGCCGATGGTTTTCAAGTTCCCTCCGACAGAGATCGTAGGGTCAAGTTCCGCGGCAAGCAGGATATGGGACAGCATGGAGGTGGTCGTCGTCTTTCCGTGCGTACCGGCTACGCCGATCGCGTACCGGTAGTTCGCCATGATCTGACCGAGAAGGGACGCGCGCGTGATCGCCGGGATCCCTTTTTCCCGCACGGCGCGAAGCTCCGGATTATCTTCATGGATCGCCGCGGTGTAGACGACGAGGTCGATGTCGTCCGTGATGTTGGACGCGCGCTGACCGATCGAGACGGTCGCGCCAAGCGACTGGAGGCGTTCGGTCGCCGCGGAGGACGACCGGTCCGAACCGGATACGGGGAAGCCGGCGCGCAGAAGGATTTCCGCGAGCCCGCTCATGCTTACGCCGCCGATCCCGATAAAATGGACATGAATCGCCTTGTCAAAATTCAGTTTGTACATATAAGATTCCTCCCGACTACGGTTTGCGGCGGAATATGCGAAAAACCGGCATCCGAAAAAGACAGGAAACGTGCGCCGCCCCATGGATGCGCGTATGCCGCCCGTATGATATGCTTCCGCGGTCCCGCAGCCGTTTCAATGCCGTCCTGGTCCCGGGACGCGTTCTCATGTATCTCAATTATAGAACAATATCACTAAATAATCAAGGTTTCGGGGAAAAAACACTAAATCTTGTGGTGTGACAAAAATCGAGGAAAATATACCAAATTATTGAAAAATTTTCAAAAAATTTTATTCACATTTACCAAATTTGATGTTATAATAAATATTATCGTAAGAGAGGTGAGAGTATGATTAAAAAGGAAATGATTGCCATGTTATTGGCGGGCGGACAAGGTAGCAGACTTGGAGTTCTTACCTCTAAGCTGGCAAAGCCCGCAGTTGCGTTTGGCGGGAAATATAAGATCATCGATTTTCCACTGAGCAACTGCATAAATTCAGGGATCGATACGGTCGGCGTGCTGACGCAGTACCAGCCGCTCCGGCTGAATCAGCATATCGGGATCGGGATCCCGTGGGATCTGGACCGGAACGTAGGAGGCGTGACCGTGCTTCCGCCGTATGAAAAGAGCGAGAATACGGACTGGTATACCGGCACGGCGAATGCCATTTATCAGAATATTGATTATATGGAGTATTATAATCCGGAATATGTCCTGATCCTTTCCGGCGACCATATTTATAAGATGGATTACGAGATGATGTTGGATTACCACAAGTCAAGCGGCGCGGACATCACGATCGCCACATACGAGGTGCCGATGGAGGAAGCGAGCCGGTTCGGCGTTGTCATTACCGACGATACGGGAAAGATCACGGAATTTGAAGAAAAACCGGAACACCCGAGAAGCAACAAAGCGTCGATGGGGATCTACATCTTTAACTGGAAGCTGCTGAAGGAGTCACTGCAGGCGCTGTCGGAGCAGCCGAACTGCGATTTCGGGAAGCATGTGATCCCGTATTGCCATGAGAGGGGAAGCAAGGTATGCGCCTATGAATTCCAGGGATACTGGAAAGACGTAGGGACGCTCAGTTCATACTGGGAAGCCAATATGGAACTGATCGATATTATCCCGGAGTTTAATTTATATGAAGAATTCTGGCGGATCTATACCAAGAACGATACATTGCCGCCGCAATATCTGTCCGCGGACTCCAGCATCTGCGGTACGATCATCGGAGAGGGCACCGAGATCTATGGACAAGTCCGGAACTGCGTCATCGGTTCGGGCGTGACGATAGAAGAAGGGTGCGATATCCGGGATTCCATTATCATGAACAACGTCACGATCGGCAGGGATTCAACGGTCCGGAAAGCGATCATCGCGGAGCAGTCCACGATCGGAGCGGGCGTTGAGCTTGGCGCTTTTGAGGAAGCGCCGAATAAAGAAAAGCCGCATATCTATTCAGACGGCCTGGTCGCCATCGGGGAGGGCAGCGTGATCCCGGGCGGCGTGCGGGTCGGCAAAAATGTCGCCATTGCCGGCATAACGACGATCGACGATTATCCGGACGGCATTCTGGCGAGCGGCGAGACTTTGATCAAAGGCGGTGAAGCGGTATGAGAGCGATAGGAATTGTTTTGGCAGGCGGAAACAGCGGTAAGATGGGAGAGCTGACGGCAAAGAGGGCGGTAGCGGCGATGCCGGTCGCGGGTTCTTTTCGCGCGATCGATTTTACATTGAGCAATATGTCCAACTCCCACATTCAGAAAGTGGCGGTATTTACCCAATATAATTCAAGATCGCTGAACGATCACCTCAGTTCCTCCAAATGGTGGGACTTCGGGCGGAAGCAGGGTGGTCTGTATACGTTCACGCCGACGATCACGCCGGACAACAGCATGTGGTACCAGGGCACGGCGGACGCGCTGTACCAGAATATCAATTTCCTCAAGGCAAGCCATGAGCCGTATGTAGTCATTACGGCAGGGGACGGCGTATACAAGCTGGATTATAATAAAGTTCTGGAATACCACATTGCGAAGGGAGCGGATATCACGGTCGTATGCAAGGAGCTCCCGGAGGGAATGGACGAGATTACTCGTTTTGGCATCGCGGTGACGGACGACAGGGACCGGATCATTGATTTTGAGGAAAAACCGCTGCGCGCGAAGACGCGCCTTGTATCGGCGGGGATTTATGTGATCCGCAGGCGCCAGCTGATCGACCTGCTGGAGAAATGCCATCAGGAGGGCAGGACCAATTTTGTCATGGACGTCATTATGCGGTACAAGGACGTGAAAAATATTTACGCATATAAGATGGATACTTACTGGAGAAATATTTCGACCGTGGACGCTTATTATGAGGTCAATATGGATTTCCTCAAAAAAGAGATCCGCGATTATTTCTTCAAGACATATCCGGACGTATATTCAAAGGTGGACGATCTGCCGCCGGCGAAATACAATCCGGGTTCGGAGGTAAGCAACAGTATCATTTCTTCCGGCTGCATCATCAACGGCCGGGTAGAAAACTCCGTATTGTTTAAAGACGTATACGTTGGCAATAACTGTACGATCAAAAATTCCATCGTACTGAACAGCGTATATATCGGGGACAATTCACACATAGAAAACTGCATCGTAGAGAGTCGCGATACGCTTCGGGCGAATACAACTCATGTTGGCGAAAACGACAAGATAAAAGTTGTTGTTGAGAACAACGTGCGTTATGTATTATAGAAACTTGTCAACCCAATCACACACAAAGTAACCGTTAATATGCACATGAATGTAGAAGGGGGTACTGTATGCAGATTACAGATGTGCGTGTGAGGAAAGTCCCGAAAGACGGAAAAATGAAGGCAGTTGTTTCTATCACGATTGACAATGAGTTTGTCGTGCACGACATCAAGGTAATCGAAGGCGAGAAAGGCCTTTTTATCGCAATGCCGAGCCGTAGAACCGCAGATGGGGAATATCGCGATATTGCCCACCCGATCAATTCAGAAACACGCGGCCGAATCCAGGAGCTGATTCTCCAGAAATACGAAGAATCGCTGGTGGAGGAGGAAGGGGATATCGCTGTATAAGGGATATGGCGCCGGCCGCCGCTTGTCGCGGCGCCGGCATCTCCGGGCAGGAGAGCCGCAGAACGCGGCTCTCTTGCTTTTTGTCCTTTTTTCAAGTATGATAAAGGGCAGTAAAAAGAAATGCGGGGAAAAGAAGCATGAAACTGATCGTCGGCCTCGGGAATCCGGGGAGCAAATATGTGGGAACCAGACATAATATCGGATATCACGCCATAGATAAAATAGCAGATGCGTTTCTGATCCCGGTCGGGACGAAAAAACACCGGGCACTGATCGGGAAAGGGAAAATCGGAACGGAGACGGTTTTGCTCGCAAAGCCGGAAACCTTCATGAATAACAGCGGCGAGAGCGTCCGGGCAATGGCGGATTTTTATAAGATCCGCCCGGAGGATATCATCCTTCTGTCGGATGATGTGAGCCTCGCTGTGGGACAGCTGCGGATCCGCGCGAAAGGAAGCGCGGGCGGGCATAACGGGATCAAAAGCGTGATCGCCCATCTCGGGACAAACGAGTTTCCGAGAGTCAAGATCGGAGTGGGGGAGCGCCCGGCATGGCAGGATCTTGCGGATTACGTGCTGGGACGGTTCACGAGAGAGGAGATCCCGATCATGGACGAGGCGACCGACCGCGCCTGCGAGGCGGTTTATACAATGATCAGCAAGGATATCGGGACAGCGATGAATGAATTTAACGGAGTCAGGCGATGAAAGCGATCAATCAGCCTCTGCTTCAGTCGGAGGAACTGAAAAAAATAAAACAGGCAATCCACACCGGCAGGCTGCCGCTTCTGGTGACCGGCTGCATTGACGTGCAGAAACCGCACCTGATCTATAATCTGGCGCAGGATTGCCAGTTCCGGATCATTCTTACGCACAGCGAGGCGCGCGCGAAAGAATTGTATGAGAGCTACCGTTTTTTTGACCGGCGCGTATATCTGTATCCCGCCAGGGACGTTCTTTTTTACAGCGCGGATATTCACGGGCACGCGATCATGCGGCAGCGCATCCGTGCCATGCAGAAGCTCTATGAGGCGGAGCGCGCGACGATCATCATGACGGTTGACGGCGCGATGGATCGCCTCTGCCCGCTGGAGGAGTGGGAGGAGCATGTGATCTATCTGGACGAGACGTCCCGGATCGACACCGAACAGCTCCGGCGGCAGCTTGTCATGCTCGGATATGAAAAAAATTATCAGGTGGAGACGCCGGGTCAGTTCAGCATCCGCGGCGATATTATCGACGTGTTCCCGCTGACGGAGGACAATCCGTGCCGGATCGAGCTGTGGGGAGAAGAAGTGGATTCGATCCGGCGGTTTGACGTGGAAAGCCAGCGGTCCATGGAGCGGATCAGCGGGATCACGATTTATCCCGCGTCGGAGATGGTGCTTACGGACGAGCGGATCCGCGCGGGAATCGCCCGGATGGAGCGGGAGTACCAGAGCTATGCGGACGCGCTGAAGGAAGCGGGACAGACGGAAGCCTGCGCGCGGATCCGGCGCGAAACGGCGCAGGCAAAGGAAGAGTTGGCGGAATTTCACGCCAGCAGCGGGCTGGACAGCTATATTGAATTTTTTTTCCGCAGGACCGTTTCTTTTTTGGATTACTGGAAAAACGAGGACAGCCTCTTTTTTATTGACGAGCCGGCGCGCGTGATGGAACGCGCCGAGGGCTATGAACGGGAATTTCAGGAAAGCATGAAGGGAAGGCTGGAGGGAGGCTATATTCTCCCGACCCAGGCGAAGGTACTGTTTTCCGCAAAGGAAACCATGGCTGCCGCGTGCGCGCAGAAGACGGTATTCTTGAGCACGCTGGCGACCGGGACCGGGACGGTCCCGCCAAAGGCGACCTTTAGCATGAACGTCCGTTCCGTCCCGTCGTATCACAATGATTTCCCGGATCTCATCCGCGACCTGAAGAACTGGAAACGGCAAAAATACCGGATCGTAATTCTGGCGCCGTCCGGCGTGAGGGCAAAAAAGCTGACGGAGGATATCCGGTATAATGAGGTTGACGCGCTGTACCGGGAAAATCTGGACGAGCCGGTCGGGGAAGGGACGATCGTAGTCGCGGCAGGCAGGCTGCCGAAAGGATTCGAGTACCCGGACTGGCGGCAGATCATCATCGCGGAGAATGATATTTTCTCCCGGAGGGAAAAGAGGGCTGCCCGGAAGAAGCAGTATGCCGGGAAGGGCGAGCGGATCAACAGCTTTTCCGATATTTCCGTCGGGGATTATGTGGTTCATGAGAGCCATGGCGTCGGAATATATAAGGGGATCGAGAAGATCGACATCGACGGGGCGACAAAGGATTATATCAGCATCGAATACCTGGGCGGGAGCAAGCTGTTTATTCCCGCCACGGGACTGGACCTGATCCAGAAGTACGCGTCGGCGGACGCCAGATCGCCCAAACTGAATAAGCTCGGCGGGGAGCAGTGGGCAAGGACGAAGGCGAAAGTGCGCGGTCAGGTGAAAGAGATCGCGAAAGAGCTCGTGGAACTGTACGCGGCGAGGCAGATGACGGAGGGCTATTGTTACAGTCCGGATACGCCGTGGCAGAGAGAATTTGAAGAACTGTTTCCCTATGAAGAAACGTATGACCAGCTTCGCGCGATCGAGGATACGAAGAAGGATATGGAGAGCAGGAAAATCATGGACCGGCTGATCTGCGGCGATGTGGGCTACGGAAAAACGGAGGTCGCGATCCGGGCGGCGTTTAAGGCGGTCACAGAGGGGAAGCAGGTCGTTTATCTGGTCCCCACCACGATCCTGGCGCAGCAGCATTATAATACGTTTGTGGAACGGATGAAGGACTACCCGATCACGGTCGAAATGCTGTCCCGTTTCCGCAACGCGTCCCAGCAGAAAGCGACCGTGGAGGGGCTGAAAAAGGGGCGCGTGGATATTGTGATCGGAACGCACCGGATATTATCCAGGGACGTTCAGTATAAAGACCTTGGTCTGCTGATCATCGACGAGGAACAGCGGTTCGGAGTGTCGCACAAGGAAAAGATCAAGCTGTTAAAAAAGAGCGTGGACGTCCTGTCGCTGAGCGCGACGCCGATCCCGCGGACGCTGCATATGAGCCTGATCGGGATCCGGGATATGAGCCTGCTGGAAGAACCGCCGATGGACCGCAGGGCGATTCAGACCTATGTGCTGGAATTTAATGAGGAACTGATCCGCGAGGCGATTTTAAGGGAAATCAGCCGGGGCGGGCAGGTATATTATGTCTATAACCGTGTCAACACGATCGACGACATCACGGCGCGCTTACAGAAGCTCGTGCCGGACGTCACGGTGTCGTACGCGCACGGGCAAATGAGCGAGCGCGAGCTGGAATCGATCATGCTGCGCTTTATCAACAAGGAGATCGACGTGCTTGTGTCCACGACGATCATTGAGACCGGTCTTGACATCAGCAATGTCAATACGATGATTATTCACGATTCCGATAAACTCGGCCTTGCCCAGCTCTATCAGCTCCGGGGGCGGGTCGGACGGTCGAACCGGACGGCATACGCGTTTTTCATGTACCGGAGAGACCGGATGATCACGGAAACAGCGGAAAAACGCCTGCAGGCGATACGGGAATTTACCGATCTCGGCTCCGGCTACAAGATCGCGATGCGTGATCTGGAGATCCGCGGCGCGGGCAACCTGCTCGGGGCGAAACAATCCGGGCACATGGAGGCGGTCGGCTACGACCTGTACTGCAAAATGCTGAATGAGGCGGTAACAAGGCTCAAAGGGCTGAAAAAGGAAGATTCCTTTGAAACGGCTGTCGATGTATCGATAGACGCCTATATCCCGGATACGTATGTGCGGAATGAAAGCCAGAAACTGGAGCTGTACAAGCGCATTGCCGGGATCGCGACCGAGGATGACCGGGAGGAGATGCAGGATGAGCTGACGGACCGCTTCGGCGATCTGCCGGCGGCAGTGGAGCATTTGCTGGATATCGCGCTGCTGCGCGCCCGCGCGAATGAGGCGCGCGTAACGGAGATCGCCCAGAAAGGAAGAGAAATCGTACTTTCCATGCATCCGGAGACGCGGCTGCAGGTAGAAAAACTCGGGGATCTGCTGCTTGCGTGGAACGGCGCGCTCAAAGTGATCCCGGGCGCGAAGCCGGCGTTCCGGCTGGATCTGAAAAAAACGGGCGGAAAAAATATGTTGAATTGTGTAAATTCTGTGATAAATTCTTTGAATGAGTTGCTAGAAAAAGAGAGATAGGGTATAATATGATCACTTGGCGAGGTTTTGTCGAGCCTAGTGAGAATATATGCCTGGAAGCTTAGCGAGGTAGTTGCGAGCTTAGCGGTAAGGTATAATATGATCACTTGGCGAGGTTTTGTCGAGCCTAGTGAGAATATATGCCTGGAAGCTTAGCGAGGTAGTTGCGAGCTTAGCGGTAAGGTATAATAGGATTGCTTGGCGAGGTCTTTCGAGCCTAGCGGTAAGGAATAATAAGAAGAAAACATCAGGAGGAGAATGATGAAAAAAGCGATCAAGCGGTGCGTGGCAATCGGGATAAGCCTGGTTCTGGCGGCGGGCGTTCTCGCCGGATGCGGCGGGAAAAAGCAGACAGCCCAGCTGGAGGCGAACGAACAGCCCCTACTGTTTACGTACGACAATACAGACGTTTATCTGAACGAAGCGTGGCTGTACGCGACCATGCAGAGGCTGACTTATGAGCAGCAGTACAGCAGCCAGTATTCGCCGGAGGAGCTGTGGGTCCAGCAGGTGGACGAGGAGACAGACGACGACGGCAATAAAGTTCCGGTCACGCTGGAAGATATGGTAAAGCGGGAAGTGATCGAGCAGATCAAAATGACAAAGGTTATGTGCAACCGGGCGGACGAGATGGGCGTTTCGATCGAGGAGGAAGACCGGACCGGAATGGACGGATATGTGGACGCCGCGATGAATAACCTCAAAGCGTTCGATCTGGAGGCGCACGGCGTGACAAGAGATCTCGTGCAGAGCGTATATGAGCAGCAGCTTCTCGCCCAGAAGGTTTTTGAAAAAGTCGGGGACGGGGAGATCAACCTGACATACAACCTGCTGTTTGAGACGTTTGAGACGACAGACGAGGGAGAGAGAAAAGACTTTAGCGACAAGAAGAAGGCGCGGCAGAAGGAAAAGGCGGAAAAAGCGCTCCGGGAGCTTCAGAACGGAGCGGACATCGTGGAGCTCGCCGAGAAGATGAATGCGGACAAGTCATCCTATGTGGCGATCTCCGAGGCGACCAGATCCAACTACGCGACGGAATATGTCGAGGCCGCGGACGCGCTTCAGAAAGCGGGAAAAGACGGCGCGATCAGCCCTATCACGGAATCGGATTTCGGGTATCATATCCTGATGTATATTTCGCCGGAGAACGAAAAATATAAATCCGAAGAAGCGGGCAATGTCGTCAGCTCCGAGCAGCAGAACCTGTTTAGCTCCCAGTATGACAAATGGACCAAAAGCATGGAAGAAGCATGGGACGCGGAAAAAGACGTCAATCAGGAAGAATGGTCCAAAGTGACATTCCTGGACGGCATCAATGCGTTCCCGGACAACGCGGCGGAGGACGACGGCGGGAGCGCGCCGTCCGATACGGCGGAACCGCAGGGAACGGAAGGTTCCGAAACGCAGGAATAGAAAAAAACAGAATCTTCTTGCAAAAAGAAAACAGTTTGTTATAATAGAGAAGACAAGAAAATGGGGTGCTCATAGGAATGGGCTGAGAGTAAGCGGAAGCTTTAACCCACAACCTGATTTGGATAATGCCAACGTAGGGACATAGATTTGCATCTGTAATACGCAAAATGCCATACCTGGTATTTTGCGTATTTTTTTGCCGCGGCGGCGTTTGGCGGCGCGGAGCCGTCCGCCGCCGGACGGGGATCATGGCATGGATCGGGAAGAAGATCCCCTGCGGGGAGGAGGACAGGATGAAGGTTCAAAGAGAGCAGCTGCTTCTGTATGCGGTCACGGACCGGACATGGGTCGGCGGATCGACCCTTGCGGATCAGGTGGAAGCGGCGATCCGGGGCGGGGCAACGATGGTCCAGTACCGGGAAAAAGACAGGGAGCGACCGGACCGGCGGGAGGAAGCACTGCGGCTGCAGGCGGTATGCCGCCGGTATCGGATCCCGTTCCTGATCAATGACGATGTGGCGCTCGCGCGGGAGATCGGCGCGGACGGCGTGCATGTCGGACAGGACGATATGCCGGCTGCGGAAGCCCGGAGATTGCTCGGACCGGAGAAGATCATCGGAGTGACGGCAAAGACAAGGCAGCAGGCGCTGGACGCGGAGGCGGCGGGAGCGGATTATTTGGGCTGCGGCGCTGTGTTTGGGACGGAAACCAAAACAGATACGAAGCCGCTGGAGCTTGCCAGCCTGAACCGGATCGGGGAGAGCGTCTCCATCCCGATTGTCGCGATCGGAGGCATCTGTCGGGACAATATAGGGAGGCTCGCAGGGACGAAGATCGCCGGCGTCGCCGTCGTCAGCGGGATTTTTCGGGAACCGGATGCGGAAAGCGCCGCCAGGGAATTGAAAGAACTGGCGCGGCGGATCATAAACGGATGAATACATGGCTTTGCGGTCATGTTTTCATAGAGCGGCAAATTGGGGGCACCACCTTGGGTCGCTATATAAAATTAATGCAAAGGAGAATTCAGATGAAGACAGCATTAACAATCGCTGGAAGCGATTCCAGCGGAGGCGCCGGCATTCAGGCAGATATCAAGACGATGATCGCGAACGGAGTCTACGCGATGAGCGCGGTCACCGCTCTGACTGCCCAAAATACAACCGGCGTAAGAGGAATCATGGAGGCGACTCCACAATTTTTGGCAGAGCAGCTCGATTGTATTTTTACGGACATTGTTCCGGATGCGGTAAAGACCGGGATGGTATCATCCGGAGGTCTGATCCGGGTGATCGCGGAAGCGCTGAAACGGTATCACGCGAAAAATATTGTCGTTGACCCGGTTATGGTCGCGACCAGCGGCGCGAAGCTGATCAGCGAGGACGCGATCCGCACATTGAAAACAGAATTATTGCCTCTTGCAACTGTGATCACACCGAATATTCCGGAGACGGAAGTCCTTTCCGGGATGCGCGTTACGACACAGAAAGAGATGGAGACGGCGGCGGAGGAAATCTTCCGGGCATACGGCTGCGCCGTTTTGTGCAAGGGCGGGCACCAGCTGAACGACGCCAATGATCTGCTGGTATCCGGCGAAGGTTCCCGCTGGTTTTACGGAAAGAAGATTGAGAACCCGAATACGCACGGAACCGGATGCACGTTATCAAGCGCGATCGCGGCGAACCTGGCGAAAGGATACCCGCTTGAGGACGCGGTGCGGCGCGCGAAGGACTATCTGTCCGGAGCGCTCGGCGCGATGCTGGATCTTGGAAAAGGAAGCGGACCGATGGATCATGGCTATTGTATTTCCGGTCGGTTTGGAGAACGGAGGGGAAAGGAGCAGAAATGAACGGGAAAAAGAAGACTTCTGTTTTCAGCAACGGACTGATCTGGTTTGGCGCGGGCGTTTCCATTGCTGAGATTTTGACTGGAACCTATTTTTCTTCGCTTGGAATGGCGAAAGGGCTTGCCGCGGTTCTTCTCGGGCATCTGATCGGCGGCGCGATGATGTTCGCGGCGGGGCTGATCGGGGGAAAAGAAGAAAAGAGCGCGATGGAAACGGTAAAGATGAGCTTCGGCGGCAGGGGATGCATCCTGTTCTCCGTTTTAAACGTGCTGCAGCTCGTCGGATGGACCGCCATTATGATCTACGACGGGGCGGTTGCCGCCAATGAGATTTTCCACACGGGAAGATGGGTGTGGGCGCTCGTGATCGGCGGGCTGATCATTCTCTGGCTCCTCGTCGGGATCACCAATCTCGGCAGGATCAACCTCATTGCCATGGGCGCGCTGTTCCTGATGACGATCGTCCTGTTCCGGGTGATCTTTTTCAGCGGGGCGCAGGTACCTGCCCTGCAGGGAGACAGCCTGAGCTTTGGCGCGGCGGTCGAGCTTGCGGTTGCCATGCCGCTGTCGTGGCTGCCGCTGATCAGCGATTATACAAGGGAAGCGGACAGGCCGACGGCAGCGACGGCGGTCAGCGTCCTCGTCTATAGCGCGGTCAGCATTTTTATGTATGTCATCGGAATGGGAGCTGCCATTTATACCGGGGAGAGCGATATCGCCAGGATCATGGTAAAGGCGGGCTTTGGCGTTGCCGGTCTGCTGATCATTGTTCTTTCCACTGTGACGACGACATTTCTGGACGCATATTCCGCAGGCGTCTCCAGCGTGTCGATCTGCGCGAAAATTAAGGAAAAATGGATGGCGGTCGTCGTTGCCGCCGTCGGAACAGCCGCCGCGATGCTGTATCCGATGGATAATATTACGGATTTCCTGTATCTGATCGGATCGGTGTTCGCGCCGATGATCGCGGTACAGGTTGCCGATTATTTCATACTGAAACGGAAAGCGGAGACAACGGCGGAACAGATCGGGAACCTTATCATCTGGGCTGTTGGATTCGGGTTGTACCGGGTTCTTATGAGAGTGGACACTCCGGTCGGGAACACGCTTCCGGATATGGTGATTACTGTCATGCTCTGCCTGGCGGCAGAAACGGTTGTGAGGGGCGGAAAAAAATCACAACAAAGAAGCTGACCGGATCTTCCGGGGCGGCTTCGGAAAGAGGACAGTATGAAAAAAGTAAATATGAAGAAACTAACAGCAACAGCAATGTTCGCGGCGGTCGCCGTCGCAGGCTCCCTGATCAGTTTCCCGGTACTCGGGTCGAAATGCGCGCCGGTGCAGCATCTGGTCAATATTTTGTGCGCGGTATTTCTCGGTCCCTGGTGGGCGCTGGCGGCAGCGTTCCTTGCCAGCCTGATCCGGAACCTGCTCTCGCTCGGCACGCTGATGGCGTTTCCGGGGAGTATGTGCGGGGCGCTGTTGTCGGGACTTTTGTACCGGTACATAAAAAAACTTCCCGCCGCTTATATAGGGGAAGTGTTCGGGACGTCCGTGATTGGCGGGCTGCTCGCGTATCCGGTCGCGGTGCTGCTCATGGGAAATTCGTCGGCAGCGCTGTTCGCGTATGTCGTGCCGTTTCTGATCAGTACGGCAGGAGGGACCATCATTGCCGCGATCATTACGATCGCGATGAAACGATCGGGTATGCTGGACAAAATAAAAGAAGGACTGGAATCGGAGTGACAGAAACATGGCTGGAATGGCTGAGATCACGGCGGACGCCGTATGGGAATTGTGGAACCGCATACGAATGACCAAACCGCTGGTCCATTGTATTACAAACATTGTCACGGTAAACGACTGCGCGAACCTTCTGCTGGCGGTCGGCGCTTCGCCGGTCATGGCGCATCATCCGGAGGAGGCGGCGGAGGTTACGGAAGCATGCAAAAGCCTTGTATGCAATTTTGGTGCGACGGAGTCGTTTGACGCGATGCTTGCCGCGGGGACTGCCGCGAAAAAGAACGGGCGCCCGATCCTTTTCGACCCGGTCGGGACGGCGGGATCTTCCTGGCGCAGAAAAAAATGCTATGAGCTGATCGAAGCTGTCCGTCCGGACTGTATCCGGGGAAATTATGCCGAAATTATGGCGCTTGCCGGGGACAGGACGGTGGCGGGCGGCGTGGACGCGCCGGATCTGCCCGGGCAGGCGGGGCGGCATGAGATGATCTGGCGCGATATGGTCCGCCTGGCGGAGCAAACCGGCGCGGTCATCATTGCGACAGGGAAGACCGACCTGATCTGCGAGGGAACGGGCGGCTGCCAGATAAAAAACGGAAGCGGCATGATGGCGCGCATCACAGGAGCCGGATGTATGCTGTCGGCGCTTCTCGGCGCGGCGCTCGCGGTAGAAAATACAGCCGCTGCCGCCGCCGGGGCGTGCGCGGCGTTCGGCATCTGCGGCGAACTGGCGGAACAGAGGACAAGGCGCGCAAACGGCGGCACAATGACATTCCGCGGGCAGCTGATCGACGCCGCCGGCATGCTTGAAAAAGAAGCGGTGATTACAAGATACCGCGGCGGGCAATTTATTTCCTGAAATTACGCATAGATTCCTCCATTTCACAGATACTAGAAGTATGGTGCAACCATACTCATCCTACAGGATAGGAATAAGATCACGTTAAATGGAGGAATTTTTTATGAAAGCAACAGGAATTGTACGGCGCATTGACGATTTGGGCCGGGTAGTCATTCCGAAGGAGATACGCCGGACATTA
The DNA here is from genome assembly GCA_947593735.1 of uncultured Lachnospiraceae bacterium. Taxonomy (GTDB): domain Bacteria; phylum Bacillota; class Clostridia; order Lachnospirales; family Lachnospiraceae; genus CANQDT01. The sequence goes on along the minus strand of CANQDT010000005.1, from coordinate 38,992 downwards.
CGGATCAGGGTATCCGATCCGCTGGAGATCTATACGGATAACGAAGGCGAAATCATTCTGAAAAAATATTCTCCGATGGGAGAATTTGGCGGTATTTTGGAAGAGCTGTGCGAGTCGATCTATAAAAGCACAAAATTGTGCTGCGCGATCTGCGACCGGGACTGGGTCACCGCCGCTGCCGGACCGTGCAAAAGCGCGGTCGGGGAGAAACCGATCACCAATGAGATGAAAGAAATGATGGAAACAAGAAAACGGTTCCGCTATGAAAAAGGGCAGGAAAAGCTGTCTCTTGTGCAGGAGGACGGGGCGTCGGTATTGCTTGCCTATCCGATCGTGACCGAAGGGGACGTCACCGGGGCGATCGCGTTTCTGGAGACGGGGGACAACGCCGCGATAACGGGAGAAAATGAACAGCTCCTGCATACGGTGGCGCTGTTTCTGAGCGGGCATATGGAGATGTAGATCCTGTCAAAACGCGCGGAGTTGGGCGCAATGTTCATGCGGAAGACGGACATCCGCGCGCGAAGTGTCAAAATCTGGCTGTAATTTATAAAAAAACTTGACAAATCCTGTTAATTATTATAGCATATTACTAGCATTTGGGTATGATGCAAAAATATTTTACATTGGGTACAGGAGGAAACATCAATGAACAAGACAGAATTAGTAGCTGTAATGGCAGAAAAAGCCGGTATCAGCAAGAAAGACGCGGAAGCGGCGTTGAAGGCTTTTACTGAGGCTGTAGCAGAGGAATTGACCAAAGGTGGTAAAGTGCAGTTAGTCGGATTTGGTAATTTTGAAGTTGCGGAAAGAGGAGCCAGAACAGGAAGAAATCCGAGAACCAAAGAAACAATTGAGATTCCTGCTTCCAAGTCTCCGAAATTCAAAGCAGGAAAAGCATTGAAAGATCAGATCAATAAATAATGAAAAAGCGTAAGATGTAGGAGACCGCTGAAAAGGCGGTCTCTTTTCAGTATGACGGGCATGCCGTCCGTCTGTGGTGGAAGTCCACAAGGGGCGCAGCTGCAGACGAACCCCAAAGCGACTCCCAGGAAAGAGAGATTCGTATGAGACTGGATAAATTTTTGAAAGTATCAAGGCTGGTCAAACGGCGCATGGTCGCGAACGAAGCGTGCGACGCGGGACGCGTCCTTGTAAACGGGAAAATCGCCAGGGCGTCCCGGCCGGTCGTCCCCGGGGATGTGATCGAGATCGCGTTCGGAAATAAGACGGAGAAGGTGGAAGTTCTGGATGTGACGGAGACCGTAAAAAAGGAAGAAGCGAAAGAATTGTACCGGTACCTGCCGTGACCGGACAAAGGCATACGCCGGCGGATTTCCGGTAACATATTCGCCGGCGCGCCCGCATACAATTACAAAAAAGAGATTCCGAAAGGCAACAGATGGATGCCGGTATTCCAGGAGAATTATTGAATTTTGCCCGTAGTATGGCATACGGGGCGGTCATTGTGATGTTATATGACGGCTACCGCGTCCTGCGGATCATCTGGGAACACTCCACCCTGGCGGTTGCCGTCGAGGATCTCTTTTTTTGGTTCATGACCGGATGCATCATTTTCCATATGATGTATACCTGCGACTACGGGCGGATACGGTTCTATTTTTTTCTCGGAATGTGCCTTGGAATGCTGTCGTATTACTATACAATCAGCAGGATTTTCCTGTCTGCTGTAAAAAAAGTAAAGAATCTGGTGAATAATGTCTTGAAAAATCAGAAGAAAACGGATAAAATAGAAAACGAAAAATAGTAATATGCGCAGAGTATGTCAGGAAAGCGAATCGAACAGGGGAAAGAAATGGCCAATCATAGAAAAAAAAGATCCGCATCCGGGAATGGATTTTTGCTGATCGGGATGATCGTAGTAGTTTTTTGCCTGGTACTTATGATCAAGAGCTACGGGCTTGTACAGAAGAGCCGGACATATGCCAGGAAAGAAGCGGTTCTGGAGCAGCAGATCGACGCTGCCAACCGGGAGAAGAAAAAGCTCGAAGAAAAAGAAGCCTATATGCAGACGGACGAGTATATCGAAGAGATCGCCCGGGAACGGCTGGGACTGGCGAACCCGGACGAGATCCTTTTCAAGCCGGCGGACGAATAACAGCCGCATAAGAACAGAAAGAGAGAATCGGTTCAGAAGGACCGGTTCTTTTTTTCTGCGCATGTTCCATGGTTTGACACAATCCGCGGTTCCACGCGAGTATACTGGAAAAAAAGATGTGCGTGGGAGGAAGAAATGGTAGAATTGATTTTACATAGCATAACCGACGGGATCTTATTGTGGACAAGTTATACAATGGGGACGGCGGCGGGAGCCCTCGCGGGATGTCTCCTCGGCGTGGCGCTGTCCTGGCAGTATGGGGATCTGAATGTGATCGGGATGTATGCTCTTTTTGGGATCTGCATGGGGATCTTCCGGAAAACCGGCAAGCTGGGGCAGAGCATTTTTTCGTATGTGGCGCTCGTGCTGCTCGATTATCTGTTCAGCGGGATACAGCTTGCCTATCATATTGACGAGAGTTATTTTGCCGCCGGGATCCTGTTCCTGCTGCTGCCGCTGGAAAAAAGAAAGGAGCCGCGCAGGGCGGAGCAGGAAGAAAAGGCGATGATCTATCAGATGGCAAATGCCGCCGCGCGGAACCGGCTCAGGGAATACGCGGGGAGCTTTGGCAGACTGGCGTCGATCCTGGGCGGGGATGAAAAAAATAAACTGGAATATTCCTCCATTGATTCCCGGAATCTTGTGGAGGAGATCGAGGGGCAGATGTGCGCGACATGCAGCCGCCGGGGATACTGCATCGACCGCGAGTATTTATCGACGTTTCAGAGCGCGCATGAGATCGTCTGCGCGCTGGAGGAAGGAAAGGGGATCACGATCGAGGATATCCCGATGGCGTTTTCCAACCGGTGCATCCGACTGGGGGAGTTTTTGATGACCGCGGACCGGAGGGTCGAGCTCGCGCGCGTCAATATGGCGTGGTCGAACCGGCTGAAGGAGGGGCGCCGAGTCATTGCGGGGCAGTTCCGGGAGGCAGCCCGGATCATGGAATATTTTTCTGCGGATATGGGGCAGGAGAAGCGGGAAAAGATAGAAAAAGAGCGGAAGATCATAAACCGGATGCGGCTGTCCGGCGTGAGCGTCAGGAAGATCGTGCCGATGCAGGAAGGGAACGGCGGCGACGTCCGTTATTATATGATCGCGAAATATAACAGGGGAAAGGTCATTACGGCGAGGGAAACCGCGAAGCTGCTCACGCGCGCCATGAAAGAACCGATCCGGGCAGAAGAATTTTGCCCGCGCCTGCTCGGACCGCAATATCAGGTGATGTCGTTTTGCAGGGCGAACCGGTTCGCGGTGACGTACGGGACCAGCCGGTCCGCCAAAACGTCCGAAGACATTTCCGGGGACAATTATTCTCTTGTCCAGGGAGAGCAAAGCGTAACGATGATATTGGCGGACGGAATGGGGAGCGGTCCCAGGGCGTATGAGGAAAGCTGTTCGGTCGTGGAGTTCATGGAGCAGCTTCTGGAGGCGGGGCTTCCAGCGGAAGAAAGCATCCGTCTGATGAACGGGGCGCTGTCGCTGCATGTGGACAGGGAGAGCTTCACCACGCTCGACGTCGTCAATCTGGATCTGCGGTCGGGGACGGCGAAGTTTATCAAATTCGGCGCGTCGACGACGTTTATCAAGCGGGGCGCGTATGTGGAGGCGGTTACCGCAAGCTCCCTCCCGGTCGGCATGACCCAGCTTACGGAATCCTGCATGGCGCAGAAAAAATTATTTGACGGCGATATCGTGATCATGATGTCGGACGGCGTGCTGGAGTCGCTTCCGGGCGAGAAGAAGGAGGAGACGATGAAGGACCTGTTGAAGAAGATCGAAGAAGAAAATGCCGGGAAGCTCGCGGCGGCGGTCATGGAAAAGGCGGCGGAGATATCCGAGGGCGCCGGGAAGGACGACCGCACGGTCATGGCACTGTCCATATATATTCCTTGATTTTTGCTCCCATTTCAAGTAAGATGACAAAAGAGAGCAAAATGGAAAACGGAGAAGCGTTCTCCGGGCAGATCAAAGGGTATCGAAATGTTGTACGAACAGGTCAAAGCTTATATGGAGCAGCATCAGATGATAGAGGAGGGAGACAGAATTGTCCTCGGATTATCCGGAGGAAGCGATTCTGTCTGCCTTTTTCATATTCTGACGCGGTATCGGGAAGAAAAAGCGTTTGAACTGGCTGCCGTCCATGCGCATCACGGGCTGCGTGGAGAGGAAGCGGACCGGGACGCGCGGTTCGCGGAGCGGCTGTGCGGCGAAGCGGGCGTTCCGTTTTTTCTGTTCCGCGCAGACGTCCGGCAGCTGGCAAAAGAAGGGAAAAGGACCGTTGAGGAAGCCGGGCGGATCTACCGGTATGAAAAAATGGGGGAGGTCGCACGCGAATGGGGAACCGGAAAGATCGCGACGGCGCACCAGGCAAACGACCAGGCGGAGACAATGCTGTTCCATCTGTGCAGGGGAACCGGGCTTTCCGGGCTTTCCGGCATGGCTCCGGTTACCGGGACGCCATACGGCACGATCCTCCGGCCGATGCTTCTGATAACCAAAGAGATGGTATGGAATTACCTGAATGTGAATAAACTGAAGTATTGTACGGATACGAGCAATGAAGCCCCGGATTATACGAGGAACCGGATCCGGCACCGGATCCTGCCGGAGATGGAGGCGATCAATCGCGAGGCGATTTCCCATATGGCGCAGACAGCCGCGCTGCTCCGCGCGTGCAGCGACGCCGTGCGGCTCCGGGTGGGAGAGTTTCTGGAAGGGGACTGGACGGTCGCGGAGCTTGGCGCGCAGGAGCCGTTCCTGCAGGGCGAGATCATAAAAGAGGCGATCGCCCGCGCGTGCGGAGGGAAAAAGGATATCGCCGCGGTCCATGTGGAGCAGGTAAGGAAGCTGTGCGCGGGAGGAACCGGAAAACAGATCCATCTTCCATATGGGATCACCGCGGTGCGCGAGTACGACCGGCTCCGCTTTGAACGCGCGGGGGAGCGAGCGCCGGACGCGCGGAACGCGTGGCAGGGCGTGGAGATAACCGGCCCCGGCGTTTACCGGCTCCCGGACGGACGGGGAACGGTGACCGTCTCGGTTTTCCCATATGCGGGGCAAACGGTTTCCAGGAAAGAATATACAAAGACCTTTGATTATGATAAAATAAAACAAAATCTGCGGATCCGCACGCCGATGCCGGGCGACGGCATCGTGATCGACGACGCCGGCCACCGCAAGAAGCTGAACCGGTATTTTATCGACAGCAAAACCGGGCGGAGCCAAAGGGGGAATTGCCTGGTGGCAGCGGATGGGAGCGACATTGTATGGATCATCGGGGGAAGGATTTCGAGTTCCTGCAAGGTAAGCGGCACGACGGAGAAGATCATGGAGATTACATACGAAGGAGAAGAAAAAGATGGATACCATTCGGATCATGATTGAGGAAGAAAAGGTTGACGCGCGCATTCGGGAGATCGCGGCTCAGATCAACCGCGAATACGAGGGAAAAGAGATTCATCTGATCGGCGTCCTGAAAGGGAGCGTATTTTTTGTCTGCGAACTGGCGAAAAGGCTGACCGTGCCATGCACGATGGATTTTATGAGCGTGTCCAGTTATGGCAATGAAAAATCCAGCTCCGGCATTGTCCGGATACGGAAGGATCTGGATGAAAACATCGAGGGGAAGCATTGTATTCTCGTGGAAGACATTATTGATTCGGGCAGGACGCTCAGTTATATGATCCCGACGCTCATGCAAAGGAACCCGGCTTCCCTGAAGCTCTGTACTCTGCTGGACAAACCGGACCGGAGGGTCAGGGATGTGGCGGTGGACTATGTGGGATTTGAGATCCCGGATGAATTTGTCGTGGGATACGGTCTGGACTACTCGCAGAAGTACCGCAATCTTCCGTATATCGGGGTTGTGGAACAGGAATAGAGGGCATAAAGGAGAAGACAAGTGAAACAGAAAAAAAGTAATTGGAATTTTACGCTGATCTTTCTGATCGTCCTCGGCGTCATTCTGATCAGTACATGGATCGATCCGTCGATGCTGCACAGCTATTACCGGATTGAGACGGCGGAACAGGACGTGAGAGCGGGAACGGTGGAGAAGATCACGATTTCGCCGAACGCGCAGGGCTCTGCCGGGAAGATCACGGTGAAAAAAGAGGATGGGAGCCGGTATGAGGTTTACGTCACCAACGTGGAGGCGGCGGAGAACGCGGTCCGGGAATGGGACGGCACGCTCCCGGTCGAGGTGGAGGATATCCCGCATGAGAGTATTCTGATGTCGCTGCTGCCGTACGTATTCGGCATAATCATTTTGTTTGTCATCTTAAATATGATGATGGGCATGAACGCCGGGGGCGGCGGAAAAATGGCAAACTTTGGGAGAAGCCGCGCCCAGCTGCACAAGGATACGGGAAAACGCGTGACATTTGCGGATGTTGCCGGCCTGCAGGAGGAAAAAGACGAACTGCAGGAGATCGTCCAGTTTCTGAGGAATCCGGGTCGGTTTACGAAGATCGGTGCGCGCATCCCGAAGGGCGTGCTGCTTGAGGGACCGCCCGGAACCGGGAAGACGCTGCTCGCCAAAGCGATCGCGGGGGAGGCGGGCGTGCCGTTCTTCACCATTTCCGGTTCCGATTTTGTAGAAATGTTTGTCGGCGTGGGCGCGTCCCGTGTGCGCGATTTGTTTGAGGACGCGAAGAAAAACGCGCCGTGCATTGTTTTTATCGATGAGATCGACGCGGTCGCGCGGCGGAGGGGTACCGGTCTCGGCGGCGGCCATGACGAGAGAGAGCAGACGCTGAACCAGCTTCTGGTCGAGATGGACGGATTTGGGGTCAATGAGGGGATCGTCGTACTGGCGGCGACGAACCGGGTGGATATCCTCGATCCCGCGATCCTGCGGCCGGGCAGGTTCGACCGGAAGGTGTACGTCGGCGCGCCGGATGTGCGCGGACGGGAAGAGATCCTGCGGGTCCATGTCAGGGAAAAACCGCTCGCGGAGGATGTTGACCTGCATGAGATCGCGAGGACCACGGCGGGATTTACCGGCGCGGATCTTGAAAATCTCATGAACGAAGCGGCGATCTCCGCCGCGAAGGCAAACCGCGCCTTTATCACGCAGGCGGATGTCCGACGATCCTTTATTAAGGTTGGCGTCGGGACGGAAAAGAAAAGCAGGCTTGTTCCGGAAAGCGAGCGGAGGATCACCGCGTATCACGAGGCAGGGCACGCGATCCTGTTCCATCTGCTCCCGGATGTGGGACCGGTGCATGCCGTTTCCATTATCCCGACCGGACCGGGAGCCGCCGGATATACGATGCCGCTGCCGGAGAACGACAATGTATTCATGACGCGCGGGAAGCTGCTGCAGGATATCACGGTAACGCTCGGCGGCAGGATCGCGGAGGAACTTATTTTTGATGATGTGACGACGGGCGCGTCCCACGATATCAAGGTCGCGACGTCGCGCGCGCGCGACATGGTAACAAAATACGGGATGTCCGGGAAAATGGGTCTGATCCATTACGGGGACAATGACAGCGAGGAAGTATTCCTGGGCAGGGATCTGGGACATCAGCGCTCCTACGGGGAACGGATCCAGGGAGAGATCGATATGGAGATCCGCCGGATCGTCGACGAGTGTTACGCCCGCGGAAAAGGGATCATCGAATGTCATATGGATGTTCTTCACCGGTGCGCGGCGCTGCTGCTGGAAAAAGAGAGGATCAACGGGGAGGAATTTGCCTCTTTGTTTGCGTAAACGGTGCAAATTATCAATGTTGCACAAAAAAAGAAGAAAAATTTTATGATGTTTGTGCACATGACAGCGGAGGAATGAGTATAATAATACTTGTAACCCCCCAATACATTATATATTTTTGCTACACCCCATAAGTAACAAAAATACCTTCTCCGAAAAGGACAGCGTACGCCGCTGTCCTTTTTCCTTGCTGTATTCTTTACTTCTGGAGGGCAATCGTATATAATAAACCGGGAACAGAAACAGATTATCAGATGGAGCAGGGGGAACGATGGATCAGTTAAATAAAATAATAAAACTGGCGTGGTATGTCTGGCATACAAAACCGCTTCTGGATAAAAAAGCGTTGTTTTCCGACGGAACCCGCTATTACCGGTTCCCGACGGAGCCGACCGCGCAGGACGAGGTACATGTCCGGCTGCGCACAGCGAAAGAAAATGTGGATAAAGTATGGGTCATCTGCGACGACCACCGGATACCGGCAAACAGGAAGAGCAGCGACGAATATTTTGATTATTATGAGGCCGTCCTGCCGCCGGGCGATCAGATCAGGCGATACTTTTTTGAAGTGGTGTCCGGGCAGGCCCATGTTTATTATAACAAGCTCGGGGCGTCCAATCAGCTGAACACGTATTATAATTTTCAGATCATCCCGGATTATCATATCCCGGAGTGGGCGAAGGGCGCCGTCTTTTATCAGATTTTTGTCGACCGGTTTTATAACGGCGACCCGTCCAACGACGTCGTTGACCGGGAATATATTTATGTGAACGGGGAACCGGTCCGGAAGACGGAACACTGGGACGCCGTCCCGTCCGCCCTGGACGTCTGCAATTTTTACGGGGGAGATCTGCAGGGCGTGATGGACAAATTGGATTATCTGCAGCAGCTCGGCGTGGAGACGATCTATCTGAACCCGATCTTCGTTTCGCCGTCTAACCATAAGTATGACTGCCAGGATTACGACCATATCGACCCACATTTCGGGAAGATCGTTGTGGATCAGGGCGCGCCGCTGGCGGAATGGGAGAGGACAAACGCGTACGCCGCGAAATACGCGAGCCGTACCGCCGACCCGGCGAACCTGAAAGCGAGCGACGAACTGTTCGCGCGCCTTGTGGAAGAAATTCACAAGAGGGGCATGAAAGTGATCCTCGACGGGGTATTCAATCACTGCGGCTCGTTTAACAAATGGATGGACCGGGAAGGCATTTATAAATTAAGCGGATCGTACGAGCCGGGGGCGTATGAATCGGCGGACAGCCCGTACCGGAGTTTTTTCCGGTTTTATGATGAAAACGCCTGGCCGAACAACGATACGTATGACGGCTGGTGGGGTTTTGACACGCTGCCGAAGCTGAATTATGAAAATTCCGAAAAACTGCATGAATATGTCATGAGCATAGCGAAAAAATGGCTGGCACCGCCATATAATATTGATGGCTGGAGACTGGACGTCGCCGCCGACCTGGGGCACAGCAGCGAATATAATCACCAGTTCTGGCATGACTTCCGGGAGGCAGTCAAATCGGTAAATCCGGACGCGCTCATCATCGCGGAGCATTACGGCGATCCATCTCCGTGGCTGTCCGGGGGCGAGTGGGACACGGTTATGAATTATGACGCGTTCATGGAACCGTTTTCATGGTTTTTTACCGGACTGGAGAAACACAGCAACGAATACCGGCAGGATCTGTTCAACAACGGGAGAAGCTTTGAGGAAACCATGAACCATAATATGTCCCGTATGGAAACGCCGTCCCTGCAGGCGGCGATGAACGAGCTGTCCAACCATGACCATTCCCGGTTCCTGACCAGGACGAACCGGCGGGCGGGAAGGATCGAGTCCATGGGCGCGGCGGCTGCCGGGGAAGGGATCAACAAAGGGATTTTCCGGGAAGCCGTGCTTGCCCAGATGACATGGCCGGGCTGCCCGACGATTTATTATGGAGATGAGGCGGGCCTGTGCGGATGGACCGACCCGGACAGCCGGCGCAGTTATCCGTGGGGGCATGAGGATCAGAGCCTGATTGCGCTTCACAAAGACCTGATCGCGATCCACCGGGTGGACGCGTTCCGGAACGGTTCACTGAAAATGCTCCGGAGCGAACAGGGTGTGATCGCGTACGGACGGTTTACCGATCAGGAGCATTATGTGATCGTATGCAACAACAATCAGGAACAGATGCCGATGACCCTGGACGTCTGGCTGATCGGCGTACCGGAGGGAGAATGGATGGAGCTGATCATGCAGACTTCCGAGGAAGGGCATACGGCCGGAGGACAGAAATATCCGGTCCGGGAAGGAAAGATCTATCTGGAAGTCCCCGCGGTCAGCGGTATGATTTTAAAAGGATGATTACAGGAAGATGAAAGCCATTCTAACGGCGGTCAACGCCAGATATATTCATTCCAATCTTGCGGTATACAGCCTTCGCGCTTTCGCGCGGGATACCGGCGCGGATGTGGCGGTCAGGGAATATACGATCAACCAGCGGACAGACGAGATATTGCGCGACCTGTATCTGCAGCGGGGCGATATGTATTTCTTTTCCTGCTATATCTGGAACATTACGCAGATCCTTTCCGTGGCGCGCGAACTGAAGAAAGTGCTGCCGGGCGCGGCGGTCTGGCTCGGGGGACCGGAAGTATCCTACGACGCGGAGCGCTTGCTGGAAGCGCACGCGTTTCTCGACGGGATCATGGTCGGCGAAGGGGAAGAAACCTTTGCCGAACTTATGGCGGGGACTCCGTTGAATGAGGTCAGGGGGATCGTATACCGGGACGGCGCGCGCATCACGGTTACGCCGCCGCGGGAGCTGCTGGATATGGACCGGCTCCCGTTTGTCTATGACGATCTCGCGCCGTTTGAAAATAAGATCTTATATTATGAGACGAGCCGGGGCTGCCCGTTCCGGTGCAGCTACTGCCTCTCGTCTGTGGATAAGAACGTGCGGTTCCGCAGTTTTTCCCTGGTCCGGGATGAGTTGCAATATTTTCTGGATCATCATGTAAAACAGGTAAAATTCGTGGATCGCACGTTCAACTGTAACCGGCGGCACGCCAACGAAATATGGCGGTATCTGGCGGAACACGACAACGGCGTGACAAATTTTCATTTTGAACTGTCCGCCGATCTGCTCGGGGAGGAAGAATTCGCGCTTTTTTCTACAATGAGGTCGGGTCTGATCCAACTGGAGATCGGGGTGCAGTCCACCTGCCCGGAAACGCTCGGGGCGATCCGGCGGACGACGGATCTTGCGCGCCTGAAGGAGATGACGGCGCGGATCCATGCGCTGGGGAACATCCACCAGCATCTGGATCTCATCGCGGGGCTCCCATATGAGGACCTGTGGACGTTCCGGCAGTCCTTTGCGGATGTCCACGCGATGGAGCCGGATCAGCTCCAGCTCGGATTTTTAAAAGTATTGAAAGGTTCTTCTCTGTATGAACATCGGAGGGAATACGGGATTGTATATGAAAGCTGTCCGCCGTACGAGGTGCTCGCAACCGACTGGCTGACGTTTGATGATGTGATCGAACTAAAAAGAATTGAAGAAATGGTAGAAGTCTATTATAATAGCAATCAGTACCGTACCACGCTGCCGTACCTGCTTTCGTTTTATGACAATCCCTATGATTTTTATCGGGAGCTGGCGGAATATTATCAGGAACGGCAATGGGATGGCAAAAATCATTCCCGGATGGCGCGATATGAAAACCTGAGACAATTCGCGCTGGAGCGCATCCCGTGCGTCGACCGCGACCGGCTGGAAGATCGCCTGCTGTATGATCTGTATCTGCGGGAGGATATCAGGAAGCGGCCGGAGTGGGCGGCGGACGAGGGGAACAGCCGGAAGGAATATCACGCCTATCTGAAAAGCCGCGGGCTGCTTGGAAAGGCGCATATGGAACGGTTCGGCGGGACGGTGGTTTTATTCGACTACAGCGAGAGAAATCCGCTGACCTATGGCGCGAGGACGGAGACGATACAGGAATTAGAACGTTTGTTCGATGAGAAAGGAGCAGATCATGTATCGAAGAAAGAATAAATGGAGGCGGGCGGTTGCCGCGGCGATTGTGATTCTGGTGATCCTCGCCATGGCGGGCGGTTCGCTCGCGGTCATTTTCGCGCCGACGGCAAAAGCCGGCACGAGCGACAATTATATTTACCAGGGCGTTTCCATTGAAGGGATCGATATGGGCGGAAAAGGACCGGAACAGGCGCAGGAAGCGGTCGACGAGTACATACATACGCTTGAGGGCAGGACGGTCACGCTGTATAACAAAGACAGGGAACAAACTGCTACGATGGCGGATCTGGGCCTTACCTGCACGAACGGGGACGTTGTGGATGAGGCGTACGCCCTTGGCAAAACAGGCAATGTGATCCGCCGGTATAAAGAAAAAAAAGACCTGGAATACGAAGGGATTGATATGCCGCTCGAACTGACTGTGGCGAGAAAGAAAATCGAGGGGATCCTTGAGGAAGACGGCGAAGATTTTGTAACGCACGCGAAGAACGCGTCGATCATCCGCCGGAACGGCAAGCTGCGCGTCCGGAACGGGAGGGCAGGGGAATCCCTTGATCCCGACGCTACGGTGCGCGGTCTGAAACGCTATATCCGCAAAGACTGGGACGGGGAGGATTTCCGGTTCCAGGTAGCTGTGCGGGAAGAGCAGCCGGAGCATACGGCGAAGGAACTGAAAACGATCAAAGACAGGCTTGGAACATTTTCCACGGATTATTCCGGATCGAATGACAACCGGAAGAAGAATATCGCGCGCGCGGCGTCCCTGCTGGACGGGACGGTTTTGTATCCGGGCGAGGAGATCTCCGTGCAGAACGCGATTTCCCCGATCGACGACAGCAACGGATACGCCCTTGCGGGGTCGTATCTGAACGGAAAAGTCGTAGACAGTTTTGGCGGGGGCGTCTGCCAGGTCTCTACGACATTATACAACGCGGTGCTGCGCGCCGAACTGGAAGTCCTGGAACGCCACAATCATACGATGACCGTACATTATGTGCCGCTCTCCAGCGACGCGGCGATCGCTACGGGCGCGATGGATTTTCGGTTTAAAAACAATCAGAAAACGCCGATCCTGATCGCCGCGGACGCGGACGGCGCCAATCTTTATATGAGCATTTACGGAAAAGAAACAAGACCAAAAGACCGTACGATTGAATTCCGGTCGGAGACGCTGGAAGTCTATGAGGCTCCGGACGAACCGGTTTATAACGAGGACAGCACGGTGCCGGCAGGAAAGGAATTTGTCAGCCAGAGCGCGGTGACCGGATACAAAGCGCAGCTGTATAAGGACATTTACCGGAACGGCGAACAAAAGAAATCGGTGCTTGTCAATACGAGCGTATATTCGGCGGAGCCGGAACATATTACGGTCGGAACCGGAGAGGAAGCGCCGGATGAGTAAAAAAGAAGGAAGCCCCGCCGGGAAGGATCTGGTTATGACCGGATGCGCCGGCATGGCGGGAACCGGGCTGATCGCCCGCTGTCTGAAAGACGAACTGCGGAAACGGTATTCGCTTTCGTATTGGGAGCAGATGTGCCGGGCGGCAGGTCATCCCGGTATGAAGGGAGAAGAACTGGTACTGCGGAAGGAGCCGTTCTACGCGCTCCATTATCCGGGATCCGGCGGGATCTACGCGGCGTTATGGCAGTTCTGCTTTGCGAACCGCATCGGCGTGGAAATAGAGCTGGAAAAGGTGCCGCTTCTGCAGGAGACGGTAGAATTATGCGAATATTTTGATATCAACCCTTACGCGTTTGATTCCGCCGGCAGTATGCTGATCGCCGCGGAAGACGGCGACAGGCTCGCGGAAGCGATGGAGCGGGCAGGGATCCCGGCGGCGGTTATCGGCGTCACGACGGCGGATAAAAAGAAATTGATCTGGCGCGGCGGGGAAGCCGGATGCCTGGAACGGCCGGCAGGAGAGGAAGCAAGCCGTCTGTTATCAGAGTTTTTTGGAAACAGGACGACGCCGGAGTCAGGAAAGGACGGCGTGAATGATCAAAGGACAGGAGGAAACAAAAATGGATGAAAAAAAGGTCGCGGTTCAGGAGGGAATCCTTGGACTGATCGAAAAGAACAGCAAGCTGAGCGTTCCGGAGATCGCTGCCATGCTCGACAGGGATCAGGCGGAGATCGCGCAGGCAATCGCAGAGATGGAAGAAAAACGGATCATCTGCGGGTACAATACGCTGATCAACTGGGAAAATACGGTGCATGAGAAAGTCACGGCGCTGATCGAGGTCGAAGTCACGCCGCAGAGAGGGCTCGGCTTTGATAAGATCGCGGAGCGCATTTATCAGTATGAGGAAGTCAACGCGGTCTATCTGATGTCCGGCGCGTTCGACCTCACGGTGTTTATCGAAGGAAGGACGATGAAAGAGGTCGCGATGTTCGTTTCGAGCAAATTGTCCACGCTGGATTCCGTGCTGCGGACAGCGACGCATTTCGTCCTGAAAAAATATAAGGATCACGGTATTGTTATGGTTGGACAAAAGAAAAGCGAAAGGATGAAAGTGACCCCATGAGAGATCCGTTGTCAGAAAAAGTAAAGAGTTTGAAGCCGTCTGGCATCCGCAAATTTTTTGATGTGGTGAGCGAAATGCCCGACGCGATCTCCCTCGGCGTGGGGGAGCCGGACTTTGATACGCCCTGGCATATCAGGGAGGAAGGAATTTACTCTCTGGAGCAGGGAAGCACCTTTTATACTTCCAATGCGGGTCTTCTGGAGCTCCGGAAAGAGATCAGCCGGTATATGAAACGGAAGATCGGTGTGGAATACGATCCGAAGGCGGAGGTTCTGGTGACTGTCGGGGGCAGCGAGGCGATCGACCTTGCGTTCCGTTCCATGTTGAACGCGGGCGATGAGGTGGCTTATATCGAACCGAGCTTTGTATCTTATCTGCCCTGTATCGTGATGGCGGACGGCGTTCCCGTGCCGATCCCGCTGAAAGAGGAGAACCGGTTCCGGCTGACGCCGGAGGAGCTCCGCGCTGCCATTACCCCGAAGACAAAACTGCTGATGATTTCTTTTCCGAATAATCCGACCGGCGCGATCATGGAGCGGGAAGATCTGGAAAAGATCGCGGAGGTATGTGTGGAAAATGACCTGTATGTGATCAGCGACGAGATTTATATGGAACTGACGTACGGAGTGAAACATACCAGCATCGCGAGCCTGCCTGGCATGCGGGAGAGGACGGTCGTGATCAACGGATTTTCCAAGGCGTTCGCGATGACCGGATGGCGGCTCGGCTACGCGGTCGGTCCGGAACGGATCATCCGGCAGATGATCAAGCTTCATCAGTTTGCCATCATGTCGGCGCCGACGACCGCGCAGTACGCGGGGATCGAGGCGATGCGCCACGGAGAAAAAGATGTGGAAATGATGCGCGATTCCTACAACAAGCGGCGGCATTATATCATGAAAGCATTCCAGGATATGGGACTGTCCTGTTTTGAACCGCAGGGCGCGTTTTATCTGTTCCCGCGCATCAGCGAATTTGGGATGACGTCGGAAGAATTTGCGACCCGCTTTTTGAATGAAGAAAAGGTTGCGGCGGTTCCCGGCTCCGCGTTTGGCGATTCCGGGGAAGGATTTCTCCGTATTTCTTATGCTTATTCAATAGAAGAACTGCGCGAGGCGCTTGGCAGGTTGAAACGGTTCATCGACCGGCTGAGGGGAGAACAGAGATGATCCATGTTGTCCTCCATGAACCGGAAATGCCCGCGAATACCGGCAATATCGGACGGACCTGCGCCGCGGCGGGATGCGTCCTGCATCTGATCGAACCGCTTGGGTTCCGCTTGAATGAAAAGGCGGTCCGGCGGGCGGGGCTCGATTATTGGGACAGGCTGGATGTGCGCCGGTATGTGAATTTTGAAGAATTTCTGGAGAAAAATCAAAATCCGACGATCTATATGGCGACGACGAAATCCCGGCAGACCTATGTGGATGTTTCCTATGAGGACGGCGCGTATGTCATGTTTGGGAAGGAGAGCGCCGGGATCCCGGAGGAAATTCTGCTGAACTATCGGGAAACAGCGATCCGGATCCCTATGCTGCCGGATATCCGGTCCCTGAACCTCTCAAATTCTGTCGCGATTGTCGTTTATGAAGCAATGAGGCAGCAAGGATTTGGCGCATTTGAGCTGGAAGGGCAATTACATCGATATCAGTGGTAATACAGGAATGCGAAAGATGAACAAGAAGAAAAATAAACACGCGACAGAGCCGGTCATCGAGACATTGTATCATCTGTACCGGGATGAGATGATGCGCACCGCTTATAATGTCCTGCGCGACGGCAGCAAAGCGGAAGACGCGGTACACGACGCTTTTGTAAGATTGTTGAAGAACCGCGAAACCCTGGATTTTGAGGCGAACAGTTCAGCCGCGAAATATTATTGCATCACCGCAGCCCGCAACGCGGCATTGGACAATTACCGGAAAGACAAGAAATATGTAGACAGTCCGGTAATAGAAATGGACATCACAGAAAAAGATACCCTGGACCGTTGTCTGGAACGGGAAAGCGCGGAAGCTCTGCGGGACAAGCTTGCGAAATTGAAGAAGAACTACCGCGATATCGTTATTCTGCGCCATTATTATGATCATAGTTTCCGGGAGATCGGAACCATTGTCAACGTTTCAGAGGCGACTGCAAGAAAACGGTACCAGATCGCCAAAAAGCTGCTGACGGAGATGATCCGAAAGGAGGGTGATTTCTTTGAACGGTAAAAAAAGAAAATCCGTTGCGGACAGTAAGCTGAAACTGGCTTCCTCCATGGCAATACAGGCGGATCTGAATGAGATCAGCCGGGAGCAGTCCGATCCGGAGTTGGTAGATGAGCTGGAAAATTACCAGTACTCGGAGAAATTCACCCGGGAAATGGACGAGATTTTCCGTGAGGAGGAGAGACAGATCAACCGAAACCGGCGGCATCGCGTGATCCGCGTCGCGGCGGTGGCGGCGATCCTTGTCGTTGGCGGAGGAGCGATTGCAAGCGGTACGGCGGAAGCGTTCCGTCTGAAAATATTCAACAATTATTTCCGGAAGAAAGTCATCCATACGGAAATGATATCGGATGAAGGCAATCCGGAAATCCAGAGCCTGAGGAAAAAATATCCAAAGATGTATTTTCCGGATACCATTCCGGAGGGATTAAAAGCGGAAGTGCGCGTTTACGATGAGAAAAATGAACGATATTTTCTCCGATGCTACAATGAGGAAGATTTTTTTCAGGTATCACAGACAAAAAGCGCAAAGATAACTTTGGATACAGAGAAGACGGCGATGAAACATGCCGATTTCTCCGGCATTACCTATTACTGGACGGAAGACGAAGAAGGAAGCAGTATAACATGGGTACAGGATACATATCAGTTTGTGGCAACATCAAGTTACAAAATAAAATACGCGCTACCCCTTGTCAGAAGTATAAAAGAGAGATAAATGTTCAGGGAGAAGCGGTTGTCTGTAAAAAAGTATCAATTATGAATGATCTATAACAGATATATTGAAAATAGATTTTAAAAACGTATCACGGTAGGCGAGCGTATCAGTTTAAAAAATCATTGGCGTGGGGAGCAGTAAAATGCTGATATTTTCAGATAATAACAATATTTTCCAGAATGGTATTTTTAGTCGCCATAAGATTTATTAAAGATGCAAATTAATAATTGACAGGCATTTGCAAAGTAAGTATAATATAGGTGAATGCGAAATCGGCATGGATCAATGCACAAACTGCTTTGTATATGCAATGCAAAGCAAATCCCCGGAGCGTGTGTGGACGCTCCGGGGATTCTTTTCCTTATGAGGGGAGGAATAACCCAGGCTGACTGTTTTCAGTGATTTCTGTCCAGCCATTTGCAGATATAGTACGCAACAATACCTGCCGCAACAGAAATGAGAAAAGCGAATAAAACCGGCATAGAATCGCACCTCCTTCCGCTGAGAAAGAGTCAACAGCAAACATAGTATAACAAATAATTACAGAATTGTCTATTATTTCCAAAATTATCTTGAAAAATTTTAGGAGAAATGCAGATGGGATAACAAAGCGGGAATATGGGGATACGCTTTTAGACAAAAAAACAAAAAATTTGAAAAAATAGTTCACGAATCTCTCTTTTCTTTCGTCTTATAGGATAGAAGGCCAGGAAAGGAGGGATTTTTACATGAAAAGCAGAAAAATGCGAAACCGGTTCGGCGTAGTTGTTTTACTGGTGGCGCTGTGCGCGGGGATGATGCCGGCGCAGGCGAAGATGAAGGAGCCGGATGCGGAGATTCAATGGACATTACTCCGCACCTGTGTTCTGGACTGCACGATCAGTGAGAGCGGAATTGCTTCCATTTACAGCAATGCAACAACAAAGAAAGTCAACCAGAAAGTAAAAGTGACGGCGACTTTGAGCGAATTTGATCCTTATACAAACGAATGGATCGATTACTGCTCCATCTCTGACACTAATTATGGCAATGCTCTGGTGGAAACGAATTATATGATTCCGGCACATGAAGGAATTTATTTCAACCGCACGACAGTCAAAACCTATGACGAAAATGGAAATCTGGTTGAGACCATCAAGCTGGAAACAGAGCCGGAATATTACCCGGGACGCTGATCCCGGCGTCCGTCGACCCGTTTGACAGGGTCAGATCCGGAAACCAACGCTTTTGGCCAGGCGGCGGTTTCCACTTTCAAAAAGGAAAGAACAACGGGAACAGAATAATTGTTTGAGAACAGAAGGCAGATTCTCAAAGAGGCTGAAAGGAGAACAATATGGATTTAAGTACTTTTACAAATATGCGTGACGTCTGCGAAACGCTTTCAAAAGGGAATCCTAAGCAAATAAAAAATATTGATTTGAAAGAATTAGAAAGGAAAAAGAACCCTGATTTCTTTCATCTGGCAGTGGCGGTCAAAGAAGACAGCGCTGTAATATCGATTACATACCAAAAGGGAGCGGATCGGGATGTCGTTTGCCAGCTGTATGATCCGGAGGATACACTTGTGGCGGAGCAGGCGATGACAGCCGGGGAAGCGACGATTCTTCTGGATAAGGCGCAGCTGTGGTCTCCTCAGGATCCATGCCTCTATACGTTGTTGATAATCACTGGGGCGGAGACATTTTATTATCAGTCAGGTATCTATGAACAGACGGTAGAGGATGGAGAACTTTTTGTGAATCATATGCGGTATCCGATCGTGGGAATCCGCGGATGCGATACTGCGGCAACAGAAGCCGCTCCGTTATCGGAAGCGAATATCCGCCTGCAGATGATCCGTATGCGCGAGAACGGGATCAACACGATTTTTCTTGACCGGGAATATCCGTGCTGGATTTCCGAGATCGCGGAGGAAGAAGGAATGCTGCTTTTGCGGAAAGGCGAGATCGAGATTCCGAACGTGCCGTCCTGGAAAGAGTATTATCAGATTCTGGAACAGGTGGACGGAATTTATGAATCTTTGAAGCAACTGCTCTGGACACAGAGCTGAAACCATCCTGACAGACGGGAATCTGTTGCAGAGGGGAGAATGTCCCAATGGCTGTACGAGGCCGGGACGTCTCCCCTCTTTCTTGTTTTCAAACAGCCCATGTGCTATAATTTACAAAAAAGAAATGACGAGACGAACGGGTCGGGAACGGCACGAATGTGATGGTCTTCTGCGCGGGCATTGGCTGCCGTTCATGGACAAGGGAGGAAACTGCCGTGGGCAGGAGAAGAAAAAGACAGGACAACCATATCTATCTGGCGGCGTTTCTGATTCCGCTTTTTGTGATGATTCTGACATCGCTTCTCTGCAGGGTAGCGCCGTTTGGCGACAACAGTTACATGATCATTGACGCGCTCCACCAGTATCTGCCCTTTTTTTCGGAATATCAGAGAAAGCTGCAGGAGGGCGGGTCGCTATTTTACAGCTGGAACAGCGGAATGGGGATCAATTTCTTTTCACTGTGGACGTATTATCTTGCCAGTCCGCTGAATCTTGCGTTCGCATTCGGAAAACAGGAACAGATCCCGGCGATCGCGGATATGCTGCTGGCGCTGAAGATCTGCCTGGCAAGCGTAAGCTTCGCTTTTTACCGCATCCATACGCCTGTGTACGGAAATGACGCGAAAAACCGGATCTATCTCCGGCACAGAAAAAAAGACGCGACCGTGCTGATCGGCTCTCTGGCATATTGTTTCTGCAGTTATATGATCGGTTACAGCTGGAATGTGATGTGGCTGGATTCCATCGCGCTGTTCCCGATCGTCCTGTATGGAATGGAGCGGCTTCTCGTAAAAAAGGATGGGAGATGGTATACGGCGGCGCTGAGTCTTGCGCTGTCCTGCAATTATTATATCGGATATATGATCTGCCTTTTTCTTGTCCTCTGGTTTTTTGTAAGCCCGCATGGTTCTTTCCGGCGGTTTCTGGAGAACGGGCTGCGGTTCGCGTTCTGTTCGGTGCTTGCCGCCGGGATGTCGGCGGCAGTGCTGCTTCCGGCATGGCTGGGGTTGCGCAATACCGCCGCCGTGAACGAGACGCCGCCCGGATGGACCTGGTTTGGCAATATCGGGCGGATGGCGTCGTCCCATATGATATTCGCGGAACCGATCACAAATCAGATGGAGGACGGAGGAACCAATCTGTACGCGGGGATGCTGGTGTTGTATCTCGCGCTGCTGTATCTGTCGGACCGGAAGATCCCGGCGGCGACCCGGTTCAAAAAAGCCGTCCTGCTCGCGTTTTTTTGGCTCAGCTTTCAGACGGGCGTCCTCAATTACGTGTGGCACGGATTTCACAATCAATACGGGATCCCGAATCGGTTCGCATTTTTGTATGTATTTACCTGCATTACGATGGCGATGGATGTGGTCGGTCATATCCGGAGTATGTCGGCGGCGGCACTTTTGTGGCCCGCGGGGCTGGTGATCGCGGGCGTGTGCGGGCTTATGCGGTATTCCGGCGATGCGCCATCTCCCCTGAGCGGCGCGGCAGCGATAACGGTGACGGCGCTGTACCTGCTCCTTTTTATCACGATACGTATGGGGATCTGGCGCAGGCAGGCATGGCGGTACGCGCTCGCGTTCGCGGCATGTTTTGAGCTGTGCGTGAACGCGGTATGGGGATTCCTTACGATCGGGCAGGTCAGCATAAGCAAGTTTTACAATGATACGCAGATCATGGAGCACATTCGGGAGCGCTATCATATGGCGGCGGGACGGATGGAGCTGGCGGAGCCGACGGTTATCAATGAAGGAACCTGGCACCGGCTGCCGTGCGTGACATTGTTTGGTTCCACGGCGCAGGGAGACGTCACGACATTTATGGGAAGAATGGGCATGTATACCGGGGCAAATGAGTACGAATACCGCGGTTCCACGCCGTTTACCGACAGCCTGTTCGGGGTGCGGTACCTGTTTGTCCGACCCGGCGACGCAAACCGGAGCGCCATGCGATACCGGGAAACGATCGGCAATGTGGAGATATATGAAAACCCATACGCGCTTTCATTGGGATTCTGCGTGGATGAAGGGAAGGAAGAGGAACTGCTGGACGACGGGAACCCGTTTCATTATCAGAACAAGTGGGCGGGGACAAAGCTGTATTCCGATCTTTCGCTCGGAGCCGGGACGGAAAAGAACGGAACCCGTCGGTATCAGATCAAAGCGGATCACCGGATGGATTTATTTCTTTATTTTTGGGATAATGATATTGAGACGGTTGTGGTCAAAAAAGATGGGAAAGAGGTTCTGGCCGGACCGTACCGGAATCAATGCGTTCATGTCGGAAAGGTTTCCGGAGGGGAGCGGATCCGGATCGTACTGATCCCGGAAGAAGGAAAGCGGCTGTCGCAGCCGTCCCAGGCGCTGGCGGCGGAGTACGACGCGTCCCGCCTGCCGGAGTTTTACGCGGAAGCAATGGAACATCCGTTTGTCGTGGAAAAAAAGAAGGATGGATATCTGAGCGGCAGCGTGGAGCTTCGCAGAGACCGCGTCCTGGTGACGACGATCCCGTACGACAGGGGATGGAGCGTAACGGTCGACGGGAAAAAACAAAAAGCGGAGCCGTTTGACGGGACGTTCCTGAGCGTCCCGCTTGAAAAGGGAAATCACAGGCTGACCTTTACGTATTGCGCGCCCGGAATATGGGGCGGCGCATGGATTTCCCTGGCATCCTGGCTGGTATTTTGTTTTCTGGCCAGAAAATGGAAAGGAAATCATGATAAACTATAAAATATAGCTCTTGCGGTTTCCTGAATTTTATGCTAACATATCTAATATGCATAAGAGTGTGTTTGGAGCGGCTATGTCATGAAAGGAGCAGTACATGGGAGGCGTATGTGATATTCATTGCCATATACTTCCCGGATTGGACGACGGAGCTTCCGATATGGTAATGACGGAACGTATGCTGACCCGGGCTTATGAGAGCGGGATCCGCACGATCGTGGCTACCCCTCATTTTGGCAAGGGCTTTGGATATGCGTCGCCGGAGCAGATATACGCGCTGGTGGAGCAGGTGCAGCAGGCAGCGGGATCCATCCATCCATCTATGCAGGTTCTGCCCGGCGAAGAACTGATGTTTCAGTTCCGGCTGCTGGAGCAGATGGACCGCGGAGAGATCGTGAGCCTTGCGGGGAGCCATTATGTATTGGTTGAATTTTTCCCGGGACTTGATTTTGTGGCTGTCCGCACAGCGATACAGGAAATTACCGCCAGAGGTTATTGGCCGATCATTGCGCATGTGGAGCGATATCCCTGTTTTTATGGCAAAGTGCATTTGGTGAAGCAGCTGATAGCCGCGGGCGCATATATACAGGTTAACAGCAGCAGTTTTCAGCAAAAATGGCTGAGGAGAGACATCCATTTTGTCAGGAGGCTGATGGACGAGGGTCTGATCGACTTTGTCGCCACAGACGGGCATGATATGCATGGCCGGATTCCGGTACTGGATGATTTTACGGCATATACCAGGAAAAAGAATCTTGAATCGGAATGGAAGCGGTTGCTGATACATAATCCGGACAGGATTATTCAGGATAAGCCGATTAGAAGAGGAGAAAAATACGTATGACAGAACAAAGTCAGAACAGAGATGTGGAGAATTATGAAAACTATGAGCCGCAGGGCTCAGAGATCGATCTGCTAGAGATCCTATTTAATATTTTCCAGAGATTTTGGATCGTCATCATGGTCACGGTTGTATTTGCACTTGTAACGGCGGTATATACATTCTTTTTTGTCACCCCTTTGTATAAGTCCGTTGCAACGGTATACGTCATCACCAAGCAGAACGCCGACATGATCACGAATACGGACCTGCAGACCAGTACCAGCATTGTAAACGACGTGCTTGTCCTGGTGAAGAGCCGTCCGATCATTGAGGAGACGCTGAATGATGTGGATATAGAGGGCGTCGATTACAAGACGTTATACAACGCGATCGACGTGGAATCCCCGGAGGACACCCGTTTTATGAATATAACGGTTACGTTCCCCGACGCGTATCAGGCGGAGCAGCTTGTCAATGCACTGGCGCGTATCTCGGTCGAGCAGATGGAGGACGTGCTCGACGTCAAATCAGCGAGCATTGTAGAGGAAGGGAGCATTCCGGTGACACCGAGTTCCCCGAACTTATTGATGAATACGGTGCTTGGCGGCGTCGTGGGATTCCTGCTTGCCTGCGCGGTTATCGCCCTTCTGGTCGTAACAAACGACCGGATCCGTTCCGCGGATGATATGGAGCGGACCCTGCGGCTGCACTGCCTCGGCGCGATTCCGGAAGGAAAAGATTTCAAGAGCGCCGCGGAGCGGGAGCAGGAGAAGAAAGAGGTCAAAGAAAGAAAAGCTCGGGCAAAAGAAAAGAAGAAAAAAGACAGGAAGCAGGCGGGTAAGAAGTGATGCAGGAGATAGTATTTGAGCGCCTGGAGCGCATAGATTATAACCGAAGTGAAGCATACAAGTCCATCCGTGCCAATATCCAATTTGCGGATGCGGACTGCAAGGTCCTTTGTTTTACGAGCGCGACCGCCGCGGAAGGAAAGACGACCACCGTCATCAATATGGCGAGGACGTTCGCCAAAGCCGGACAGAAGGTGCTGTTTATTGACGCGGATCTGCGCCGGTCTGTGGTGGCTGAACGGTATAAGACCGATAAGATCGCGGTAGGGCTGACCCAGTACCTGAAAGCGGAAGCCGGGGCGGACGAAGTGGTATATCAGACGAATATTGAGAATCTGGATATGATCCCGACAGGGAAGCGCCCGGGAAATCCGACCGAACTGTTGGGGAACAACGCGTTCCATAATCTGATCGAAGAAATCCGGGATCAGTATGATTATATCGTAGTCGATACGGCTCCCCTGGGAATGGTGATCGACGCGGCGCTGATCGCCGTCCACTGCGACGGGGCGGTTGTGATCGTCGAGTTTGACAAGATCGGCCGCAGGGCCGCGCAGAGGGTTGTCGACCAGCTGAAACAGAGCGGGTGCAAGATCCTCGGAGGGATCATGACCAAGATGCCGTATGCGGGCATCGATTACGGATACGGATACCGGAGATACCTGGGCAAGATTTATTCGAGATATTACGAGCGATATTACGGACGGTACCATGGATCGTATGAATATGGAAGCTCAGACGGAGAATCCCGAAAAAAAAGAGACAAAAAAAATAAATAAATCATATGAAATGGAGGACAATAAAATGAAAAGGGTAACGAAGAAGCTGGCGATCGCGTTTCTTGTCGGCATTACCGCAGCCGCAGGCATGGGAATTACCGCCAGCGCAGCGAAGAAGAACAGCGTAAAGATCACGGTTAAGCCGGATAATATCAAGCTTGCGATCGGCGAGTGCATCAAGATCAAAAAATCCGCTACGCCGAAGGATCCGAATCAGAAGTGGAAGTTTTCTTCCCGGGATAAAGATATCGCGCTTGTGTCCCGCAATGGAAATATCGTCGGATTGAAGGGCGGTACAGCGCGGATCCGCGTGCGCGCCGCAGGAAAAAATACAGTTAAGACGATCAAAGTGAAGGTTGATGGAAATTCCCTGTATGTATGCAAGACCAGCCTTGCGAAATTCATCAAGATGGGTATTGCGACCAAAGAAGAAGACAAGCTGAATTATACGATCAAAGATCAGACATGGGGTACCATCAAGTTCTCCAACCGGACATTGACGGATACATATATCACCATGGATAATGTCAAAGCGAACAACACTTATATCGAGAGTAGTAAGAGCTACTGGATCAACGCGCGTACGTCCCAGATGGGAAAAGTTCTCTTTGTTCCGAAGGATTCGGCGGCGACGACGAAGTTTGAAGACACCCATGTGCGTCCGGTTCTTGAGATCGGAACGATGTCGCATGTAGATTCCGCGAGATTCCGCGCGGACGGGCTGATCATTCTGGATCCGGGCGCGGCAGGCGGAACGGTTGTGGTTGAGCCTGGAGCGGGAGAAACGGTAAACGCCGGAATCCAGGGCGGTCGCGATCTGAATGTAGAAGTTCAGGGTGGCGAAGGTTCAAAGAGTAACATCGACCTGAATAATTCCGATATCAATGATGTTGTTGTAGACGAATCGAAGAATCAGACTGTAACTGTCAGCCCGAACGAAAATGCGACCGAACAT
Source organism: uncultured Lachnospiraceae bacterium (assembly GCA_947593735.1). Classification (GTDB taxonomy): domain Bacteria; phylum Bacillota; class Clostridia; order Lachnospirales; family Lachnospiraceae; genus CANQDT01. The sequence continues at coordinate 13,485 of CANQDT010000005.1, read as the reverse complement.
TCCCATATCGGAAGCCTGAAAGCGGAAGAAGGCGCAGACAATACGAAGTTTGTTGTGGACGGCGATATCGACGTTGGAAAGGTTGAGTCCGCAGCGGAAGGAACCATAATAGAAACTCCGTCCGGTGAAAAGGAAGTGCCGAAAGACGGATCCGTTACGAATCCGAATGATACAACAACCGGCGGCGGTGGCGGCGGCGGAACCATTTTTGGTCAGTCCCATACGATTTCGCATTATTTCCAATCCCATGTGGGCGATGTTGTCGTAACGTTTGAAAAGGCGGGAGACGCTACGTTCAAACGGACAGATATGGATCAGCTGCTGCAGGATGTCCTTGCGAATAAGGGCGAATTGACGATCACAGCGAGCGAAGGGCATAAGGTGACCTTTACAGGAGCGCCGCAGGCAATTCCGGAGAACGGCAAGATCAACGCGTCCGGGATCACCGCGACTGTGACGAAAGACGGCGAGACAGTCGGGACATATAGGTTATCGGTAACCGGTACGTATGGCAAGGAATATACAGTCAGGGCGGACTGGGACAACGGAAACGATAACATTGTCAACGTAAAATAATACAATAGTTGCCGGAATCGAATAAGGACGAAAAATAAGGGATTGTGAAATATCAATCCCTTATTTATTCCTGTCAAAAGTGAGGAAGGACATGAAACATATAAAAAAATGGATGGCATGTTTTGCTGTGCCCCTGCTTCTGGCGTCCGGCATGAAGGTCAGTGCCGGAGGGTTAAACGGCCCGGAATCCGCCCTGGTCGGGGCGGCAGGAGGGACGTTCACTTATAACGGACAGAGCTATGTCGCGTCTGCGGATCTGCTGAACCAGGCGATCAACTATCTGTGCCAGGATGGGGTCGATCTGACCCAGGAACAGGCAAACGCCGCGATCGGCAGTATGTACGGCATGGTCGCACAGGGCGTGGCGCAGGGATATTTGATCCCTGTCGGCGGCGCTCCGGGCAATCAGCAGACGACCGGAGGGGCTGACCGGAATACGCAGGAGGAGCCGCAGAACAATACCGGACAAGCCGGACAGAAATCGCCGACTGAGGCAGTGAAGGATGCGGCGAAGCTGGCAGGCGAGCTTGGAGTAAAAGTGACGGTTGATCCGGCGAATAAAAAAGTGACGATCACCAATGCAGACGGCAAACAGATCTTGAACTTTGACGGCGTTATCAAAAATACGGGGATTCCGCTGGATTTTGACTGGCTGTTTTTTGTCCTGCTTGCAGTTTATGCGGCTGTGGCGGTTGTGCTGCTGGCGCTTGCCGTGTTGGGGGATCGGAGGCAGCCGGTTGGAAAACCGAGTTCTACCGGTAATTTTGTCCTCAGAAATATCTGTTCGCCGATCCTTATGGCGGTGATGGGGGCGGCGCTGGTCGGTATTTTGTGTATGCCGGCAAAAGACCTGCTTTCCTCGACAGGGAAGATGATCCTGTCAAAAGGAGTTCCCGATTATGAGGATGGGCTGGATTCTATCTATGATGCAAACGCGAAGCGGTACCGCAGATCGGTTGACAGCGATAAGATCACGATGCCGTCCAACGAAACGCATTATGCCATGATCCAATGTCCGAGCTGGGAGCTGGATGAAAAACTGTATTTTGGCGATACCGACCGCGTGCTCGAAAACGGATTGGGGCAATATATGGGAAGCGGGATTCCCGGCATGGGAAAACCGATCCTCGTTACCGGGCACAGCAATACGTTCCTGTCCGGGATGGCAAAGGTGAAACAGGGCGATATTGTTACCATCCGGACGAATTATGGAAATTATAAATATCGGATTTACAAGAGCACCATCGCGGAGGCGTCCGATTCTTCCGCGTATGACCTGGGGCTTTCGGAGGAACAGCTGATCCTCTACACCTGTTATCCGTATACTCCGACCGTAGGCGTACGGACGGAGCGGCATTATGTTTACGGAGAAAAAGTGGCGGGCCCGACGATCCGGTATCAGGAAAAGGAAAGGGGGACCAGCGATGAGGAGCAGTAAAAAAACCGTCCGGTCTTATATCCTTGCGTTTCTGACGTCCCTGATGATATGCGCCCTGATCATCGCAACCGGCATCCTGTCCGGGCTGTTCAATCGGAAAACGGTCAGCAATGCCCTGACGGCGAGCGGATACTACAAGAATCTGATCCAGGAGACCCGCAGCGATGTGGACAGTATCCTGGTAACCTCCGGACTGGACAAAGATATCGCGGAGGACGTGATCACCCGGAAAGAGCTGTACAAAACCGCGCAGGAATATGTGTCCGGCTCCCTCAAAGGGGAAACACGCACGGTTGACGTCAGCGGAGCGATGGATCGGCTGCAGGAGAAAATTGAAAATTATCTGATCCAGAAAGAAATTGAATCAGACAAAGCGGTTCGCAGAGGCGTCAACCTTATGATGCAGGAAGTGGAATCGACTTGCAGAAACAATATGGAGAATCCGATGTTCCGCTATCTGTATCAATATGGGATCCGATATCGCCCGCTGTTATACGGGATCATTTTTGCACTGATCATCCTCCTGCTCCTGCTCCATGTGATTCTCGTCAAACAGCACCGGCTGGCACACAGGGGATGGAATTATCTTGCCTATAGCTGGCTGTCCGGCTCCATGCTGGCAATGGTATTGCCGGTGTATGGCTTGATAACCGGGATTTATAAACGGATCAATGTGTCGCCGGATTACTTTAACCGGTTCCTGAGCGAATATTTAAAAGAATCCCTGCAAAGCTGGTTCGTTATTGCGCTGATCGGCGTGGGGATCTACTTTGTCATCCTGGTATGCGTGATCCACAGGCGGAGAAAACTCAAAGCGCAGCAGGAGAGCAAAAGCGTAAGATAAATGGAGAAAATGCACCTATCAGAATGTTTTGATTGTGAAAGAAATATCCTTGTGATATAATATGAACACTTGGCGAGGTGTTTTCGAGCCTAGTGAGAATATATGCCTGGCAGCTTAGCGAGGTCATTACGAGCTTAGCGGGAAGGTATAATAGGAACACTTGGCGAGGTATTTTCGAGCCTAGTGAGAATATATGCCTGGCAGCTTAGCGAGGTCGTTACGAGCTTAGCGGGAAGGTATAATAGGAACACTTGGCGAGGTATTTTCGAGCCTAGTGAGAATATATGCCTGGCAGCTTAGCGAGGTCATTACGAGCTTAGCGGGAAGGTATAATATGAACACTTGGCGAGGTCGTTACGAGCTTAGCGAAAAGGAATAATAAACGAAAAATCGGCAAAAACCCCTTGCCGGACGGCAGGATTCCATAGAAAATACGCAGGAAGAATTGTGCCGTGCAGGCGCGAGGGGGGGGGTAATGGTATTATGGTTCAGGTTGTGAGAAAAAATATTTGGAATTCCAGATTACTAAAGAAAATATTGTTGATCATTGCGGACGTCGCCGCGATCAATCTGTCCGTCTTTTTGGCGGTATTGTTTCGATACGACCTGAAAGTATCCCGTATCCCGGACGGACTGATTGAATTTTATTACCGCTGGTGCCCGGTTTATACGCTCGTTGCCGTGATGATCTTTTTTTTGTTTCAGCTATATAACAGCCTGTGGGCGTATGCCAGCGTGAAAGAGATGGCGTATGTTGTCGCCGCATGTCTGACGACCGGAGTGTTCAGCTATGCCGGCGTGCATGTGCTCGGGCAGTTCTGTCCAAGGGGAGCCTTTTTGCTGAATATATTTTTCCTGACGGCAAGCATCCTGTTTATCCGGTTCTTTTACCGGGGCGTACGGTATATCGCGTCCTGGCTGCAGCCCGGTTCTGATGGAAGGATACTGATCGTCGGCGCAGGAGAAGCCGGTTATCTGATGCTGAAAGAGATCATGAACAGCGATCATATCAGGAACAAAAAGGTCGTGAATTTTATCGATGATGACCCGAAAAAGCTGGGACAAACCCTGTATGGCGTCAAAGTCTATGGAGATCGTCATTCGATTGCGGAATGTGTAAAAAAGAATAAAGTAGATGAGATCATTATCGCTATGCCGTCGGTCAGCATGAAGCTGCGCAGGGAGATCATGACGATCTGCAACGAGACCGGATGCAAGGTGAGCGTTGTGCCGGGCGTATATCAGCTGATGAACGGGGAAGTGACGGTTTCAAATATCCGACCGGTATCGATCGAAGACTTGCTCGGCAGGGATCCGGTCGAGATCGACGTGGACGGCATTATGGATTATGTCAAGGACAAGGTGGTGCTGGTCACAGGCGGAGGCGGATCCATCGGAAGCGAGTTATGCCGCCAGATTGCCCGATATGGTCCCAAAGAATTGATCATCTTTGATATTTATGAGAATAATGCTTACGATATCCAACAGGAACTGAAATCCCATTGTCCGGAATTAAATTTGACGACGCTGATCGGATCTGTGAGAAATACAGGTCGTCTGCAATATGTGTTTTCCACGTATCATCCGGACGTCGTCTACCATGCCGCCGCGCATAAGCATGTGCCGCTGATGGAGGACAGCCCGAATGAGGCGATCAAAAATAATGTCCGGGGAACATGGAAGACTGCAGAGATGGCGGACCGGTACGGCGTAGAACGGTTTATACTGATCTCTACCGATAAGGCGGTAAATCCGACGAATATAATGGGAGCCAGCAAGCGGATGTGCGAGATGATCGTGCAGTATTTCAGCCGTCATTCCAAAACAAAATTTGTCGCGGTACGGTTTGGCAATGTGCTGGGAAGCAACGGGAGCGTAATCCCGCTGTTTAAAAAACAGATTGCGGAGGGCGGACCGGTTACGGTCACGCATCCGGATATTATCCGATATTTCATGACGATACCCGAAGCGGTTTCCCTTGTTTTACAGGCAGGCGCGAACGCCCGTGGAGGCGAGATCTTTGTGCTGGATATGGGAGAGCCGGTCAAGATTTTTGATCTGGCGAAAAATTTGATTTATTTGTCGGGATTTTCCCTGAATGACATTCCGATCGTGTTTACCGGTCTGCGTCCCGGAGAAAAATTGTATGAAGAACTTCTGATGGACGAGGAAGGGCTGACGAGCACAAAGGATCAGCGGATTTATATCGGCAAGCCGATCCTGTTTGACGAGGAACGGTTCCGGCAGCAGCTTCAGGAGCTGTATGATCTGGCGAACCATGAGAGCGAGCACGAAAGGCTGAAAGAAAAAGTGCATGAGATCGTGCCGACCTATGTCATGCACCCGAAATGAGAATGCGGTAAAAAAAAGAAAACGGAATAAAACAAAAAAAACAAGACCATACTTTCATTATTCAGAAGAAAGAAGGTCTTGTTTTATGTTATTTGGAATTTTATTTGCGATCTCCGGGTTCGTCTCGTTTCTGGTATATTGCTGCCTTATCGTCGGAAGCCGGTACGACCGGCAGTATGACGACGCGGAGCAGGAACGGTATCTAGCGGAATATCAGAAAAACCCGGACAGCGTCCATTAATCCGTCATGCCTTTCATGTATGCGAGCGCCCGTTCTTTTTTCTCGGGCGTAAGAGAACTGAATGTGCGCAGACATTCCATCTCAATGTCCGTCAGCGGACGGTCGAGGGAATTTTCACCCACGGCAAAAAACTGTGCCAGCGATATTTCCATGCCGTTGCATAATTTCATGACGGTGGAAAGAGAAGGGGTATTTGGGGAATGTAAAATAGTACATAAGGTTGACTGAGGGATCCCGGACTGTTTTGCCAGGCGGTAATACGTCCATCCCCGTTCTTTTGCCAATTCGCCGATCCGAGCGGTCACATCAAAGTCTTTCTTCATTTGTTTTATCCTCCCTGATACGATTTATAGGTATATTGTAAAGGAAAATCCGAAATGCCGTTAGTTCATAATAACCGATATAATCATTCGGATAAACAGAATAGTTAAAAAGACAGAAAGAACAGGAAGAAAAGGAAGAAAAAACAACACCTTACTAAAATTAAGAGAATTTTAAAGGATAGGCGTTTTTGTTAAAATGAAACCATCGAAAGACGCAGGGACGGACTCCCCAGCCATGCGGGATCGCGGCGCCCTGCGCACATAATTGCAAAGCAAAATAAAAAGAAAAGGAGAGGGATCTTTATGGCAAAGAAAGTATGCAAACGGATGTTTGGGATCATCCTGTCAACGGTGCTTGCGCTGACAAGCTGTCCGGCTGTTTTTCCCGCATTTGTGACAGGACGCGCGGCAGTGGAAGGCAATCTGCTTACCGATCCGAATTTTGAGGATCCATCTGCGTGGACCGTCGTAGGGGCAGAGGGAGATCAGGGGGAAACCTATGCCACCTATACGTTTGAGGACGGAAAAGCAGTTTTTCAGATGGAGGAATATGGGGACATTTACTGGAAACCCTGTATCAAGACGGCGCAGCCGATCACTCTGGAAGCAAATTCCGTTTACCGCGCGCAGTTTACGGTAGAATCGACGATCGCGCGTACGGTTCAGGGAGGATTCGACAACAACGCGACCTATTCTGAAAAAGAGGCACTGGTTTATGAGGGGGATTCATATAAAAAGACGGTAACATTTGATTATACGACCGGCGATCAGGAGGAGAACACCTTTATCGTATGCCTGGGGGACGGAATGGAAGAGGAACAATTCCAGAAGCATACGGTCAAAGTATACGACGTCAGCGTAACCCGTGTTGGAGACAGACCGGAGGATCCGGATCTCGGGCCGCTGCCGGAAGCGACGAAGGACGTACCGGAGGTAGAGCATAACCTGCTGAAAAACGGAAATCTCGCGACGGTAGATCCCGCTCAGAATACAGCGGCAAACTGGATGCTCAATTCCTATCTGACCAACGCTACGGTATCCGTGGAACCTTATCGGGTCAACTATGATATTACGGGATCCCAGGCGGATTACCAGATCAATATGAATCAGGATTTTGAGGCGGAGTATCACGCGGAGTATACGATCTCCTTTGATGTGGAGACGACGCTTGCCCGCACCGTGCAGTATGGAATCGAGAAAAACGGACGGGTTTATACAGAGCAGAGCCAGGAGATCCCGGCTGGGCAGAAGACGACCGTGACCAATACCTACCGCTCGGAAAGCAAAGGTTCCCAGAATTTTATGATCTATCTGGGCGGGAACCATCCGAAGCATAAAGTAGGAATTTCCAATATCAGTATTGTGAAAACAAAAGACGGCGAGGAGAAGGGCTATGAGCCGATCGAAGGATTTGACGAGCCTTCCCCGACGCAGGCGGTGGACGGGAATATCCTGCCGAACGGGAATTTCGCGGACGGCATGACCGGCTGGGTATCCCAGTATCCGGGCAATGTCGTGAACGAAAAGAACCGGGTTGATATCAAGGTAACGGAGAGCAACGAGACGTACTGGGTAGCGGGCGGACTGAAAACGGAAGCCGGCATTGCCCTTCAGGGAGGGAAAAAATATCGGCTCCGGTTTACGGCAGTTTCGACGATCGACCGCTCCGTCTACGCGGACATCGACGCCGGCGGTTCCCCGAAAGTCTTTGGAGACGGGATTGAGCTGACCGCGAATGTACCGGCGACTTTTGACCAGGAGATCACGCCGGAGAATGATGTGAACGGACCGTTCGCGATCTGGTTCGGCGGGCCGACCGACCTTGAGGTTCCGCATTATATCGGTCTTTCGGATATCAGCCTTGTAGCGGTTGACGGAGGAGAAACCGAACCGGGCGGCGGGGATGACGACGAACCGGTATTGGAGACATTGCCGCCAGCAACGCAGGATGTACCGGAGACAGAGAATAACCTGCTGCTGAACGGAAATCTCGCGGCGGTGGATCCGGAGGCGAAGACGGCGGACCACTGGGTGCTGAACTCTTATCTGAATAACGCGGAGCTTACGGTTGAGCCGTACCGTGTGGATTATAAGTTTACCGGCATGCAGGCGGATTATGAAGTCAATATGAATCAGGAATTCCGCGCGGAGTACAAAGCGGAATATAAGATCTCCTTTGATGTGGAAACAACGATGAAACGGACCGTTTCGTATGGAATTGAGAAAAACGGCAGGCTTTATACAAAGACCAGCGAGCCGATCCCGGCAGGGGAGCGGACGACCGTTACCGATACCTACACGGCTGAGCAGGACGGGACGCAGCAGTTCATGATCTATCTTGGCGGAAATTATAAGAATCATGAAGTCGGGATTTCCAATCTCAGCATTGTCCAGACAAAAGAGGGAGAAGAGAGAGGCTATCAGGCGATCGACGCGCCGGGCTTCGGACCGGAGGAACCCGCGGCGACGGAGCCGGTGGATGGCAATCTCCTTACAAACGGAAACTTTGCGGAAGGCATCCAGGGATGGGTTTCCCAGGTGCCGGATAATCTGATCAACCGGAAAAACCGCGTGGATATCCAGGTTACAGCGAAAGACGAGAGTTACTGGAGTCCGGGCGGGCTGAAAACGGAAGCGCCCATCACTTTGGTGAACGGCAATACGTACCGCGTGAAATATACGGCGGTCGCGTCTGTGGATCGTTCCATTTATGCGGACATTGATTTCGGCGGATCGCAGAAATTCTTCGGAGAGGGAATGGAACTGACGGCAGGCGAACCGAAGACCTTTAATCAGGAAATAACTATGGAAGAAACTGTGACCGGACCGTTTGTGATCTGGTTCGGCGAGACGACCGATCTTGAGACACCGCATTATATCGGTATTTCCGATGTCAGCGTTGTCCTTGTAAAAGAGGGCGAAGTGACTCCTCCCGGGCCGGGTCCGGAGGAAAATCCTCTGCCGAAGGCGGAGCCGACCGAAGACGTGGAAGGCAACCTGCTGACGAATGGGAATTTCGCTGAGGGTCTGGTTGGATGGAGAGCGCCGGGGACGCAGCCGATCGCAACGGAAAACCGCGTGGATTTCCATGTTTTATCCAACGGGGCTGACTGGGATCCGTCCCTGATCGCGGATGAGGTTGTGCTGGAACCGGATTCCGAATATACGATTTCGTTCCATGCATATTCGACGGTCGCGCGCAAAGTCGGCATCCGTCAGGAAGGAAGCGGAAGCCATCTGGAGGCGATGTCTACGACCATCGAAGCAAATGGGGATCAGCTGGTTGAATTCCAGTATACGACCGGATCTGAAGCGGAGAGGCTGGAACTGATGATCTGCGTGGGCGCCGGATTTACCGAGGAAGAGGTTGAGGAAGGAAAATTCCAGGAGCATTATATCGGCATTTCCCAGGCGAGCATTGTGAAGACCGGCGGAGCGGAGACAGTCCGGTACGGAGACCTGAACAACGACAGCAAAGTGACTGCTGTGGACGCTCTGCTGCTCCTGAATAAAGTTGTAAGCGGTGCGGAATATTCGGATGATGAAAAGAAGATCTGCGATGTCAATCGCGATTCGAATGTCAACGCGGCGGATGTGGAAGCGGCGCTCCGGCTCGCGGCACAGAACCGGGTGTACCGATAAAAACAGAAGAAGCGCGTAAACGCTTCTGAATAGCAGGGAAAACGGGGTTTGGCTGTTCTTCGGCGACAGCAAAACCCCGTTTTTTATTTGATTTCTCTCCGGGAATCATGTACAATACAGACAGGAGTATACGGGAGGTACCTGCGATGAAGCTTCTGGTAACCGGCGGCGCCGGATTTATCGGTTCTAATTTTATCTATTATGAAATGGAAAAGCATCCGGAAGATGCTCTTGTCTGTCTGGATAAATTGACCTATGCCGGAAACCTGGCGACGCTGGAGCCTGCCATGGAAGATCCGAAGTTCCGCTTCGTCCAGGGCGACATTGCCGACGGGCAGTTCGTGGAGGCGCTGTTCCGGGAAGAAAAACCGGATATCGTCGTCAATTTTGCGGCTGAAAGCCATGTGGACCGTTCCATCGAGGATCCGGGGATTTTTCTCCGGACGAATGTGATGGGCGTGCAGATTTTGATGGACGCCTGCCGCGCGCATGGCGTTTCCCGGTTCCATCAGGTAAGTACGGACGAGGTATACGGAGATCTGCCGCTTGACCAGCCGGATCTGTTTTTCACCGAGGAGACGCCGGTGCGCGCCAGCAGCCCGTATTCCGCGAGTAAGGCGGCGGCGGATCTGCTCGTGCAGGCATACCACCGGACCTATGGGTTCCCGGCGACGATCACCCGGTGCAGTAACAATTACGGCCCGTACCATTTTCCGGAAAAACTCATCCCGCTGATGATCACCCGCGCGCTTGCGGATCAGTCGCTTCCGGTTTACGGAAAGGGAGAAAATGTGCGGGACTGGCTCTATGTCAGAGATCACTGTTCGGCGATCGACCTGGTGATCCGGAACGGACGCCCGGGAGAGCTGTACAATGTAGGCGGGCACAATGAACGCACAAACCTGCAGGTTGTGAAAACGGTTCTGAGGGAACTCGGAAAAGGGGAAGAACGGATCACGTTTGTCGCGGATCGACCGGGACATGACCGCAGATACGCGATCGACCCGGCGAAAATAGAGCGGGAGCTTGGATGGATCCCGGAAACGCCGTTTGAAGAAGGGATCCGGGAGACGGTGCAGTGGTATCTGGCGCATGAGACATGGTGGAAAACGATTTTGTCCGGCGAGTACCGGAATTATTTTAAACGGATGTATGAGGACAAAGGAAGGGGATCGCTATGAAAGGGATCATATTGGCAGGAGGATCCGGGACGAGATTATACCCGCTGACGATGGTGACGTCGAAGCAGCTTCTTCCGGTTTATGACAAACCGATGATTTATTATCCGATGTCTGTCCTGATGAACGCGGGAATCCGGGATATTCTGATCATTTCTACGCCGGAGGATACGCCGAGGTTCCGGGATCTGTTTCAGGATGGAAGCCGGTTCGGTCTGAATCTCTCCTACGCGGAACAGCCGACCCCGGGCGGGCTGGCGCAGGCATTTCTGATCGGGGAATCGTTTCTCGGGGGAGAAGCGTCCGTGATGGTCCTGGGAGATAATATCTTTTTCGGTCATGGACTGAGGAAACGGCTGCGGGCGGCGGCTGCAAGGGCGGAGCAGTCGAAGGAAGCGACGATCTTCGGATATTATGTCGATGAGCCGGAGCGGTTCGGGATCGTAGAATTTGATCGTAACGGCAAGGCGGTCAGCATTGAGGAGAAACCGGAAGTGCCAAAGAGCAATTATTGCGTGACCGGACTGTATTTTTATGACGAACACGCCGTGGAATACGCGAAGTCCCTGAAACCGTCCCGCCGGGGCGAGCTTGAGATCACCGATCTGAACCGGATCTATCTGGAGCAGGGTAATCTGAATGTGGAGCTGCTCGGACAGGGCTATACGTGGATGGACGCGGGCACGCATGAGAGCCTCGCGGAAGCGTCCGAATTTGTCAAAACAGTGGAGATCCATCAGCACAGGAAGATCGCCTGTCTGGAGGAGATCAGTTATCGGAACGGATGGATCGACAGGGAACAGCTTATAAAGGATATCGAGCCTTTTTCAAAGAATCAATATGGGCAATATCTGCTGGATGTCCTGAACGGGAAATACCTGGATTGACAGAAAATTCATTGATTTTTCACACAATTTCCGGCTGGAGGCATTGACCTTTTCCGGAAAATCACGTATGATGGGCATACAACGAATCTTACAGGGAGGACACTTTATGGCGAAATCGAAACAATCATTTTCAAGGATCACGCCGGAAATTCAACGATTGGCTGTTGTCTGCGAGGAGCGAGGGAAATTCGCTCCCGCTTTATATGAAAAATATGATGTCAAACGGGGCCTTCGGGACAACAACGGAGACGGCGTTGTCGCGGGCCTTACCGCGATCTCCAATGTAAAAGCAAAGGAGATCATAAACGGGGAGATGGTGCCGGTCGCGGGAAGCCTTTCCTACCGGGGTTATCAGGTGGAGGATATTATCGACCATTTGCCGAAGGACAGCCATTTCGGATACGAGACGGTGACCTATCTGCTTCTGTTCGGCGATATGCCGACGAAAGAACAGCTGGATGAGTTTTGCGGTATTCTTGCCGATTACCGGTCTCTGCCGACCGGGTTTGTGAGGGATGTGATCATGAAAGCGCCAAGCGCCAACATGATGAACGCCCTCGCGCGGAGCGTGCTGACGCTTTATTCCTATGACGCGAACGCGGACGATACTTCGATTCCGAATGTGCTCCGCCAGTGCCTGCAGCTGATCGCGACATTCCCGCTGCTGTCGGTATACGGATATCATACGGATCAGCACTATCATCATAATAAAAGCCTGATCATTCATCGTCCGCTGCCCGAGCTTTCGACGGCGGAGAATATTCTGCGGCTGCTCCGGCCGAATACCAAATATACGGCGCTGGAGGCGCGGGTGCTTGACCTCGCGCTTGTGCTGCATGCCGAGCACGGCGGCGGGAACAATTCATCGTTTACCACGCACGTCGTCACGTCCTCCGGGACGGACACCTATTCCGCGATCGCGGCGGCGCTCGGATCGCTGAAGGGGCCGAAGCATGGCGGCGCGAACATCAAAGTAGAACAAATGTTCGCTGATCTGAAAGAACATATCTCAGACTGGAACGACGACGAGGCGATCAGCGCATATCTGAACGCGCTGCTGAATAAGGAAGCGTTTGACAAAAAAGGGCTTATTTACGGGATCGGTCATGCCATTTATTCCATCTCGGATCCGCGCGCGCGGGTATTCCGCCAATTTGTGGAAGCACTCTCCGAGGAGAAAGGATTGAAGGATGAATTCGCGCTGTACGCGAAGGTAGAGGAACTTGCCCCGCGCGTCATCGCGGAGAACCGCAAGATGTACAAGGGAGTTTCCGCGAATGTCGATTTCTACAGCGGGTTTGTCTATCGGATGCTGGGTCTGCCGTCCGAACTGTTCACGCCGGTCTTCGCGATCGCCCGCATTGCGGGCTGGAGCGCCCACCGGATCGAAGAACTGGTCAACGCCGGGAAGATCATCCGGCCGGCGTACAAGAGCGTCAGCGAGCCGCGTGTCATCGGCTGAAATTTTATAAAATAGGACTTGCATTTCGCAGGCGAATCTAGTATAATACGTTCTTGTGATGGGATATCGCCAAGCGGTAAGGCACGTGACTCTGACTCACGCATTCGGGAGTTCGAATCTCTCTATCCCAGTCAGCTTTCGGCAAGGCATACGAAATGCCTTGCCGATTTTTTGGACGCTTTCCGAAACAATATCGTTTCCCGCATTGACAAAGCGGCGATGAGTCGCTATAATAAGGATAGTTTTTCTGTGAAAGAAAGATATGGGCTCGTAGCTTAGCTGGGAAAGCGCCGCGTTCGCAACGCGGAGACCGAGGGTTCGAATCCCTTCGGGTCCATTGCCATGGATGGTCCGGCAGTTTTTCAGACTGCGGACCATCCTTTTTTCTTGACAAAATAAGCGTAGTCTGATACCATACACAGGAAATGCTTTACCGTGGTAGAGCGATAATGTAAAAAGCATATTGGTAGTGTCAAGTAATCTATGAAAAACTGGGTTGAAAGAATAGGCTCAGATGAACCTTGAAAATTGCAGATATAATT
>CANQDT010000004.1 GCA_947593735.1 uncultured Lachnospiraceae bacterium | reverse complement strand
ACTTAATTTTACCAAACGGCTATAAGCCATGTCTATCTTTATGAAATTGAATTTGCGAAATTAATTATACGTTATCCCCAGCTGTTCCCATAATCCAATGAGATAAAGCAAATTCTGTGTTTATCACGATAATATTCCGATGATTCCAAAACTTACCATTGACTTAATCGCTCATCTGCTATAAAATGCATACAAGAGATGCTGTTGGCTATCCGGTGCTTGCCTGCAAGTGCTTAGCTAGCCCGGTGTCCAACAGATAAGGCTTCATGATGGTGTTTGTTTACAAATGCTTGACTCATGGGGTCTTTTTTTTATATTTCAGCAAATCATATATCCGTATCAATTTTCGTATATTACTCTTATCCATGGTCGGAGCCATAGCTATATAATTTACATTGTTTCCAAATATCTCTTTTAATATCTGATCCAAATCATCCACATTTACCTTTTCGAATGGCAAAAATCCAAGAAGCCGCACCGCCTTACTTAAATTTTGTTTTTCGTACTCCCATACCTCTTTCATTGTTCGAGATTTAATCGCAGATTTATTCCGGTCTATAGAATCCTCTGAAACGATATCATAATAATTCTTTGGTGCACGATTAACGATTTCTGGATATTCCTTCTCTGCCCGACCAAGATAATACCACACTGGCAATTTCCAAGAATTCTGTTTCGCAAGTTCTAAATAAACATATTCCAGCAAATCATCTTCCGAATATTGCAAATCATGAAGAATAATATTTCGATACCATTTCTCTGAATCAACAGCTCTTGCCAAACCATAATAACCTGTCGAATCCAAACCAATAGTTATAGCCAATGTATCCCCATTAATTCGTTCATCCTCAAGTGGCGCAACTCTCATAGTTCCCTTTTGTTCACTTGTAAGCACAAAATTGTACAAATCATCTTTAAAACGCCTCAATATCTTTACCGGAAATGCTGCTTTCTTTTTACTCAATGCTTCATACAATAACCCAAAATCCGAAAGTGTAATCTTTGTCATTTCTATTGTCTTGCTATCAAATGCCATTGAATGCAAAGATACATTTGCTCCCGTAACTGTTTCATCATATTCAACAAATACAAATCTCTTTTGGAGAATAGATATTCTATTTTCCGGCAAACACTGCACCATATCTGTCAAAATGGTCCTTATATCAGAATCAGTAATAGAATATCCCATAAAAACAATCGGATATTCCATAAAAATTGTCATTAATTTTGCTGCTAAATATTTCCCTTTCTCATGAAACTGATTATAATCTTCATAATTGATAACAATACTTTCTGCATTATCTGTGGAGCCATGTATTTTATATATCTCAGCAATTCCCTGTAATTGTGAAAAGACTAACTCATCCTGCCCGACAAATATCTTATATCCATCAAAGATACTCTCGAAAAAAGTATCATAATTCGTAGTGATCACACCTGCGATGTTGCACTTAGAAATTTTTTTCAGTTTCTTGATTTCATCCTCATATTCGGTAATAATTGAAGCATTTTCATCAATATAAGCACACATTTCTGCTTTAAAAGGGGAAACTCCCTCTGATACTGATTTCTCGACTGCCGGATTGGTAGAACGAATTCCGGATTTGTTTGCAAACCATGCTTGATTAAAGTCTTTCTCAATTAAGGTCGCAATCATTGGCATCTTATCAACTGCACTTGCTAAATATTGTGCTTGGTTCTCATACGCACGATATGCAAATGCATCATCACTAATCTTCTGAGCAAAGACTGACAATAAACCTCTCCAATCTGGTAATCCATAATATCGTCTTGTAACGCCAGAACCCGCAAATATAAACGGCGTTGTATTAAATTGACTTATAACCTCCTGAATTGTCATTCTGTAACCTCCATATCTTTCATTTCCCTTGCTATACTTACTTCTCCTCTGCAAACAGCTTATTAAAAGATGCGGCGATATCCTCCTCTAACGCATGAATCCGCTCTACAATATCCTCTACCTTCTCCGGCGGCTGATATTCATAGAAATATCTTGTCATGGGAATCTCATATCCTATTTTGGTCTTTTTCTTATCAATCCACGCATCCTCCGCATAAGGCAACACTTCCCGCTCAAAATACCGGTCAATATCCTCCACAAGCGGCACATTCTCCGTATCACGCAAATTTGCATCCGCCACAGGCTTTCCCTTTTTCATGACAATTTCCCCATTTTCATCCCGAAGCGGTCGTTCCACGACAATTTTATTGTACCCAAACTCTACTGTCTCAAATATTTTACTTTCACAATAGATTCCGTTTTTATCCCCATATACGGTACAGTTTTCATATGCGCCGTAATCCTTCTAATCTTTTTTATAATTTACTAAATCTGCGAAGTCACAATCAAGTTTTTCACATATGCGTTCCAGAACAGAAAGGTTCACAGACTCTCCATTGGTCATTTTGGCCATAGTGCTGGAGCTTAAACCCGTACTTTTACATAAATCCCCTTTTTTCATACCTTTATCAATCAATAGCTTCCATAACCCATTATAACTGATTGCCATAATACAATTCCTTTCACTTTCAACTGGATTTCTACAAATTAATATTAACCACTTATCGAAATTGTATCATTATTTTGTCGCATTTGCAATTTGAATATTCAAATATTATGATTCCGAAATCAAATTTTCTTTGGAATGAACATGGAACTTTCTATGGTCATGAATTAGAACCACACACACATTTTTTCAAGTCCGTAAAAGAGAACAGGCTTCCGGGGAAATCCCCGGAAGCCCATTATTGATTGTATTTTTCGATTGCCTCCCAACGAAACTCTCGCTCTGTCGCTCGGCTTCGCTGCGGTTCGAGACAGACGTTCCCACTCAATCCGTTCTTCGCATTAAGTGTTCACAGATTACTCGATGATCGTAGCCACACGACCGGATCCTACTGTACGTCCACCCTCACGGATAGCGAATGTCAGACCTTTCTCCATAGCGATCGGATGGATCAGTTCGATCGTCATCTCTACGTTATCGCCAGGCATGCACATCTCTGTGCCTTCCGGCAGATTGCAGACACCCGTTACGTCCGTTGTACGGAAATAGAACTGCGGTCTGTAGTTGTTGAAGAACGGCGTATGACGACCACCCTCATCCTTGGTCAGTACATAAACCTGAGCGGTAAACTTCGTATGGCAGGTAATGCTGCCCGGTTTTACGATAACCTGACCTCTTTCAATGTCGGTTCTGTTTACGCCACGGAGCAGCGCGCCGATGTTATCACCAGCCTGACCTTCGTCAAGGAGCTTCCGGAACATCTCGATACCGGTTACAACGGTCTTCCGTACTTCCGGTTTGATACCTACGATCTCAACCTCATCATTCAGATGAAGAACGCCACGCTCAACACGTCCGGTAGCAACCGTACCACGTCCTGTGATGGTAAATACGTCCTCTACAGGCATCAGGAACGGCTGATCGGTCGCACGCTGAGGATCCGGGATATAGCTGTCTACCGTATCCATCAGTTCCATGATCTTGTCGCCCCACTCTCCATCCGGCTCTTCCAGAGCTTTCAGAGCGGAACCTTTGATGATCGGGCAATCCGTGAATCCATACTCCTCGAGTACTTCCGTGATCTCCATCTCAACCAGCTCAAGCAGCTCTTCATCATCAACCATATCGCATTTGTTCATGAATACGATGATATAAGGTACGCCTACCTGACGGGACAGCAGAATGTGCTCTTTTGTCTGAGCCATAACTCCGTCTGTCGCGGCAACTACCAGGATCGCGCCGTCCATCTGGGCAGCGCCGGTGATCATGTTCTTTACATAGTCCGCATGGCCGGGGCAGTCAACGTGCGCATAGTGACGTTTCTCTGTCTCATACTCAACATGCGCGGTGGAAATTGTGATACCACGCTCTCTCTCCTCGGGAGCCTTGTCGATGTTCTCGAAATCTACGACCTGGTTTCCCGCAACCCTGCCAGCCAGTACCTTGGTGATCGCAGCGGTCAGTGTCGTCTTACCATGGTCTACATGTCCGATGGTACCAATGTTGCAATGTGGTTTTGTTCTCTCAAACTTTGCTTTAGACATCTTAAAATTCCTCCTTAAAAATACATGCCGCTCTTGGGCAATTCATTCGTTTTTACCTAAAACTAAAATCAAGTTCATTATATGGTATTCTTCCATTTTATGCAAGCATAAATTTATTTTGACCGCTCCGCGATGACTTTCTCCTGGATGGACTTCGGTACCGGCTCATATTTATCAAAAAACATGGAGTAATTTCCGCGTCCCTGCGTCCTGGAACGAAGGTCGGTCGCGTAACCGAACATCTCTGATAACGGCACGAACGCCTTTACCATCTTGCCGCCGCCAATGTCGTCCATTCCCTCGATCCGTCCGCGGCGGGAATTGATGTCTCCGATCACATCTCCCATGTAATCTTCCGGCATCGTTACCTCAACGCGCATGATCGGCTCAAGCAGAACCGGATCCGCTTTTCTCATCGCGTCCTTAAACGCCATGGAACCCGCGATCTTGAATGCCATTTCACTGGAGTCGACTTCATGATAAGATCCGTCATAAACGGTCGCCTTCACGCCGAGCACCGGGAATCCAGCGAGGACGCCTGCCTGCGCCGCTTCCTCGATTCCCGCGCCTACCGCCGGGATATATTCCTTCGGGATCGCGCCTCCGACAACGGTCGATTCAAACTGGAACGTTTCTTCCGCATTCGGATCCGTCGGCTCAAAGCGTACTTTACAATGACCGTACTGTCCGCGTCCGCCGGACTGCTTCGCATACTTGGAATCCACATCGACTTCCTTTGTAAAGCTCTCCTTGTACGATACCTGCGGCGCGCCTACGTTCGCTTCCACTTTGAACTCGCGGAGCAGGCGGTCCACAATGATCTCCAGATGAAGCTCTCCCATTCCGGCGATGATCGTCTGCCCGGTCTCCTGGTTCGTATGCGCACGGAACGTCGGGTCTTCCTCCGCCAGCTTCGCCAGCGCCTCGCCCATCTTACCCTGACCAGCCTTGGTCTTCGGCTCGATCGCAAGTTCGATAACCGGTTCCGGGAACTCCATGGACTCCAGGATCACCGGATGCTGCTCGTCGCAGATCGTATCGCCGGTCGTCGTTACTTTAAAACCGACCGCCGCGGCAATATCTCCGGAATATACTTTCTCTAGTTCCTCGCGCTTATTGGCATGCATCTGCAGGATACGCCCCACGCGCTCTTTCTTTCCTTTCGTCGCGTTCAATACGTAAGAACCGGAATTCATCGTACCGGAATATACCCGGAAGAACGCGAGCTTTCCGACAAACGGGTCAGCCATAATCTTGAACGCGAGCGCCGAGAACGGTTCCTCATCCGAAGATTTCCTCGTCACTTCATTTCCGTCCTCATCCACTCCGGTGATATCCGGGATGTCCGTAGGAGCGGGCATATATTCGATCACAGCATCCAGGAGCTTCTGAACTCCCTTGTTCCGGTAAGCCGTCCCGCAGCATACAGGGATCGCCGTACACTCGCATGTGCCTTTCCGGAGCGCCGCCTTTAACTGATCAACCGAGATATCCTCGCCTTCCAGATATGCCATCATCAGGTCATCATCCAGCTCGGCGATCTTCTCGATCAATTCCGTATGATACAGCTCCGCGTCCTCTTTCATATCCTCCGGAATATCGACAATGGAGATATCCTCGCCTTTTTCATCATTATAGATATAGGCTCTCATCTCAAACAGGTCGATGATCCCTTTGAAATCATCCTCTTTTCCGATCGGAAGCTGGATCACGATCGCATTTTTGCCGAGACGGGTCCGGATCTGCTCGACCGCGCCGTAAAAATCCGCTCCCAAAATGTCCATTTTGTTGATAAACGCCATTCGCGGTACATTGTAGGTGTCTGCCTGCCGCCATACATTCTCAGACTGGGGCTCGACGCCTCCCTTTGCACAGAATACGCCGATCGCGCCATCCAGAACACGCAGGGAACGCTCAACCTCGACCGTAAAGTCTACGTGGCCGGGAGTGTCGATAATATTGATCCGGTGCTCGAGAGCGCCCGGCTTCGCCTTATTATCCTCCTGTACCGTCCAATGGCAGGTTGTAGCCGCAGAAGTGATGGTGATTCCCCTCTCCTGTTCCTGCTCCATCCAGTCCATTGTAGCAGTGCCTTCATGAGTATCGCCAATCTTGTAATTAACGCCAGTATAATAAAGGATACGCTCTGTCAACGTCGTCTTGCCCGCGTCGATATGAGCCATAATACCGATATTTCTGGTCCTTTCCAATGGATATTCTCTTCCAGCCAAGATTTCTTCCTCCTACTAAAATCTGTAATGTGCAAACGCCTTGTTGGCTTCTGCCATCTTGTGCATATCTTCTTTCTTCTTTACGGAAGCCCCGGTATTATTCGCGGCGTCCATGATCTCTTTCGCCAGCCGCTCCTGCATCGTCTTCTCGCCCCGGTTACGGGAATACAGAGTAAGCCACCGAAGCGCGAGCGCCTGCCTCCGGTCCGGGCGGACGTCGATCGGCACCTGATAGGTTGCTCCGCCGATCCGCCTTGCCTTTACTTCCAATACCGGCATGATATTATTGAGCGCCTGTTCAAATACTTCCAGCGCGTCCTTGCCGGTTTCATCCGCTACACGGTCAAATGCACCGTATACGATCTTCTGCGCGATCCCTTTTTTCCCATCCAGCATGATATTGTTGATCAGTTTCGTCACAATCTTGCTGTTGTAGATCGGATCTGCCAATACGTCTCTTTTGGTAATATGTCCTTTACGTGGCACGTTACTTCCCTCCTTAAAAATCTTTAATTCATCGGTACTCGTACTTTCTCAGCACGGCCGTTCCGTGTTCGGGACAACGATCTATTCTTCTGCCAGAAAAATACTGCTGTTCCAACACTCATTCTGCGGTTATCCGCAGATTCTTATTTTTTCGGTCTCTTCGCGCCGTACTTGGAACGCGCCTGACGCCTGTTCGCAACGCCGGCTGTATCCAATGTACCACGGACGATATGGTAACGGGTACCCGGAAGGTCCTTTACCCTGCCGCCGCGGATCAGGACAACGCTATGCTCCTGAAGGTTGTGACCTTCGCCGGGAATATAGCTGGTTACCTCGATCCCGTTAGAAAGACGGACTCTGGCGATCTTACGAAGCGCAGAATTAGGTTTCTTCGGGGTAGCGGTCTTCACTGCCGTGCAAACGCCGCGTTTCTGCGGGGCGCTTGTATCAGTCGCTCTCTTTTTCAGAGAATTGAATCCCTTCTGGAGAGCCGGCGCAGTTGACTTTTTCTCTACCGTCTGTCTTCCCTTCCGTACTAACTGGTTAAATGTTGGCATTCTTTTCACCTCCTGCAATATTTTCTGGCATTGATTGCTCCTGTCGCATGTAAGTTTGCGCATGAAAAAGAAACGCACAAAAAGACATGCTCAAGTATTGTAATACCTGGCATGCCTTTTTGTCAAGAAAAATTTTAACAACCATCGCCCGCGCCGCGGATTCTTATGCCTTTTTCACCTTGGAATACGGGCTGAAGATCTTTTCCCCGTTATGGATATAATAGGTTCGGACCTTATAATAGTAGGTTTTTCTTTTTTTCGCCGTTTTATCTTTATATGTGACCGTCGTCTTCCCGGAAGAAACCTTCTTCGTCGCGAGCTTCTTATACCCGCTGTTCTTTTTCACGGATCGGTAAATGAGGACGCGGTCCGCTCCCCCGGATATCTTCCTGATGGTCGCCGTACGGGCGCCGCTGCTTTTGACAGCCACAGCCAGTGTCGGGCGCCCGGGATTCTCAAGCTGCGGACCCGGTCCGACGACCGGAGGCTTCCCGGATTCTTCTTCGGTATAAGAACCATACGAAGCGTCCTCGACCAGCTCCCGATATATGACGTTCGTTCCGAACGCCTGCCGGTAGGCGTCTCCCACACCCTGCGGGACATGGATCGACGCGATGCCCAGCACGTAGACGTTTTTGTCAAATGTGGGCGGCACCTTTCCGCGGAATCCAAGAAATTCCAGCTTGCCGCATCCGAAAAACGCCTGTTCTCCGATCGCGGCGACCTTTTCCGGCACAACGATCGTGATCGCGTTGGAATACGCGAACGCATACGACTCGATGTTCGTGAGCGTAGCCGGCAATGTGATCGTCTTGACCTTCGCCGCGTTCTGAACCGCCATATAGCCAAACGACGTGACGTCATAATATTTGCCGGTTGAACCGTCCATGACTTTGTCCGGAATCGCGAGATATTCCGCGTTCGCGTCGACAAACTTCGCCACTTCTACGGTAGAATCGCTTAAGATCCGGTATGTAACGCTGTTGACGACAAAGCTGTTGCCGGTCGATTCCTCCACGCCCTTGCACGTGATATTCCCAGCCGCCAGCGCCTGCGCGTAAATCGCCTGTTTTCCGGAGGGAACCTTTACATTCAATTCTAACTGGGTAGTCACCCCGTACGTGATCGGAAACCTCGGCGGCGTATTTCCCATAAATTCAAGATTTGCCAACTGATAGGAATACAGCGCCCATTCTCCTATGGACGTGATATTTTTTCCGATCCGGATCGTCCGCATCCCGCTGTTGTGGAACGCAAACGCGCCGATTTCGACAATATTATCCGTGATACTGCAGGTCGTCAGCGAAGTACAGCCCTCCGCGAACCGCTTCGGGAGCAGCCGGACGTCGCTGTACGCCATGCTGATCGTCTCCAGCCCGATACAGCCGGAAAACGTCCCTGTGCCGAGACTGTCAATGGAATTGGGCAATGACACGGACCGCAGCGAGACACAATTTTCAAATGCAAAATCTCCGATCTCCAAAATCGTATTCGGGATCACGACCTGATTCAGATTCGTGCAGCCCTGGAACGCGTAATCCTCAATTCTGGTGACCTGGACATATCCGAGGATCGTCGGCGGGATCACCACATTCGTCGCCTCCTGCGAGCATGATACGACGTCGGCGGTCTTCGTCTGCGCGTTCACCCGCAGGATCAGCTGATCATTGATATTGGTTCCATACGCCTCGACTTCCTTCGGCACATGGCGGACAGCCGTCCCCTCTTCCACATTCGTATAATAAGTATAATATAAATTCCCTGCCTGATTTGTCGTCGTATGCAGCGCCTTCGCTTCCCCTCCCCACAGGGTGAAGCAAAGGAAAAACAACGTCATCGCAATAATGCGTTTCACTGACGGTTCACCTCCCCCTTTCTCATCACGCAAGCAATTCGCCTGCCAGGTAAGAACATCGTAAATAATCCGGGTTTCTATAATATACGCTGGAATTAAAATCCGATATTTCATCACATAAAAAGGATGAAAACACGTGAATTACCGTTTCTTCTATTTCTTCTTCCTCTGTACACGTTTCCAATACGAGCGTCTGATATACTCTTCCTATCGCCGTTACAGACGGCACCGTGTATTTACACTCTTTTACCGTATCAAACGTTCCGTTTGATATCCCATATTCTTCAATCAATTCATCTGCCACCTGTTGAAAAGAAAGGCAATGATTTACTTCCGCTAATCTTAACTGTCTTCTCAGATCGTCTTTATTAAAATAAGAAATGACATCCTGTCTGCGATTACAGGTTTCCCGCGCAATGTATTCTATGATCGTACATACATAATAAACATCATCCTTTTGCTTATCGGTCATTCACACATTCGCTCCTTTCAAATTTTAAACAGCGCAACGCTTTTAATGAACTTTTCACAAGTGGAGAAAAAAGCCATCCCGCCGAAGCGGGATGGCCTGTTTCTTAACACCGAACCAAGTTCGTTTTCCTGTTTTCAGGAATTATGCCTGATAAGAGCAGGAGATTGTCTTGGTGTATCCACCCTGGAACGTGATCTTCAATGTGAAGGTATCGCCAGTCGTGAAGTGTTCTAACGTAGGTTTCGATGTACCGTTTCCAGTTACCGACGCGTTCAGCTGAGCCGCGTTGATTTCAGATACGGTCAGTCTTGCCGCTGACACGTTCACCTTCGTCGGATACTGTTCCTGATACTCATCATCTCCGGTATCAACGCCATACTGGTCAACCGTATATACTTTCGTCAGCACATTAGCCACATCCCTGCCAACTACCTGATAATTCACTTCGTTGCCCGAGTTTTCATCAACAAAGTATGCATTCTTAACAACCGGCGTCGCTTCGGACAGTGTAATCTCTTTCTCGATCGTCTGAGGATTCGAGCCGTTTACGTTGATCTCCAGTACACGTTTCGCGGATGTGATTCTGGAAGATCTCGTCGCGTTGTACCAATATTGGTCAACATTACCGGTGATCTTTCCAGCAACCGACGTATCAATACCGCTCTTTGCAGTCAGCTCTGCTGTGCTTGCGCCCATCAGATCCTCTGCTTCCTGAACTGTGATGTCATATCCGGTAACAGGCAGCTGAATCTGGGTAGAACCAACCTTGCCGTATACATCAACGTCAGCGGTATAAGCTTCATATCCAGCCTCTGTTTTGCCCCTCGCATAAAGCATATCCGGAGCGTCTACCGTATAGCTTGTGATGCTGGACTCGTTTGCGCCTACGAAGTTGATGGAATATTCGCTGGAGTTCGATACGTTTGCCTGTTTCCGGTCATACTGATCCTGCGTATTCTGGAATACGATATCTTTACCGTCAGATGCTCTCACAATCTTGAAGGAAAGCTTACTCGTAGCCGCTTTTTCTGCTTTTACTGTAACTTTGCTTCCAACTGCTGTGGTAATATCTGCTGTAGTGGCTTCACTATTGTTCAATTTAACGTTAGTAGCATTTGCGCTTTCATTTGTAACTAATACTTTATATGCACCATTGCCCTTACCATTCTCACCACCATCAGTGTCACCAATCGCCATCTTGGCAGCTGCTGTTGCTTTGCTCATCGTACGTCCATACTGATCCTCGAAGATCAGGTTCTTCAGCGCATATTCAACGCCTGTCGCGTCGGATACGAGTGCGCCCTTGCCTGCGTCGCGGATACCGATGATCGCCGTCGGACGAGCCGCTGCTTTTACAGTGAAGTTCACGCTTGTCGTAGAAGTATAACCTTCTGTCGTAAATGTCGCATAATGAGGTCCAACCGTATCATCCGGTTTGTTGTAATACAGTTTTACAGTCGTGCCTTCCTTCTGGAAACGGAAGCCTGTTGCGCTTGCGCTGTTATCCAGCAGAGCCTGCAGGGATGCAAGATCCGTTACCGCATTGCCAGCTGCGTCTGTTGCTGTGAAAGAGAACTCAGCGTCCTCACCCTTAACAACGTCGCCGTCCGGAGCTGCGGAGAAGCTCTTAACAACAGAACCGTCGCCGATTTCGATGTTGCCGGTTCCCTGTACGCCGGAAGTAAGATCCATCATCTGGATGGTTCCTGTGCCAGCCGCGAGCTCTTTGCCCATAGCAACTTTCAGCTCAACGCCAAGGGATACGGTTCCATCTGCTTTCTCGATCTGGATAATATCATTGCTGGTATAATCATCTGCGGTAGAAGAAAGATTGGTCAGACCAGGATTTACAAAGATCCTTACATTATCAAATATCGGATCCTTTGTATCAACGATCTTGACGTCGTCTACATTTACCAGATCAAACAAATAGTAGAATGTACCTTTCGCTCTTGCAGCGAACGCCTCGCCCTCTGCGTTGTAGATCTCTGTAAAGGTGATCGCTTTGGTCTGAGGAAGGTCAGATACAACTAACGCTTTGTTTGTGTTGATCTTCGGATATGTGGTATCGAAGATATTCGCAGTGATCGTAGCAGTTCCGATCGACATCGTCTGCGGAAAGATAACTTCCGGTGCTGTCGCGATGCAGCCGTCGCCGTTCGGGTTCTGTTTGTAGCTCGCATTTTTACCGTTTACGTTGATCGTAGGGGATACGGTCTTGGTAACGTCCTCGCCCCACTGGTTCCGTACAACGAATGTGAACTGTCCATCATACTGCTTCATATAGTCTGTGATCTTCTCTGTGGAGGAGATCTTGTCGCCGACTTCTACTGTCGTCGGCTCGCTTACTACGCAGGTAACATCCTGGGATTTCTCGCCGGCTGTTACGGTGTAAGTAGCTTCGGTCAGTCTTCCGGAAGTCGTTACGATCGCTTTGGTTCCGTCCGCGCTGATGACCGGAGTCTCGATCGCGACGTCGTTGGAACCTCTCGTTACCTTGATCGACTCAGCGGTCAGACCCTCGCCGGTGATCGTGAATTCTTTCGCGCCGGTCTGGGTTACGCTGAATCCTGTCGTCTGCTCTTCAGCAGCAGCCTTAACAGTCAGTTTCATCTTCTTGGTAACCGTTTTTGTACCTTTTTTCACAAATTTACATGTGATGTTGGTCTTGCTGCCAGCCTTGATCGCTTTGATCACGCCGGTCTTGGAGTTGATCGTTGCAACTTTTGTCTTGCTGGAAGCAAATTTCAAAGTATAACCAGCTTTTTTATACTTTTTCACTTTCGCAGCAGACATCGCACGGCCTTTTTTACCAGCTGTAATCGTCTTTGTAGCGTTCAGGGCGGGTTTGATCGCAGCCTGAGCCGGAACAGCGGTAGCAGCCATCGCAGTTGCAAGAACAACAGCTAATGCCTTTTTGAATGTTCTCATTGTACATTCCTCCTTGTTTTGTTTGGCTTTTCGCCGTTTTTGAAAAGTATCTTTGAGCGGACCTATTGCTGATTAAGCCCGCACCCGAATACAGAATATCAGAAAAAGTCTGATAAGTCAACATTTTTCTGTCTGCCGTATTCGTTGTTGAGAGGCTTCTCATACGGAGTTTGCCTTTCTGATAAGGTAATGCGCTCGCCCCTTTTTTTATTGCACTTTTTTTAAATTTTTTGTTTTTTGTTTTTGTGGTGGAAAAGGGGCTCCGCCTGTCTCCGCTGTCGGAAGCTGATAAGCAAAGTATACGTACAAAATGTGATGGAATTGAGAACGGAATGTGATGGAGTTTTGAATAAACAGGAAATCCCGCGGACCGGCTTTTCTTTGCCGACCCGCGGGATTTTCCGTTCTGATACAGCGATTTGATTACCGCGCTGCCTTATATTTTTTCTTTACTTTAATCGTAGTCTTCAATTTATACTTCTTTCCGTTTAAGTTGAAGGTCACGGTCACTTTCGTATTGCCGAGTTTCTTTCCGGTCACGCGTCCGGTCTTGCTGACGGTCGCGATCTTTGTATTCGCGGATTTATACTTGATTCCCGTAGCCCCTTTCGCGTTGTAGATCCGGATCTGATTGTGTTTGCCTTTCGCGACGCCGTACTTCTTCGGCACCTTCGGCTGTTTGCCGCCCGTCGCCGTCATGCGGATTCCCATCGTCTTTCCGCCAGTCCTATCGTTGACGGTAAAGTAGATGATCTCGTCTCCGTCCGCGACGGACACCGGTCCGGTATACTTCAGATAATCTGCTCCGTTGACCGAATAATATGCCGTATATCCGTCCTCGACATTCAATTCAAAGGTTCCTTCTTCCACGTTCCCCGGAACCGACGCTTTCGGCGCGCCGCTCGTACCGGGAGCGTTCAGGTCGACCTTATTGTTGTTGCCCTTTACTTCATCCGCCTGTCCGTTGTTGGTCGCGCCGCCGCTCACAGCCGCGCCGCCGGCTCCGCCCGCAACGCCGCCGGAAGATCCGGTTGAACCATTCGGCTGGGTCGGCGACTGCGACTCCGCCTTCTTCGGCTCATCCGTTCCGGTTTCCAGCGCCTCGTCGGACAGGTTAGTCGAGAACAGAAGCATCTCGCCCGACTGGATGTCGATCGGCTGATTCGCTTCATAGGCAGTTTCTTCCTCATTATTCAGAAGCCGTACCTTTTCCGGAAGCGTGATCTGCTCCGCCGTATTTCTGTCGTTGACGACGACATAAACCGCGTGTTTGCCATTATCATGGCTCAGCTTATATCCGGCGATCTTCGCTTTGCTGCTGACCGTGACTTCGGATGTATCCAGCGTTCCCCTTGTCCCCATATCGTTCGTCGGGAACAGGACGGTCAGATAGTTGTCATTTCCATCGTTCTCGATCCGCATGATATCCATGATCGGATTGATCTCGCCCGGACGGAGCGTAAGCGACCCGGACGCCTTCCGGTCTTCCGCGCCCTGATAGGAATCAATATTTCCCTGCAGGACCGAAATCTCCAGATTCACGTCATTAAATCCGTCCGCGACGATCTTATTGCCGGTAAACTTCTTCGGAAGCGATGTTTCCGTATAAAGCACCAGGTTCATCCGGCTTCCGAGCAGCGCGCCGGACACGCGGTCCCAGATCACATGCGCTTCAAAGCCATCCTTCACAAACGCGTAATTGCGGACGACCTCGCCCGGAACCGACTGCTGATATGTCAGCGTCGTCCGGACCTTATCCATCTTGTCGGACGAGAACCAGTCGACATCCTTCACGCTTGTATTGACGCTTGCATAACTGCTCGCGTCCTTCTTCAGCTGCACCGTGGAATGGCAGTCCGAAGACAGGAGCGACGTCTTTCCTGCCGACCAGTAGTTATCCATACCGGGATCCGCCACAAGCGGAACGCTGTCCGCGTAGAGCAGGAACGATCCCTCGTCGTAATGGTTGTGTCCGGTCGCCTGAAGCTGCGCCATGAACGCTACATAGCTTTCCTTATATTTGCCGGTTCTCTCATCCACAACGTCAAAGTTGTTTCTCATGATATAAGTACCGAAGTACTTCATATAATCATTCGACGTCTGGTTCTCGCTGAATGTATCGAGGAACGCCTTGTCATCTTCCGGCCAGTCGGCGTAGACGAAAAATACCTGCATGATATTTTCTTCGTTCGCCTGCTGCGGTCTCTGCCGTCCGGAACGGTTCCAGCACCCGTACAGGTCGCGGGCAAGGATATGGTACTGCTCCGCCGCTTCCAGATCGCCCTCGGCTTTCAGTTTTTCATACGTCTCATACATCTCGTGCCAGTACGCGCCGGCATATTTATAATTGGATCCGGAATAATAATGTCCGTCCCCGAAGCCGGGACCCGACGCGTTTCCGTTTGTAAACCGCGGCGCCTGCACCATCGTATAATATTTCAGCATCTTCGCCAGGGAGCCAAGCTGCCCGTACTGTTTCTGCGTCTCCGGATCATCATATGTCCTTGTGATCGTCCAGAAATCGACGCCCGTCGCGAAACGGTTCGCGTGGGAGAACGTCCCGAGCTTCTCAAGCATCGCGCTGTGGTAGTTCAGCGACTCCGGCCATGCGCCGTCGTCGCGGATGCCGGCTGCCATCGCAGCCTTGATGATCAGCTGTCCGTTATGGATATAGCGCGTCGCGTGATCCAGCGTGATATCCTGCTCGAGCGCGTCGCGATCCGCTTTTCCGTCTTCCGTCACATATCCGGCGGCGATCACTTCTTCATCGGTATAGGCTCTGCCCTTATCATGCGCGAACGCCATACCCATCATCGTCGCGCCCATCGTCTGGTCTGTCTCCCAGTTGCCGACATTATATGCCGCCACGCTGTAAGGCAGGTGGGACCGGTCGCGGACGTCCATCAGGTCGCCGCAGAAGAGCCGGATACATTCCACAAGCTGCTTCTTCTCTTCAATGCTCCAGAGCGGGGCCCCGTTGCTCAGCCGTACGTCTTTCATAACGGCGTACATGGTTCCGAGCGTCGCGCCGGACCGCCCGTTCTGCACCGCGCCGAAGACGTCGCCGTACGCCGGCCGCCCATGGCGGTAATTATTCTCCCAGGAGTGCGCACCGAGAAGCGCTTCCTCCAGATAGGTATACATACATGCTTTCGCGATCTTCGCGTATTTCTCATCGCCTGTAAACAGATACGCGACCGTCGCGCACTGATACGCCATATTGGAGCTTGTAAATCCGGTGATATTTCCGACAACGTCCGTCCAGAACGACGACGACTGCCCGATCTCCTGATTATTCTCGTCAAGATAGTGGAACTGCACTTCCACGCCGCCGATGTTGAACTTGCCGCTCTGCTTCACCTGGAAGCTCATCGTATAGTCGTCCAGCGGGAATTCAAAGATGTCGGACTTCCATACGGCGTAGGTCTCGCTTGACGGATTGCACAGATAAATGGAGTTGGAACCGGACGACGCAAGCGCCGCGTTTCCGGTCTGCCATTTTACATAATCCGAAATCTTACCGTCTTTCTTCAGCGGGGTCGTCTTATAAACAGTTCTTCCGTTTGCGTCCTGTACCGGATCTCCCTTTTCATCCCGTACCGGCAGGGTCGTATTGTAAGTCCCTTTTCCAAGGTTGATCAGTTCCTCATTGGTCTCCGCGTCATAGACATACGCGTTCCAGTTCGCCGGCTGTGTCGCCGACTGCCCGTACCGGTAAATGTTGTTCGGCACGACCATCTCCGCGCCGGAGTTTGCCGACAGGGAGATCGCGTCGAACCACGCGTGCCCGAGACCCGCTTCCTCATTGAGTTTTGCCGGGAGCGTAACGGTCACATAAGCCTTCTTCATATTGGTAAGACCGGATTGCTTCGGCGTCAGGTTGCAGTTGGACGCGCCGTACCACATCTTATATTTGTTATCGAGGACTTCCGTCTCATTATCCAGCTTGTCGTACCGCAGCTGCATCATCTCTTCCGGATCCTGCTGGTCCGCGATATTCTTGATCTCGTTGTACGCCCGGTTTAATTCCGGATCCTCCTCGACCCGTTTTTTCATCTGTTCGATCTCTTCCGCGGAGAAGAACAGGTTGTTCTTTTCGTCCACGTCGGTAGAGAGAACGATCGAATCCTGCAGCGCCAGAACCGCATCGTCCAGATTCTTCAGGAGCGCGCAGAGCTCGTAGCTGCCCTTGCTGTTTTTGCCGCTCTTTAACGCGTCGATCGCATCCTGGACCGCATCGACCTTTTCTTTCGGATACGCGCCCGGGATCGCGCTGCTGACGTCGCCCGTATAGACTTTGCCGTCTGCTCTCAACTCCTCGATCCACGCGGTCTCTTCCTCAACTTCCGCGTCAATCTCCTCCGCCAGCGCATTCTGGTTGATCTTCTCCAGAATGATATACAGCTGGCCCTTGTTATCGACGGTCGTCGCGCCCCGCGACGAATAAACGTCCGTCTTGGAATTGCCCTGCGGATCGATATTCCTCAGCGAGAATGTAACGGCATCCGCGCCCTCGTATACTCTCTTGAGCACGCCGTCCAGCACGCAGATCTTAACGGTCGCCCCGCCGTATGACTGCGTCATCTTGTACAGCCATTCGCCTTTGTTCTCATATACGCCGTTCGCCATGTAATAGTCTACCGGCTCGTTCGCCTCCAGGCGGTATTCGGCAAGGAAATAACTGGACTGCGTATTCGTCGACCAGATATCGGCGGAATAGATCGGCGCGATGTCGGTAAACGCTTTCAGATTATACTGCATAAAGGTCAGCCGCCATCCAAGCTCGCCTTCCTGTCCGCTTGTGATCCAGCTTCCGTTTGTCTGGTTGTTGTTGATCGTCCCCTGATTGGTCAGGTTCGTGACCAGCTCATAATTCAATGTATTCTCATCGACGCCGCCCCGGATCGCGTAGGACACTTCCGCCGCGCGGCTCTGCTTGCGGTACCAGCTGATACACGGCGCGAGCCCGTATTCCCAGTCGTAGAAGTTCGGGGATTTATCCTGATACAGCGTCGTCCGCTGGATCTGCTCGTCCGGTCTTGACTGGAAGAACTGGCGGGATTTCGCGTACATAATATAATAGGTTCCCTTCAGTGCGCGCTCCGCGTCTCCGACCTTCTCCATCAGGGCGTCCTTCGCGGACTGCGGATAAAGCTCCGGCTCGATCGCCATCAGCGCGTAAGCTTTCCATACAAGGCCTTCCTCGTACGCACGGTAAGAGGAATACGCCAGCTCGTCGCCCGGCAGGATCTTTACTTTCTCATACCGGCGCGCGCCCGTATTGAAGCCCGTCGCGTCGTCAGCCACGCCCGTGTCGTCGCTCGCGACCGCCGGCAGCTTCCACAGGTCGCTCGCGCTCACTTTGTTCGTATATAATGTATCGTCCGCCTTACCGGATTTGATAAATTCATATCCGGCGCGGAGCAGATGCTGGATTTCCGCAGAATACTGATCCTCGGCGCGGTCGCTCAGGACATTGCTCGCCGCGTCGTACGCGTCTACCAGATCCTGGTACCGTTCTTTGGACAGCTGTCCGAGCTGGCGCTCGTCATCCTCGATCGTAAGGTCGATCCTCGGCACCGTTTCCTCCGTCTGCTTCACCAGCTGATATGTCTGCGCGGTCTCCGCTCCTGTCGTATCGACGAACGTCCCGTTCTCTTCAAAGACAGGAACCGTCTTGCGCAGCAGATAATCATTGAAATCTGCCGACAGCTCTTCCTCGCTGTATTCATGGTCCGCGACCGCCAGATCCATCAGCTGTCCCGCTTTCTCGATCATGCGTTCCAGGGACGCCTCCAGATAAGGCGAGACTTCATTATAGGTCGTCGGGATCGTAACCGTATAAGTTCTCGAATCCGTGACCTCTCCGTAAGTAACCGTAACAGTAAATGTGACCAGTTCGTCTTTCAGCCCGGTCGGTCTCTGTACGCGCACAGTGCTTCCGTCGATCTGCGCGTACGTGGAATCGCTCGTCCATTCGATGACGGCTCCGGCAGCCGTATCGACCGGTATCTCAAAGTCGTCATATACGACGGTCCCATCGATCACAGAAGCCTCCGCGAACGCTTTTTCCACGTTCTTCTCCGCCGTGCTGCTTTCATAATGCAGATAGGTCTTCTGATTGGCATTGGTCCATGTATTCGTTGCGATCTTTCCGGTACCGTCGCCTGCCCAGTCGCCCGCGAAGCCGATTACGACCGTATCCCAGCCGAGCCGTTTCGCTTTCAGGACTGCTCTCGTTACCTCCAGCTCGCCCGTATTCTGTTTCTTCGGGATCGTAACCGACCCTCCGATGAACTCGCCGCCGTCGACCACAAATTCCTCAAACGCGTCCGACGCGAAGATCTTGTTGTGCGTCACATCCGTAATGTCGAATGTGCCGGGCAGCATAAACACCTTCGACGGGATTGCCTGATTGTTGTTGCCGCTCACGTTTTCAATATGTACATATATCGCGGACGACGTCGCAGGCACTGTGCTGATGTCAAATTTCGCGACAATGCTCCGCCCGCGTCCAACCTCCGCTGTCGTATCGCGCAGCGTCTTGTTGGCGTTGGCAGAGTTCTGTGTGCCGACGATATCCAGCGGATACAGGTTGGAATTCATCTTGATGACCGTAACGACGATCTCCTGCTTCACCGTCTGGCGGTTCGCTCCCTCGCCGTAGGAGCAGGACGCCGTCAGCGTGACCCTTACGTCGTCCCCGTCTTCCGGCTGGCGCGTCACTTTCCCATATACGGTCCCGTCCGGATCCCGGACGATCTCCATCGCGCCCGGATCGGAGGATTCCCATTCGATGTCTACGCCGAGGCTCTCCGTCGGCAGGCCCAGATCCGCGTCGAGCGCCATGCCCGTATAGGTGGAAGAAAGGCTGTCCGCCACGCCCTGCGCCCGGATCCGGTTCTGCGTCTTGTCAATTTCATCCGGTTCCATATCGACGATCGTGATCTCCATATACGGCCGGTAGCTCTCATTCGATGCAACGGCGGAATAGATGTCCAGTCCGTCTTCCTCTCCATTCGTCAGCGTCCCCGACGTATAAGCGCCGGTAAAGCTGAATGAAAATTTCGTCCCGTTCTTTTCCGCGTTCTCCCGCGTGATCGCGCGGGTCGCGTTCGCGCTGAACGCTTTGTTCGTCCCGAGTCCTGTCGTCGGAAAGCTGTACAGGATCTCCGGGGCGAACTGCCCGCCCTCGATCGCGGCGTCCATGGAATTGTAGGTCACTTTGTCCGGCGTTTCCGCCCATTCATTATACGGAATATAACGCAGCTCGGTCGTATGCCCGTTGGATTTCTCTTTGGTCAGATAAACCAGCGCTTCGGACACATTCATGCTGTCGTCCGCTTTGAGCGCGTTGATCACCTTCGTCAGGTCATACTGCACATAATGCACGCGCCCGCGGCCGATCGTATAATCTTCCTTCGTCGGGCTGTACAGCACAGTCCCGGCGCTCGCGCCATTCTGTACCGACAGGGAGATGTCCGCATTTATAATAAATTTGGTATAATGGTGGCCATCCTCCTCCCAGCTGGTTTCACTCTCCGTAGCCGCGCGGACGACCGGCGCGAGCTGTGCGAAAGCACCGCTGCTAAGCACCATCGCCACGGCCAGGATCATGCTGATCAGTTTTCTCAGCAATCGTGACTGCACCGTAAATTCCTGCTTTGTGCGCATTCTTCATTCCCTCTTTCTTTCTTTTTATTGTGCAAAATAAATCAAATAGCCCATTACCGCAATTTACTTTGTATACATTTTATCAAAAAAGGATTTTTAAATCTTATTATTTCCACTGTAATTTATTATCATTTTGTGTTATAGTGAAAGAAAAAAGAAGGAGCGGCAGTTATGGGCGAATATAACGTCTTTTCCGGGCAGAGAGCTTTTGAATTTAATCTCCGCAAAAATTTCAATTATCCCGCGCATTTTGAGCGGGGCGCCGAACTATTATATGTCCTGGACGGGGAGATCAAAATTACGATCGAGGATCATACGGCGCTGCTCCGCAAGGGAAGCCTCGCCCTGATCTTCCCCAATCAGATGCATCATTACATTTCGGACGCGGATAATTATGTCTTTTATATGGTATTCAGCCCGGAAATGATCCTTTATTATAACAAAACGATCAGCCGGAAAGAGCCGGCGTCCCCTTTCCTTTCCCCCGAACAGGTCCATCCGGATATCCTCTATATCATCCGATCCCTTATTCCGGAGGAAATCCTCGCGGGACAGCTTCCTTTTTCCTACAAACCGGATATGGGCGCAAGCTCTCCCGGCGTCACTTACAAAAATATCCATTTTGACCCCGGCCTGATGATCGGCTATCTCCATATCATCTGCAGCCGTATCTTCCCATGCCTTTCCCTGACGGACGCGCAGTTTGAGGACAGGGGTCAGATCATCCAGAAAGCGCTGACCTATATCCATAACCACTATACCGAATCCATCACCAGGGACCATGTCGCGCGGGCAGTCGGGACAAGCCGCTATTATCTGTCCCGTATTTTTACAAACAAACTCAATACAAACTTCAATACCTATGTCAATACGCTCCGCATCATTCAGGCAAAAAAGCTGCTGGAGGGCGGTTCTTCCATCACGGAAGCCTGCTTCCAGTCCGGCTTTGACAGCCAGAGCACGTTTTACCGGGTATTTAAGGAGATCAGCGGCACAACCCCAAAGAAGTATCTCGAACAGCTCTGAGACAAAAAACGGAACCATCCGCTCCGCGATCCGGATCGGATGGTTCCGTTTTTTTATCTGTTTCTTATTTTTCTGATTTTTTGCTGCCTGTCCGGCTCCGCGGCTCCTATTTCTCCGCGTCCGCTTCGGTTTCTTCCGGTTCTTTTTCCGCAGGTTCTTCAACCTGCCCTTCGTCCTGCTGCGCCGCTTCCGCGTCTGCGCTGTCCGGTTCCGAAGGTTCCGCGCCGCCGTCCGGCGCGGCGGATTCTTCCGCAGCTGCCGCGCTCTCCGCAGGTTCTCCCGCTTCCTCCGCCACAGGCTCCTCCGTATCCGGCGCTTCCTCCGGGAGCTCCGGTTCGTCCGCTTCGATCTTCACATCGCGGTACCGTTTCATACCGGTTCCCGCAGGGATCAGTTTTCCGATCAGGACGTTTTCTTTCAGCCCGATCAGCGGATCCACCTTGCCCTTGATCGCCGCTTCTGTCAGCACCTTCGTCGTCTCCTGGAACGAGGCGGCGGACAGGAAGGAATTGGTCGCCAGGGACGCTTTGGTGATCCCAAGCATGATCTGGGTTCCCTGCGCGGGAACGCCGCCTTCCTCCTGCACTTTCGCGTTCTTTTCCTCAAATTCCAGAATATCCGCCATTGTGCCCGGCAGGTAATTGGTATCGCCGCTTTCCTCGATCCGGACTTTTTTCAGCATCTGGCGGACGATCACTTCTATGTGCTTATCGTTGATATCAACGCCCTGGAGGCGGTAAACCCTCTGTACCTCCCGGAGCATATAGTCCTGTACGGCGCGCACGCCTTTGATCCGGAGCAGGTCGTGCGGGTTGATGCTTCCCTCGGTCAGCTCGTCGCCTGCCTCCAGCTCCTGCCCGTCTGCTACTTTCACACGGGATCCGTAGGGGATCAGGTACGTCTTCGATTCTCCTGTTTCGCTGTTGGAGACCACGACTTCCCGTTTTTTCTTATTTTCCTGTATGCTGACCGTGCCGCCGATCTCCGCGATGATCGCGAGCCCTTTCGGCTTCCTCGCCTCAAACAGCTCCTCAACACGCGGAAGGCCCTGCGTGATATCGTCTCCGGCAACTCCGCCGGCATGGAAGGTTCTCATCGTAAGCTGCGTACCCGGCTCGCCGATCGACTGTGCCGCGATGATCCCGACCGCTTCTCCTACCTGTACCGCCTGACCGGTCGCCATATTGGCGCCATAGCATTTCGCGCAGACGCCGACTTTGGATTTACAGGTCAGGATCGTGCGGATTTTTACTTTCGTATAACCCGCCGCGACGATCGCCGCCGCGCGTTTCGGCGTGATCATATGATTGGCTTTCACAATGATCTCGCCTGTTTCCGGATGCAGGACCGTCTCCGCCGCGTATCTGCCGGTGATCCGCTCCTCCAGGCTTTCGATCACTTCCTGACCGTCCATAAACGCCTGGACATACATGCCCGGAACCTCGTCGTGGCTGTGTTCACAGCAGTCCGTCTCGCGGATGATCAAATCCTGGGAAACGTCCACCAGACGTCTGGTCAGGTAACCGGAATCCGCTGTACGGAGCGCCGTGTCCGACAGACCTTTCCGCGCGCCATGGGCGGAAATGAAATACTCCAGTACGTCAAGCCCTTCCCGGAAGTTGGACTTGATCGGCAGCTCGATCGTCCGTCCGGACGTATCCGCCATCAGTCCGCGCATTCCCGCCAGCTGCTTGATCTGCTGGTTGGAACCACGGGCGCCGGAGTCCGCCATCATAAAGATATTGTTATACTGATCCAGTCCGCTGATCAGCTTCTCCGTCAGGAGGTTGTCGGCGGCGAACCATGTTTTGACAACAGCGTTATAGCGTTCTTCTTCCGTCAGGTTTCCACGGCGGAACTCTTTTGTGATCGTATCGACCGTCGCTTCCGCGTCGGCAAGGATCTGTTTTTTCTCCTCCGGCACGGTCATGTCGGAAATGGAAACCGTCAGCGCGGCTTGCGTCGCGAATTTATAGCCGAGCGCTTTGATATCATCCAGCACTTCGGCGGTTTTTGTCGCCCCATGCACATTGATGCACCGATCCAGGATCTGTTTCAGCTGCTTCTTGCCGACAAGGAAGTCGATCTCCGGCAGCAGGAAGTTTTCTTCCTTCGACCGATCGACAAACCCAAGATCCTGGCTAATGATCTCGTTGAACAGCAAACGGCCCATCGTCGTCTCGATTGTGCGGTTCCCGACCGTGCCGTCCGGGCGGGTCCCCGTCATGCGGACCCGGATCTTCGCATGGAGGGTGATCTCTTTATTCTCATAGGCAAGATATGCCTCGTTG
The DNA here is from genome assembly GCA_947593735.1 of uncultured Lachnospiraceae bacterium. Lineage (GTDB taxonomy): Bacteria > Bacillota > Clostridia > Lachnospirales > Lachnospiraceae > CANQDT01. The sequence goes on along the minus strand of CANQDT010000004.1, from coordinate 82,725 downwards.
GGTGATTTGAAGGCTTTTCCCTCTCCTTTGTCCCCTGCTTTCTCAAGCGTCAGGTAATAAATGCCGAGTACCATATCCTGCGACGGCACCGCTACCGGCGCGCCATCGGACGGTTTCAGCAGGTTGTTGGGGGACAGGAGCAGAAAACGGCACTCCGACTGCGCTTCCACAGACAGCGGAAGATGCACTGCCATCTGGTCCCCGTCAAAGTCCGCGTTGTACGCCGTACATACCAGCGGATGGAGCTTGATCGCCTTTCCTTCCACAAGTACCGGCTCAAACGCCTGGATGCCGAGCCTGTGCAGCGTAGGGGCGCGGTTCAGCATAACCGGATGCTCTTTGATCACGTCCTCCAGAACGTCCCATACCTCCGGCTGGAGCTTCTCGACCATTTTTTTCGCCGATTTGATGTTGTGCGCCAGCTTGTTCGCCACCAGTTCTTTCATCACGAACGGCTTGAACAGCTCGATCGCCATCTCTTTCGGAAGTCCGCACTGATAAATCTTCAGTTCCGGTCCGACCACGATAACGGAACGCCCGGAATAATCCACGCGCTTGCCGAGCAGGTTCTGGCGGAACCGTCCCTGTTTTCCTTTCAGCATATCGGACAGCGACTTGAGCGCGCGGTTGCCCGGTCCTGTCACCGGTCGCCCCCTGCGGCCGTTGTCGATCAGCGCGTCAACCGATTCCTGGAGCATCCGCTTTTCGTTGCGCACGATAATATCCGGCGCGCCGAGCTCCAGCAGCCGTTTCAGGCGGTTGTTCCGGTTGATGATCCTGCGGTACAGGTCGTTTAAATCGCTGGTCGCGAATCTGCCGCCGTCCAGCTGGACCATCGGGCGGATATCCGGCGGGATGACCGGCACAACGTCCAGGATCATCCATTCCGGTCGGTTGTCGGATTCCCGGAACGCCTCGATCACTTCCAGCCTCTTGATGATGCGGGCGCGTTTCTGTCCGTTCGTGCCCTCCAGTTCCGCGGAAAGCTCCGCGGCTTCCTTGTCCAGATCGATCTCCTGGAGCAGTTCCTTTACCGCCTCGGCGCCCATCCCGACCCGGAACGACCCGGGCGGGTTCGCCTCAAGCGCTTCATGATATTCCTGGTCGCTGAGGACCTGTTTGTATTTGACCGTACATCCCTCGTCCGCTTCCAGTACGATATGCGACGCAAAATATAACACTTTCTCAAGCGTTCTCGGGGAGATGTCCAGCACCAGCCCCATGCGGCTCGGGATCCCTTTGAAATACCAGATATGGGATACCGGAGCGGCAAGCTCGATGTGCCCCATCCGTTCCCGGCGCACGTTCGCTTTCGTGACCTCAACGCCGCAGCGGTCGCAGATGACGCCCTTATAACGGATTTTCTTATATTTTCCACAATGACATTCCCAGTCCTTGCTCGGACCGAAGATCCGCTCGCAGAACAATCCGTCCTTCTCCGGTTTTAAGGTCCGGTAATTGATCGTCTCCGGCTTCTTTACCTCGCCCCTGGACCACTCGCGGATCTTTTCCGGCGACGCCAGCCCGATCTTGATGGCGTCAAACAATAACGGTTGTTCATTTGTATCATGATTCATCTCTGACATAATACTCGCTCCTTTCCAAAGAACTGTCCCTTACCTAATCGTCAAGATCCAATACTTCATCGTCGCCCTCGCCGAGTTCTCCTTCCTTAAATCCGTATTCCTCAAAGGATTCGTCCTCGCGGTCAACATTCATCGTTCCCTCGATGATCGGCGTCAGTTCTTCGTTTCCATAGTCGATGCTTTCGGAAATGACAACATCCGTTCCGTCTTCCCGCAATACTTTTACGTCCAGCGCCAGCGACTGGAATTCTTTCAGCAGTACCTTGAACGATTCCGGTATTCCCGCTTCGGGGATATTGTCGCCCTTGATGATCGCCTCATATGTCTTGACACGTCCGACCACATCGTCTGATTTCACGGTCAGGATCTCCTGTAACGTATAAGACGCGCCGTACGCTTCGAGCGCCCATACCTCCATTTCTCCGAACCGCTGGCCGCCGAACTGCGCTTTTCCTCCAAGCGGCTGCTGGGTAACAAGCGAATAAGGGCCTGTGGAGCGGGCGTGGATCTTATCATCGACCAGATGATGGAGTTTCAGATAGTGCATGAAGCCAATGGTGACCGGGCTGTCAAATTCTTCGCCGGTCCTTCCGTCGCGGAGCTGGACCTTTCCGGTCCGGTCGATCGGGACCCCTTTCCATTCCGCCCGGTGATCGCGGTTGTCGTACAGGTAGCGCATTACCTCGTCGTTGACCTTGTCGCCCCATTCCGCTTCAAATTCTTCCCATGTTTTATTGGCGTACGAGTTTGCCATTTCCAGCGTTTCCATGATGTCGTTCTCGTTCGCCCCGTTAAAGACCGGCGTGGATACATGGAATCCAAGCACTTTTGCCGCAAGGCTCAGATGGATCTCCAATACCTGTCCGATATTCATACGGGACGGCACGCCCAGCGGATTCAAAACAATGTCCAGCGGACGGCCATTCGGCAGGAACGGCATATCTTCCACCGGAAGCACGCGCGACACAACGCCCTTGTTCCCATGGCGTCCCGCCATCTTGTCCCCTACGCTGATCTTTCTCTTCTGCGCGATGTAAACGCGCACGGATTTATTGACTCCGGGAGGCAGCTCGTCGCCGTTCTCCCTGGAAAATACTTTTGTATCCATGACCACGCCGAAAGCTCCGTGCGGCACGCGCAGGGACGTATCCCGCACTTCCCGCGCCTTCTCTCCGAAGATCGCCCTCAGCAGGCGTTCTTCCGCGGTCAGTTCCGTCTCTCCCTTCGGAGTGACTTTTCCTACGAGGATATCCCCGGCGCGCACTTCCGCGCCGATCCGGATGATCCCGTCTTCGTCAAGGTCTTTCAGGACGTCTTCATTCAAGCCCGCCAGATCCCTGGTGATCTCTTCCTGTCCGAGCTTGGTATCGCGGGCTTCCGCCTCGTACTCGTCGATATGGACGGAGGTATATACGTCCTCCTGTACGAGACGCTCGCTCAGCAGTACCGCGTCCTCATAATTGTATCCTTCCCATGTCATGAACCCGATCAGCGGATTCTTTCCGAGAGCGAGCTCCCCGTTTGCCGTGGAAGCCCCGTCCGCCAGGATCTCTCCTGCCGTTACCCGGTCCCCCACAAACACGATCGGCCTCTGGTTCATGCAGTTGCCCTGGTTGCTTCCGGCAAATTTGATCACATGGTACGTATCTTTTTCCCCGTCGTCCCTGCGGACAACGATCTCTGTGGAAGTCGAGCGCTCCACGACGCCGTCGTTCTTCGCTATGATGCAGACGCCGGAATCCTCCGCGGCTTTCGCCTCCATCCCGGTTCCTACGATCGCGGCTTCCGTGGTGAGCAGCGGCACCGCCTGACGCTGCATATTGGAGCCCATCAGGGCACGGTTCGCGTCGTCGTTCTCCAGGAACGGGATCATGGACGTCGCGACAGAAAATACCATCTTCGGGGATACGTCCATCAGATCCACGCGGCTGCGCGGGAACTCGGACGTCTCATCCCTGCGCCGCCCGGATACGTTGCTCCGCACAAAATATCCGTTTTCGTCCAATTCCTCGTTCGCCTGCACGACCGTATAATGATCCTCCTCGTCCGCGGTCAGATAGATCACTTCGTCCGTGACGCGCGGATTGGACGGGTCGGTCTTATCCAGTACAAGATACGGTGCTTCGACAAATCCATATTGATTGATCCTCGCGTAAGTCGCGAGGGAGTTGATCAGACCGATGTTCGGACCTTCCGGCGTCTCAACCGGGCACATCCTTCCGTAATGCGTATAGTGGACGTCGCGCACCTCAAATCCGGCTCGGTCCCTGGACAGACCGCCGGGACCGAGCGCGGACAGACGCCGCTTGTGCGTCAATTCGGACAGCGGGTTGTTCTGGTCCATAAACTGGGAAAGCTGGGAACTTCCGAAAAATTCCTTCACCGCCGCCGTGACCGGTTTGATATTGATCAGGGACTGCGGCGTGATCGTCTCGATATCCTGCGTCGTCATTCTCTCCCGGACCACTCTCTCCAGGCGGGACAGACCGATCCGGTACTGGTTCTGCAGCAGTTCCCCGACCGCGCGGATGCGGCGGTTGCCCAGATGGTCGATATCGTCGTCGTTGCCGATCCCATACTCCAGATGAATATTATAATTGATGGAAGCCATAATATCTTCCGTCGTGATATGTTTCGGGATCAGCTCCGGAATATTCCTTCGGATCGCTTCCCTGAGCGCTTCTTCCTCATCGTTCTCCTCGATGAGCCGCGCGAGCAGGGGATAATATACGGGCTCCGTCACGCCCAGTTCTTTCGGGTCTCCGTCCACATATGCGGTAATATCGACCATCATATTGGACAGCACTTTGGTGTCCCGCTCATCCGTGCGGATCAGAACGGAAACAACCGCCGCGTTCTGGATCGTATCCGCCAGTTCCGCCGTCACAACGGTGCCCGCCTCGGCAAGCACTTCCCCTGTGGACGGATCCAAAACGTCTTCCGCAAGGGGCCAGCCTGTGATCCGATTGCGGAACGCGAGTTTTTTGTTGAATTTATAGCGACCAACTTTCGCCAGGTCATACCGCTTCGGATCAAAGAACATCCCCGTCAGCAGATTTTCCGCGCTTTCAACCGAAAGCGGCTCGCCGGGACGGATCTTCTTGTACAGCTCCAGAAGACCTTCCTCATAATTGGTGGCAACGTCTTTTTCCAGGCTCCGCATGATCTTCGGTTCTTCCCCGAACAGGTCGATGATCTCCGTGTTGGTCCCGATGTGCAGCGCGCGGATCAGTACCGTGATCGGGACTTTCCTGGTGCGGTCTACCCGCACGGAAAAAACGTCGTTGGAATCCGTCTCGTATTCCAGCCACGCGCCCCGGTTCGGGATTACCGTACAGGAAAACAGTTTTTTGCCGAGTTTATCATGGTCGATCCCGTAATAAATCCCGGGCGAACGGACCAGCTGGCTAACAATGACGCGCTCCGCGCCATTGATGACAAAGGTCGCCGTGTCGGTCATCAGCGGAAGATCTCCCATAAAGATCTCGTGTTCGCTGATCTCATCCTTTTCTCCGTTGTAGAAACGAACGCGTACTTTCAACGGAGCGGCGTAGGTCGCGTCGCGCTCTTTGCATTCTTCGATCGAATACTTCGCGTCTTCCCGGCACAAAGCAAAGTCCACAAACTCCAACCGCAATACGTCGCTGTAATCCGTAATCGGAGAAATGTCCCGAAATACTTCCCGCAGCCCTTCGTCAAGGAACCAGTTGTAGGAATCCTTCTGTACTTCGATCAGGTTCGGCATCTCCAAAACATCTTCCTTGGTGGAGTAGCTCATACGAATCCCTTTGCCCGATTTGACCGGTTTGATTCTGTTTTTGTCCATTCGACGTTTCACCCCTTGATAAAATTCTAAAAAACATGAAATTTGTCGGTTACGTTCACTGATGAATAGGCACATCCGCCCATATTAAATGCATTTTACTATCTTAGCATTTTTGTCAGGTAGTGTCAAGAATTTTTTTCCACCTTTTTTCCACATAATTGTCCACATACCGGACTTTTGAAGCGGGAGCCGATCCCTATCCGTTCTGTGACAGCGAAAAAAAGACCCCGGCGTATCCGCGCGGGATCTTTTCAACATAATGCAGCTGATTATTTGAGCGTAACCTTTGCTCCTTCCGCTTCGAGCTTCGTCTTGATCTCTTCCGCTTCTTCTTTGCTCGCGCCCTCTTTCACTACCTTCGGAGCGCCGTCGACTACTTCTTTCGCTTCTTTCAGACCAAGACCGGTCACTTCGCGTACTACCTTGATGACTTTTACTTTGTTCGGTCCAACTTCGGTCAGTTCCACATCGAACTCGTCTTTCTCCTCAGCCGCTTCGCCGCCTGCCGCGCCGCCTGCCGCCGCAACGACAACGCCTGCTGCCGCAGATACGCCAAATTCTTCCTCACATGCTTTTACAAGGTCGTTCAATTCTAATACAGATAAACCTTTGATTGCTTCGATAATTTCCTGAATCGTCATTTTTCTTTCCTCCATTTTTATCAATCTTTTTGTCTGCTTCAGGCGTTATGCCTGTGCCGCGCCTTCCTTCTGCTCCGCGATCTGTTTTACAACGCGCGCGAAGTTCGCGATCGGCGACTGGATGCTTCCAAGCAGCTTGGACAGCAGTTCGTCTCTGGACGGGATCGTGGACAGGGCTTTTATTCCCGCTTCGTCATAGTACGTATCTTCCACAACGCCGCATTTCAGTTCCAGAGCCGGGGCTTCTTTTGCAAATTTCGCCAGGATCCGCGCCGGCGCTGTCGCATCCTCTGCGGAAAACGCAAACGCGTTCGGACCCTCCAGCAGGTCGGAAATGCTCTCGCACGCAGTTCCCGCTACGGCGCGCTTCACCAAAGTGTTTTTGTATACTTTGTATGTGACGCCGGCTTCTCTCAGTTCCTTGCGGAGCCTGGTATCCTGTTCCACCGTCAGCCCGCAGTAGTTTACAACGACAAGTCCTGCCGCCCCGTCGATCAGTCCCTTGATCTCATCTACGATCGGCTGTTTCAATTCCACTTTTGCCATGCTTCTGGTATACCTCCTTTTCAGATTTGTACCACCGCACAGAAACGCGTATCCCGTTTATTCAGAAAAACGCCCCCAGTCTCCAAAAGACTGAGGGCGTATCAAGACAATATCACAGATCACGCATCTTCCTCGGCAGGCGTTCTCTCCTTACGTCTTTTCAGACACCTGCTGTCTTTGGCAGTTCGTACGAAAGCAAAATAGCACAACTGCCCGGTACTTGTCAAGTACTTTTTTGATTGCGGGGCCGATCCTGCCCGGTACAGGGTCTCTACTGAACCCAGTCGATCACCGACGTGTCTTTTCCGACCGCCAGCTCAACCAGCCTCGTGACCCGGTAATCCTCGTAATCATACGTTACCAGGACCTGATAAATGCCTGCCTGGCCTTTCTTCGTCTTCCATGTATACGTATTGCCCTTAACGGTTCCTTTCGCCGCCTTTCCGTACGGCAGGAGAGAGATCGCCGCGCCCGGCGCGTCCGGCACGGTGAACCGGATCTTATCGCCCTCCGTCGCGACCACGTCCGGGATATCGCCGATCTCCTTCGGCTGCGTCTCCCCGACCTGAACCTGGAGCATCTTCGTAACCGGATCGTCGTGATAAGCGTCGTTCACGACCGCTTTAAACTGATAATTCCCATCCTTTTCCGGTTTCATGGTCATGGAGCCGGACGCCTTTTTCTCTTTGTCGAATCCGTATACCGCCGTGCTGAGCGGATCCGCGTCCTTCACCGCAAAATTCAGTTTTACGGTTTCTCCTGTTTTTACCGCCGCGGGAACCACATTGGTAATGGAAATATCGGAAATCGTCGCGGTATTTTCCAGTCCCGCGCCCGCCGTCATGGCGACGCCGACATATACCTTGTCATTCATCTTGAAATCGATCACCGGCTTGGACGTCTTTTCATATGTCGTCCCGTCAAGCGAATATTCATAGCTGACGACGTCGTCCCTGCGCACGATCCGGAACCAGATCGGAACGGCTTTGTTATTCATATCGCCCGCCCAGTAAGACTGCGCGTTCACGCCCTGGTCGTGCCGGTGGCTGACAAGGAGGATATTGTTGTTGTTCGGGAAATGCCGGAGTTCGATATAATTCCCTTTCTGCAGATCCGGATGATCCGCGATGATCATGGAATAATAATCTTTATCGGTCTTTGTATTGGCAAATCCTTTCAGGCTCGTCTCAAATACGATATCATCCGTGGCTTCCTGATAAACAAAGAACTTGCTCCCGTTTGTATTGTTCCCGTCGCTCAACGCGGTCAGCTTCACGGGATTTCCGTCCGCGTCATATTCCGCCGAACCCCTGGCGCCGTTCACTTCGATCGTCTTCCATTCCCGCAATACATCTGAACCCGGCTCCTTCGTAAATTTGGGCGCCGCATTTTTCTTATAGCGGAAAGTAACGATATTTTTGTCATTGTCCGCCGATACGCGCACGGTCTTTGTTTTCGCGGAAACCGCTTTGTATCCGTCGAAAGATTCCGGCTTCACTTTCACGGCGGAGCCAACGACCGCGTTGATGTTGTCCGTCCCGAGGATCGTCTTCCCGCTGATATATTTCACGCCGACCGATTTCGTTTCTGCCTTTTCCAGCACTTTCAGCACAACCGCCGTGTTCGGTTTGGCGATCACGCGGATATCGTTTCCGTTCCTGCCGACATACGTCTTTCCGCTGACCAGATCTTTCGCTTTCTTCACGCCGAACGTATCTACCTGGTAGCTTTTTCCTTTATGATTCTGCGCTTTATTGGTCTTTGACTGGTTGATCGCTACGATATATTTATCATATTCAACCTGGGAAAATCCGTCGTAGCGCGTATGCGTATATGTTTCGCCGTTTACCGTCGTATCGTCGTAAGTATACGTGCCGCCCTTGTTTATGCCGAGCGCGTTCGCGACATAATCCCGTTTCCCATTGTCCGTCGTATAGTGGATCCTTACATTGTTATTGTACTGCCAGTCGTCGCGGCGGTAATTAAAGGTAACGTATGCCCTCGTCCCCTTGTCTTTGAACACGACGACCTGTCCGTCCAGATCCGCCCACGCAAAGTCCGGATGTTCCTCCTCCATCGGAAGATAATCCGACGCCTTCTTCTTGTCCTTTAACGTCTTCTCAACTTCCGGATAAAACTTTAAGACCTCCTGCGCTTCGATGATCTCCGAATATACATGGGGCGTCTGATTGGCGATATCTTCCCGCAGCGGGTCGAGATACGCCTGTCCGTCCTCGATATATTTCTGCATAATGCGAAGCGCCGTCTTATTTTTCACTTCAAGCGCGGTATAGCCTCCGCAAACATAAAATACTTTCTGCCCGTATCCGGCGCCCCGGGAGCCTGCCCAACATTCGCTCACAAGCACGTTCGCCCGGTTCGCGTCCACCGTCGGATAGATAAAATAGCTCGCCGCGTCATGAGAATCGCCCGACAGCTTATCATAGAATTTCTTCACTTCCGGATCTTTCGCGTACTGCCCGATCTCGGCGTACCGGTTCAGTTCCCGGAGGATCAGAGCGCCATATTCCCCTGCCCATCCGCCATGGGACGCGCCGCCTTCAAGACCCAGTTTATTCTCGGTTGAGAACCATTTCTGACCGTCCACCATCTCGGAGAATTTATACTTCAGCTGTTTGATATACGGCTCCGCCGGTTTGGACGTGTACGTCCGGTCAAGCGCCGCGTCTTTGTCCGCGGATTCCTCCAGCAGAAGGACCGCCTCATTGGCGTCATAGGCAAACCCGACGTCCTGATTTGCCGTGCCGGCGCGGGTAGCGGGATTATAATAATCGCCCTTCGCGGGGTTCGCAAGGTAATCTCTGGACTTCGCGAACATCTCGATATACCATTCCCGTCTCGTTTTATTCATCCGCCCGGTCAGATCGCCGTCGATCTTCTCATTCAGGTAATTGTTATATGCCTCTTTCAGCTCCTTGTTTTTGCCGTCCCGGATAAAATGATCCATTTCAATAAAGGACTGCGTCATATAGTCCGTTCCAAGCGCGAGGAGCGGCCACCGCTCGCCGGTCAGCCGGGTCCCTTTCCCGTCATAATCGGCGCCGAGCCATTTCCCTTTATCCTCGCCGTTGGCATAATAGCACCATCCGCCCTGCGCGTCCTGCGCCCGCGCGATAAAGTCATAGGTCTTCATGATCCGGTTCAAAAGCTCCGGGCTCTGATAATAGTCCCCTGAGAATGGATACATAAGGGCGTTGACATAGATCGTCGTCGCCCCGAGCGGGTTCCAGTTCTGGAAGTTGATCGACTGCATGGTCGTCTTTCTTGCCCACTCGTCTTTCGTCCCTTTGAAATCCTTCAGCTCAGACAGCGGGGTGTACGTAACGACGGAACCGTCCAGGAACGCGTTGTTTTCATTCTTCATCGCTTCCCACTCCGGTCCGTACATCTGCCATGACATGACGACCTCCATCATGTCGTTGACTTCTTTGCTCAGGTATTCATACCCGGTCAGATCCGTCCGCGCTTTCTGCTTCTTTGCTTTTACCGCTTTGCCGACATAATTGTCGGACGGCTCGAAGAACGGGTCGGTATGGGTCGCCGCCAGATAAATATACCGGCTCGGCTGATCCTGCGGCAGAAACGTCGACGTTCCATATCCGTCAAACTTCGCCGTCGCGACAAGGCTGACCCGCAGCTCGCCGTCGCTGCTGACGAGTCCCTGCGGGATCCGGTAAGTCGCGTAATAATATCTGCCCTCAAACGGCGCTCCCGGATAATATCCGTTGTCCAGCTCGCTGTAGACGTGTCCGGACCATGGTTCCAGCACCGTCGTGTCCTCATTCGGCCCGTATAACAGCAAATTGCCGCGGCCCTGCTGCGTGCCGTTCAGCCGCAGCGTCAGATAATTCTGCTTCGTCGGATCCGCTTTCAATGTAAATTCCAGTTTGGAACGCTTCTCGCTCCCTTTTGGCGGAACCGAAAGCTGCCGGTAAGTCAGCCCTTCTCCGATCCCTCCGCCGGTATAGGTTCCTTTGGCATTCTTTTTCTCTTTGCTCCGCTTGTCGTCCGTTCCTTTCACGGAATACCGGGTGCTCAGGTCATGCGCTTTCTCCGACCGCGCCTGTCCGAAATAAACCGTATCCAGCGCGTTCCCTTTCGCCGTTCCTCCCGTGCGGGCAGCCGCCGAAATCTCAGCGGGATTCGCCGGAAGGACCGCTGCCCCCGCGGATACCGTCATCACGGCTGCGAGGACCCATGAAAAAAATCGTTTCATTCTTCTCCCTCTTTTCTTTTTCTGATTTCGTGTTCTATAATGATTTATTATATCACTCATCCGCTTATGGTTCAATTTCTTTTTGCCGTTCCGGCACGGAAACGGCGCGCGTTTTTCCACGAAAAAAACAGACCCGGCACGCTCCCGCGGGAGTATGTCCGGATCTGTTTTCTTTATCGAACGCTGTCTTCTACAAAAATCTGGCGGTATTCACTTTGATGCCGGGTCCCATCGTCGAAGTGATCACAACGCTTCTCAGATACTGACCCTTTGCCGCTGCCGGCTTTGCTTTCACGATAGCGCCCATTAACGTCTGGAAGTTGTCCGCTAATTGTTCCTCGGAAAAGCTCGCTTTCCCAACCGGAACATGGATAATATTTGTCTTGTCCAATCTGTACTCGATCTTACCTGCTTTGATGTCGCTGATCGCTTTTGCCACATCCATGGTCACAGTGCCTGCCTTCGGATTCGGCATCAGCCCTTTCGGCCCGAGCACACGGCCCAGACGGCCAACAACGCCCATCATATCGGGAGTCGCAACGACAACATCGAAATCCAGCCAGTTTTCATTCTGGATCTTCGGGATCAGTTCCTCCGCGCCTACAAAATCCGCTCCGGCAGCAGCAGCTTCGTCTGCTTTCGCGTCTTTTGCAAATACCAGTACGCGGACCGTTTTCCCTGTCCCGTGCGGCAGTACAACCGCGCCGCGCACCTGCTGATCCGCATGACGGCTGTCAACGCCCAGGCGGATGTGCGCCTCGACGGTCTCGTCAAATTTCGCGCTGGCTGATTTCTTTACTAACGCGACTGCTTCCTCCAGATCGTAGGTGGTTGAACGATCGACAAGTTTCGCAGCCTCGATATATCTTTTTCCTTTTTTCATTTTCTTAACCTCCTGTGGTAATTGCGGGATCGACCCTCCCACTGTTTTTTGTATTAGTCTTCAACAACAATGCCCATACTGCGCGCGGTTCCCGCGATCATGCTCATAGCCGCCTCCAGGCTCCCCGCGTTCAGATCCGGCATTTTCAGCTCCGCGATCTTCTGGATCTCCGCTTTCGGGATCGTCGCGACTTTCGCCTTGTTCGGCGTCGCGGAACCGGATTTCAGGTTGCACGCTTTTTTCAGCAGTACCGCCGCCGGCGGCGTCTTCGTGATAAAGCTGAAACTCCTGTCCTGATATACCGTGATAACGACCGGAATGATCATGCCGTCCTTATCCGCTGTTCTCGCGTTGAACTGCTTTGTAAATTCAACGATGTTCACGCCGTGCTGACCCAGCGCGGGTCCGACCGGCGGTGCTGGAGTTGCCTTTCCAGCCGGAATTTGTAATTTGATATAACCAGTTACTTTCTTCGCCATTGTAGCTTTCCCTCCTAATTCGTGGTATTCTCGGGATTGACCCTCCCACGGCCTGCCATCTGCGCAGACCACCTTGTGTTACATCTTCTTGATATCCAGAAACGCGATCTCAACGGATGTCGCGCGCCCAAAGATATCAACATCCATGGTAACTGTCTGTTTTGCCGGATTGATCGCTTTTACGCTTCCTTCTGTTCCTTCCCATGCGCCGGATACGACCCTGACATAATCTCCGACTTCCACATCGATCTCGACGATCTGATTCATCTGGAATCCCATCGCGCGGATCTCCTGATCCGTCAACGGTACCGGTTTGGAGCCCGGACCGACAAAGCCCGTCACTCCCCTGGTGTTGCGGACCACGTACCAGGTATCGTCGTTCATGACCATATTGATCAGAACATAGCCGGGAAACATCTTCTTGGAGGACGTCTTCCGCTCTCCGTCCTTCACCTCGGTCACATCATGCATCGGCACGGATACTTCCAGGATCTGGTCTTCCAGATGCCGGTTCTCGATCGTCTTCTCAATGTCGGCTTTTACTTTATTCTCATAACCTGAATACGTATGGGCAACGTACCACTTTGCTTCTGACATCTTATCACCTATCCTTACTTAATAAAGAATCCCATTCCATATTGAAGTACAAAATCGATCGCGGAAATGAGGACCCCAAGTAATATCATGACAATGATAACTACGCCAGTCTCCTTCGCAAGCGTCTGCCGGTTCGGCCAGAAGATCTTGTTAAATTCCTGCTTTAAGCCTTTGAACCAGGACTTGATGCCTTTTTTTTCTGTTTTCACATTTTCACTCATGGGAACAATCTCCTTTCCAGCCAGTTACCTGGTTTCCTTGTGTATTGTATGTTTTCTGCAAAACCGACAATACTTCTTTGTTTCCATTCTGTCTGGATGTGTTTTCTTATCCTTGGTCATGTTGTAATTGCGCTGCTTGCAATCCGTACATGCCAATGTGATCCTTGTGCGCACAACTTCCACCTCCGTTTAAAATAATTTAAGGCATAAAAAAAAGACCTTACTTCCAGTGCCTTTCCAATATATCACAGAGACGTCTGTAAGTCAATATTATTTTTTCCAAACCTTCTATATCCGAAAAGCCTTTTTTGATCGCCGGATCCGATATGCCGCCAAAGGAACTTTCAGCAGCCTGCGCCCCTGAAAGTTCCTTCTCCCCGACACATCGTTCCGGATCCTCCGCGCGGGATTTACTTCCCGCTCGCGGCGCGCAAACGAACCAGGGAACGCTTGAGCGCAAATTCCGCCCGTTCCCGGTTGATCCCTGCGCCGCCGGACGCGATCCGGCGTTCGGCGCGCACTTTCGCTTCCTCCGCGCGGTGGACGTCGATCTCATCCGGCCATTCCGCCACCTCGGCAAGCACCGTCACCTGGTTCCCTTCGATCAAAAGGAATCCGGAATGTACCGCGGCTTCCCGCCTGCCGGTTTCCTCTGTGATCGTCGCGACGCCCGGCGCCAGCACCATCGTCATCGGAATATGCCCGGCATAGATTCCGATATCGCCCTCGCTCGTCGTCAGCTCCAGCATGGAAACATCCCCCTCGTAAAAGATCCGTTCCGGGGAGACAATCTGTAATCGAAACAATTTATCCGCCATACGATCACCTACTTCACACGGGCGACCACATCGTCGATGCTTCCCGCGTTCAGGAAATAACTCTCCGGGATGTCGTCATGCTGTCCTTCCATGATCTCCCGGAACCCGCGGATCGTCTCACTGAGCGGCACATACTGTCCGGGCAGTCCCGTGAACTGCTGCGCCACAAAAAACGGCTGCGACAAAAATCTCTGGATCTTCCGCGCGCGGTTGACCGTCAGCTTTTCTTCCTCCGTCAGTTCGTCCATGCCGAGGATCGCGATGATATCCTGCAATTCTTTGTATTTCTGCAAAATCTCCTGAACGCCCCGCGCCGTCTGATAATGTTCTTCTCCCACAACGCGCGGATCCAGGATCCGGGAAGTCGATTCCAGAGGGTCGACCGCCGGATAGATCCCAAGCTCCACGATCGACCGGGACAAAACGGTCGTCGCGTCCAGATGCGCGAATGTTGTCGCGGGAGCCGGGTCCGTCAGGTCGTCGGCAGGGACATAAACCGCCTGCACGGATGTGATCGACCCGTTTTTCGTGGATGTGATCCGCTCCTGCAGGGCGCCCATCTCCGTCTGGAGCGTCGGCTGATATCCAACCGCGCTCGGCACGCGTCCAAGCAGCGCGGATACTTCCGACCCCGCCTGCGTGAACCGGAAAATGTTATCAATAAACAGCAGCACGTCCTTGCCGCCCTTATCGCGAAAATACTCCGCCATGGTAAGGCCTGCCAATCCGACCCTCATTCTGGCTCCCGGCGGCTCGTTCATCTGCCCGAATACCATCGTCGTTTTCTCAATAACGCCCGACTCTTTCATTTCATGGTACAGGTCGTTTCCTTCCCTGGTACGCTCCCCGACTCCGGTAAATACGGAATATCCGCCGTGCTCTGTCGCGATATTCCGGATCAGCTCCTGGATCAGCACGGTCTTTCCTACGCCCGCGCCGCCGAACAAGCCGATCTTTCCGCCTTTCTGATACGGGCACAGCAGATCGACTACCTTGATGCCCGTTTCCAGGATCTCCGTGTCGGTCGACTGCTCGGCAAATCCGGGCGCCGGCCTGTGGATCGGATAATGCTCCACGTCCGCGGGCGGATCCTGGTTGTCGATCGGCTGCCCGAGTACATTGAACATCCTTCCGAGGGTCGCTTCCCCTACCGGCACGCAGATCGGCGAGCCGGTCGCCACCGCGTCCATTCCGCGAACAAGCCCGTCCGTAGGGCCCATGGCAATGCACCGGACCGTATCGTCGCCCAGATGCTGGGAAACCTCCACGACCAGTTTTTTTCCATCCGCCAATGGAATATCAATGGCGTCATTGATCTCCGGGAGCTTGCCTTCCGTAAATTTGATATCCAAAACGGCGCCGATGATCTGGGTTATCTTCCCAACTGTTGTATTCGCCATTCTACTGTCCTCCTGTCAGCTTAATGCTTCCGCGCCGCCGATGATCTCCGTCAGTTCCTGCGTGATCGAACTCTGCCGCGCGCGGTTGTATTGTAAGGATAAATCATTTATCATTTCCTCCGCGTTGGACGTCGCGGAATCCATCGCCTGCATCCTTGCGCCGTTTTCACTCGCGACCGCTTCCGTGAACGCGCCGAAGATCAGGCTTGTCAGATATTTCGGGATGATCAGGTCCAGCACTTCCTCCGCTTCCGGCTCAAAGTTCATCGGAACCTGGCTCCTCTGGCCGCGGGAAGACGCGAACGCCTCTTCCTCCGCCGGAAGAAGCCGGATCAGCTTCGGCTCATGCACGACGGTATTTTTAAACGCCGTATATGCCAGGAAGATCTCGCCGATCTCGCCGGCCTGATACCGGGTGAGCAGCTCCTTGCCGATCTGCCTCGCATCGTCGTACAGCGGCGCGTTGATCACATCGGAATGATCCGCGGCGATCGTATATCCCCTTCTGGCGAGCGCTTCCATTCCTTTATGGCCGACGGCGTAGATCAGGACGTCGTCCGGATCCCAGTTCTGCTCCGTGACCGCTTTTACGACATTATTGTTATATCCTCCCGCGAGCCCGCGGTTGGACGTGATAACGACGACTGCCTTTTTCCCCTGGGGATTGCTTTTCATGATCGCTTCCATCGCGCCGGCGGACTGCTCCAGGATCATGGATACCGTCTCATAGGTCGCTTCAAAAAACGGCTTCGCGCGTTCCGCCCTGCCGCGCGCTTTCTGGAGCTTCACGGTAGATACGAGCTTCATTGCCCTTGTGATCTGACCTGTGCTCTGAATACTTTCCCTTCGCCTTTTTATATCTCTCATTGACGCCATCGCCGATCACCTCGCTGTTTCTTTTCCGAAATCCGCTTTAAATTCCTGGATGGCTTTCTTCGTCAATTCTTCCGTCTCCGGGCTCATTTCCTGCGTCTCGCGGATCGCGCGGAAAATTTCAGGGTACTTCGTATCAATAAATTCCAGAAGCCCTTTCTCAAATTCCAGCACGTCCTTTACTTCAATGTCGAGCAGGTACTTCATCGTCGCCGCGTAAAGGATCAATACCTGTTTCTCTACCGGCATGGTCGCGTATTGCGCCTGCTTGAGCACTTCCCGGATCCTCTCGCCCTGCGCGAGCTTTTCCCTGGTATCCTCGTCAAGTTCGGAACCGAACTGCGAAAACGCCGCCAGCTCCCGGTACTGCGCCAGTTCCACGCGGATCGGCGCCGCGATTTTTTTCATCGCCTTGATCTGCGCCGCGCCGCCTACACGGGAAACAGACAGACCCGCGTTGACCGCCGGACGGAATCCGGAATTGAACATCTCCGTCTCCAGATAAATCTGACCGTCCGTGATCGATATGACGTTGGTCGGGATGTACGCGGACACATCGCCCGCCTGCGTCTCAATGATCGGAAGCGCGGTCAGCGACCCGCCTCCGTACTCCTCCGACATCCTCGCCGCGCGCTCCAACAAACGGGAGTGCAGATAAAAGACGTCTCCCGGATATGCCTCGCGTCCCGGCGGACGGCGGAGCAGCAGGGAAAGCGTCCGGTACGCGGCGGCATGTTTGCTCAGATCGTCGTATACGATCAGGACATCCTCGCCGTTTTCCATCCATTCCTCCCCGATCGCGCATCCCGCGTACGGAGCGATATATTGCAGCGGCGCAAGTTCGCTGGCAGTCGACGCAACGACTGTCGTATAATCCATCGCGCCGTTTTCCTCGAGCATTTTTACAACGTTTGCCACCGTAGACGCTTTCTGCCCGATGGCAACGTAAATACATTTTACTCCTTTTCCCTTCTGATTGATGATCGTATCGATCGCGATCGCCGTCTTTCCGGTCTGGCGGTCGCCGATGATCAGCTCGCGCTGTCCCCTGCCGATCGGGATCATCGCGTCAATCGCCTTGATTCCGGTCTGAAGCGGGGTATCGACGGATTTCCGCGTGATAACGCCGGACGCCACACGCTCGATCTGGCGGCTCTTTTCCGTCTCCACCGGCCCTTTTCCATCGATCGGCTGTCCAAGCGCGTTGACAACACGCCCGAGCAGCGCGTCGCCGACCGGCACTTCCACCACGCGGCCCGTTGTTTTTACCGTATCTCCCTCGTTGATGTTGGACGCGTTGCCGAGCAGCACCGCTCCTACATTGTCCTCCTCCAGATTCATCACCATTCCGTAAACGTCGCCCGGAAAAGCGAGAAGCTCTCCCTGCATTGCTTTCTCAAGGCCATGAATACGGGCGATCCCGTCTGCGACCTGGATCACCGTCCCTGTGTCAGAGGTTTCCAACTGAAGGGAATATTGTTTGATCTGTTCCCGGATAACAGAACTGATCTCCTCTGGTTTCAGCTTCATAAGGAGTTTCACACCTCTTTTCTGTCAGTCTGGCTGGGTTTCCCCAACTGAATTTGTTTGAGCGAACCAGCCAGCCGATCCAGCTTTGTCTGGATGCTGCTGTCCACCACGCGATTATCCATCCGGATCACAAGTCCCCCGATCAGGCTCGGGTCAACCCTGTACTCGACTTCCAGACGTTCATAATCGGTAAGCTGAAGAAGCCGGTCCCGGATCCGCCGCTCCTGTTCTTCCGTCAGAACCGCCGCGGAGACCACTTCCGCTTCCCCTATGTGTAATTGTCGTTTTCCTTTTTTGATAAAAGAACGGATGATCGCGCTCAAAACATCTGCATGCCCTTTGGAAACCGCGATCAGGAGCAATCCCGTCAGATCGTCGGAGACACGGCCCCGGAATATATTTTCCAGGATCTGCGCCTTTTCCCCTTTTTCAATCTGCGGGTGCCGCAGCAGCCGGAGCAGTTCCGGATTCTCCGAAAGGAGCCTGTCTACGACCTGCGCTTCCTCCATCCGTTCCTGCAGGCAGCCCTTCTCCATCGCCAGTTCAAATAGGGCGTCGCTGTAAACGCTTTCCGCTAGCTTCGCCATGTCTCATCACCCATTTCTTCCAGAGTCTCTGTGATCAGAGATTCCTGTTTCCTCTCATCTATCGAGTCCGATACGATCTTCCCTGCCATCGCCCTGGCAATGTCGACCATCTCGTTTTTCACTTCGTCACGAACCCGGTTCTTTTCCAGATCGATCTCCCTGTTCGCGCGCCGGATAAGCCCTGCCGCTTCCTCTCTGGCTGCCGCGACAATGGATTCCTCCTGCTCCAGAGATTTTTTGCGGGCGTCTGACAAAATGCCGTGCGCCTCTTTCTCAATATCCCGGAGCTTTGCTTCATAATCCGCCCGGAGCTTCTCCGCTTCCTCGCGGTTCTTCGCCGCGTCGGCTACCTGCGCCGCCACGCGTTCCTCGCGGTCTTTCAATATCTTTTTGACGGGTTCAAATAATAGATAAGATAAAAACGCAAATAATATCAATACGCAGAGCGCCTGCAGCAGAACGTCAAAGCCAAGCTGCAGATCCAATCCGAATATTCTGCCTTCCATCTATCCGCCTCCTATATGATTTCTTACCGCAACTGCGCCCTCCGAATCAAAGGCCCAAAAACTTGCTCAACAGCGGGTTCGCATATAAGAGGATCAGCGCGATGACCAAAGAGTACAGACCGGTCGTCTCCGCGACTGCCTGCCCGAGAAGCATCGTCGTCGTGACGTCGCCTTTCGCTCCCGGATTCCGTCCTACCGCCGCGGCGCCCTGACCTGCCGCGATCCCCTGGCCGACGCCAGGACCGATCCCTGCGATCATCGCTAACCCTGCGCCGATCGCGGAACATGCTAAAATTAAACCTTCGTTTGTGATTTGACTCATTGTTGTGTCCTCCTTAAATCTGTTTTCATTTAATTTTCTCCGATTTTTTCGGAAATAAATACCATCGTCAGCATTGAAAATACAAATGTCTGGATCGCGCCGGAAAACAGGTCGAGATACGCATGCAGAAATGTCGGTATGCCTATCTTCACGAATATCGGCAGCAGTCCGTAGAACAATGCCAGCATGATCGTCCCCGCCATAACATTTCCAAACAGACGCAGGGACAATGACAACGGGGTTGCAAATTCGCCGATCAGGTTGATCGGGAATAAGATCGGCAGCGGCTGAAACAGCCCGGTGATCGCGCCGAATTTATTATATTTGACATTGTTATACTGAATCAGGACGAACGTAAACAACGCCAGACATAATGTCGTACAATAATCCGCCGTGGGCGGTCTCAGCCCAAACAAGCCGGAAATGTTGGACAGAAAAATAAACAGCATGATCGTCCCGATATAATTGATATATTTCGGCGCATGCCTGCCCATGTTGCTCCCAACCAGGTTCGCCACCGTCTCCACCAGAAATTCAACAACATTCTGGAGGCCGCTCGGATGATCCGGGTCGCCGCGGAGAATCGCCCTTCTTGCAGCAAAAGCAAAAATGAGGATCGTAACCATGACGATCACCGTACATACATGGGTCGTTGTGATCCACACCTTGCCTCCGAACAGAGGGATCAGCCCGTGTATCATAAAATCAACTTCATTCCCCATTTGTGAACCTCCTTTCTTCTGTCATATCCAAAATAGCAGTATCAGCGGGCAGGCGGTCTGTCAGTCCTGCCCCCTGTTTTCTGATCTCATCGTAAGCCTGTGGATAACGGGCTGCAGATATGCGGAAAATTTCAGCCCGATCATGCCGAGCATGACGCCGACCACGCTGACATGCGGGATATATACCGACGCCACCGCGACCGCCACCCGGATCAGCCAGCGCACGATGCTCCGGTTCCTCATGTACCCTGCCGCGGCTTCCGCATCCATGGATAGCCCCGCGTCGATACTTTCATACATATGATAAACCAGATAGACGGTCGTTATGCTCCCGACGATCAGCCCCAGCGTATAATCCAGCTTATGTTCCGCAACCGCAAGACCGACCGCCTCATATATAATAAACAACAACGCCGTGCCAAGCCAAAGATCCTTTACTCCGCTATTGATCCTGCTCCATTTTTCCATCCGCCGTTTCTCCCTGCCGGTCCGCGCCGCGGTCCCGGTTTTTATAAATCAGCATATATACGTTGCGGATCCCTGCCGCTATGCCCAATAAAAGCATCGGAATGAACCATGCGTGCGTATCAAACCACTGGTCGAGCTTTACGCCGAAAAAAACACATAACAGAACCGGCGTGATCATGCTGAGACCAACCTGTGTGATCAAGCCGAGCATCCGGATCACTTCCCGGTTAATCATCGCTTTCCTCGATAAGCCGGATCCTGCGGGCATGGCGTTCCTGATTGCTGAACGGGGTGTCAAGAAACAGATCGACGATTTTCAGGGCAAGCCCCTCGCCGATCACCCTTGCGCCCATGGCAAGGATGTTCGCGTCGTTGTGCTCCCTTGTCGCCTGCGCGCTGAAACAGTCATGGCAGAGCGCCGCGCGGATCCCGGGAACTTTATTTGCCGCGATGGAAACGCCGATCCCGGTCCCGCAGATCAGGATCCCTTTTTCACATTCCCCGTCAGCAACCGCATGAGAAACCGCCCTCGCGTACCCGGGGTAATCACACGGATCCGGGGAATAGGTGCCAAAATCCCGGCAGGCAAGCCCCCGCTCCTTCAAATGTTCCATTACCACCTGTTTTAACTGATATCCACCGTGGTCACAACCTATCGCAATCATTCTTCCAGGCCTCCCAAAATATTTTTCAGGGATTTTTCCGCCAGGCGCTCAATCTCCCTGTAGCAGTATTCATAATCGATCATATCTTTTCCGTACGGGTCGAGCATCTCGCCCTGTTCGCCGGCAAGCTCTTTAAGCGTATAAACAAGCGACAGGATCTCATACTCCTCCATCACTTTCTTTTTCTGCTCCTCGCTGATGGTAATAACCAGGTCGCAGTCCTCGAAATCTTCCGGCGTAACCTGGATCGATTGGTAATCAGAACAGGAAATCCCATTGTTTTCCAGGACAAGCGCCGCTTTTGAATTTACCGGCTCCGGAAACAGCACTACCAGCCCGCGGGGCCGGACCTTAACGTCCGTGATTCCCCTCTCCAGCAGCAGGCGGTTCAAAACCGCTTCCACCATAACGCCCCGGCTTGTATTGTCCGTAGAAATCAGCAGGATATTCTTTATGTCCATCACGGGCCATGCCCCCTTCCATGTTCCGCTTCCAACACCTGATGTCCGGCTGCCTTGAGCAGACGGTTCATGATTGCCTGCCCATGCTCTCCTCCCGGAAACGATTCGGAATAAATCACATCCACGCCCAGGTCGTCAAATTCCCGGAGCGCCGCATACAATCCTGCCGCCACCGTCGCGTCGTCGCGCCGGCTTCCAACACACCGGACGACATCCGCAGCCGGATACCGCTCCCGGTTTTCCTCTGTCGTCAGCACGCCGGTCCTGCGCCCCTCCGCTGCCGCGCGGAGAACGTATTCGCCGATCGCGCGGACAACGTGTTCCGGTTCCGCGCCCTCCACCAGGATCAGGTCGGCGGCAGGAGCGTAATGCCGATATTTCATGCCGGGCGCCCTGGGCGCTTCTTTCCCCGCCGTTTCCTTTCCAAAAACCGCCGGATCCAGCGCCACCGGACTTCCCGTTACGTAAGCCAGCTGCTCCGCAGAGACAAATCCGGGTCGGAGTATCATCGGAGGCGTCACCGTAAAATCCACGATCGTTGATTCTATGCCAAGGCACGACGGTCCGCCGTCCAGGATCATTTCGATCCTGCCGTCCAGATCCGCCCGGACATGCCGCGCCGTCGTGGGGCTCGGTTTTCCGGACAGATTCGCGCTCGGTCCCGCCATCAGGATCCCGGTCTGCCGGAGCAGCGCCAGCGTCACCGGATGATCCGGCATCCGCACTGCTACCGTCCGCAGCCCTCCGGTCGTGGGATCGGGAACGATCGGCTTCTTTTCAAGAATGATCGTGAGCGGTCCCGGCCAAAACGCGTCCATAGCCGCCCGCGCCTGTTCCGGGATCCGCGCCGCGATCTTGTCCACATCCTCGATCCTTCCAACATGGACGATCAGCGGATTGTCCGACGGTCTTCCTTTCGCAGCGTATATTTTGCGGGATACTTCTCCCCGCAGGGCGTCGCCGCCCAGCCCGTATACTGTCTCGGTTGGAAACGCGACCAGCCCGCCGGAGCGCAAAACATCGCCAGCCGCTTCAAGGAGGCGGCTGTCTATCCATTCGGGATTAAATTCCAATATCTGTGTTTTCATCGCTATCTCCGTATTTGATGATTATAGCACAATTTCCATTTATTTACCATACAAAAATCAGAAGATTCCGGATTTTCCGGATTTAGCCGCAAGCGCCGTTTCCGACAAATAAAAAATCTCCAAAGCAACAAGATCCTGTCTGTTGCTTTGGAGAATACCGCCGCCGGATTCGTGCCTGCCGGAAGCTGCCTCTGTTTCACGTTCGTTGTAGCCAGGCGATTGTGGTCATAAGCTCATGTATTTTTCGATTCTGTTCATCCAGCTGACGATTCTTCTCACCAAGCCACCGGTCCATCTCATCGAGTTGGCGATCTTTCTCACCAAGCCACCGGTTCTGTTCATCGAGCTGCCGATCCTTCTCGCTGAGCCGGAAATCACGATTTCGGATCTGCTGTCGGAGTTCTTCTTTCTCCCTCTCGTGTTCTTCTTTTACATCTTCCCAACCCCATTCGAGTTTCATGTGTTTTGCCACCTCCGTTTCGTGTCCGAGGAGATATTCTTTCAGTATCCCTCTGCCGATGCAGTCCTTCGCCGCGCAGGCGATCGCCTGTTCCAGCGCCATCCCCGTTCTCTGGTATGCCTGTACCGCCCTCACAAATACGACGTAGTCGTGCAGGAGCCGGCATCTCGCGATCCATTCTTCATTCGCCGGATGGTTCAGGTTGATCACCCGGACGGTCAGTTCCAGCATCGGCTGTTCCTGCGGGACGAGGAACGCGTCCGATAACCGCAGCACGCTCTCTGCCTCCGCCATCGGTTCCGTCCCATTGTAGAAGACGAAAAACTCCGGCGTCGGGATCTGCTGGAGCGCGCCCCGGTGCAGGGCGGCGTTCGGGATCTCGCGGATATATTCCTCGGCGGAATATTCGTAGCATCGCAGCGGAAGATTCGGGTTCACAGTGCTCTGGTGCTCCGAAATTACCATAAACTGCCCGTCGATGATGAACGCGAGGTCGTCCCGCAGTTCATGGAACAACGCGTTCTGCAGCGTGATGATCCTGACCGGGGTATCCGCCCCGTAATGCGTCCCCTGGAGCATATTGAACAGGTCAATGACATGCTCCGGCTTGTCGGAAAACAGGTAGGAGAACAGGTCGCTCTTATATTCGCGGTTGGCGCCCGCCCGGGCGGGGAGCAAGTTTTCCTCCTGCGGGCAGGACGGTTCGTTTTCTTTTATCATACAACATTCTCCTTGCGATTACAACAGATAATTCAAAAAACCGTAATAAAAAGAAGTGGCTGCGCACTCATATTTCCAGTTTTTACCATTATACAGGATTTCCCAGAATATGTCAATAATGAATATAATCCCCATTTATTTGCAATAAAAAAGCCCTGCGGCACATTGATCGCCCGCGGAACCGCCTTTGCTACGTCCTATGACAAATTCAATTTAATCTCCAACAAAAAATATACAGGTGACAAAAAACAAATATGTCCATCATTTGAAACTACCGTATTCGTTCTGCGGGGATAGCAGTCCTCGCAAAAAAACAGCCCAGCGAGCAACATTTGCTGCCCGCAGGACTGTCTCTGTTCTGTCTTAAGACATATTCAATTTTTTATACCGCCAATTAGTCCCAGATACTCGCCACTTTCGTACTGTGAACTTCCAGACCCGCGTCGTCTCCCGCAGGGCTGATCGTAACTTTATCTGCCACAGCTCCGGAAGCAGTAATAAGATCCTCTACCTGAAACGCTGTCTGCGCCATCTCGGGCGTAACATATCTTTTCTTCATGTCCGATATCCCTCCACTTCTTAGTTATTACTCTTGAAATCATTTACACGATTATTAACATTTCCACTTATATGAGCCACCGACGCCCGTTTCCAAGAGCCAGGTCCTACCAAGGCGGTAAATGAAGTTGATACGTTACTCGCATTATCCACATCCGCGCAGCGGACAGAAACCGTGATCGGCGTTGTGCTCTCATCCTTGTAGCCTTCAAAGGTCACTTTGTACTGACCGAAACTTGTCATATTCATATGCAGCAGGCTATTCGCCGTGGCTGCGTTCGTTACATCCAACGCTGGCGTACCATCCCCTGTAGTCGTCTTGTATACCTTGACAAACGGCCGCAACACCGTATCCGCGTCTTTACAGTTATATTCAATATAATATGTGATGGTATTGGCAACCTGGTCCACCTCATACGTCGTATATCCGATCATGGGGGCATCTACCGGGAACCCATTGTATCTACTATCATCGGAATAATACGGCTCCAGCGTTGCGTTTTCATGCACATAAAAACTATATTCCGGCGTAAGCGCCACCGGCATGCCGTTTTTCACCCAGCAGGTAAACGGGACGCCGTCTTTTTCCGCATCCGCTTTTACCGTTACATGTGAGTTGTATGCCACATTATTGTAAGCCTCGCCGTCGACCGTAACCGTATATTCTTCTTTTTCTTCTTTCACATATTCGATCACAATATTTTTAATCCGAATGGTTGTCTGCGCTGCCTGCGCGTACAACATCAGCGCGCCTTCCGCATTCGACTCGCCAAGCGTATACTTCGCGTCTCTCTGTTCAGAAATTGACAGCTTTTCGTCGCTCGGTTCCAGTGTCACACCGGAATTCTGGAACGTGACAACCCTCTCATCCTCTCCGCTACCTGCTCCTGCAAATACCGCGCCACCGATCCGATGGTCTGCATCCCGGATCGTTGCGCTCTGCGCCGCCAGATAGTCATTCGTAACAGTATCTTTTTCCACATCCATATATCCAAGGCTTAAAGAATACGGATTATTATTAGTATTTTTCTTTTCATATTTGTTGATCGTAACCTTGACGCTTCTGACCGCGGACAGGTCATAATTGCCCAGATATAAAATTCCATCGGTTGTTGTAAATCTTAAATAGCCAGTATTACCCTCCCAGTTTCCCGTAGTGACAAGACTCGAATCCTTTCCATCTATCGTGTCCTGTGCCAATACCAATTTCGCGTCTGCGCTTATCCCGCTCACCGGGATCATCATCGCTGCCGCCAGCGCAAGAGCAACAGCTTTTTTCATAAATCTCCTCATTTCTTTCCTCCTTTTTCTTTCTGGCTCCGTTCTGCCGGGTTTCCCACATTCCGCCGCAGAATAGAAATGGAACAGGCGTTCCGCACAAAAATTTTGCCCTGTTCCAGACTTTTATGGTCTTATTTTACCAGACAATGGCAGGATTGTGTTTGCAGATCTTGCTTTCTCATATTGCATTTTCTGTTTATTCTCTGATTTTTCGTTGACCATTCCCCGCGCTGTTTTTTATAATCATGTCAGGAGCCGCGGCATGGCGCCGCTTAGCGTCCCGGATCGTTTTCTATATGGTATCTATAGGGGATGTATGTCCGACAGGAAAAAGGAAAGGAGCAGGAACGATATGGAAACGAGGAACAGCCAGAATCTGATCAACATCCAATTCTGTTATGAAACAGCGGATCCGTCCGAATTTACCTACCCGTCGGCTCCCATGGCGGGCTGGTATGAATTGTTTTATCTGATACAGGGGAAATTGCATTTTTCATTGCAGGACCGCACCTCGTTCCTTCTTCCGGAAGACAGCCTTGTCCTGATCCCGGCGAATACGCCCGCCAGGTGCTTTGCCGTAAACGAGGAACCTCTGGAATATCTCCGCGTCCGCTTCCACAGCAACCTGCTCGCGGCGGAGCGGCAAAAGACTCTGCTCGGGCTCTTTAACGACAACATGCTTCAAAAAGAAAATTATTATACGGAAATTTCCGATTCGGAACTCCAGCTTTTTCTCCATGTTTTTCTCACCAGCCGCGGCGGAGACGAGTCCCTGCTGCAGCTGTTCTACGCGCTCGCCGTAGAAAACATCCTCGCCTGGCTCGTGCTCTATGAACGGCGGGACGCACCGGCACCCCCCCCGGAACGCCAGACGTACTCCCGCCCGACTTCCACGATC
The DNA here is from genome assembly GCA_947593735.1 of uncultured Lachnospiraceae bacterium. Lineage (GTDB taxonomy): Bacteria > Bacillota > Clostridia > Lachnospirales > Lachnospiraceae > CANQDT01. The sequence continues at coordinate 56,352 of CANQDT010000004.1, read as the reverse complement.
CTGGACTATGTCCGGTGCCATTTGTGCGAGCCGATCTCCATATCCAACATCACGGAACTGCTCTACTGGGACGAGATCTATATTCAGAAGAAATTCAAACAGGAAGTGGGGATCTCGCTCCACGACTATATCATCCGTGAAAAAATATCTCTTGCCCGCGCCTACATCAACGCGGGCGGCCATCCGGACTCGCCGCGCTATATGCTGGCGGAGATCGCGAGGAAGACCGGATTTTCCACCTATTCCACGTTCTATCGAAATTTTGTCAAAGTAACGGGACATTCTCCCATTGACGAGCTGAAACAGGCGCCGTCAGATCCGCAGATCCCGACATAACGCGGCGTAGATCGTCTCCGCGATCAGACGGGAACCCGCAAGCCCCGGATGGATGCCGTCAATGCGCAGCCTTATCCTGTCCGGCCCGCCCAGGTTCCGGTCATACAGATATTTCCCGTTCGGCGTCCCAAGCTCATTCAGGCGCGCCGCGCTGCCTCTCGTCAGGATCCATCTGCACGTATGCGTGTACTTTCTCTTTTTTGCTTCTTCCAATATTTCTCCATGGATCACATCCAGATATGCCTGGTTCAAATCAACGACCGTTACGCGGGAAAAAGGTTCCGCCGCTTTCCGGATCTCCTGCCGGACGCCGCGCAGGCGGCACTCGTTGATCGTTCCTTTTGAAAACGGATCCGGCTGCGTCTCCTGCAGGCATGGAACCGGCAGGCACGCGTAAATCCGGACCGCTTTGTTCCTTTCATAAAGCGCCTCGATCATCGCGCGGTAATCCCTGCAAAACTCCCCGTTCCGGACAAAGGTATAATTTCCTTTGTAATCGTCGTCCCCATGGATATATTTTGAATCATTTGTCCCGAGCGCGATCACATAAATATCCGAATGATCTTCCAGGCAGAGATTCCACACTTTCCCGCCTTCCATCTCCATATACGGGCAGTTTGAAGAACGGGCGGTCGACCAGCCCGACATTCCCCGGTTGATCACATGAAACTCCATTTCCCGCCGCGGCTCTCTCTGAAGCATCCGCGCCAGGATCGCCGGATAGGCGTTCCGCCCCCATTGCTCCGATCCGTATACGCCGACTCCCTGCGTAATACTGTCACCGATCACGGTTATCTGTATTTTATTCATGATTCCTGCTCCTTTCCAGCCTGATCGTCAAAATCTCGCACGGAGCCAGCCTGATCCGGTATATCCCGCCGTGCTCCGGTATTTCTTCCAGTCTTTCTTCCACCACATTGCTTTTCCGGATCCGGTCGAACCATTCCCCGCGCCGGATGAGAAGTTCCGATCCCGCTTCGCTGTTGTTGACAAACCGCGCCACGACCCCGTTCCGGTCTTCCGCGAGCTTCCACCCGGTCAGGTTCAGCGCGTTTCCTTCCCAGGAGAGCATCCCATGGTCAAACGCTTCCGTTCCGGCATGAATGTCCGTCTGGACCGCCGATAATCCGGTCTGGAACTGGTATGCCTCATGGTAAATGTCCGGCGCTTCTCCGGGCGAAAACGGAACGATTCCGTATGTGACCGTACAGGTTCCCCGCAGCTGCGCTTCCGGCGTTGGAAATACGCCCCAGTCGCCCATCTCCCCAACCGCGCGGAGCAGCGTGACCGCGATGGTATTGTCGTCCGGGAGGACTTCATATTCATACAGTCCGACATTGCAGACGAGGATGCCCGCGCGGTCGTCCTCCATCGAAACAAACGCCTGCTCGTGTTCACAGCCGCTCGGATTTTTCCACTGCGCGCCGTGCCGGTTGTTCCGCTTTACCACTTCAAACAGGGAATCCGCCCGGTGCCAGTCCGTCCGAAGCCCGGTCGGCACCATCACCCGCAGACGGTGGTCGCCCGCCGTATTCTGAATGGTGGTTTCCGCTTTCACGCCTTTCGCGCTCTTTGTCAGGCTCAGCCTGGTCACGACGGTTACTTCCGCCGTCTCCCCGCTTCTCCCGGCTTTTCTCTCAAACAGGGGAACCATCCGGTTCCGCTCCAGTTCCAATGTTTCATCTGCCGATACCGGGATTTCCATACAATGCGTGATCTCATAAACCGCCCGGTACGGCTCATCCTCCGCCAGCCGGATCGCCGCGGGCACGCCTTTCGTTGTCACGGTCTTCTTATCCGCCGACTGCACGTAGACATATTCGTTTCCGATATCCCCGGTATCTTCCAGCCATCCGACGCGCGGGAACACCGTCCCGTTCCGTTTGTCCGTGATCGTAAAGGAACCGTCGTCCTCGATCTGCACGCGGATATTGTCATTCTCCATCCGGCGCTCGCCGGTGACGAGCGACCCGCGCTCCGGCTTCCCGCCGGCTTCCTCCAGATAATAGATCTGATATCCGAGCGCCGGAACCCTTTCCGCCTCAAACACAACCTTTACCCGTCTCGCCATATATCGTTGACGGAACCGGTCCCGGGGCAGCGTATAGCCGAATCCCGCGCGGAGGTCCTCAATGTGGGCGTCAACGGGTTTCCCATGCGCGTCTGTCACGCGCAGACCGGGGATCGTCCGCTCCCGCATCGCGTCATATGCCGCGGCAAGATCCGGCGAATCATCCCGATCAACCGTAAGCGTGATCTCTGTGACCCCGCTTTTTTCCCATCCGTCCATATTAAATACAAGAAACGGCCACCGCGACCCGGCGGAGTCCGTCCGCCGGTCCGTTGAAATTTTTCCCGACAAATATTCCAGCGCGTCCGCGCTCAACGCGTCCGCGACCTGCATACTTTTTTCATACCGCGTTTTCATCTCCCTGCCGACTTCATCGACACTGCAGCAGCAGATACTGTCGTGCGGATGGTTCTGCATCAGCGTTTTCCAGCTATACAGGAGCATCTCCGCCGGATACGGCTTCCCGAGCAGCGCGGCGAAAACCGAGAGCGGTTCCGCACGTTTTTCCAGCGCCAGCTCGCAGCGCCGGTTCCTTGTTTTCAGATCCACGCGGGAGGACGCCGTATTGACCAGCGTAACGCAGCCGTCCGTCTCCTGGCTGGTCAATTCGCCCCGGATATGGGAAATCAGATCCGGCAGTTCCGCTTTCACCGCTTTGATATACGTTTCCAGATCCGAGTGGACGAACGCGATCTCCGGATGGAGTTTCTCCGCCAGCGCGATCGCTTTGCTTATGTCCGCCTGCGGCGGCTGATGGTCGCAGCCGTTCATAAACAAAAGTTGATCCGTTCCCGCGTATCGCTCCGCCAGTTCCAGCTCCCTGTCCCAATATTCCCGCGCCGCTTCTTCTTCGGTCGGAAGCTCCATCGCGTTATTGTACCAGTGATAAAACAGAATCCCCGGCAGGCTGCTGCCATCCGGCGACTCCCAGATCATTTCTGAAAATACCGATTCGTATTCTCCGGTCTGGACATCATTATTAAAGCCGACCGGCTTTACGCCGCGCCCATAAACGACCGCTTCCATGCCCGCCTGCTTCAAGATCTGCGGCATCTGCCCGGCGTTCCCGAACGCGTCCGGGAAATATCCGATCCTGCTGACCGCGCCAAACTCCTTTGCCATCTGTATTCCCACAAGCAGATTGCGGATATTGGATTCCCCGCTCGTCAAAAACTCATCCTGCAGCACATACCACGGCCCGATCTGAAACCTGCCGCTCTCCACGTGCGCCCTCAGCCGCTCCCGCTCCTTCGGCTTGACCGCCAGATAATCCTCCAGAACAATCGTCTGCCCGTCCAAAAAGAAATGCCGGTATTCCGGGTCATTCTCAAACAGCTCCATAACGCCGTCGATCAGCTCCACAAGCCGCATCCTGTGACACTCAAACGGCAGATACCACTCCCGGTCCCAGTGGGAATGGGAAATAATATGTACGGTCTTTTTCTTCCCCATACTGCATACTCCTGTCTCCTAATTTGATATACCAAATATACCATCACCCTGTTTCTCTGTCAACGATTATTTCTCTGTTTCCGCCAAAAATCTTTTAATGATATATCATATTCCTATTTGATCTATCATTGACACACACCCCGAAATTTATTATAATGATACCAGGGCTTTCAAAGTTATGCATTTGCGTTTACGCAAAAATGCATAACCTTGAAACCCGCACAACACCGAAAAGAAGCCATTTCCCTTGGGGAAATGCGCGGATTTGAGGTGTTGCCGGATTGCGCGAGTACGCAGTACGGAGCAATCCGAGGTATCATGTGATTCCCCTTTTGCCCGCACAACACCGAAAAGGAGCCATTTCCCTTGGGAAAATGCGCGGATTTGAGGTGTTGCCGGATTGCGCGAGTACGCAGTACGGAGCAATCCGAGGTATCATGTGATTCCCCTTTTGCCCGCACAACACCGAAAAGGAGCCATTTCCCTTGGGAAAATGCGCGGATTTGAGGTGTTGCCGGATTGCGCGAGTACGCAGTACGGAGCAATCCGAGGTATCATGTGATTCCCCTTTTTACCCGCACAACACCGAAAAGGAGCCATTTTCCTTTGGGGAAATGTGCACATATCCTATTATTGGAGAAAACGATGGAAACGTATGAGAGGAACAAACCGAAATATCAAACTATTATGGACGATCTCATCGCGCAGATCGAACGCCAGGAGTTTTCCTACGCCAAACCTCTGTGTACGGAGAAGATGTTGTCAGAGCAGTACGGCGTCAGCCGGATCACCGCCAAGCGCGCGATCACGGAGCTGGAGCATATGGGCGTCCTGTATCGGAAGCGGGGCGTCGGCAGCTTTGTCGCGCTCAACGCGCAGAATGTGATTTCCCATGCCGACCGCCTTCCCTCCGGATCCAAAACCGTTTCCCTCCTTCTCCCGTTCGACATGGCGATCGGCGGGCTGTCCGAAACGATCCGGGTCCTGCATCAGTCGCTGGACCGGACCGGGCATTTTTTAAACTTATACGTCTCCGACCGGTCGCTGAAAAATGAGAAAAAAATCCTGTCGATGCTCCGATCCCAGGATATCAGCGGTCTAATCTATTACCCGATCACCGACCAGATCCATCTGTCGGCGATCAATTCTTTCGCAATGAGGGGGATTCCCGTCGTCATCATGGACAAATCAACCGATTGCCCTTATGTCCACAATGTCGTATCCGACAATTTTGAGGGCGGGCGACTCCTGACCGAGCATTTGCTCTCCCTCGGGCATAAAAACATCGCTTTTTTTGCCGCGGCGCCTATGGAAACGACCTCGTCCGTGCGGAACCGGTTCGGCGGCTATCTGCACCAGCTCCGCGTCGCTGGGCTGTCCCCGTCTCCCGCGAATATTATCTCTTATGAACACAAGCTGCCCTATGACGAGCCGATCACAAGCCGGGAGCACCCGATGGCGGTTACGGTAAAACAATTATATGACAGTGGCGTCACCGCGATTCTCGCGGAAAACGATTTTGTCGCGTCCCTGATCCGTTCGTGCTGCGCGCTCCTTGATCTGGATGTGCCGGGAGATCTGAGCTTATGCGGCTTCGACAACCTGTCGTTTGCCGAATCTGCCGGGCTGACCACGGCGGCGCAGGATTTTTCCCTGATCGGTCAATCGATCAGCGACGCGCTGCTCGCCTCGATGGGCGATCCTGCGGCGCCCGCACAGTCCTTCACCGTTCCGGTCCGGCTGATCACGCGTTCTTCAACCGGAGCGCCCCGCAGGCTGTGAAGCAGCAGTTTCCTCTCTGCGAGCTGCGCATCCAGCCGGAGGCTTTTTATGTCACAGGACGAAATTTCCTGTGACATAAAAAAAGAGGACGTCCGTCCTGACGGATCGCGTATCCTGCCGTTCCGTCAGAGGGGAGTCCCCTTTTTTTCATGCATATTTTATTGCTCCTGCTGCGCGATCGTCTGTATGGCGTGCTTGTCATACAGAATAGAAAAATGCTCTCTGAAAAACTGCACTCTCGTGGACGGCATTTTTTCTTTTTTGCCAAAATCCAACAGCACATGGATCGCGCGGTGATACTCCGCCATCGTTCCACCCTGAAAATTCACGACCAGATAATACCGTTCGGTCGCCGGATCCTGATATAACGCGTTATCCCCTTTATAAAACGGCGCCAATACCCGGGAAACCTGGGCAATCGAATCAAATTCGTCAAAGGAAAAAATGGTATACAGCGGAACTTTCCCATTTTCTTCTATTTTCTCATTCAGTTCCTTGCTGGTTTTGACCCGGCCGAGCTCCATCGCCCGTCTAAGTAAATCGTCCAACTCCGGTCCAATGATGTCCTGTATCGTCTGTTCCATGTTCCCTGCCATATCGTCCGGGACATCATCCTCGCCCGGTCTGGTGAATCTGGAAAACCGGGTATCCAGTTCTTCCGGATCCTCAACCTTGGTGATGACCAGCACCAGACAATCCGCATTCATTGGTATCGCTTCTATCATTAACGGGATATTTTCTGCATCAAAATCACATTCCTCGGCAGCCTGCTGCATCATTTCCTGAAACAGCTTGCGGGCTTTGTCCGTGCCGTATGCCAGCTCGGTAATGACCATCTCCCGCTCCGCGAGGTCTTTTTTGTTCAGGGTGCATCGAATTTGGTTTTCGTTCAGTCGTTCTATTTTCATAGAATCACTTCCCTTCAACGTATATTACTCACAAATCTTCGATTTGTATTATTAGTATACTCATTTTTATTCATTGTGTAAAGTCTTTTTCTCTGCCAATTCTTACAAAAGATTTTGTAGAAAAAAAGTTATGCTTGTAAATTTTGGAAATTATGTGTATAATATCCATATTCCGGATCATTCTCATTTTTTTCTTAACATATCACACCACTTGCCATGATGATCTCTCACAGTAAAAAGGCTGTTTCAGCCGGCAACCAGATATCCCGGTCCCTGCGCCGGGCAGATGAGGATGACAGGATACCAGACGCCGCTGAGACAGCCGGTCAGCACGATAATCGAGACACGACACCCCTTTTTGTATATCGGATCATCGCCGGCTGTTTCTCCGGCTGTTTCTGTTCTTCCCCGGCGGAATCGCTCTCCTGTTTCCAATAATCCAGCACGCCTTTCCGAACCGCCCGCGCGATCCTGTCCTGGTATTCGTCCGTGATCAGCAGATCCGCTTCTTCCGGATTGGACAAAAATCCACATTCCACGATCACCATCGGGCACGGGTTCTGTTTCAGAAGATAATACGACGCGTTCGGCTTGATCTCCCTCTTATTCTCCGGATCCAGATCCGCGCGCAGGCGATCCTGTACGCATTGCGCCAGCATCTCGCTTTCCGGGGAATCCTCATAATAAAACACCTGCGCCCCTTTTACATCCGGCGACGGAAAACTGTTCTGGTGGATGCTGACGACCAGATCCGCCTTGGACTCCGTGATCAGATTGGTACGCCTCTGCAGATCCGCCGATTTTTTGTGCGTATCGGAGGAACGGTACAGCGCCTTATCGGAATCCCGCGTCAGGATGACCCGGACGCCCTCCTTTTCCATCAGCGCTTTCAGTTTTTTTACGATGGAAAGATTCACATCCTTCTCCAGAGCGTTGTTGACCCCGACTTTGCCGGGATCCATCCCGCCGTGGCCCGCGTCGATCACCATGATCTTGCCCGGTTCGGTATTTTTTTTGACTTTCGTCTTTCCCGTCGGGATCGTCTCATACTGATTCAGCGTATAACACAATCCAATGAACAGCGCGTAAAAAACAAAGAGAAAAACAGCTTTATTCTTCATATCCAATCGTTCCCGGTCTTTCCTTATATACATATGAAAAACAGGAAGATTTATTCATAAAACCGTCCGACCGCGTCCGGATATCAAAAGGGATGGAACCCCGCTCATAGCCGGATCCCATCCCTCGCTTCGTTTCTTTCTGCCGTAAGTTTAATAATTCTCCGCTTTTACCTGGAAATATGCCTGCGGATGCGCGCATACCGGGCAGATCTCCGGAGCCTGCCTGCCGATCACGACATGGCCGCAGTTCGCGCAGATCCAAACCGCGTCGTTATCCTTGGAGAATACAAGCCCTTCCTTTACATTCGCGAGAAGCCGGCGGAACCGTTCCTCATGTTCTTTTTCGATCCTCCCGACCATCTCAAACCGGTCGGCAATCTCATCGAAGCCTTCTTCCCTGGCTTCCTTCGCCATGCGGTCATACATATCGGTCCATTCAAAATTCTCGCCTTCCGCCGCTTTCAGCAGGTTCTCCTCCGTACTGCCGACAGCGCCTCCGTTGAGATACTTGAACCAGATCTTCGCGTGTTCTTTCTCATTGTTCGCGGTCTCCTCAAAGATCGACGCGATCTGCTGATATCCGTCCTTCTTCGCTTTGGACGCGAAGTACGTATACTTATTGCGGGCAATGCTTTCTCCAGCCATTGCTTCCATCAGGTTTTGTTCGGTTTTGCTTCCTTTCAGTTCCATCGTCACCCCTCCTGTCGTCAACATTCTCGGAAAAACGCGGTGCGTTTCCTACGCGTTTTCTTTCGCTTCCAGATACTCATTCAGCTTCCCAACCAGCTCGTCCGCGTCCAGCCCGTGTACCATCGCCGCCTGCTCGATCGTTTCCGCCTGCGCGGAAGGGCAGCCGAGGCAATGCATGCCGGAAGCAAGAAAAATCGGAACCAGATTGGCGTCGATCCGGAGCGTATCCCCGATCAACATATCCTTTGTTATCTTTGCCATGGCGTATTCCTCCTGTTCTTTCTGTTCTGATCTGTCCGCGTCCCGGATGATATCCCGCGGCGCGTTCCATCTCCTGATAATACAGGACTGCCGCACAATGCAGGCGCGGGACTTTCATCCGTTTCGCTTCCGTTTCGTCACTGTGCGGCAGTTCGTTTCTCTTCTCGATGATTATTCCGCATGAATCGCAGATGCAGGGCACTGATCCGCGCACGCTCCGCAATCCAGGCATGCGTCAGCGTCGATCACATACTGTGTATCTCCCTCGCTGATCGCTCCTGCCGGACACTGATCCGCACATGCTCCGCATGATAAACAATCTTCTGAAATCACATAAGCCATACCTGTATCCTCCTTGTATACTCTTTTCGTATAGCACTACTATAATACAGTTTTTTCCACTATGCAAGAGTTTTTTTTGCCTTCTGATACGCCTGAAGAACGATATTCCGCGCCCTGACGGCGCCCTCCTTCTCCATCGCCGGAACGCCCTCCAGCGGATAGTTTATGCCAAGGTTTTCATACTTTTCCCTGCCCATCGTATGGTAGAGCAGCAGATCGAGCGCGTCGACCTTCGGCAGCGTCGCGAGAAACTGCCCCAGGCGTTCCAGAAATTCCGGCTGATCCGTCCATCCGGGAACAACAACATGTCGGATCCACAGCTGCGTATCCGGCTTCGCGGATACATACCGGGCGAACTCCAGGATCGGCTCCTGTTTTTTCCCGGTCAGCGCGAGATGTTTCTCCGGGTCGATGTGCTTGATATCCAGCATCACCAGATCCGTGACTTCCATCAACCGGTCAAACCGCTCCATCAGCGCAACATTGCCGGGCTGGAACGTCACGCCGGACGTATCCAGGCAGGTATGGATGCCGCGCTCCGCAGCCGCCCGGAACAGGGCGAGGACAAATTCCATCTGGACCAGCGGCTCGCCGCCTGTCACCGTCAGCCCGCCGTTTGCCAGGAACGGTCTGTATTTTTGATAATCTTCCATGATCTCCGCTACCGTCTTCGGCTGCCCGCCCCCGATGTCCCATGTATCCGGATTGTGGCAGTAGAGGCACCGCATCGGGCATCCCTGAAGAAATACAACGTAGCGGACGCCCGGACCATCGACGGTTCCGAACGTCTCAATGGAATGGACATATCCTGTCAGCAACGTCACATCCCTTCATGGAAGGTCCGGGAAATAACGTCGTCCTGCTGTTCTTTCGTCAATTTGATAAAATTAACCGCATATCCGGATACGCGGACGGTCAGCTGCGGATATTTCTCCGGGTGCTTCTGGGCGTCGATCAATGTCTCCCGATCGAACACGTTGACATTCAGATGATGCCCTCCCTGCTCGGTATATCCGTCCAGCAATCCGACCAGATTATCTACCTGTTTCTGATTTCCATTCCTCATCCTGATCTTCTCCTTCCCATTCGGCGGTCGGTACCTGGCACGCCATTCCCTCCTGGCACGCGTTCGTATTATACGTCCTGACGTGCACCTGATCCGACAACATTGTTTCATCCACTTTGATATTCATGTGGCCGCCGCCTCCGTCCATAAACTGATCCAGCATCGCCACAACGTGATTGATCTGTTCCTGCTGATCCATACTGTCCTCCTGAATCCTATCGAAGCGTTTTCCCGGCGTCCGCGGAGAACAGGTCAACGTCCAGGTCGCCGACAAATATCTCGTCGTCCTTACCGAGCGCTCCCGGCACGATCGAAAACGTATTGGAGATCCCGTCCTGCGCGTGGGCAAACGGGATTTTCGCGACCGAAGACAGGGACGCTAATGCCCCGTGGCTGTCGCGCCCGTGCATCGGGTTTGCGCCCGGCGCCAGCGGAACGCCCGCCTTTCTTCCGTCCGGCGTGGAGCCGGTATGTTTTCCATAAACCACATTGGACGTGATCGTCAAAATGGACATCGTCGGCACGCTGTTCCGGTACGTGTGGTTCCCGCGGATATAATTCATGAATTTTTTCACAATGCCTGTCGCGATCGAATCGACGCGGTCGTCATTATTCCCATACTTCGGAAAATCACCTTCCACCTCATAATCCACGACGATCCCATCCTCATCACGGATGGCGCGGACCTTCGCGTACCGGATCGCCGACAGGGAATCCGCCACAACGGACAGTCCCGCGATCCCCGTCGCAAAGTAGCGTTTCACTTCCTGGTCGTGCAGCGCCATCTGGATCTTCTCATAACAATATTTATCATGCATATAATGGATGATGTTCAGCGCGTTCACATAAACGCCTGCCAGCCATTTCATCATATCCTCATATTTGCTCATCACGTCGTCGTAATCGAGATAGTCGCCCGTCACCGGACGGTATTTCGGTCCGACCTGTTTTTTCGTGACCTCGTCGACCCCGCCGTTGATGGCATACAGCAGGCATTTGGCGAGATTGGCGCGCGCGCCGAAGAACTGCATCTCTTTTCCGACCCGCATGGACGACACGCAGCACGCGATGGCGTAATCATCCCCATGCGTCACCCTCATCAGGTCGTCGTTCTCATACTGGAGCGACGACGTCTGAATCGACATTTTCGCGCAATATTCCTTAAACGCCCGCGGGAGCCGGCTCGACCACAGAACCGTCAGGTTCGGTTCCGGGGCGGGTCCGAGATTTTCCAGCGTATGGATATACCGGAACGACATTTTGGTCACCAGCGGTCGCCCGTCGATGCCGATGCCGGCGATGGATTCCGTAACCCAGGTCGGGTCGCCGGAAAACAGCGCGTTATAATCCGGCGTACGCGCGAATCGCACGCAGCGCAATTTCATAATGAAATGGTCGATAAACTCCTGGATCTGTTCCTCCGTAAACGTTCCGTTCCTCAGATCGCGCTCCGCATAGATATCAAGAAATGTGGACGTCCTCCCAAGGCTCATCGCCGCGCCGTTCTGTTCCTTCACCGCCGCAAGATAGCCGAAATACAGCCATTGAACCGCCTCCTGCGTATTGCTCGCGGGCCGGGAAATATCCCATCCGTACAGATCGCCGAGCCGTTTCAGCCGCTCCAGCGCCTTGATCTGCTCCGACAGCTCCTCCCTGTCCCGGATGACGTCCTCGTACATGACGATGCGGGTCCCGTCCTTCTGGTGCTGCTTCTCTTCGATCAGGCGGTCAAGGCCGTACAGCGCGACGCGCCGGTAGTCCCCGATGATCCGTCCCCTGCCATACGCGTCCGGCAAGCCGGTGATAATATGGCTGGAACGGCAGGCGCGCATCTCGGGCGTATAGACATCAAATACGCCGTCATTGTGGGTCTTCCTCCGTTTCGTGTAAGTCTCCACGACGTCCGGATCCACCTCGTATCCGTATGCCTTGCACGCGTTGACCGCCATGCGGATCCCGCCCTTCGGCATCAGCGCCCGTTTAAACGGTTTATCCGTCTGAAACCCGACGATCTTTTCTTTGTCTTTATCCAAATAACCAGGTCCGTGGGACATGATCCCCGATACGATCTTCGTATCCATATCCAGTACGCCGCCGGCTTCTCTCTCTTTCTGCATCAGATCCAGAACCTGCTTCCACAGATCCTCCGTATCCTTCGTCGGTCCGGCAAGGAACTCGTCTCCGCCTTCGTATATGGTAAAATTTTTCTGGATGAAATCCCTGACATTGATCTCGTTCTGCCAGACACCGCCTGTAAATCCTTCCCACTCCTGTCTGTTCATGGTAAAGTTCCTCCTTCGGCATTCCTCTCATCGTTATGATGCCCTTCCGGCACCGTATTATTCATTGTATTGGATACGGCGAATAATGTCAACACTCATTCCGGTCCGCGAAAAAAGAAAAAGCTCTGTCCGCCGGCTTCCAAAGCCGTAAGGCAAAGCTCTTTTCTGAAAGAAATTTTTAAAAGAAATGCAGCAGCAGGAACCATACCGCCGGCACGAACAGCGCCGGGAGCATATTCAGCGTCTTGCAGTCCTTCAGATTTAAAATCGAAAGGCCGGACGCCGCGATCAGGAATCCGCCGACCGTCGTCACTTCCGTCATCAGATCCGGCGAGATCGCGTTTTCCGCCAGCGACGCCAGGAGATAAATGCTTCCCTGCCAGCAAAACAGCACGGGCGCGGCTGCCGCGATGCCGATCCCATATGTGGTCGCGAGCGCGCAGGACGTCACAAGATCCAATGTCGCGTTGGTAAATAAATATGTATTATTTCCGTTGACCGCGCTCTCGACCGGCCCAAGGATCGACAAGGTGCCGATGCAGAACAGGAGGATGCCGGTAGACAGCCCTTTCCCAAGCTCCGAATTGCCGAACTTCCCCGCCAGCCGGTGGAACCGGTTGTCCAGATCCAGCGCCGTCCCGATCAGGGAACCGACCGCAAGGCTGATGATAAAAAGAACGGGATATTTACTGTCCGGCATATGGCTGACGATCGGGTTGATCCCGACGCCGACCGCGGCAAGCCCCATTGCGTTGTACAGCGCGTCCTGATATTCTTCCCGGATCCCTTTTTTTAATAGACTGCCTGCGACGCTTCCTGTTAAGATCGTCGCCGTATTTACGATCGTTCCCAGCATATCCCGTTTGTTCCTTTCGTGCTTCCGCTATTTATCCCGGTTGTGTTTCACCTTTTTTCCGTCAGATTCCATAGTAACAAATATTGCCCCGCGGTTCAAGTGCGATTTCGCATCCCGCTATTATGACAGGCGGTATTTCCTGCGCCGGATCTTTCCAAAAACAGACTCCTGGCTTTTCCGCCCCGCCGCCTGCTTTTTCTTCTTCGGCTCCATGGCTGCCGCCACCTCTTTTCTGGCGCGCTGCGTGCTGCGGATCATCTGGTCCAGCTGCCGGTAGTGCGCTTCCTGCTTTTTTTCCCTTTCCTTCATCCGGGAAGAAAGCGCCCCGACTACCTCCCTCGAAACGTCCTTTGACAACTGCTTCGTCACGTTCTTCGACACTTCCTTCGCCACTTCCCCCGGCACGGTCTCGATCAGCTTCCGGCTCACCGTCTCGCCGACCGCCTGATTGTTGTCCGCGATCGCCTGGGAAATCAGGCGGTACATGATATCCTGGAACTGTACCATCTTGTCCTGCTCCTGTACCTGCAATTCCTTTGCCTCTTCCTGCACAGCCAGTTCCCCTCCGGATATATTATTACTTTTTTTATTATTTTTCTGTCCCATAGACTCCTCCATTTCCAGCTCCTCCAGGAGCGTCTCTCCTTGCATTTCGTATGTATCTTCTTTTTTCGCCCCGGGCAGTATCAACCGGATCGCGCGGAGCTGAAACCCCTGACTCTTCAGTTCTTTTACCCATTTCAGCAACTGGATGTCTTTCTCGGAATAGTATCGATGACCCAATTCATTCCTGGGTATCCGGATCCCCAGCTCTTCCTCCCAATATCGGAGCACATGCGTTTCCACTCCCAGGCATTTGGAGGCGTCGGATATCAAGTATCGGGTTTCATCCATAAGAATCTCCCTCCATCTGTAAATTCTTTCCAGTAATAGGATTATAACAATACTCTATGGGTTGGACAAGGACTTTCGGTCGTAAAATTGCGACAAAAAAAGAGGGCGGTTTCTTTGCCGCAAAGCAATGAACCGTCCTCTGTCTGTCGGAAATCAGTCCTGAACGTAAGGCATCAGCGCTACGTGGCGCGCCCGTTTGATCGCTACGGTAACCGCCCTCTGGTGTTTCGCGCAGGTTCCGGTGATCCGGCGGGGAAGGATCTTCCCTCTCTCGGATATGAACCTCTTTAATCTGTTTACGTCTTTATAATCAATGACTGCGTTCTTATCCGCGCAGAACGCGCAGACTTTTTTTCTTCTCCGTCCGACTCTTCTTTTCTGAGCGTCGGGACGGGCTCCTTTTTCAAGCGCCATGATGATCTCTCCTTTCTAATTTTGTCTCTGCCTGTTAATTAAATGGCAATTCTTCTTCAAATTCTTCCGGAATGTTCATAAATCCATCCGCAGCCGGAGCGGTCGGCGCTTTCGGCGCCGGAGACGGCTGGCTGTAATTTCCGCCCTGCTGCCCCTCGGACGCGGCTTTGCTCTCCGCAAACTCCTGCTCTTCCACGACAACATCCGTCGTATACACCTTCTGTCCGTCCCGGTTGACATAACTTCCGGTCTGGATCCTTCCGGTTATCGCGATCTTTGTCCCCTGGTGTAAATACTTTTCGGCAAACTCTCCCTGCCTGCCGAACGCGACACAGTTGATAAAATCCGCTGTCGGCTCGTTGTCTCTCTTGAACCGCCGGTCAACCGCCAGCGAATATCTGGCGATCGCCATCGGCGATTCCCCGTTCTGCGAATATCTCACATCCGGATCCCTGGTCAAACGACCCATTAAAATCACTTTGTTCATCTGAATAACCTCCCGTCAATCCCTTCTTATGCTTCCTGTTTGACAACCAGATATCTCAGAACGTTATCCATAATGCGGAGCCTTCCTTCCAGCTCTGCCGGAGCGTCCGCATTCGCCTCAAACTGAATGAAGAAATAATAACCTTCGCTCATTTTCTGGATCTCGTAAGCCAGCTTTCTCTTACCCCAGTCGTCCACGTTGGTCACAGTGCCGCCGAAACGCTCTACCAATGCTTTCACGTTCTCAACGACAGCCGTTCTCTCGTCATCCTCGATCTTGGCATTCACGACTAATGCGATCTCGTACTGATTCATCGTATCTGCACCTCCTTTTGGTCTCTGGCCCTTCCTCCCGGGAAGAGCAAGGATTAAAAATTAACATATCACAAACCAGAATATTACCATACTTTGTCAACGGTTGCAACCTTTTTCTGTCATTCCCTTAAAATTCTTTTCGACTAACTTCCGGCTCACCATGACCTGGTGCCCACATCCGCAGCACCGCAGGCGGAAATCCATCCCGACGCGGAGGATTTCCCATTCGTTGGCGCCGCAGGGGTGCTTTTTTTTCAGCCGGATCGTCTGTCCCACCTGAAATTCCATTCTCATTTCTCCTTTTCAAACGCGTTTTCATGCCGCGTCATCCCGATTTTCGCATCTCCGCTTGCAAATTTCAAACAATTCAGATATCATGATCCTATTATGAACCTATTTACTTTTTCTCTGGACAATACCGGAAAACAGCCGCTTTACCGCCAGCTTTATCAGTTTATCGTCGATGAGATCAAAAGCGGGCACTTAAAAGACGGGGATACGCTCCCCTCCAAGCGGGCGCTCCGGGAACATTTAAAAATCAGCCAAAGCACGGTCGAAGCCGCCTATGATATGCTTCTGGCGGAGGGCTATATCCGTTCCGTGCCGAGAAGCGGCTATTACATATGCCCGTACGAGCGCGTTGCGCCGCTCCCGGCGGACGATGATTCTACCGTGATAAAAGAATATGAAACGCCTCCCGCGGACCATCCGCGGTATCATCTGGAAAGCAGCGCCGTCGATACGGATCACTTTCCTTTTTCCGTCTGGGCAAAGATCACAAAAGAGATCATGTACCGCGAACCCGGATTGTTATCCGCGGGGCACGGGCAGGGCGATTACGCCCTCCGGACCGCGCTCGCGCGTTATCTGCATATATTCCGGGGCGTAAACTGCTTTCCCGAGCAGATCGTCATCGGCGCGGGTACCGAATACCTGTTCGATATCCTGGTCCAGATCCTCGGAAGCCGGGCAGGCTATGCCCTCGAAAATCCCTGTTACAAAAAGACCTATTATGTCCTGCGGAACAACCACTGCCGCATTTCACCCATCCCGGTCACGCCGACCGGCATGGATCTGCGCTCTCTGCAGGATTCCGGCTGCAATATCGCCTATATCACCCCGTCCCATCAGTTCCCGACCGGCGTCACCATGCCCGTCAGCCATCGGACAAAGCTGCTCCAATGGGCGGCGAAGCAGCGCGGCCGCTATATTATTGAGGATGATTATGACAGCGAATTTGGGTTCAACGGACGACCGATCCCGTCCCTGCAGGGGCTGGATCACAACGGGACGGTTATCTATATCGGCACGTTTTCCCGCAGCATAGCGCCCTCCATCCGCATCAGCTACATGATCCTGCCGCCGGACCTGCTCCGCCGGTACCGCCTGCATTTTTCCGGCTACTCCCCGACCGTGTCCCGGTTCGAGCAGGCTGTGCTTCAGAAGTTTATCGAGAACGGTCACCTGGAACGCCATCTCAACAAGATGCGCACGGTCTACAACCGAAAAAAAGAAGCGTTCCTCCAGAGCCTTTTTTCTTCGCGCCTGTCCCCCGCCGTCCATGTCTCCGGGGATCATGCCGGACTGCATTTTCTTCTCCATGTGCAGAACGGTATGTCTGAAACAGAACTGATCGACGCCGCGGTCAGGGAAAAGATCCTGGTGCGCGGCGTCTCCGACTGCTATATTGAGCCAACCGACATTCCGCCCGCAACGCTCGTCATCGGTTACGGCGGACTCGCGCTTCCGGACGTCCCCGCGCTGATCAGCGCGCTGGAAACCGCATGGCTTCCCGCCGGGGCGTGATCCTTACGGGAAGATCTTGTCGATCAGCTGTGAGAACTCCTGATACGCCGGATATTCCATGAGGTCCGACAGCTGCTCCCGCAGTGATTTGTAGTACCATCCGTGCAGGCTTTTGTCGGTTACCCGGAACCGGCTCCACAGCCGTTCTCCCTGATTGAGATAATCCGCGTCCGTCGAACGCATATTGCTCAGCTTGTCGGCAAGCGCCAGGACCTTTTCTTCCCAGTCCGCGTTTGCCAGCCGGTCGATCGTCGCCTGTTTCCGTTCCAGCCAGGTTTTCGTTTTGTCCTCGCTTTCCGCGTCGACGAGACTGGCGACCTTTTCTCCGAACTCCCGGCGGATCTCGTCCAGCGTCACCGGGGTATCCTCCACCGTATCATGCAGGAGCGCCGCTGCCATCAGCTCCTCTCTCTGCGTGATCTTCGATACGATCACCGCCGCCTCCATCGGATGCACGATAAACGGCAGATCGCTCCCCTTCCGCTTCTGCCCCGTATGGGCTCTCGTCGCGAAATGAATCGCTTTGTTCAACATGCTCTCCCTCTGTTCCATTTTGCTGCTCCCCCTGTTCTGTTCCCTCCGCGGACGGCGTCTGTTCTTCCGGTTCCGCGTCCTCTTCCTTCTCCGATTCCGGCGCGGGCTCCGGCGTATCCGGAATCTTTTCTTCCGTTGTTTCCTCCGGCTTCTGTTCCGGTTTTTGTTCCGGCTTTTCTTTCTGCCCGTTCTTTTCCGGTTCTTCGCCGGACTCCCGGATGATCCGCACCGTGTAGGTGAGGCTCGTCCCATCCTGCGCCACGCAGACCAGGGAAACGGCGTTCGTCCCCTCCCGCAGCGCTTTTCTTCCATTTCCGCGGACCGACGCGTACGCGCTCACCGGCGTCCCCGTTACGGTCACTTTCTTCCCGTCAGCCGGAACCCGTACTTCGTACGACGTCCGGTCATACCGGAACTTCGGCGTAAGCGCGCAGTCCTTTCCATCCTTCCGGACCCGGATCGACGATAAATAATGATTCGGGTTGGATCGGGCGCCCGGCAAGCCGCACGCCGCCGACGGCATATTGCTGTATACCGGGATCCGGAATACAAATTCTTCTTCCAGGCAGTCAACATCCCGGTACGCGTGATACATCATGGACGATTCCGCCGCCGGCGCCTGTACATTGCTCATATATTGATGCCAGAACAGCTTTTCCCCGTCCACGACGCTCCATTTTTGAAAATATAAGGTGTCCTGCCCTTCGTTGATATATTCTTCCCCAAGAAACTGCGCGCCGCCGACGATCGCCCGGTACGGGTCGCTCCACGGACGGTAGTAGCTTCCGGTTCCAGCGGCGTACGCAAGCCCTCTGGCGACCGCGTTCCCGCCCGGGCTGTCCCCTGCCGCGACATTAAAAAAGTTATAGCAGCCGCCCGTTCCCCTGACGGCGGCGCTGCCCCCGCTTCCGTTTTCCTGAATGACGCGGGACACCAGATGATACGGGTTTACGCCCGCTTCTTTCCCAGCGGTCATGAACGTCTCCGCGTAGCTTTTCGTAAGCGGTCGGGTCGTCCCGTCCTTTTCCCGGACCACACAGGTATAGCTGCCGTTCATGAATGTCGTTTCCAGCATTTTCCGGACAACTTTCTGCGTATGGTACTTGTTGTAAGACAGATCCTCAAACTGAAAGATCTCCGATTCAGTCAGGAAATTCCGCGGATCCATATAGTACGCGACCACCTCCCGGGACGGCGTATACCGCCCGCCCGCGTCCACCGCGGTAAACGTATCGTCCGACTGATCGTACGCTCCCGGCTCCATCGACACATAGGAAATATGGCTGTACGGGTCGATCTCTATGGAATTTTTGCCTGTCCGGCTCTCATTTGCCAATGCCCGGTCCCAGCTGACGGCGGTCTGCACTGCCTCAAAATGCCAGTCCGGATGCGCTTTATGCAGCGCCCGCAGCGCGCTGTGATAGCTGGAGGGGAACCGTTCCAGGGCTTTCTCAAACGACACCGCCCTTGCTTTCCGCAGCGATTCCTTTTTTTCCTGCCTTTTCTTTCTGCTCCTCTCCGTCTGTTCCTGTATCTCTTCTTCTGTATCTCCGTCCCAGAGCGATTCCCCGCCAAGGGGATCCCCGGAACCTTCGTCGCCGCTGCCGCCGGCAGCGGGGGCTATGTATTCATACCCCTGCCGTTCCATTCCATACGCGAACAACCGGCATACGACGGCGAACACGGCAAGCCACAACAGAAACGCGGCAGCCTCTCTCATTCTGTCTTTCATTCTTTTCTCTTCTTTCCAAACCATACCTGTTTTTATTATACTCCATTTTCATCCTGGTTACAAACAGAAATCTGCGCCCTGCGCCTTTCACAATACCCTCACGTTATTTCCAATTTAAAACATGGCAATCTCGACAAAATTATGCTAAAATAGTGCTATCTATTCCAAATCAGAAAGAAGATGTCTCTTATGAAAAAACGTTTTTATAAAGTACTTGCCCTTCTGGTATGTTCCGCTCTGCTGCTGTCCATCCCATCGACTGCCGCGCGGGCGGAAGCTGTCGACCGGCCGGAGGGCGTCCGTGAATTTCCATCCAGTTATCAGGGCGCGCTGAACAAGCTGAAAAGCAAGCACCCCAACTGGAAATTTATCGCGGTTGACACCGGACTGGACTGGGGCACGGTGATCGCGAAGGAAAGCGTCTTCCGAACCAACACTATCTCCAGCGACCTTCCGAACGGGGGAATGGTCAGCCCATGGAGCGCCCCGTTCTCCTATCTCTCGACCAATTCCGACTGCTACGACTGGAAAACCGACACCTATCAGATTGTCGACGGCAGCAACCGCTATACGCCGGCGAGCAAGGTCGTCGCGTACTATATGGATCCGCGGAACTTCCTGACGGAATCCAAAATTTTCCAGTTTGAGTCGCTGTCTTATTACGAATCGCAAAGCATCGACGTCGTAAAAAGCATTTTAGACGATACGTTCATGAACGGCTCTTATACATATAAAGTAAAAAAAGCAAATGGGAAAAAGAAAAAAGTAACCCGTTCCTACGCGGAAACATTTCTTGCCGCCGCGCAGAAATCCGGCGTAAGCCCATATTTTCTGGCGACAAGGGTGCGCCAGGAAGTCGGCGTCAACGGAAGTGATTCTGTGAGCGGGAAAGTCCCCGGTTATAAGGGTTACTATAATTTTTATAATATCGGCGCGACGGACGGCGCGGGCGCGGTCGGACGCGGATTGGATTTTGCCAAGAACGGAACGACCTACAACCGCCCATGGGACAACCCGTACAAAGCGATCGTCGGCGGCGCGAAATGGATCGCGGAAGGATATATCAATGTCGGGCAAAATACGCCCTATTTTCAGAAATTCAGTGTTGTGCGGGATTCCAAGCTGTACTGGCATCAATATATGAGCAACATCCAGGCTCCGGAAAGCGAAGCGTCGCAGTCCTATGACTCCTACCAGTCGTGCCATGCGCTGAACGGGACCATCGTTTTCCGCATCCCGGTATACCGCAATATGCCGGCTTCCGCCTGCGCGCTTCCGAAAGCCGCCGGCAATCCGAACAACTACATCCGTACCGTCACGCTGAAAAATCAAAAAGGAAAGAACGTGACGTCCAAGGTGAACCTTCATTTTGACTATACAACGAAAACATATCAGGTGGACGTGCCGAAATCCGTCTCCGCGATTACGGTCTCCGCCGCCGCGTCAAGCCGGTTCGCTTCCCTGTCCGGGAACAACCAGACCGTCAGCCTCGATTTCGGCCAGACCAAAACAGTAAAAATCAAATGCACGTCCCAGTCCGGCAAACTGAAAACGTATTCCTTCACCTTTACGCGGGTGAAAGCCCCGACTTCGGAAGTGATCACAGGAAAAGCAGATCGCTCAGCCGGGCAAACTGTTCCAGGCTGAGCGCTTCCCCGCGCACAGTTTCGGAAAGCCGCATCCGGCGCAGCGCCTCCGCGGTCCGTTCTTTCGGAATCGTCAGTTCCGCCGCGTTCCACAGCGCATTCTGCAGCGTCTTCCTTCTCTGGTTGAACGCCGCGCGGATGATCCGGAACAGAAAGGCAGGATGCTCCGCCGGAACCGGCGGCTCCTGATACCGGGTCAGCCTGACTACCGCCGACCCGACTTTCGGCCGCGGCAAAAAACAATTCGGCGGAACATTGGCAGCCAGATACGGCTCCGCGTAATACTGCACCGCCAGCGACAGGGCTCCATAGTCCTTGCTTCCCGGCGCTGCCTGCATCCGGTCCGCCACTTCTTTCTGCACCATAACCGTCATATTATCCAAAGGAACCTCTTGCTCAAACAAGCCCAGAATGATCGGCGTCGTGATATAGTACGGAAGGTTCGCCGCCACCTTGATCGGCTTCCCTCCATTATATTCCCGTACCAGCCGGTTCACATCCAGTTTGAGGATATCTTCATTGAGGATCGTCACATTGGAATATCCCGCGAGCGTCTCCTGTAAAATCGGTATCAGGTTCCGGTCAATCTCAACGGCGACGACGTGTCCCGCCGTCTCCGCGAGCGCCTGCGTCATCGTCCCGATCCCGGGCCCGATCTCCAGCACCGTATCCCCGCTCTCGATCCCGGCTGCCGCGATGATCTTGTCCAGGACATGGGGATCGATCAGGAAATTCTGCCCATATTTTTTCTGAAAGACAAACCGGTGCTCTTGAAGCACCTGGATCGTCTGCTGCGGATGGCTTAATCTGTCCATGGAACGCCTCCCCTATTGGATCCGGTACAGGGTTTTCGCGTTTTGCTCCGTTACTTCGGTCACTTCCTCGCAGGTCGTCCCCTTTATCTCCGCGATCGCTTTCACGACATAGGGCAGGTTCAGAGAGGAATTTCGCTGCCCGCGGAACGGCTCCGGCGCAAGATACGGGCTGTCCGTTTCAAGCACGATCCGGTCGAGCGGGATTTCTTCCAACGCTTCCCTGAGCTTTCTGGCGTTTTTAAATGTGACGACGCCGCCGATCCCAATATAAAATCCCATATCCAAAATCTCTCTCGCCACTTCTTTGGAATAACTGAAGCAGTGGACAACGCCGCCGATCTCCGCCGCGTACATTTCCTGCATCAGATCGACCGTATCCTTTGCGGCGTCCCGGCTGTGTACCACGATCGGCATTTTCAGCTCCCTTGCCAGCTCCATCTGCTTGACGAACCAGGATTTCTGAAGTTCCCTCTCCGGTTCCGGATAATAATAATCCAGCCCGATCTCACCGATCGCGACGATTTTATTTTCCAGCGCCATCTGGCGCAGCAATACCATATCCGCGGATGTGATCTTCGCCACATCATTCGGATGGACGCCGACCGCCCCGTATACAAACGGGTATTGCCGGGTCAGCGCGATCGTCTTCTCCGAAGACGCAAGGTCAAACGAAACATTTACCACATATCCGATCTCGTTCCAGGAGAAACTTTCGAGCAATTCCTGACGGTCCGTGTCAAACGCCTCGTCGTCATAATGCGCATGCGTATCGAATATCATAACCCCTTCCTCCATTAACCGATCTCCGCGCCCGCCGGCATTTCTTTTTCCGGCGTCATCAGCGCCAGGTTTCCATCAGCGTCTTCCGCGCAGAGGAGCATCCCTTCCGACAGGACGCCCGCCAGCTTCGCGGGCTTCAGGTTTGTCAGTACCATTACCTTTTTCCCGACCATCTCTTCCGCGGAATAATACGCTTTGATCCCGGATACGATCTGTTTTACCTGGCTCCCGATCTTCACCTGGGAACACAGCAATTTTTTCGACTTTTTCACTTCCTCGCAGGCGATGATCTCCCCTACCTGGAACTGCATCTTCTCGAACTCCTCAAACGTAATCTCCGGTTTTGCCTCCAGATCGATCCCGTCTTCCTGCGAAGCGTCCTCCGCCTCCTCCTTCTCCGCGACAGCGGCGAGAACGTCTTCCATCTTCCACCGTGCGAATAAGATCTGCGGCGATTCGGTCACCCGGTTCCCGGACGGATACCGCCCGAGCCGGTCCAGCTCCTCTATCGTGCGGAGCCCGGCGTGAAGCTGCTCCGCGATCTTTTCCGCCGTCTCCGGCATAAACGACTGCAGAAGGCTCGCCCCGTACAGGATCCCGTCGACAAGGTTGTACAGCACCGTGGCAAGACGGGGCTTTTTCTCCTCATCCTTCGCGAGCGCCCACGGCATCGTCTCGTCGATATATTTATTGCACCGTTTGAACAGGTTAAAAATCTCCGTCATCGCGTCGGCGACGCGCAGCTGATCCATCTTCGCGACCACGTTCGGGGTCGTCGCGAGGATCGTCTCCTTAAATTCCGCGTCGATCTCCTCCGCGGCTCCCTCATCTTTCACAACGCCGTCAAAATACTTATTGCTCATGGAGATCGTCCGGTTGACCAGATTGCCCAGCGTGTTGGCAAGGTCTGAATTCAGGCGCTCTACCAGCAGCTCCCAGGTGATCACCCCGTCGTTCTCGAACGGCATTTCATGAAGCACAAAATAGCGCACCGCGTCCACGCCGAACTGCTCCACCAGATCGTCCGCGTAAATCACGTTGCCTTTCGATTTGCTCATCTTCCCGTCTCCCTGAAGCAGCCACGGATGCCCGAACACCTGCTTCGGCAGCGGGAGATTCAGCGCCATCAGCATGATGGGCCAGTAGATCGTATGAAAGCGGAGAATATCTTTTCCGATCAGATGGAGATCCGCGGGCCAGAACTTCCCGAAGTCCTCGCCGCTGTTCCCGTCGGCGTCATAGCCGAGCCCGGTAATATAATTGCTCAGCGCGTCGATCCAGACATAGACGACATGCTTTTCATCAAAATCTACCGGGATCCCCCACCGGAACGAGGTGCGGGATACGCACAGATCCTGCAGGCCCGGCAGCAGAAAGTTGTTCATCATCTCATTTTTTCTCGACTCCGGCTGAATAAATTCCGGATGGGTATTGATATGCTCGATCAGCCGGTCCGCGTACTTGCTCAGGCGCAGGAAATACGCTTCCTCCTGCGCGGGCTGGACTTCCCGCCCGCAGTCCGGGCATTTCCCGTCCACAAGCTGGGACGGCGTAAAGAACGACTCACACGGCGTGCAGTACATCCCTTCATAATATCCTTTGTAGATATCTCCCTGCTCGTACAACCGGCGGAAGATCTTCTGAATCTGCCTCTCATGGTCCGGATCGGTCGTCCGGATGAATTTGGTATAGGACGTATTCATCATATCCCAGATCTCCTTAATCTGGCTGGAAACCTCATCGACAAACTCCCTGGGTGTCACGCCCGCCTCCTGCGCTTTTATTTCTATCTTCTGACCGTGCTCGTCCGTCCCGGTCTGAAATCTGACGTCATATCCCTCAAAGCGTTTGAATCGCGCAATGCTGTCCGCCAGAACAATTTCGTATGTGTTCCCGATATGCGGTTTCCCGGACGTATATGCAATCGCCGTCGTCATATAATATGTTTTTTTGGTCATGCGTGGTTCCTCCGAATCCAATTAAAATCTCGCTTTTCCTCCGCGAACGGCACATTCTGCCGGAGTGGAAGCGCCGCGGGGTCCTCCGTTTGCCGCGGCACAAAAACTATAGCATAAAACAAGGATTTTCTCAACTGTTTCTGGTTATATTGAAATAAACGGATCCATTTTTCAATTTCCGCTTTTTCGCTTTGGCAAGGCGGTTCAGCGTAACCAGCCGGTATTTTTTGGACAGCTTTGGCAGGATCTGCTCCACCGCGCGCACGGTCGGCTCATGAATGTCGTGCATCAGGATGATCGACCCGCTGTGCGCTCCCGCCCAGATCTTCGCCTGCGTCGTGGCGGGGTTCCTGTGCTGCCAGTCAAGCGTGTCCACGTTCCACAGGATCAGCGGCATATGCGCCTGCTGCTGCACGGTGCTGTTATACGCGCCGTACGGCGGGCGCATGACCGTCGGCTTTTTCCCCGTTACCTGTTTGATCTTTCGACTTGTCCTGTCGATCTGCGCGAATACCGTAGACGCCCCGTAATTGGTCAGCTGCGGATGATTCCAGCTGTGGTTTCCGATCTGATTGCCGTGCTTATATGCGTATTTTAACGCGCTTTTGTTGTTTTCAATATTGCATCCAAGAACAAAAAATGTCGCTTTCGCATGATACTTGTCCAGCGCTTTTACCAGCCGCTTCGTATACGGTCCCGGCCCGTCGTCAAATGTCAGCGCAAGCATCGGCTTGCTTCTTTTTTTCGCCGACGCGCTGACCTGCGCCGCGCAGGCAGCCATCCCCATGATCAGACAGATGCTGATGATCCTCGCCAGTACTTTGCTTCTGATTCTCATTTGTTCTCTTCCCCTTCCTTTGACAAGGCTGATTTTGCCTTTTCATGATACCACGGATTATTCCTTTTTTCCAGAGAATTTCCGTTATTCCTTACAATTTGGCGCTAAAATTGTTAAATTTCTCCTGTTTTTCATTGACTTTCCTTTTTTTCTATGGTATCGTGAACGTAAGCTTATGTATTACTAAGAGGAGGTATCGCATAATGAAAAGCACAGGAATTGTCAGGAAACTGGATGAATTGGGAAGAATTACGCTTCCTATCGAGCTGAGACGAAATCTTAACGTAGAAATGAAAGATCCGCTGGAGATCTTTGTGGACGATGATAAGATCATCCTCACAAAATACGCGCCCAGCGACATCTTTACCGGGGAAATGGATGATCTGGTCGAATATAAGGGCAAAAAGGTTTCCCGGTCAACGATCAAAGAACTGGCGCGCATTGCCGGAATGAAATGCGAATGATCGTTCCCCGCCGGTTATGCAGTGACCGGTAGCGGGAACCGCAGAGGGCTGCCCATCCATAAAAAAACAGAATCCGGATCTGTGCCGGATCATTCCTGTTTTTTTATGGATGGGCAGCCCGTTTTGTTTTTTTGTCAATTCCGATCCTGATTCAGCAGGGCGTAGATCTCCCTTTTCCCGACGCCCCGATCCGCCGCCGCGCGCTTCATCGCGTCTTTTCTTGTATATCCCCGCGTTTCATAATACGCTACATGCTCTTCCACGCTCAGCTCCCGCCACTGCCGCTGCCGCTCCTGCTCCTGTTCCTGAAACGACTTTGCCTCAATGACCAGCACATATTCCCCTCTCGGCTCCGTCTCCCGGTAATGAAGCAGCGCTTCCGCGATCGTCGTCTGCACAGCCGCCTCATGTTTTTTGGTCAGCTCCTTGCAGATGGTAAGCCTCCGGTTCCCGAGCTCCTCCAGCAGCAATTCCAGCGTCCGCGCCAGCCGATGCGGCGCTTCGTAGAGAACGATGGTCCTTGTCTCCGTTTTCAGCTCCGCGAGGATCCTTTGCCGCTCCTTCTTGTCCGCCGGCAGAAACGCCTCAAAACAAAACCGCCTGGTCGGCAGTCCCGACATTGACAGCGCGGTAACGCAGGCGCACGCTCCCGGCAGGGACGTAACGGAAATCCCGTTTTCATACGCCTGGCGGACCAGCTCTTCCCCCGGATCCGATATCCCGGGCGTTCCGGCGTCCGTGATCAGCGCGACATTTTTCCCGTCCAGCAGCTGCCCGATGAGATATTCCGCTTTCTCATACCGGTTATGCTCATGGTAGCTTGTCATCGGCGTATGGATATCAAAATGATTCAGCAGCTTTCTGCTGTGCCTGGTATCCTCCGCCGCGATCAGATCCGCTTTCTTTAACGTATCCACGACCCGGTATGTCATATCGTCCAGATTCCCGATCGGCGTCGCGCACAGATATAATTGTCCCCGCATATTCTTTTCCTCCCTGCCGCTCCGCGCAGTCATTCCCGCGGCGCGTCCGCCGTCTCTTTCCAGTTGTCCCCGTAAATCCTGTATATTTCTTCTGAATATTTCCCCGGCGCGTCATATACGATCAGCGGCGGCTCTACCTGGATCCGCTCCCTGGCGTCGCGCACCGCTTCGATCAGCACCATGGCGGGCTCCTTATCCACAAACGGATGCACGAACCGCAGCCGTTTCGGCTCCAGCCTGTATTGCTTGCATTTGCGGATGATCTCCGCCAGGCGGAACGGCTTGTGGATCATATAAAATCTTCCGTGATAGCACAGCAGCCGGGACGCTTCGCGCAGGACGTCCTCCAGGGAACACAGGATCTCATGGCGCGCGATCGCCTTTTCCCTGCTCAGATTCTGCAGACCATGGCGGTTCTCCATATAGGGCGGGTTGCAGGTCACGACCTGAAACTGCCGTCCCGGAAACAGGGCGGACGCTTCGCGGATATCCCCGGTTATGATCGTTATTTTATCCTCCAGACGGTTGAGCGCGACGCTTCTCCTTGCCATTTGCGCGCTTGCGTCCTGAATCTCAAGCCCGACGAAGGAATCCGCCTGCGTTTTTGCTTCCATGAGCAGCGGGATCACGCCGGTTCCCGTCCCGAGATCCATCACGGTTTCCCCGGATCCCGCTTTCGCAAAATCAGACAAAAGCACCGCATCAATGCCAAAACAGAAAAATGATCGGTTCTGGATAATGCGGTACCCGTTGCGGTATAGTTCGTCAATCCGTTCGCCCGGAAGCAATCGCTCTGTCATTCTAATGTCGATTCCCCTTCTTTTTCCAGTGATTCCAGTTCCTTTTTCTCTTTGGCGGAAACCTGTACTTTTTTCCTGGATCGGCGGAACTTTAACTCATCCGCCCGAAATTCCACCACTTCTTTTTCTCCCTGCTCATCTTCAAATACCACCTTGACAAGCTGGCGGAGGACATTCACAGAAAGCACCTTTCCCTTTTGCCCGTCCTTCGTAGTCACTTCATCATTCACGCCGGGCATCGACCGGTTCAGAT
The DNA here is from genome assembly GCA_947593735.1 of uncultured Lachnospiraceae bacterium. Taxonomy (GTDB): domain Bacteria; phylum Bacillota; class Clostridia; order Lachnospirales; family Lachnospiraceae; genus CANQDT01. Next base: position 28,467 of record CANQDT010000004.1, on the reverse strand, counting down.
ATTCGTAGCTCTCCTGCTCGTTTTTCAGGCAGCACATAAGTCTCCCGCACGTACCGGAGATCTTGGTCGGATTCAGGGAAAGATTCTGCTCTTTCGCCATCTTGATCGACACCGGGTTAAATTCCGATAAAAACGTATGGCAGCACAGCTCCCGCCCGCACATACCGACGCCGCCGCAGAGCTTCGTCTCGTCACGGACGCCGATCTGCCGCAGCTCGATCCGGGTCTTAAATACCGAAGCCAGATCCTTTACCAGTTCCCGGAAATCCACGCGACCGTCGGAAGTAAAATAAAACAACGCTTTATTTCCGTCAAATGTATATTCCGCATCGACCAGCTTCATATCAAGACCGTGCTTTTTTACTTTCTCCGCGCATATTTTCAGCGCCTCTTTCGCCTTTTCTTTATTTCTGCCATTCTTCTCCGTATCGGCGGCGGTCGCCACGCGGATCACCGGTTTCAGCTCCGCGATGACCTTTTCCTCGGAAACGGCTTTCCGCCCGGTCACCACCTCGCCATATTCCACGCCGCGCGCGGTCTCCACAATGACATGATCTCCTTTTCTGACCTTAAAATTCAACGGATTAAAATGATAAATCTTTCCATTTGGCCGAAACCGGACCCCGATTACTTCTACCATGATGATTCTTTCTCCTTTATTGCAAACAGCATCATCTCCAAAGCCAGATCTATGTTTCCATTGGACCGGATCCTTGTCCTGGCTTCTTCGATCGCCGTAATATTTTTACTGATCTTCCGATAGGAACAATGCGACGCCTCCCCGCGTTCCTTTCTGAGCAGGTCGTCCCTGTACCATTGCAGCATAAAATCCAGATAGCGGTCGATCTGATCCTTGTATTGGCTGATCTCTTTCCCCGCGTCATATACCTGCTCGAGCGACATCGACCCGATCCGCTCCAGGACGCCGCCGCAATGCTCTTTCATCTCCTGCCACTCCGGATTCCGCCTCATGCGTTCCTCCTCCGGCGCCGGATCAAAGTTTAGTATAACACATCTGGACCGGATTGTGGGCAGGAAAATATCGGCGTTTTCCGTAAGCAGGATGAGGATCCCGTATGAAGGCGGTTCCTCCAGCGTTTTCAGAAGCGCGTTCTGCGCCTGGACCGTCATCCGCTCCGCTCCGTCGATGATAAATATTTTATACGCGCTGCTGTACGGCTTAATTCCCATTTCGTTGTTGATCTGATCGCGGATATCGTCCACGCCGATCGTCGCCGGCTTCTCCGGGCGCAAAAACAGGATGTCCGGATGGTTGCCCCCGTCCGCCTGCAGGCAGGAACGGCAGGTTCCGCATGGTTCTCCGCCCTGCGCCCCGCATTGAAGCGCCTTTGCGAACCAACGCGCCGTCTCCAGCTTTCCCGCGCCCGCCTCGCCGTGAAACAGATAGGCATGGGAAAGTTTATGGTGTTGTATGATGCGTAAAAGATGTTCCCTGTTTTTCATGGAAGCTCCCTGATGATCTGTTCGTGAATCTCGGCAATACTCGCGCTCCCGTCGATCCGTTTGATCCGGTCCGGATATTTGCGCGCGAGCATACGGTACCCTTCCGCTACCGCTTCGTGAAACGCCTGTGATTCCGATTCCATTCTGTCCAGTTCCGCCTGGTTCCTTTTTCTCCGGAGCCCCTCCGCGGCGTCAAGATCCAGCAGAAATGTAACGTCCGGCATGATCCCCCGGATCGCGTACTCATTGATGCGGTATACCTCCTCAATGCCGAGCGACCTCCCGATCCCCTGATAGACCGCGGACGAATCCACGAACCGGTCGCAGATCACCGCTTTTCCGGCATCAAGCGCGGGAAGGATCACTTCCTCCACAAGCTGCGCCCGTGCCGCCGCGTACAGGAGTGCTTCCGTTCGATATCCCATCTCCGCGTTTTCCCGGTCCAGGATCACATCTCTGATTTTTTCACTGATCGCCGTACCGCCCGGTTCCCGGGAAAGGACCGTCTCATAGCCTTTCTTCTCCAGATACTGCTTCAATAACGCGATCTGGGTTGATTTTCCCGAGCCGTCCGGCCCCTCCATTGTAATAAATAATCCTGCCATGTCCTGGTTTCTCCCATTCTCAGCTTTTGATCACGCGGACGCGCCCGTTCCTACAGCCCCGCACGGTAAAGCCATGCTCGATATATTGCCGGATGCAGCGGATGATCTCCTGATCGATCTTCTCGCCCGGCACGACAAGCGGGACGCCCGGCGGATACAAATACAGATAATCGCCGCTCACATACCGGTCGGCGGCTTCATACGGAAGCAGCATGGACGGCGCTTCCAGCGCCTGGCGGGGCGTCATGACCTTTTCTCCCCACGGGACATGCGGCTTCCTTACCCCGGTTCCGGTTCGGACCATATCCTGGTCGATCGTCAGAAGCGCCTGGTACAGCCGTTCCATTCCTTTCCGCGTATCCATCAGGCTCGTCATCAGCACAACATAATCCAGCTCCGCCATCTCGACTTCGATCCGAAACTGCCGCCGCAATGTTTCCGCAAGGGACAGCCCCGTCCGGTTATATCCTGCCACCAGCAGCACGATCTTTCCGATATCATACCCCTGACCCTTAAAATCTGCCAGCCGGATATGCCCGAGCCCTGCCAGTTTTTCGCGGTATTCCCGCAGAAGCGCGACATAGCGCTCCCATGCCACTTTATAATAGATCGCGTAATCGATCGCGTATTCCGCCGACGCCATCAAAACATAAGAGGGGCTGCTGCTCTGATATACCGACAGATAATATTCCAGCCTCGACCGGTCGATCCGGTCGGAACAGACATGCAGCAGACCGGTCTGCGTCAGCGCGGGCAGCGTCTTGTGCAGGCTTTGCACCACAATATCCGCCCCCAGCGCGATCGCACTTGTCGGAAACGCTTCATGAAACGGAAAATGCGCGCCGTGCGCCTCATCGACAATGAGTACCGCCTCCGTCTTCCACACCTGCGCCGCAAGCGAAGCGATATTGGCGACAAATCCTTCATAATCCGGCGACACGACCACAACCGCCCGGGTCCGTTCCGTCAGGGAAAGCGGCTTGCCTTTCTCCCAATAGATCGGATCCAGCCCGAGCAGCGCCACCGCGTTATGCACCGACCGGTGGCAATTTCTCGACAGGATGATCTGGTCACCCGTCCGGCATACGGCGGAGATCGCCGCCAGCAGCCCGCATGTGCTTCCATTGACCAGATAATACGATTCCTTTGTCCCATAGAAATCCCGGACCATATCCATGGATTCCCGGATAATCCCCTCCGGCATATGCAGATCATCAAATCCCGGGATCTCCGTGATATCCAGATGATACACATTTCCAAGGCCGTTCATGACCGCGCGTTTGTGTCCCGGCATATGAAACGGATATACGTCCGTTTTGCTATATTCCATTAACGCATCATAAATTGGTCTGCTCATAGTCCTTATTTTATAAAAAAATAACCGGCAAGTCAATATACGACCGCCTTTTCTCTTTCCGACTCCCGGAACAGATTTTTCTTTTATTTGATATATTTCGCTTCTTTTGTCATATTCTTGACCAGACAAACTCCTTATATTATAATTATAAAAGGATAAAATGTGATACGTTCCCAGCTCGAAACGACTAGGAAACTCGAAAAGCGGAGGATTTCTACAATGAACGGAGCATCTGCAAACAAACCAAAATACCAGATCATATCAGAAGATCTGATCAATAAAATACAGAAAAATGAATTTTCTTATAATGAACCAATCTGCACAGAAAAACAGTTGGCAGAACAATATGGCGTAAGCCGGATCACCTCCAAACATGCGATCAATGACCTGGAAGCTATGGGCATTCTGTATCGAAAACGCGGCGTCGGCAGTTTTGTCAGCCATCATGCGGCTGTAATCCTTAAAAATTTATCCATAGCAAGAACTTCCTCCCGGGTTGTCGCCGTACTGCTTCCGTTCGAGATCGCGAAATCAAAGTTTATGGATACCATCGAAGTGCTTCACAAAGAGTTGCACAAAGAAGGTTTTTTTCTGAATCTCTGTATCTCCGAACCATCTTCCAAAAAGGAGAAAAAACATTTATCAACATTACTTTCGCAGCATATTTCCGCGCTCGTTTATTTTCCGTTTCGGGATAATGTCAATCTGCCTTTGCTGAATGAATTTGTAATGAATAATGTTCCGGTTATTATTGTTGATAAATCTATTGACTGTCCCTATATACACAATGTCGCCGTTGATAATCTGGAAGGCGGAAGGCTGCTTACAAAACACCTGATTTCTCTGGGACACAGAAATATTTGTTATCTTACTACTGTCCCCATTGAGACGACCTCCTCTGTTCGCAATCGTTTTGGCGGATATCTGGAGCAGCTTCACGCAGAAGGGATCATCGGCACATCAAAGAATCTGGTCGAATATCTTGAACCGATCGACAATGATGAATTGGCAGTAAACAAAAACCATCCTTTTGTAACGGTCATCCGGGAATTATATCAGCGCGGTGTCACCGCCATTATCGCGGAACACGATCTTGTCGCTTATTCCATAAAACTCTGCTGCCGCCACCTGAATATCCGCGTGCCAGAAGATTTGAGCATCTGCGGCTTTGACGATATTCCCATTGCGCAAACACAGTCTCTCACAACCGTTGTCCAAAACTTTACTGGTATGGGAGTTGAAATCAGCCGAATCCTGATTCAGGCGCTGTACTCCCCGACAATCCCAACCCAAAAGGTTGCCCTTCCAGTAGAACTGGTCGTTCGCGGGTCTACGGATATGCCGCGGACACTCCGTGAAAGTTCCTCGGATTCGTTCTTTCATTGATAAAAAACGCCGGAAAGTCTTCCTGATGAAATCAGCCTTTCCGGCGTTCTTTGTATTGTTATGAATCTATTCTTTATCGAACCATATTACCTCATGATTCTCAAGCGTAACGGGAACCGGCTCTCTTGAGTCCGTTCCTCCGCCGCCTGATGACACGGTTATTATATCCTCAATCTTAAATTTTTCTTTTACAAATTGTGGGTTTACATATACTTTCTTCATTTTCTGCTCCTTTCCCGAACCATCAATAGTTTACGGATACTCCGATAACGCCCTTGATATCGTCGGCTAACGTAAATTCAACCTGTTTCCCCGCTACCTGCTCCGCGTCATATACAACTCTGCCATACTGCGTTTCCGTCTCCAGCACGATCGTAAACGTCTTTACGCTTTCTCCAACGGTCACCGTAAACTTGCTGCCTGAAAACTCTTTTGTAATTACCGCTCCCGGCTTTTCTTTTCCTGTCACTTCTCTGGCAATGATCGTCACATCCTCCTGGGGAATGAAAACAAATTCTTTTCCAATTGCCACAACAACGTCTTCAATATACCATGCGACAATTTTATCCGCCCTGCACTTTACGGCTTTCCCTTGTTTTACTTCCATGATCTCCTGAGAGTTGTCTGTTTCATCCCTGACGGTTACTTTATAGGTATCATCATACTCGACGATCAGGGCAGGCGCCAGGTAATCTTCCGTTTTTCCGGCTGCTTCCACAACCCCTTTCATCTGCGCATACCGATCTTTATTTGCATAAGACGCATATTCCCTGCTGAAAAAGCAGAGTTGATCCTGATCGGCTTCCTTTCTTGTCACCAGGATATTTACTTCCGATTGCCCGGCTTCTGTCAGGCTGGTAACGTCAATATCATTCACCCATTTCTCCAGCGTCGTGGTTCCGGCGACATCGAACATCGCTTTATTCTCTCCATCATGATTGACGTAATATTCAACAGCATCCACATCTCTCGCCGCGTCGATTGCTTCCTTCAGATAGCTGTAACTGCTTTTCGCGTCTGAAGCATAATTTGATGCCTGTACGACATTATATTCGTCCCAGTCCGATGAGAATTTTGCCAGCTTAATATTGCAATCGCCTTTTGTCCGTTCTGTTACCAGATGAAGCGTCGCTTTTTTTATCTTTTTCTCCGGATCAACCGGGAACCGGAACAAACCGATCATATCTCTTCCCTTGCTGTTCAGTTCAATCGTCGCTCCATTCCCCGTATTCGCGGAACTGACCGAAGACAGCTGCGCATCCTGCGTCTTATCTGCCGTTTTCAGCTGTACCGCAGTCTTCAAATCCTGAAGCTTTTTCACCGCCTCAGCTTTGACCGCATCAACCTTCCCCTTTGTATTCGTCTCCGCGCGGTTGATCTGTTCGACAGCGTCTTTGATAATATTATCTACGGCATTTTTCCCAAAATCGGTATAATCCTCCAGCTGAACCGTTCCCCTGACAGCTGCTTCCGCGGCTTCTTTATAAGGTCCGAGCTCTTCTTTTTTTTCACCGTATGTAATCGTTATAACCGGTTTCAGATCTTCTGTCGTCCTGCCAGCTGCTTCGACTACTTCCTTTATCACATCCCACCTCTTAACGGGAGTACCCTCAGGTCCTTTTATCGTACCGGCACCATACGCGCTTTCACTGACTTCTTTCGTGAATAACTGGACACCGTTCGTTCCTGTTGTCGAAGGCTGAAGATAAAAACTGACCACACCCTCGTTATTCTCTTTCATTTCTTCCGTAAGCTGCAATTCCAAAGTCGCCTGATGCTTTTGGAATGTCCCGGCATCAATCGCCTTATTCGCCTCATAATATGCAAATAGTTTCGCGCCTCCATTTCCAATTTTCATTTTGCCAAGCGGCGCTTTCTTACAGGCAGCTGTAATCCGGTCTGTAAGATCTGCGATCGACGTTCCCTCTTTCCAGTCATTTCCGAACGGATAGGCAGTCAATGTATCTTCTACATTATTTTGGTTGGTAAAAAGGATCCGGATGTTCTCCAGCCTTCTGGTTGTATCCAGATTCCCAATCTGATAAAGTCCCGCCCATAAATCTTTGGGCGTATTGCGATGTTCGATCGTTACTTCCGTTCCAGATCGAAAGCTGCCCTGCCGGATTCCCTGATCAGCCGTGAATGTAACCGTCATCTCAGACATTCCTGCCGCTTTTGCCGGTATGATACCGACACCTGTCATCAACACCGCAGACAAAAACCATGCCAGCGCCCGCCTGCCAATTTTTTTGGCAAATACCTGTTTTTGTTTCATTTTTTTCTTCCTCCTTATCCTTTCACCGCGCCTATCATGACGCCTTTGGTAAAATGTTTCTGCACAAACGGATATACCACCAAAATCGGGATTGTAGATATCACGGTTGTTGAATACTTAATCGTTTCGGTAAAAGCATTTATATTGACATCCGACATGGAAGAATTCATCAGATCAGAATTTTCCACCAAAATACTTCTTAAAATCATCTGCAACGGAAGCAGCGCATTGTCCTTAATGTAGATAGATGCTGGAAACCAGCTGTTCCAGTGTCCAACGCCATAATACAGAACCAGCACCGCCAGCGTCGGTTTGATCAGCGGCAGCAGGATTTTAAACAGGATCTTCATATCATTCGCCCCATCAATATAAGCCGATTCGATCAAACTGTCCGGTATCGATTCCATTGCCGTTTTGCATATGATCGCATTATACAGGGACAGACACCCCGGTATAATCAGAGCCCATAAATTGTTATAAAGCCCCAGCGATCTCTGATTTAAGTATGCCGGGATCAGGCCTCCGTTAAAAAACATTGTAAACATAAAAACTGGAATAAGGACCTTTTTCCACATCATCCCCTTTGCCGCCATAAAATACGCACAGAATACCGTCATCAAAATATTCAGCGGAAGGCCAATTACCATGATGATCAATATATTTTTATATCCGGACAACAAAAGCGGATGGGTGAACGCGAGTTTAAACGCTCCCAGATTAAATCCAAGCGGCGTAAGCAAAAGGCCTTTAAACGCCTGTATTCGGGAGTTATCGCTGACGGAAGCGCAAATAATATACCAAAACGGATATAAACATATGACCGACAACACTGTCAAAACCAGATAATTTATGCTGTCCAGGGCAATATCTTCCAATGTGCGCTTTTTCTTTTTTGGAATAAAGTCATTCTCCTGTTTTTTTCTTCTTAATCTCATTTCCCGTCCTCCTTTCCGCTAAAACAATCCGTTTTCGGTGTATTTCTTACTGATCGCATTGGCCGTGACAAGCACAATTACATTTACAACCGAGTTGAAAAGTCCCACGGCAGTAGAATAACTCCATTGGGCTCCGATCAGGCCTGTCCGGTAAACATACGTAGAAATGACATCCGCCGTAGAATAGGTTGTCGGATTATACAGCAGCAATATTTTTTCATATCCAACCCCAAGAATACTTCCCATCCGCAAGATTAACAGCGTAATGACTGTCGGCATAATGCCCGGCAGGGTAATGTGCAAAATCTGTTTCATCCGTCCGGCTCCATCTACTCTTGCCGCTTCATATTGATCCTGATCAATTCCGGAGATTGCAGCAAGATAAATGATGGATCCCCATCCCACTTCCTGCCAGATGTCCGACAAAACATATATCGGTGTGAACAGTTCCGGTTTTTGGAGGAGAGAGCTTGCCTTTCCGCCAAACGCCTCAATTATAATATTGAACAGACCGTCCGATAAACAGAACTGACGGATCATACCGCAGATAATCACAATTGCCACAAAATGCGGCAAATATGTAACCGTCTGCACCATTTTCTTAAATTTTGTATTCCTGACTTCATTGATCATCAGTGCCAGCAGAATCGGGGCCGGAAAACTGAATATGATTGTAGAAATACTGATCCGCAGGGTATTTCTCATCACTCTCCAGAAGTTCACATCCGAAAAGAATGTTTTAAAATGCTTCAGTCCTGCCCACGGGCTGGCGCTGATTCCCAGCGCAGGGCGATAATCTTTAAAAGCGATAATAATGCCATACATCGGCTTATAGCAAAAAAGCAAAAAATAGATGAGAACCGGCAGTACAATGAGATATTTCCATTTATGTTTTCGGAAATCTGCCGCAACTCTTTTTCCAAATGTTTTTTTCTGTGTATCAGCCATTTTCTTCATCATATCCGCCCTTTACTTCCGTACAGTCACTTTTACCCGATATTTCATTGCTACCCCATTCTTTACAATCGCAGCGACAACCGTTGTACTTCCCTTTTTACAGCCGGTAATCCTGCCGTCTTCCGTCACCTTCGCAATTCTCCGGTTATTGGAATGATAGGACACCTCCGCTCCGTCGGCATCTGTTACTCTGAAGCTGGTAGTTTTATTTCCCTTTATTGTCTTTGTAACGCTTGTCACCGGAGTCCCCGCTCCTGTGCTGGTTACATCCCCTAATATGCGATTTCCGGGAATGTTCTTCTTATCCTTAACAGTGACGCAAATGACCATTTTTGTTGTAATATTCTTTTTTGTCACATAAACAGTCAGATTTGATTTTCCGGCTTTAAGCGCCTGAATCTTTCCATCGCTTCCCACCGACAATACATCCGGCTTTTCGGAAACCAGTGCAACGCTCAGTTCTTCTGATGATGGAAGCATTATGGCCGCTTTCTGTCCGGTTGCCAGGCTGCGATATACCTTTACACAGCTATCCGCTTCCGGTTCGTCTGCGGAAGATGAGCCATTCTTATCATCGGACGGGATCACGGAGCCAAAAATACCTCCTCCGCCACCGCCGTGTCCGGACGACGCATTGCTCTTTAATTCCGTGATTTTTGCTGCCAATGCATCCAATAACGCTTTTTCCGCTGTAACCGCTTCTTTTGCAGCGCCGGACAACCCTTCATATGCATTTAACGCCGCATTGACCGCTTCCTCATCTGCTGTGGTCACGCTCTTCACCGTCTTTTCCAGAATGGACGCATAGGTCTCTTTCCAATGACCGGCTTCTTCCCTCGCCTCATTTTCTATTTGTTTCAATTCCTGAATCTTCGCCGCCAGCCCGTCCAGGAATGTTTTTTCTTTTACCGCCGCCACTTTCGCCGCATCCGATAATCTCTCGTACTCACTTAACGCCGCATTAACTTCCTCCTCGTCCGCAACAGTTATTGTTTCATCCGTCTTTGCAAAAACCAGAGCATGGGAGATTTTCCAGCGGTTAATTTCATCCGCGGTTTTTTCTGCAATCGTTTTAACGGAACTCAGCGCTTCCTTCCCGGCCTGTACCGCAGCTTTGATCTCCTGTATGCTGACAGCTCCATCAATTACCGCTTTCGCGTCCGATACGGCATTATTCAATGCCATTTTCCCCGCATGATCATATTCCATGTCGTTATATTTTGCCCTGATTGCGTCAATGTCTGCTTTTGCCGCCTTCTTCTCCGCTTCCAACGGGTCTTTTACGGTAATCATCCCATCAAATATCCGGATGCCTTTTCTCATTTCCTGTCCGTCGTTGCCATATAAATTTTTAACTTTCAGCCCGATCGGATAACTCCCTGGCCGAGCATCCTGTTTAACGCCAAATACTGCGGAAACCAACGTTCCATCCCCAATAACGCTGTCGTCAGCGGACGCGCTGACTATTCCGATTCTGCCGATTTCCCCGACATTCACATCCACGATCGCTTCTTTTAACAGGGTTCCCATGGTTACGTCCGCTTCCGTTACCGTAAACGCCGCATCATCGTAAGTAATTTCGAGATCGGTTCCCCGGATTCCTGTCATAGTATTATCCGCCACAGTAAAATCAATCATCGCCGTCGCGCCCTGAGCCGCAGAGTCGGAAGATCCCCGGATCACAGAATCATAGTCTTCATACTCAACCGTTAATGCCGGCGCCAAATAAGAGATGTCATGCCCGGAAGCCTTTACTTTCTCCACGATGGTCTGATATCTTTTCTGATCTGTATAATTCGCGTAATCCTTACTGAATATACATGTCGGGGCTCTACTTTCGTTTGTTTTTGTAAGAATAAAGTTTGCCGTATCATCCCCTGCCGCAATCAGCTCTGTTACATCAATCTCTGTCGTCCAGTCCTCAATGGATGTATCATCGGATTCTGTCACAGAGCCGACAGCCGGGCTGTTCAGTACGGCTTCTACATAAGCTGCACCTGCTTTTGCCGTATGGATTTCTTCTTCAAAAAACTCATAACTGCTCCTGACATCCTTCAGGCTTTCACTTCCGGGCGCAATGTTTGCTTCATCCCATATGCCGCCAAAATCGGAAATCCGGATCCCTTTTTCTCTATCCATGGTCCTCTCAGCCACAAGATGCAGAGTTGCTTTTTTTACTTTCCTGGAAGGATTCAGAGGAACTTTGATCACGGCTGCAAAATCTCCGTCTTTTTCGCCGCTGGATCGAATATCCAGTGTCGCGTCAAACCCTGTGTTATACTGTATCTTGCCTGAAAGCTGCGCGTCTTGCTGTACGTTCCCCTGCGCTTCAATTTCCGCTTTTGTCAACACCTCGTCCATCGCTCTGAGTGCGGCTTCTTTAAATAAATTCACTTTCTTTTCCGTATTCGTTGACCTTAATCGGATATTTGCCTTCGCTTCTTTTACGATCGCCTCGATGGTATTTAATCCTAATGCGTCATAATCCTCTTTGTTGTAAGAGGAGAGTTCTTCGATTGCAGCTATTTTATACTCCGGCTCATACTCCACAGTCAGGGCGGGAGCCAGATATGACGCGTCATATCCGGCTTCTTTCACCTTACTCAGAGCCGTCTGATACCTTTCCAAATTGGCATATTTGGCATGATCGTTTGAAAAAATGACCGTTTGATCCGTACTTTCATTTGATTTTGTAATAAGGACATTGAGTACTTTATCCCCTTCTTCAATCAAATTCGTTACATCAATCTCTGTCGTCCACTGATCGATCGTTGTGCCGTTTGCCGGAGCATCGAAAATTGCCGCGAGAACCGGCCCGTTCAGCACGGCTTCCACGTAGTTATTTCCGTTTCTTGACGCGTCGATGGCGTCTTTCAGATAAGCATAGCTGCTCCTTACTCCGCTTACCGTATCCGATCCGTTCGCAATATTAGCTTCATCCCATTCCGCATCAAATCTGGAGATTTTTATATTTCTTGCGGCATCTTTGGTTCGTTCCGCCACCACCCGCAAGGTTGCTTTTTCTACATTTCTTGTCGGATCCAACGGAAATTTCATAAGACCGGCAAAATCTGTGCTGCCGCTTCTGCGAAATTCGAGAGTTGCGGCAAATCCATCGTTAAACTGATATGAACTGCTCCCAATCCACGCATCCTGAGGGATACTATTTCTTGCCTGTACTTCTGATTTTGTCAATACCGCGTCAATAGATGTAATCGCTTCGTTTTTATATGTATCAACCGCTTCCCTGGTATCTGTCGAGGATGCGTTGATCTTTGATATTGCTGTTTTTACGATCGTATTGAGTGTATTTTGCGCTAACCCGTCATAATCATCCTCACTATAGGAGGTTATGTCCGCGATCGCATCTTTCTTATATTGCGCAAATGCGTCAATCGCTCCCTGCTCTGCCGCTGCCTGCGCCGCTACTGCCGCGATAAAAGCAGCCCGAAATTCTTCTGTATCTGCAAAATCTCCATGCGAAAATAATTCCGTTATGACTGCAAGCCGGTCTTTTAATGCTCTGTATGCCGTCAGGTCAATACCCAATTCTTCCGCATATCTGCCGGACTCCACTATTTTTTTCAGTGTTTCTATGTCCTCTGCATCATTGATTCTTTCCAGAACCGTTCTTGTATCATCCGGATCTTCATACTCGACAATCAAAGCCGGCGCCAGATATGACGCGTCGTATCCTGCCGCAGTCGCTTTGCCGACTGCTTTCTGATACTGACTCTCTTTATTGGCATTACTGCCAAAGCCGGCGTGATTATTTGTAAAAAACACCGTATTACTGGAAACAGAACTGACATCATTCGGTTTTGTAAGCAAAAAATTTGCAGTCGCATCTCCCGCCCTGATTAAATCAGTTACGTCTATTTCCGTCGTCCAGTCAGCGATGGAGGTGCTGTCTGCTGCCGCATCATAAATATATTGTCCCTGCATTCCCTGCACATGCCCCTCCGCGTATGGGGCGCTGTTTCTTGACTGAGTGATCTGGTCTTCAAAGAACGCGTAGCTGCTCTTCACTTCCTGTATTATCGCATTATTTTCATCTCTTGCTCCATTTGAAATATTCTGCTCGTCCCAGGTACCGTCGAAATTTGTAACTTTTACACGCCGATCCGCATCATTTGTCCGTACTGCTACCAGTCGCAGGACTGCATTCTGTACGTTCTTCGCAGGATCCAGCGGAAATTTCATGACTGCAACGCCATCTGTAACGCCCCCGTTTGGCTCTTTCACATGGAAAAGTTCAAATGTCGCCGCCAGTCCTTCATTTCGCGCAACCGCATGATTTCCCAGCCAGGCATCCTGTGCTATGCTGTTTCTGTCTTCCACTTCTTTTTTCGTCAGTACCGCGTCTATGTCCGCCAGCGCCTGATCCCGGTAAGCATCCACCTGTTCCGTTGTATTTGTCGCCTCCGCATTGATTTTTGCCGCGGCAATTCTTACGATCGTATTCAGCTTATTTAATCCCAGCCCATCATAGTCGCCTTTCTTGTAGGTCAGCGACTCAATGGCGTCCGCTTTATACGAAGCGTCAGCTGGCGCCGCGTTTACTGAAATCATCCCAGCGCCTGTCCCCATCATCGTCACCGACAGTATTCCAGCTAATATTTTTTTCCCGGTTTTTCTGAAAAACACTCGCCTTTCCTCCATGCTTTTTCTCCTTCATATCATAATCGTAATTTCGTTTTACGATATCTTCATGCCGGATTATCCGCTCGTCATTTTCTTCAGGCGTAATGACATAATCATTGTATTTTGTATGAATTATTGCCCTGTCCACCATCGGATTAATTCTCAGATATTCCGGTTTCCCCGGACAGAATGGATAGATTCCAAGCATACTGAACACAACCCATGCTGCCATCGTTCCATTATCCTCGTCTCCGGGAAATCCATCGTCCCGAGCAGAAAATCCATGTTTCAGAAGCCGTTCCACCCAGTATTGCGTTTTTTCTTTATTCCCCAACGCTGCATAGATATATGGGATATGAAAACTCGGTTGGTTCGAAATCGCACATTGTCCGAAATCCGCTGCTGCCATTTCCGTCATTTCATGAATTTCCCGTGCATATGTTCCAACCCGGTAATTTGGTTTCGTTGCAAACAACCGATCAATTTTTTCCATAAGCTGGTCTTTCCCGCCGTGCAGAGCTGCCAGCCCTTCTATATCATGATATACGGCAAAGGAACTCTGCCATGGTCCGCCTTCGCAATAATCGCCGCCCCATCGGAATTCATCAAAATCATCTGACATATTTCCTTCCCGATCCCGTCCTCTCATAAAACCGGTTTCTTTATCAAATAATTTTACATAATTCTTACTGGTTTCCATGTGCTTGTAATATAAGTCCATATCTCCAACGGACTTCGCGATCTGGGCAATACAGAAATCGCCATATATATAATCCAGTGTATTGCTCACGCTCTCACAGTACATATCAGATGGCAGATATCCATATTGATTATATGCCCTTACGCCATGCCGACCATATTTGCTATCCGTGGATTCTTCAGTCGCATGCTTCAAAACCCCTTCAAGGGCATCCTGAATCAGTTTCCGTGAACCGATCCCCTTTGTCGCTGCTTCAGCGATAACGGCGTCAATCAGCGTCCCCGGCATCATTCCCACTTCATTGGGCGACGGCCATTTTGGCAGCCATCCACAATCTTTATACGTATTCACATAGCCTTCCAGCATCTCGGCAAATTCATCTTCTGCGATAAGCGAATACAGCGGATAGATCGTCCGATAGGTATCCCAAAATCCATTGTTTAAATATTTCACGCCCGGTCTGACTTTACCGGTATCTGCGCAGTAATGGATTTTATTCCCCTGTCCGTCTGTTTCATAAAATTTTGTAGGGAAAAGAAATACCCGGTACATACAGCTGTAGAACAGCCTTAATTGATTTTCATCATCGCTTTCTATCTCAATTCTGGAAAGATATGTTTCCCATGTCTGCCCGGCAATGTCCTTGATCTGATCAAATCCCCTGCCGGTCACTTCCCGCTTCAGCGTTATCCATGCCTGTTCCACACTGATAAAAGAAGTCGCAAACCGAACGGTCACTCTGCAGCCCGTAACCCCTACGCTGATCCCGCAAGTATCTTCGTTCACATAGGAACCCGGTTCCGCACTTCCATCCGTATGAAAGATATAGGTCCTGTCTTTATCAAGCAAACAATCAAATTGATAGACAAAATACATTCCAAATCCATCGGTCTGACATCCGCTGTAGCTGAACTGGGTAAAGCCAACGATTGCATTTCTCTCATAATCCGCCTGAAACCAGGCTTTTCCTCTGTCGCAAAAGATTGCGAACGACCGATCGTTTAGCCCATGATAGGACACTCTTGCAATGCCGCCCCGCGTTGTCGGAGCCAGCTCGAAGATCGCCTCATACCTCAAAAACTCCGTCTTTAAGTAATGTGGTCTTAATTCTGTGTCCTGTGGTTTGTACCCCGACCAGCGACGCATAGGCTTTCCGATTGGTTCCTCCCTCTGGGGCATCATCACAAGCGGAGTATAATCGCCGATCCAGGGACTCGGCTGATGAGTAAGCCGAATCCCCTCCAATGACCGGTCTTTCGGATGATAAAACCAGTTTCCCTCTTCGCCGCTAGCCCGATCTCCGGATGTCTGAGGCGCATACGCGTTCATTCCAAACGGCATCTGTATTAAGGGCAGCGTATTTCCGTGAGAAAATCTTGGCAACGATTCTGTTCCCTGTTTTATATTTACATATTCTAAATAAGACATTTTTCCTTTTTCATATGAGTTGTGACACTCCTGTTATTTTACAGTTACTTTTACCAGATACTTTGAAATCACGTCGTTTCGTTTTACAGCCGCAATGATATTTGCCGTTCCGGCTTTTTTTCCAGTAATAATTCCCTGGTCATTTACAACGGCTATTTTCGTATCGGAAGATTGATACCTCAATGTAACGTCCTCTTTTCTGACTACATGGATTTTTGATTTTCCGGACACTTCCAACGCTTTTTCCATTACGATTACCGGCGTTCCGCCTTCCGTTGCCCGAACTGTCCCTAATCTGCGTATTTTCTTTGGTACTTTCTTCTTCGTTTTTACTGTAAGATTGATCGAGACTTTCTCTGTCACTCCATCTTTAGTAACAAGAACTGAAATTACCGTTTTTCCGCTTTTTCTGGCTTTTATCATTCCATTGGAAGAAACCGCAGCAATTCTCTGATTGCCTGACTGGAACGAAACGTCAATATCCTGTTCCGGTCGGTATTTGATCTCCGCCCTTTGTCCTGCTGCCAGACTTCGGTATATTTCTACCGCAGAATCAGCATCGCTCAATAATGATTCATCGTTTCCGGGATCGTTCATTTCCTGGTCCTTATCGCCTCCTGCCGCTCCGCCCATAACGCCAGACGTCGCGCTGCCGGTTGTCCCGCCCCATTGTGACGGAGCAAGTGTTTCTTTGGACGAATCCCCGATTTCCTCTTTTACTTTTTGAGTTGTCGTAACTTTGGAAGTTAACACTTTCATCTGCCTTCCGGCAAGCTGAACAATCCCGTTTCGATATACCACAGGAGCGGCTTCATTCAGACTTTCCATATCAATCAGATTATTTTCCGGCAAAACGACCGTCTTTGGAGCGGTTCCTTCATTTACAACAATGTATACGCTATTTCCTGAACTGTGCGTTAACTTGTAAATACCCTCCCCGGTTTTTTCTGCGGTCAGGCTGCCTCTTGCCTTTGTTTTCGGAAATAAAACCGTCAAATATCCGTCATCTCCTTTATTTTTGATTCGGAGATGATCAACCAGCGGTGTTTTTTCTTCTATATCTCTTAACGGATATTCCCCGTCTGCCTTTAACGTAACAACCTCCATGCTTTCATAATTTCCTTCCAGGCAGGTAATCTCCAGATCAATGCCCCCGAACATATCCGCTGTAATCTTATTCCCATTTCTTGTAATCGCATGATCTTTGCTGGTAAGCAACGGAAGGTTCATCATGGTTCCATATTGTGCGCCGCTTACCTGATCCCATATGACAAATGCTTCAAATCCATTTTTTACAAAAGCGATATCCCGATATAATTCCCCATGATTGGTATTAACCGCACGGACCATATCGAAGCTGTCCGATGTATAATAGTCTCTGATCTTTGATGTTGTCCCGGATGAATACCAGGCGGATCCTGCTGCGTTCTGGGCAACCGACACCAGCGAATGGCTGGTACTTGCCTTATAGTTGTCTCTTGCCCCATCCCAGTAACCCGCGATACCCGGATCAATGACCAGCGGAATATTATCCGCATACAGAAGAAACGACATCTGATCTTCATGTCCATGGCTGATCGTTTTTCTGTTTACGATCATATTGAGATACGTTTCCTCTCCTTTTACCATAAAATTATTTCTGAATATATACATTCCCCAATATTTGGCATAATCGGTGGAGCCGATTTCTTTCATTGCCTCCTTATAATCGCCCACTTCGTTAATATCCTTGGAATACCCAAAAAATAATTGTATCAGGTTATTCGCTTCATTGAGATATGGAACCCCATATCCGGAATTGATCCAGGTTCCATACATGCGCAATGCAATATCCGGAAACGCTTCCGCCACCTGATCATAATACATCCCGCACATATACAGATCGCTCCCGTCTCCCTCAAGGCGGTGATCCCCAAACGTTGGCGTCGCCGCATTTCCATTGGAAAATCGAGGCGTCTGAATCCAAGTCAGATAATCAAACGACTTTTGGAATCCTATCTTCTCATTCGAAAACCAGTCTGTGATTCCCGTCGATACGAGAACTCCCTTTGCCAGCACCGCCAGTTTACTGATCGCCGCATTGTGATATCGTACCGATTCCGGAAATGAGCCGTCTTCCCCTATATCATATTCCAGCATTGCCTCATCGAATCGAATACCGTTATACATACGGGTTTTCGCATTCTCCAATGTGTCATGAAACGCCATGCTTGCCAGCGCAGCGCCCATATTCATATCCGTACTCCAGTTGCCGCCGCCTCCACCTGCTGTCAATTCTTCTTTTGACAAATGATAGCAATCTCTGAGGTCATTCAGATTTCGTATATTATATTCCATATTTTCGGTCAGCTCTTTTTTCTCCTGCTCCGAAAAAAGCGGCGTTCCATCTTCCAGCGTCATATCTTTGATAATAGAATAAATGGTTCCTATCGGTCCGGTTGACCGTCCAGTCTGAACCGCACCAAATGCATCGATTCCATCCGGCCGATCATCCGTCTTCAGCCAGTTCTCAATTCCCTGATTCATCTGATGCAATTCCAAAAACATACTGGCTTTTGCGATCCTTGCATATTCTATCCGCTCCGCTTCCGTCTCCGCCAGCATTGCCATAAGCCCTGCCCGCTGCATAGTCAACAAAAACATGGAAGCAGCAGATTCTTTTGTGATTGCCGCCTGCACATAGGGACTTGCTTTCGCGTTGAAATATATCGGTGCGGATACGACTTCTCCCTGACCGCCGGACGTCCTGGTGATAAAATGGAACTTCACCTGAATCCCTTTCGACTCAAAAATGCCATATTGCTTTACTCTGTATGAAATGTCGAATCCGTCTGTCGAACTGGAAATCGGCAGGTCGAACGCATCCGACGTCCATGTCACCGTACTGTTTCCATCCGGATTATGAAAATAGAGGGATCGATTTCCGGACGATACGTTTGCGCGATTGCTCTCCCATCTTCCTTCTCCCTTTCCAGTTGTATGTAATTTCCAGTTCAGCGGCTTCCCACCTTCTACTGCCTGAAGTTCAAAATCAGAATTTGGAATATAAACAAGATTCCCCTCATCCGAAGAAATTGCCATTTGATCAAGCCATACTTCCCCGCATCCGGAACCGGCTGCGTTTCCATATCCGGTCGTATCATTGTCCTCCTTCGCCAGTTCAAGGGTAATATATGCTTTTCCCGTGTAGGTGTGCCCGGACGGCATATTGGCAGGCAGTTCTTTTCCGTCTGTCCCCTTCACATGTCTGCCCGACTTGAATTTTCCGCCAGTACTCTGGGATATCTCAACAAAAGCCGGATTCTCATCCCACAATGATTGATCATTGGCTTTCCATCTTTCCCAGTAATCTTCTATCGCATCCGCCCTAAAGCCTTTTAATCCATCTTTAATCTGTTCATATCCCTGTTTAAGAAAATCATTGGTTTTAATCCTTTTTCTTAAATCCTCTACCTCGTCCCCGGTGAAGAATAAGTTCCCTCTTGGCTTTCCGTTTTCATCCACATCAATATCCGACAACAGTGCAATCGTCATACGGCAGTCATATGCTGCATCCAAAAATCGGACCGCGGCAAGCGCAAGACCATAAACATCGTCGCCTTTTATTTCAGATTCTACTTCTTCCATTGCAGCCAGGACCCCGTCGTATTCTTTCTTGCGAAAAGCCCCGACCTTCGCTGTTCTTTTGTCCTCCTCATAAGTATCGGCATCCGTAAACAGTTCCCTCTGGTTGTCTACTAATTTTGTCACATGCTCTCGCAGTAATTCAAGATCGATGTCTCCGTCTTTTTCCGCGGGATACATAATTCCATCCCGTTCATACCAGTCAAGAACCGGTTCAAAACCGTCCCCCAAACTGAAGCCATTATACAGATAAATCCTTGTTTTATGACGTATGACGAACTGGATCATATAATCGCTTGGTGCTTTTACAAACATTCTTGTTTTCACATAAGGGAGTTTAAACATACTCCTCCCCTCTTTATCTCTGGCAAGCGCCAGTTCGGCGCGCTTCATCTCCGCCCGCAGCGCTTCCTTTGTACTCTTTGCGTAGAACCCTTCATCAACAAGCAATAACGCTTTCGCTTTCCAGAGCAGCCGCTCCAGTTTTGCCCTGTGGACAGAATATACAATGGTATCCCCTTCATCCAGATAAGGATTTTTCGATTTATACAATACCGTATTGTCGATAACGCCGGACCCCATAAACGCTACGCCCGCGTCAATCAGTGCCTTTGTATGCTGCGGCATCTCCGGCACATCCGTACAGGCTTTTGCCTCTTTCAGTGCAATTTCCAGCGCCTCCAGTTTGTCGGGCGATAATTGCCCTGCTTTTTTTGTTCCTATATTGTCCGCTGCTTTTTGCTCTCCGATCGTCTGTTCACATAATGCAATTACCTTTTTCAGGCTTTCTTCGCCAAAGGGATTGACAAACGCTTCGTCTGCTATCTTTATACTGATTTCATAGGGTATGCTCACATCTCCTCTCTGTACAGTAACAGACAACACAGCTGTCTTCACACCCATACCGGCAGCCGGATGAGTGATGTGAACCGTTCCGTCCTGAAGCGATATATAGTTCCTCGACTCTTCATCCGCGATCTCATAAGAAAACACTACTCCGTTTTCCTTTTCCAACGGAAGTGAGAAATCCTTATATATTATTTTCCCGTCATATTCATCAACCAGTTTCCGAAGTTCCTGCATAACCAACATATAATCCTGACTTCCAGAAGCCACAGGTAAAATCTGAGTTTCCATCTCCTCTTTATCCTCAATATCCGCCGAAATTTCCACAACTGCGGAAGTCGCCGTTCCTGCCGTTTCTCCCTCCGTTTCCGCAACGGCCGCCATACTCGAAGAAAGGAGCATTGACATGGTCAAAAAAATACTGATGCATGATTTTGTAAAAAATCTCATTTGCTTATTTCCCTCCTTCCCCTATATGACGCTGATTGTCGTCGCCAGTACGGCGCCGCCGGAAAACCGCATCTCCAGTTCTATTTCATCCCCCGCTTTAAAATTTATAAAACTGGGAGTTGCCGTCCCATTCCCGCTTATCATTCCTGTCCTTGTCTGTGCATCTGTCATTCGGAACGTCATATTGAGTTCTGTAATTTCAGACGGTTTCCCTGCATTGGTCAATGCGTCCGAGGCCCCATACTGATCGGTAAAGCGGACATATTGTACCAGCTCCTCCAGATAACCTCCCGGCTTCGAAAAATTTTCCAATTGCGCAGGCGTCAGCTGAATATCACGGATCAGCCTTCCCTGTTTCGTCTTAAGGCTTGCTGTCGCCACTCTGGGTGCCTCTTTGCAAATCCTGATTTTCTGGCTGGATACAACTTCCCCGGTTGCGTTCAGGATCACGTCTGCATTTCTTGTCAGTTCTCCCGTCCATTCACCGTCCGGTGTCTCAAAATCTTCTTCCGCGAAAGTCGAATATAATTGCTGATATCCCGCGTCATATTTCAATCCATCGACTCCTCGTGCATTATTTTCTTCTACTTCGTGGCTGTCCTGTATAACAACTGTATAATCCTGCGGAGATAATTTGATTTTTGCATTTCCCGCCATACCGTAAACTTCTAATTCCTCTGCATATCCGCTGTTAACCCGGGCTCCATAGTAGATTTTTTCAATATTCCTCACTTCAAACTGTCTTAAATTCCTTATTTCAGCGGATGTAAGTTTCGCCGACAGCTCGCTGTATTGCGTCAGATTCCGATGAATCTTATCGTATGGAATATTTTCCACTTTCGCCCTGTCGTATTGCAGGATATCCGTAATCTCCTGCCCGGCAAATCCGGCAATCCGGAAATTCATCACCCGGCTCGCATCCTGAAATTTAAATTTGACGACCGTATACCCGCTGTTATTCAGCTCAATTAAGCTTGTTTTCTGTATATCAAAATCCTCCTCATTTTCCGGAACCGCAACAATCGTATACGTCCCATCATGCAGATAAACATCATCGTCGCTCATTACGCGTCCATATTGGTCTTCAATAATAAAATTCTTAACCCTGAATTCAATGCTGTTTGTCCCAATGATGCCGGTTTCAATATCTTTCAATCCGGCAATGAGCGTCGGCCTTGCCGCCGCCATTACCGTATATTGAAAATTACTCACTCCTTTTGTATTCGGTGTAATAACGCTCATATGCCTGAACCCGGGATCCTCGGTCGACGTTTCTTTGTGATATAATTTCACCTCGCCTCTTTCTTTGACAAACCGAAATTCTTTATTAAACGCTTCATTTGCTCCTGCAAGCGCACGGAATGCGGAAAGTTTTGTCACCGGCTCTCCATATGCGTCATACGCTTCATACTCAAATAATACATCTTCCCCCTGAACAACCATATCGCTTCCCAACACTCGGAATACATCGATCGTTGTTCCGTATGCCACAGGAACCGGAACCGTAACATTTCCTCCGCCAAAAGAATACACGTTCAGACTCGCCGTTCCATAGCTGGCGTAATCTGCGTCCGCTGCCAGAGCCAGTCTCGCCGCCGGACGGGTAATCCCGTCAACTGTGATGCTTTCTTTCAGCAGATCACGGGCTGGCGTTATGCCCGCCGCATCGGTCATTTGTCCCTCCAATATCAAGCCGGTCACTCCTCCGACAAAATTGATATTCAGGGTTTCAAATATATGGCTATTGTCCCGATTAACTTCCGTATATCGATTCCCATACTGATCTTCCAGATCAAACAACAGATAAAACTCGTCGTCTCCGTCAAAATCATCCGTCAATGTCAGCATTTCGGGAGAATATAGCGTTATTTCCGCTTTTTTTATCGTCGGTCTGTCACTCAGCGTCACTTCTTTTTGAGTGGTAAGCATTTCCGTCCCTACCATACAGGACAGCATGATAGTCGCTTTGCTTTCTTTCTGCAGATACCGGAACGCGTCGCCGGTTACAGTGATTACGCCTGTCTGGCTGTTCGCGCTTGCGTTTCCAACAGAACATATTGCGGTAACGCTGACTTTCTTTGTGATGTCTTCTCCAAATTGATTCCGAACACAATATCCGATCGTTGCTTTCGTCGCATTTCCGGCATAATCATTCATCGCAAGGAATTCTCCCAATATTTCCAGAGATGTTTCCCTTGCCATTTCCCCCTGAAACGACACGTGCTCTTCTCCCACCGTCACCATATAGCTGCCCTCTGTAATCCGGTTATCCAACGTGAGAACTGCTGTTTTCCCATCTTCAGACAACGCTTTCTCAAACAAACATACTTCCCCATTCTTCTTTACGGTAATCTGCTGATCAAGCATATCGACTCCACAGGTCACCCTGATCGTTTTTTCTCCCATCTGTACCGCAGCTGCCGGTTCCTCTTTTACCGTCACTTTAATCTGCGTTCTGCACTTTCCTTTCACGCTCCTGACTGTAATTAACGCTTTTCCCGCCCCCACAGCGCGGACAGTGCCCTTTCCTGAAACTACAGCGACTTTTTCATCCGAACTTATGTATTTTATTTTGTCTTTGTGTTCGGAAGGCGTTAGCTTTGTTTTTAAACGGATGGTATCCCCTATTTTCATCTCCTCTTTTACTTCGGAGCGATTTGTGATCTTAATTTTTGTGACATACTTTTTCCCGGCAGCCACAACAGGTATATGCATCATGCATCCGGCTGCCAATATCCCTGCCAGTACAATTGCCATGCCCCGTTTTTTTCTCATACTTATTTCCGCCTTTCTCTCTGCCAAAGCCGCTGCATTCCTGCGGCGTCCTTCTTTACTCCAACTCGGAAACAGATTTTCCGTTTGCCTTTTTCAAAATTTTTAAAACATCACTTGTTGTAACAGATCTGTCTTTATCAACATCCGCAGCTAATACCGGCTGTGTTGTGAAATCGTTATCAACCGCCATGCTCAGCTGAAGCGCCAATACCGCATCTCCAACGTCAATTTTTCCGTTGTTGTTCACATCGCCCAATTGATATGGTTCTGTTTCCTGCTGTTTCAGTTCTTCGATCTTCATTTTCATTGCGTCCAATAACGCTTTTTCTGACGCCACGATCGCTTTTGCCGCGTCGGACAGACTCTCATACGCAGTCAGCGCTGAATCCACCGTCGTCTCATCCGCAACAGTAACCGTATCGGCAGTTTTTGCTAAAATATCCGCATATGTTTCTTTCCAGCGATTCGCTTCTGCCGCGCCATCCGCTTCCTCCCCCTCATACTCGACAATCAGGGCAGGCGCCAGGTAATCTTCCGTTTTTCCGGCTGCTTCCACAACCCCTTTCATCTGCGCATACCGATCTTTATTTGCATAAGACGCATATTCCCTGCTGAAAAAGCAGAGTTGATCCTGATCGGCTTCCTTTCTTGTCACCAGGATATTTACTTCCGATTGCCCGGCTTCTGTCAGGCTGGTAACGTCAATATCATTCACCCATTTCTCCAGCGTCGTGGTTCCGGCGACATCGAACATCGCTTTATTCTCTCCATCATGATTGACGTAATATTCAACAGCATCCACATCTCTCGCCGCGTCGATTGCTTCCTTCAGATAGCTGTAACTGCTTTTCGCGTCTGAAGCATAATTTGATGCCTGTACGACATTATATTCGTCCCAGTCCGATGAGAATTTTGCCAACTTAATATTGCAATCGCCTTTTGTCCGTTCTGTTACCAGATGAAGCGTCGCTTTTTTTATCTTTTTCTCCGGATCGATCGGGAACCGGAACAAACCGATCATATCTCTTCCCTTGCTGTTCAGTTCAATCGTCGCTCCATTCCCCATATTCCCTGAACTGACCGAAGACAGCTGCGCATCCTGCGTTTTATCCTCCATTTCCAGCTGTGCCGCCGTCTTCAGATCCTGCAGCCTGCTGAGAGCGCCTGTTTTAATGGTATCTACCTCATCTGTCGTATCCGTGTCCGCTCGGTTGATCTGAGCGGCAGCGTCTTTGATTATATTATCCACAGCATTTTTCCCAAAATCGGTATAATCCTCTGTTTGAACCACTCCATTGATTTCTTCAATCGCGGCAGCCTTATACTGCGGAAGCGGATCAACCGGAGGAACGTCCTCTTTTTCCGCCCCATATACTATGGTAACAAGCGGTTTCAAATCATCGGTCGTCTTTCCTGCTGCTTTGACCACATCCTGAATCACACTCCATCTTGTAACCTTTGGCGCGTCCTTTCCATCCGGTCCGACAATAGTACCGGTGCCATATGTATTCTCGCCGACTTCTTTTGAAAACAGCTGAACCCCGTTTTTCCCTGTACCTGCAGGATGTAAGTAAAAGCTGACCACACCCTCGTTATTTTCTTTCATCTCCTCGGTAAGCTGCAATTCCAGAGTCGCCTGATGTTTGCCAAACGTTTCCGCGTCAATCGCAACACCCGCCTCGTAATAGGCAAATAGCTTCGCGCCTCCGTGTCCAATTTGCATTGTGCCGATGGGATTCCCGGTCCTGGCTTCTGTAATTCGATCTGTAAGATTCGCGATTCCCGAACCCTCGTCCCAATCGTTCCCGAATGGATATGCCGTCAACGTATCCTCAACATTCATTTGATTTGTAAAACGGATGCGGATGCTTTCCAGCTTTTTGGTCGTATCAAGTCCCCCTATTTTATAAATCCCCGCATACAAATCGCCGGGCGTGTCCCGGTATTCAACCATTACGTCCGCGCCGGGCCGAATACTGTTATTTCGGATTCCCTGATCCGCAGTAAATGTAGTTGTTACCACAACAGGCTCCGCCGCTTTTCCTGTCGTCGCGCCGAATCCCGCCACAATCATCACAGCGGACATAACCGCCGCCGTCATTTTCCTGATCTTTACAAATTCATATGTTCTTTTCATAACTTTCTCCTTTTCCAATTTCTTTCTGCACTGCATGAACCCCTTCTTTACCAGAAAAACACATCTTCTCCGGTCAACTTCCAGATTGCCTCGATAAAAAAGTAATCCGCATACATCAGTGGGATATTGTGCTGCCTGTCCCAATATGCTCCTGAACAATTCTCCAGCAAATTATCCTGCCTGCTTTTCCAGTTGCAGCGGCAATCCGCCAGCGTCTTTAATAAAAATATCGCGTTGTCGTAGTAACGTTCCGCCGATTCCGTGCCGACATATTTCCGAAGTTCCAACAGACCGCAGGCTGCAATCGCTGCCGCCGTGGAATCCTCCCATTCACATTCATCCGGCTGACAAAAGTCAACCGGAATCAGGCCATCTGCCGGAATACAGGAAATAAAATAATCCGCAACCTTTTCTGCTGTTTTCAAATACCGGTCTTCTCCCGTATGCATATAACTCAGAACAAACCCGTATAACGCCCAGCTTTGCCCCCGCGTCCAGGAAGAACCCTCCGCATAGCCCTGACCGCCATAGGAGCACTGAAATTCCCCTGTCATCGGATCAAACGCAACAATATGGCAAACGGAGCCGTCTTCTCTAACAAAATATTTCATAGTCGTATCCGCATGCATCCGGGCAATATGCAGATATCTTGGATCTTTCATCTCCTCATATGCACGATACAGGAGCGGCAAATTCATCATACAATCTATAATGGCCCATCCGCTTCGATCCTCTTCCGGTCCCAGATCATTTTCCCATGCACGGATGAACCTCCCGACCGGGTTAAATCTGCCGCACAGACTATCGGCAACCAGATGGAACCGATTAAACGATGCCTCACTCCCTGTAAGAAGATAATTTGCGAACGACGTCGGCAGCCACCGGAAGCCGCTGTCATGATTCATGAATCTCGAATTCAGGATTGTTTCATCCATTTTTCTCTCCAGATTCTCCGCAATTTCTTTATACATAATATCTTTGGTAGAATAATATAGCTGCCACATGATCCCGCCCCAGAATCCGGCGGTCCATTCGTAAGCGCCGCGAGCCTCCCATATCCCGTCTTTTGCACAATACGGAACAAACTTATGTTGGCTGCGCTCTACCACAATCTTCTCTTTGGCTTTGATTTTTTCCGATAGTTCCAAAGCCCACTGCAAATCGTTTTCTTTCATTTTTATTTTCAATCTCCCGACCATGTTTTCTGAACCACTCGTTTTCCGCAAACTAACGATTCCTATACCGGTCTAACTGCGCATTTTTAACATCCAGCACATCATCCAGGCCAATCTCATAGATTTTATCGACAAATGTTTTCCACGTCTCATCATTGAGTTCTTCCTGTCCCTGAATAAACTTGAAATACATCTCGTCCACATAATCGCTGATGGTTGTTTCCTTATTATTTATCTGATCCGTTTCTGCCTGCGTAGGCTGCAATTTCGGCAATCTGTGCTCGCGCATCTGCGTATTATCAATCCACGTGTCAATCGCGCTGCTTATCGCTTTTCTGCATTTCTGCACGTACATCCCTTTCGCCTGAACCGTCGGTCCGGATCCATTTGTTCCGCAATACTGTTCAATCGCCTTTACGGTGGCGAGTCCACTGTCCGGATCCCTCATTTTGTCCGTAAAAACCGGTTCGCCATCTACCATGGTATAGCTATCCCCTTCTACACCATAATTCCAGAACAATCTTCCTTCCTCACTATAACCATAATCAAGAATTTCCAACGCCGCATCCACATCTTTGCATGTGCTTGTAATTACCGCACCCATGCCATAGAACAAAGAATCCATCTGGGAAAATTTAACAGCGGTATCCTTTGTTTTTCGGAGATAAGAAGTTCCGATCCACTGCGCTCCATCTCCGAGTCTGTCATGCTCATCCTGCCATTGTGTCATCGTATTCCCGGATGTATAGGTTA
This sequence comes from uncultured Lachnospiraceae bacterium, assembly GCA_947593735.1. Lineage (GTDB taxonomy): Bacteria > Bacillota > Clostridia > Lachnospirales > Lachnospiraceae > CANQDT01. The sequence goes on along the minus strand of CANQDT010000004.1, from coordinate 956 downwards.
GACCGGATTCTCCATTTAATACCTTCTTTTTCAAGGTATCTGCATCAATCGTCGGAATATCCGGATCTAAAATGCCGTCCTCATACCATTGATGTAAAAAAGTCAGGTACTCGCGGAAATTATCCTCAACCGGTCCATACTTGATCTCATCTTCGTCCAGGTAATAATTGCGCGTCGCATCAAATCCGGAGCCAAAGCCTTCCACCATCCAGTCGTCAACAAATGCAACCTTTGCACCATACTTTTTATGAAATACTCGTGCGACATGATCATATTCTTCCACCGTAACCGGCGCTTCCAATCCACATTCGTCCAGCCAGTCCTGACGAACTGCAGGGCCACGGAATACATATAGCCAGTCATCCTCCCTTACCCATGGAAATGCATAATATCGTCCGTCGTCCGTTTTAATTTCCTTATCGAATTGCGGATTTTCTTTTAAAAATTTTGTCAAGTTCGGCAATTTCCCCGCTTCCATGTATTCATTCAACGGAAGGATGATCCCCTGATCGAGATAAGATTCTACATCCGGGACGTTGAAAATAATAATATCCGGCAGTTCGTTGCCCGCTATCATCAAATTAAATGCCTGCTGTTCATCTGTTCCGGAAATCGGAAATTCCCATGTTATTTCATGTCCGACCTGTTTTCCAAGATTCACATGAAACGGCGATTCCGTCCAATCTTTTAACGAGGCTTCCGGTCGCGGATAGGTTGCCCAGATTTTAATTGCGTCCTCATCCGCTGATGAACCGGAACCTAATCCCAATCCGCTGCATCCACCAAGGGATGTGACTGCCATGATTCCACTGCACACAAGCGCTACCGCTTTTTTCAATAGATTTTTTCTCCTCATATCCAAGACCTCCTTATTTTTCTTGGTAGTGTCAAAAACTACCTGTTTTTTATTGCTAAATTTTAATAAAAACCTTGATTTTAAGGGAAATCTGCAAAAA
>CANQDT010000003.1 GCA_947593735.1 uncultured Lachnospiraceae bacterium | reverse complement strand
AGCGCTATCCCTGCCGATAATCTTACTGTCAAGGCATATCAAAATGGCACAGAGCTTTCACCGCTGGTGCCGACTGGCGATAAGACCGAAGGTTATATCCAGTGCGATGCGAGTGTTCAGAGTGGCGTGACAGCGGACGTGGTCTGGATCTTCCAGCTTGATGATGCATCCACGGTATCGGTCGAAATGCCAGACGGGGAAAAGATCGATGTAGAAATTGCAAGTAACTAATCAAAATATAATGAAAATGCGGGAGACACCCTTTAAAAGGTTTCTCCCGCAACATTTTATAGAGCAAGATCTGACACGTTCATCGTTCGCCGCGTAAGGTATAACTGGTACATTCTTTCAGCAGGTAGTTTCCGAATTTGGATTTGTTGCAGCCCAAGCCTGTCCAATATTTCCATCGACGCCGTCCCGCAGATTTGTATTTCCTGTTGCTCGGTTGGCATTAAAAAGCAGTTTTTCACAGCGTGTATACCGTTGCGCTCTATAAAGTCTTTGTACGCAAGCTGGTACAGATACTGCTTTGTGATGTCCCCGACACCCGGCTGTCCACGGAGCGGTTTTCCTTGCTCCAACTGCAGACAGTAATACTTGGCGTCAAATATAATGAAGGTGAAAACACCGTCGATTTCGCATAGATTTATCAAATCGGGGATAAGAGTCTCATCTGCGGATTTGATAAACGAAGTACCGTCTGCAGTCACCCCGATCCACTTCGGCTTCTGTATGACGTCGATAAGTCGATCTGTCGCACGGAAACCGTCTGCCAACCCGTTGGGGAGCGGTAAGTGCCGAAGTTGGTGATTCAGCTTGTTGCTAAACACCTCGGCGCAAACGTCCTCCCAAACCGTGTGGAATGTAGTCGTGCCATACATACTGATGCCCTGATTTTCGGCAAGAGCCCTTCTATTTGCGATATATGCATAAAGTGTCTTCAGAACCAACTGCTTTCGCGTGTTAAACTGTATATTCAGTTCGGATTGAAGCCGATAGAGGATATGATCAATATCCCCAAAGTCCTCAACCATTTCCTCGCTTAGTTCATTCTCAACCATATCAAAAAGATACAGTAGACCAGAGTCGCGCAGCTGGCGGGAACACTCCGTAACGACGCTTCGATGTAACCGATAGAAGAAGTCCTGCTCGTCATCGACTGTACGGCTTGTATAAAGGTCGACGTAGTATGGACGATTCCCGCTGATGATAGTGAACCCCTTGTCAATGGTCTGTTCCCACAGAATGGGACCCTCTCCGTTGACCTCAACGATGTCCTCGGTGTTAATGTATGGTCCGTACTGGTGATAGTCGTCCATCAAATACAGAATAACTGCCAAGAGATTGAAGCTGCTTGTTTGCCCATCGCCGTTATACATATTGACGATCTGCTCTTTGGAGCCATACCGTTGCAGCACCTTGAGAACCTGCTTCATCTGCTCGTCTGGTTCCGCGTCCGTGGATATATATTTTGGGTGGCACTTGATTATTCGGTTTCCGAGGGTGAGGACTCCTACATAAGTAAAGACATAGAAACAATCCCCATTTTCCGCAGATTCGTCGGTTACGGTTACATCGTCCTCCAATAAATCGGACAGTTCCATCTGCGTGGGGGTGTTGCGGACAGCCTTCATCACACCGTATGCCTTCAGCCGTTGGATGAACTGCTCGGTCTCTGGTTCAGAGAAAGAAAACAGTGCCTTTATTTCATTTTTCGTGTATCGTTTCTGTTCCCGGACATACTTTGAAATGAATCCATCCATAGCGCATTACTCCTCAAAAGAGCGATACTTTTCGAGGAAAGCAGTGCCGAAAATTTCGATTCCACGCTCATCAAAAGCCTCGCAGACCGAGGAGTAGCGGCTACTGTCACAGCCCTCAAATAAACGTTTTCTCACGGGTTTAGCTGCATCCTCATACAGATACATAATGACCTTGCTCTTAAAGGCATCGATAAATTTTGCGGGATTAAGCATACGCCTATCTTCACCGTAAGCGAACACGCGCTGTCCGAGGAAGTATGGGCCGAGAAGTTTATCCTCATTCACATTGTAATCTACGGCCAAGGTATCATTTATGGCTCGGCGCAGTTGATTCCATTCTATGTCCATAGCATGGTCACCGTGTCCAAGCGTAACGATTCCGCCTACCTCCGCATCGCTCTCGTCTATACCAATGTACTCAAAGTTCCAGCGTCTCTTGAAAGCGGTGTCCATAGGGAACACACCTTGGTCGGCACTGTTCATAGTCGCCCAAACGAACATATTATCCGGGATGCGGATGATATCGGTAGCCTTGCCCAATTGTGATATGAGGTACTTCTTTATGTCCTCTGTGGCGTGGATTTCGTATTCACTGGCTCCAGAGTCGGCGCGATCCAGCAGTTGGAATACATCTCCAAACACCGCTGCCACCTTTGCACGGTTGATTTCTTCAATCAGCAAAAGGTGTGGCTGGGGAGAATCAGTGCGTCCGCTCTTTAGCGCCGCCACCAATACACGCATAAATGGGCCGGGAACAAAATCGTAGCGGATTTCACCGTTTTCATTCGTGACAGGCTTATAACTGCCAACAAACTGCGAATAGGTATATTCGGGGTGGAATGTTACCCTTTCATAGCTGCCAGATGTGTTTTCGAGTAGCAGTTTCCTATCTTCGTTCAGGCGGTGGCTCTTGCCAGTACCGGGTGCGCCGAAAGTAATCCTGTTCCGTTCAAAGCTGGATACTAAACCAGTTTCAAACTTGATTTCTCGCAAAAGTTCGAATATCCAATCGACAAAGGGACCGCGCGCTTCTTCACGATCTGGCCGCCACTGTGAGGAAACATAATACTCCTCATCGTCAATGCGATAGATGTCGGAATAATAACGCGCCCGTCCAGCATCATCCTGCATCCCCTCGCGAAACTCCTCATCTGTGACTGCAGTCGGACGGCGGTAGATGATGCCATGAATATTGTTATGACGGAATAGCTCGGCGCATCGCTCACGGTTTACCAACAAAGGAACCGTATAGCCGTTAAACAAGCGGTGGTGTGCCATAATACCGAGACACGAGAAAATGAACTGTTTATTATCCATAGCAAGTAGTTCTTCCCTCGTATACTCATGGTATTCCTCAGTTTCCGGCTCGTTAGGTACTGTCGTATCCGTAGACGGTACTACACTAAGCTGGTGGAAAACAGCGACACGGGACTGGTAGTTTTGCATACGTTCCTCGTCATCTGCTGAAACACTGTTGTTATGAGTCCTAATATTCGTAAATAGGTTTTCGGACAAAGCGGATTTCAAAATGCGAAGGGGCCCCTTTGCTTCCACATCGCCTGAAATGTCCACAGGTTCGTCATGGGAAAGTATGGTCGCATAAAGGCTTTCCATGTTGAAAATGACATCTGTTTCACCGTCAACCAACTTATAGAATGCGCCTTCCGAAATTACGGTCAAAAAGCGTATGAGGTCTTTCTCGGACTGTGGATCGGCAGTCATTTCCAAACCGAGCCATGAAAATAAAGTTTTTTCGTAGGCATCCCGATTGGAACACATAACAGAGTCAAGCAGATCCATATTAGAGGTAAACCACAGCTTCTTGGGAAAGCGGGTGCCTCCGGTTCTTTCTGCACCATTACCGCGATTGCCGACAAAACGGATTTTTGCAACTTTCCACACTAATTCAAAGGCAACTATTAGGGCTTCGAGCTGTGATTTGAGCATGAGATTATTGCAGACAACAGCATGGAGCTGCTCCGCTGTGATAGTTGCATCCAATCGCTGTGCTTCCGCGAGAATTGCACTTTCAATATTGGCTTTGAGGACAAGGCCGTTCCCACTCTGATCGCAATATTCTAATTCAGAAGGTTGGCCAGCCTGTTCCCACATAATGAAAAGAAGTGCCAGTGTCGGTTTCACCGAAGGCAGCGAGGACTTAATTCCCAACTTTAAATCGATAGGATCATATACTGGGGCAGGGTTTGGTCTAATCATTTATAACAACTCCTTCCATGTCGTTCATTATTACTGTAGCAATAGCTTGAGCGAGGAGCGGGGGTACGGCATTCCCGACCTGCCGCATTTGCGATCCTTTGTTTCCTGTAAAAACAAAGTCATCAGGAAACGACTGAATCCGTGCCGCTTCCCGAACAGTAATAGCACGATCTAAATATGGGTGCGTAAACTTTCCAGACGAGGGAGTATCAAATCGTGTTGTAATCGTTACAGATACTTCGTCCTTGCCCATTCTGGTCCAAGTACCGCTGTAAATTGATTTTGTTAAATGCTCTTTAGGCAGCATCTCTTTGCCACTATTTGGTGGAATCATCCGCAAACGCTCTAATGCTATATCCGAGTGTCTGGTAGCAACGTGATTGTGCAAAACCGTTGATTCACCCCGCAATTGGCGTGCATAACTGCTTTGGGGTGGCAGACGATATTCTTGAGACTCTGCCCCTTCTCCAGATTCGAGAAAAGCCAAATCCTCAATCGCATCCCAGATTGTCGTCCTCTTATCACTCGGTTTTGGAAGTTGAGGAGCAGAGCCATCACGTTTTCCTATAATAACCGCTCTTTTCCGATTCTGTGGTACACCATAGTCAGCGGCATTGAGTACCCCGGCATTTAGGCTATATCCCATGCTGTTGAACAGTTCCACGATTTCTTTCTTAAAGAACCCACCTTCCGCAGTAAGAAGATTGGGTACATTTTCCATGACGAAATATCTCGGTCTGACGAGATCAACCACCATAACGTAATATTTAAAAAGAAAATTGCGTTCGTCATGTATGGTCTTTCTTTGACCTTTTTGTGAAAAGCCTTGGCATGGTGGTCCCCCGATAACCACATCAATCTTTCCACAGTAGGGACTGAATGTTTCCTCCAGAGACAGTTTAGTAATATCACCCACAATCATATGTGTTGATTGATGATTTAGCTTATATGCCTCAGCGATTGATTCGTCGTATTCATTAGCCAGCACAACATCAAAACCAGCTTTTTCAAATCCGAGCGATAGTCCGCCCACTCCAGCAAAGAGATCAATAACAGTTGGTTTCATATCATTCCTCCTGGATTCTCTTTTGTGCCAAGAGAAAGTAGTCGTTGCTCAGTTCTATACCTATAAAGCGTCTCCCACTGCGTTTTGCTACAACCCCCGACGTACCGCTGCCCATAAAAGGGTCCAGTATTAAATCATCTTTGTTGGATAAAGTTTCCACAAAGTGAGCCATCAATGACTCCGGTTTCTGCGTTGGATGCTTTCCAAAACGCCGTTCACCAGCAGGTGTAACACTTGTTTCAACGAAATCGTGAAGGACAGCGCCATTGTTGTTGAACGTACCGGTTCTGGTTTTGTATGTGAAATAGAGCCACGCTTCGGTAGAGTTCACAAAATGCAGATTCATATTCCGTGGCATAGGGTTTGATTTGTGCCATATCCCAGTCGTTTTATAGTAAAAACCGTGTTTTTGAGCAAGCGCAATGGTAGTTTCGACTTTGATTAGCGCCATAAAAACTATCATTGAACCGCCTTTTGCCATCACACGCGCCGCCTGTTCGAAAAAAGCGTCCATTGATTTTACCCATTCAGTATAATCAAGGTTATCCCATCCGGCAGTTCCAAAAAAATTGTCACGCATTTTTTTTAAATTTGTATCGCGGTTTATCATAAAGTTTCCGAGGTTATAGGGGGGATCTGTCAGGATGAGATTGACGGTTCCTGATTCAATCCCTTCCATTGCACGAATGCAATCATCATTTATTAGTGTTATATCATCCATGTTAACTCGTTCCTTTCTACCCAGCGTTAAAGTGCGCTTTTTCCGCTTTTCACCCAAGCATCGATTTCGGAAATTTTAAACTTCCATTTACGCCCAATTTTGTGAGCAGGAATATCAGTTTTCTTAATCCAATTTCGGATGGTGTCTTTGGTGACGCCGAGGTATTCGGACAGTTCTTCTATGTTAATCCACTTTTCCGTGTAGGTTTCCATAGCAACTCCTCCCACAATAAAAATCTAACTTAGAGTATAGCAGAAGCCAACATGAAAATCAATGCCTTATGCATAAATAAATTTGAAAGCATATAAAAAGCGTGAAATATATATGATTAAATATGAATAAACAGTATTTTGCAATAGCATCTTTCAAATATACCAATTCTATACACCACAAGGCTCTGTCTCGATTTATATTTGCCTGACTGCACCAAAGTAACCACATAAAAGTAAGGACTTCCGAAGTTAGAGATTAATCTCGGAAGTCCTTTAAGTTAAGCATCACTCTATTTGTAGTTTTCCCCGTTGCTACTGTTTTTCGTAAGATTTTGAATCAGTAGTTGCCCATCTTGCGGTATTATGCATACTTGATCTCCTATTTCAAATCCTATATCACTGAGCCATTGCCCCTTTAAAATGATGGTAGGTGTATCCTTATAGTGATAACCGGATTGTCCGTAAACTTTCAAAGTCCTATTTTTCTTATCTTTCATATGTCCTCCATTCTGCTGTAAGGTATAAACGCCAAAAGGTTATGACGTTTCGCTAACAAGTTGCAAGTTACGCCAAACGGTTCTACATCTGGATGAACAATTTGGCACATATCCACCCCTATTTCCGGTCAAATCCACATATTCAAACGCCCACAGTCAGCAAAAGTACAGCAAGCGATATGTAGAAAATAACCCCGTTTGGGTGAAACAATAGCCGAAAAAGCCCGTAAATACGGCACCTTTCGGCTTTCCATGTGTATTAAATAGCAAAAGCAAAGCGTTCCATCGGGAAATCAGACACCATGATGGGCAAAGCTGATCTCGCCGGGTTTCGGGATCCGCCCTCCGCCCACAAGCCCCGCGCCCGTAACGGTGTGATGCGGCGCGCGGAACGGGCGCTTATCGATCAGCGGCCGTCCGTTGTCAAGCATTCCGCTGATGCTGTATATTTTCGTGATTTCAAGGCTTTCCTCCTTTGTCAGCGGCGGCAGGATGGATGGAATATGCCGCGCGATCATTGATTTCCCGGATCCCGGCGGTCCCGCCATCAGCAAATTGTGCATCCCGGCAGCCGCGACCTCGGCAGCGCGTTTCACCGCCTCCTGCCCACATATATCCGTAAAATCCGGTTCCCGCTCCGGATCGTCCCGGTACGCTCCCGCGTCCGATAAGGGCGGAAATACAGCAGGATCCCCGGTATTGAGATAATCGACAACCTGGCTTAAATGCCCCGCCCCAAATACTTCTATCTCCTCCGTCAGCATCGCCTCCCTGCAGTTCGCCAGAGGAACGATGCATCTGGTATAACCGGCGTCCCTGGCACACAATACCATCGGCATGATCCCATGCACCGGATTCACATGGCCGTCCAGGCTCAGCTCCCCTATCATGATATATTCTTCCTGCTTCTCATTGTGGATATATCCCATCGCGGCGAGGACGCTCACCGCGATCGGCAGGTCATACGCGGATCCCTCCTTCCGGATATCCGCGGGCGACAAATTAACGGTGATATGCTTCGGCGGCACCGGATAGCCGGCGTTCCGGATCGCGGTCAGGACCCTTGCTTTCGCTTCCTTCAGATCTCCGGATAAATATCCGACCATGATAAAATTCGGCAGTCCATCGCAGACATTCGCCTCCACGCGAAGCATACATCCGCAAATGCCCTGCGCCAGCACACTCGATACTTTACTGAACATACGACTCCATTCTCTCTCCGTTCGTCATTGCTCTTCTATAATATACATATTTTTCCATAATTGTCAATCATTATATAATGCAAAAGAAAAAAACGGAGATATCCAGCCGTCCGTCTTGTACTTTTTCCGAAAAATGATATAATATGATCACTTGGCGAGGTTTTGTCGAGCCTAGTGAGAATATATACCTGGTAGCTTAGCGAGGTCGTTTCGAGCTTAGCGGTAAGGTATAATATGATCACTTGGCGAGGTCTTTTCGAGCTTTTTGTATCACTTTCCGTTTTTTCGCATACTATGGTTCTATATATGGTATAGGTGAGAATCATGCGTTTTCGGGATCTGAAACAACGGGAAGTCATCAACGCAAGGGATTGTAAACGCCTCGGCTTCGTATCCGATCTGACTTTTGACGAATGTACCGGTCAGATCTGCAACCTTATCATTCCAGGCCCATCCAAATTCTGCGGCTGTATCGGTAAAGAAGCGGACGTCGTCATTCCCTTTTGCAACATTCAATGTATTGGACATGATGTGATTCTGGTCGACGTCCGGCCGGAGCCCCCAAAAAAAGAGAAAAAAGAAAAGGAGTAGAAGAAACCAATGAAATGTCCGTATTGCAACGCAGAGAATACCCGTGTGATCGACTCGCGCCCGGCAAATGATAACTGTTCCATACGCCGGAGGCGGGAATGTGACGACTGTGGGAAACGGTTTACCACATATGAAAAAATAGAAACCATTCCCCTGATCGTCATTAAAAAAGACAAGAACCGGGAAGCCTACGACCGCAAAAAGATCCAGGACGGCATCCTGAGTTCCTGCCACAAGCGTCCGGTTCCGATCGAGAAGATCGAAGAGACGATCGACGCGATCGAGAGCGACATTTTTCATCTGGAGCGGCGGGAAATATCCAGCACGGATATCGGAGAAATCGTTATGAACCACCTGAAAGATCTGGATGAAGTCGCCTATGTGCGGTTTTCCTCCGTATACCGCGAATTTAAAGACGTCAACACCTTTATGAATGAACTGAAAAAATTATTAAACTGACGGGAACGCAAAAACGCGGCGGTTATCTGGCAAAAAGCCATGCAGATAACCGCCGCGCCTGTTTTATGGACGTTATTTTATGTTATTTTTCCGGTTCTTTTTTTACTAACAGAGACTTCCCTGTCATCTCCTCCGGCTGCTCCATCCCCATCATTTCGATCAGCGTGGGGGCGATATCCGCCAGACATCCGCCCTCCCGGAGCGTATAAGCGGGGTCGTAATTGACCAGGATAAACGGAACCGGTCCGGTTGTATGCGCGGTAAACGGCTCTCCGGTCGCGTAGTCGACCAGCTGCTCCGCGTTTCCATGATCCGCGCAGATAAACATCTGCCCGTCCGCTTCAAGCAGCGCGTCCACGACCCTGCCGACACACTCGTCGACTGCCTCGATCGCTTTGATCGCCGCCGGAAGGACACCGGTATGCCCGACCATGTCCGGATTCGCGAAATTGACGATAATGACGTCATACTTTCCGGAGCGGATCGCGTCGGTCAGACCGGACGCTACCTGATACGCGCTCATCTCGGGCTGCAGATCATAAGTCGCAACGGCGGGAGATTTCACAAGAATACGGTCCTCTCCCTCGTTCGGCACCTCGTTCCCTCCATTAAAGAAGAACGTGACATGCGCGTATTTTTCTGTTTCCGCGGTCCTGAGCTGCGTTTTCCCATGCGCGGCAAGAAATTCGCCGAATGTATTCGTGATCGGAACTTTCCGGAACGCAACGGTCTTATTCGGGATCGTCTCGTCATACTCCGTAAAGCAGACAAACGTCACGTCAACGCGCCCTTTGGGTCCCCGGTCAAATCCGGTGAATGAAGGATCGCAGATCGCTCTCGTGATCTCCCTCGCGCGATCCGGGCGGAAATTAAAGAAGATGACCGAGTCATGATCCTTTACGGCAGCGACCGGTTCGCCGTTCTCCGTAAGAACCGTCGGAAGGACAAATTCGTCCGTTTTCCCGTCATCATAGGACGCCTGCATCGCTTCCGCCGCGTCGGCGGCAAAGATTCCCTCTCCGTACACGATCGCCTTGTACGCCTGTTCCACACGATCCCAGCGGTTGTCTCTGTCCATGGCATAATAGCGTCCCATGAGCGTCGCGATCCTGCCGGTACCGATCTCGTCCATTTTGCGCTCGAGCTGTTCAACATAGCTTTTGCCGGACGTCGGCGGCGTATCTCTGCCGTCAAGGAAGCAGTGGACATAGACATTCCGGATCCCGTTCCGCTTGGCAAGCTCCAGCAGCCCGTACAGATGCGTATTGTGGCTGTGCACTCCGCCGTCGGAAAGGAGTCCGAACAGATGCAGGTCGGAATGATGTTTTTTCACATTTTCAACCGCCTGAAGCAGCGCTTCGTTCCGGAAGAAATCGCCGTCGTCGATCTCCTTGGAGATCCTTGTCAATTCCTGATAAACGATCCGTCCGGCGCCCATATTCAGATGCCCGACCTCCGAATTTCCCATCTGACCGTCCGGAAGCCCGACCGCGAGCCCGCTGGCATTTCCCTTCACATACGGATATTGCGCCATCAGCCGATCCATAACCGGCGTGTCGGCAAGCGCGACCGCGTTGCCTTCGCGGTTCTCATTGATGCCGTATCCGTCCAATATCATTAAAACGGTAGGTCTTTTTCCCACAACAAAACCTCCTATTTGTTATAATTGACGATTTTCCCGAAATCCGGTTTCAGGCTGGCGCCCCCGACAAGACCGCCGTCGATATCCGGCTGCGCGAACAGCTCCGGCGCGCTCGCGGCGGAAACGCTTCCGCCATACTGGATCCGGATCGCGTCCGCCGTTTCCGCATCATAAATTTCCGCGATGCAGGCACGGATCGCGGCGCATACCTCCTGCGCCTGCCCGGTCGTCGCGACTTTGCCGGTCCCGATCGCCCAGATCGGCTCGTACGCGATCACCGCGCGCTTTGCCTGATCCGCCGTCACATCAAGAAACGCGATCTTGATCTGCTGGCGGATAAAGTCGATCGTGACGCCCTGTTCCCTCTGCGTCAGGCTTTCGCCGCAGCAGATGATCGGCGTAATGCCGTGTTCAAACGCCTTTTTCACTTTCTTGTTGACAGTCTCGTCGGTTTCCGCGAAATATTCCCGCCTCTCGGAATGTCCGATGATCACATATTCCACCCCGATATCCGTCAACATTCCGGGCGCGATCTCACCGGTATACGCGCCGCTCTCCTCAAAATGCATATTCTCCGCGCCGATCCGGATATTCGTTCCCTCCGCTGCCTCTATCGCTTTTGTCAGGGAAATTGCCGGTACGCAAAATACGACGTCCACCTCGTCGTTGGCGACGAGCGGCGTAAGCTCCCTGATCAGGGCGACGGTTTCGGTCGGAGTCTTATTCATCTTCCAGTTTCCAGCAATGATTTTTTTTCTCATTTTCGTTCTCCTTACTTATCGTTTGCCGCGGCAACGCCCGGAAGCTCTTTTCCCTCAAGGAACTCCAGGGACGCGCCTCCTCCGGTGGAAATATGGGTCATCCGGTCGCCGAATCCGAGCTGGTTCACCGCGGCGGCAGAATCGCCTCCGCCGATGATCGTCGTCGCGTCGGTTTCCGCCAGGGCTTTCGCTACCGCGATCGTCCCTTTCGCGAGAATCGGATTTTCAAATACGCCCATCGGGCCGTTCCATACGACGGTCTTTGCGGATTTTACCGCGTCCGCAAATTTCTCAGCCGTCGCCGTTCCGATATCCAGCCCCATCTTGTCTGCCGGGATCGCGTCCGAAGGCACAACGGAAATCGCGATTTCCGCGTCGATCGGATCCGGGAAAGCATCCGTGATCGTCGTATCGATCGGCAGATACAGCTGCTTGCCGAGCTTCTCCGCTTTCTCCATCATTTCCCTGCAATAATCGATCTTCTCATCATCGACAAGGGAAGTCCCGACTTCGTACCCTTTCGCTTTCAGGAACGTATACGCCATACCGCCTCCGATGATGAGCGTATCGCATTTTTCGAGCAGATTGGAAATAACATTCAGCTTATCCGCAACCTTCGCGCCGCCGAGGATCGCGACAAACGGGCGCTCCGGATTATTGACCGCGTTTCCGAGGAAGTCGATCTCTTTCTGCATCAGATAACCGACGACCGCCGTATCCACGTACTCTGTAACACCGACATTGGAGCAATGTGCCCGGTGGGCGGTTCCAAACGCGTCGTTGACATATACGTCGCACAGGGAGGCAAGTTCCCTGCTGAACGCTTCGCCATTCTTTGTTTCTTCCGCGCGGTACCGCGTATTCTGAAGCAGGATGACGTCGCCGTCCTGCATCGCCGCTACCGCCGCTTTCGCGTTATCTCCAACGACCGTATCGTCCGCCGCAAACTTCACGTCCTGTCCGAGCAGCTCCGACAGCCGCGCGGCGACCGGCGCAAGCGAAAGCTCCGGTTTCGGTTCTCCTTTCGGTTTTCCCAGATGGGAACAGAGAATTACCTTCCCGCCGTCCGCGATCAATTTTTTGATCGTGGGAAGCGCCGCCACCAGGCGGTTTTCATCCGTGATCTTCCCGTCCTTCAGAGGAACGTTGAAGTCGCAGCGAACAAGAACACGTTTTCCTTTTACATTGATATCGTCAACTGATTTTTTATTAAGCATATCGGTATGCTCCTTTCTTTTCTATAATAATGGGGCGCGGGCGGTTTCCTGCCGCGCCTGCCCCAAAAAAGGGTCCGGTCCTATTCAGACCGGACCCTTTGGGTTCAAACTATACTTATGATTATGCTAATTCCGCAAAATATTTGATTGTACGCACCATCTGGCTCGTGTAAGAATTCTCATTGTCATACCAGGATACGACCTGTACCTCTGATGTGCCGTTGTCAAGATTCTTTACCATGGTCTGCGTCGCGTCGAACAGGGAACCAAACGTAATGCCGATGATATCGGATGATACGAGCGGTTCTTCCGTATATCCGAAGGAATCGGAAGCCGCCGCTTTCATCGCGTCGTTGATCTGCTCCACTGTGATGTCGCCGCTCTCCACAACTGCCGTCAGGATCGTCGTCGATCCGGTCGGAACCGGTACGCGCTGCGCAGAACCGATCAGTTTGCCGTTCAGTTCCGGGATAACAAGGCCGATCGCCTTCGCGGCTCCGGTTGAGTTCGGGACGATATTGACTGCGCCTGCGCGGGCACGTCTCAGGTCGCCCTTTCTGTGCGGACCGTCAAGGATCATCTGATCGCCGGTATAAGCGTGGATCGTCGTCATGATGCCGCTCTTGATCGGAACGAGCTTGTTTAATGTATCTGCCATCGGAGCCAGGCAGTTCGTCGTGCAGGACGCCGCCGAGATGATCGTATCTTCTGCGGTCAGCGTATCCTCGTTCACACTGAATACAACGGTCGGAAGATCGTTTCCAGCCGGAGCGGAAATCACGACTTTCCTCGCGCCCGCGTCGATATGAGCCTGGGATTTCGCCTTTGATGTATAGAAGCCTGTACACTCAAGAACTACGTCTACGCCGATCTCTCCCCACGGAAGCTTGGAAGCGTCCGCCTGCGCGTAGATCTTGATCTCATGACCGCCTACAACGATCGCATCCTCTTTTGCTTCCACCGGATATTTGTCATATCTGCCCTGGGAAGAATCATACTTGAGCAAATGTGCCAGCATTTTCGGATCAGTCAGATCGTTGATCGCAACGATTTCATATCCCTCCGTTCCGAACATCTGTCTGAACGCGAGACGGCCAATCCGTCCAAATCCATTGATTGCAACTTTTACTGCCATTTTTATTTCCTCCTAAATAAAAACTTATGTGTATAAATCCCTTACCAGAAAGGGACATACCATACGTACATAATACCCAATATGAATCTAAAATTCAAGCACTAAATGAAAAATTTAACAATCTTACCACATTTATCTCTTATTTTCTTCTTTTACATAATCCGCGATATTATCCGAGTGATCGGACATCCTCTCCAGATTGGAAATGATGTCGATGAACAGAACGCCCGCTTCCGTTTTGCACTTTCCGCTGGACAGCCGTTCGATATGCTCGACGCGGAGCCGTTTCTCCAGCTCGTCGATTTCCTTTTCAATCTCCTTCGCTTTCCTGCAGTCGTCCAGGTTCGCGTTTTCCAGCGCACTCATACTATAGCGGAACCCGTCGAGCACTTTTTCGTTCATCGCTTTCAGTTCGTCCCTGGCAAGATCGGACAGCTGGACCTCATGCTCGTTGAGCATCTGACCGGCTTCCGCTATATTTTCGATATGGTCCCCTACCCGCTCGATGTCGCTGATCGCGTAAAATAGGTGATTGACCATGCTGTTCTGCTTTTCCGTCAATGTCTGATTGCTGATCTTTACCAGATAATCGGTGAGCAGGGTTTCAAACTGGTTGATGCTCTTCTCCCTCGCGTATACCTTCTCCAGCTTTTTCTCGTTCATTTTTTCATCCGTGACGACTTCCATTGCCCGGAGCCCGTTTTTTAATACGACGTCACCCATCAGCCCCGCGCCTTCTACGACATTTTCAATCGCGACCGCCGGGGTGGCAAGGAACCGGTCGTCCAGAAGGCGGCGGACGGTTTCCGCGGAAGACCTTGCTTCCACTTCCTCATCTTCCTCATCATCCTGACCGAAGATCCGGTCGACAAGGAAATCGGAGAGCTGAACCAGTTTCATGGCAAACGGACCGATGATCGCCGTCGCCGCGACACTGAACGCCGTATGGAAAATGGAGATCTGGACGCTACTGATATTCCTCGCGCCAAGATCCGGTCGCAGATGAAAGAGTATAAAGAAGATCACGCCAGCCGCCGCGCACGCGATGACATTGAACATCAGATGGATCGCCGCCGCTTTTTTCGCCGTCTTATTCGCGCCAGCCGCCGAGATCATCGCCGTGCTGCACGATCCGATTTTTTCTCCGAGAATGATATAAATAGCGGAACTTGTATTGACGATCCCGTTCATTGCCAGCGTCTGCAGGATACCGACCGAAGCCGATGAGCTCTGCAGGGCAACGGTGACGATCACGCCCGCGAGAATGCCAAGAAATGGATTTTTGCCGAATACTTCAAAAATCATCCGAAAGACCGGGGCGTCCGTATACGGCTTGATGCTGCCCGACATTCCGTCCAAGCCGGCAAACAGAAAGCCGATCCCGATGATGATCTGCCCCTTCGTCTTATTTTTCATATTTTTGGAAAATAACAGAAACAGAGAACCGACGCCGATAAACAGCGGCGCGTAAAAAATCGGATTGAGCAGCTTGATCGCTTCCCCGATCTGGCTCAGCGATACGATCCACGCCGTGATCGTCGTACCGATATTGGCGCCCATGATCACGCCAGCCGCCTGCGCCAGATTCATCATCCCCGCATTGACAAACCCGACGACCATGACCGTCGTCGCGCCGCTGCTCTGGATGATCGCCGTGATCGCGGTCCCCATCAAAATGCCAAGCAGCCGGTTGCTCGTCAGATGGCGGATCAGCGCCTGGAGCTTCCCTCCAGCCATTTTCTGCATCCCATCCGACATCATGTTCATTCCATACAGGAACATTCCAAGTCCGCCCAGGAAAGCAAAGATACTCCCTAACACACTCATCGCGTACTGCCTCCTACAATCCTCTTCACACGTTTTCTCTCTCTGATCTCACACAAGTACCATACTATCTGTAATCGGAACAAATTGCAACAATTTTCGTAAAGAAAAAAAATTTTTTTAAAAAGAATGACATTCCGGTTCCGCTGTGTTACAGTTAAAAAAAAGAAAGGAGCGCTTTTTATGATTCTATCCGATTGCCATGTCCATTCCGCGTTTTCCAGCGATTCCGGCACGCCGACCGAACAGATGGTTCGCCGGGCGATCCGGTCCGGATTCCATACGCTCTGCATGACCGAACACCATGACATGGATTTTCCGAAAGCGGTCGCCGACCGCTCAAAGATGGATTTTCAGCTGGATCTTCCCGCTTATGTTTCCGAAATGCGCCGTCTCTCCGAATGGTACCAGCCGCAGATCCGGCTCCTTACCGGCGTGGAGCTCGGTATGCAGCCCCATCTGGCGGACCGGCTCCAATCCTATGTCCGCTCCCTGCCGTTCGACCATATTATCGGTTCCGTTCATATTGTTGATGAAATGGATCCATATTATCCGGATTATTATGAAACATATCCCGGAAAAAAAGGCGTGGAGCGGTATCTGGAGCTGACGCTGGAATGCATCGACGCGTTCTCCGATTTCGATACGCTCGGGCACCTGGATTACGTCGTCCGCTATTGCCCGGATCCCTCGATCTACCATCCTGCCGATTATGCGGATCTGATCGACGCGATCCTGCGCCGCCTGATCAGCCGGGGCATCGCCCTGGAAGTCAATTCTTCCGCATTAAAAAAGGGATTTGATCAACCAAATCCCCATGCAGATATCCTGCTGCGCTATAAAGAACTGGGAGGCGAACTCCTCACCATCGGATCCGACGCCCACGATCCGGACGCGCTCGGATACGGATTCAACCGGATCCGGGATCTCCTCGTTTCGGCAGGGTTCCGTTATTATGCCGTCTTTACGGAACGGAAACCGGATTTCCTGCCGCTCGGATAACGCCTCCGCCGAGCACATACCCATCCCGGTAAAATACAACAGCCTGTCCCGGCGTCACGGCGCGCTGCGGGCAGGCAAATATAATTTCCGCTGTCTCATCATCTATCATCCGGAGCGTCGCGGCAGCGCCCGCATGATTGTACCGGATCTTCGCTGTAATGTCCATTGTGCCCTCCGGTCGGTCGATCGCCATAAAACTGCACCGGTCCGCATAACACCGGTCCGCATATATCGCGTCTCCGCTGTCCAGCACCACCTCATTGCTCTCCGGTCTCAGTTCCACAACATAAGTCCTTTTTCCCAAAGCGACCCCAAGGCCCCTTCTCTGACCGATCGTATAATGGATCAGCCCGCGGTGCGTCCCGAGCACCGTTCCATCACGGCCAACGAATTTGCCCGGTTCGGATCTCACGGATGCTTCCCGCTCAAGATAACCCGCGTAATCGCCGTCCGGGATAAAACAGATATCCTGGCTGTCCGGCTTATCCGCTACGGCAAGCCCTTTTTTTGCGGCGATCGCCCGGACGTCTTTTTTTTCATAATCGCCGAGCGGCATCAACGTCCTGGAAAGCTGTTCCTGCGTCAGATTGTACAGCGCGTACGTCTGATCCTTGGACGAGGCTGCCTCGCGGATGGTATACCTGCCGTTTTCCAGGCGGACGACCTTCGCGTAATGGCCGGTGGCGATATAATCCGCGCCGATCGCGAGAGACCGGTTCAGCAGCGATTCCCATTTGACATACCGGTTGCAGGCGATACAGGGATTCGGCGTCCTGCAGTGCGCATACTCGTCCACAAAGTAGTCGATGACGTTCTCCCTGAACTCCCGCCTGAAATTCATCACATAATGGGGAATGCCGAGCTGCGCCGCCACTCTCCTTGCATCCTCAACAGCGGAAAGACCGCAGCAGCCTCCGTTCGCTTCCTGCGCCGCCACATCTTCCTCCTGCCAGATCTGCATGGTCACCCCGATCACGTCGTATCCCTGTTCTTTGAGCAGGCAGGCAGCCACCGAAGAATCAACGCCTCCTGACATTCCGACAACCACTTTTTTCTTCATCTTAATATTCTTCTTCCACTTCTTCACCGATATCGGCTTTCGGTTTCTTCAGCCCGTCGATCGTGATATGGTGTTTCTGCGCATAATCCCACAGGGCGGCGTGGATCGCTTCCTCCGCGAGCAGGGAACAGTGTACTTTGACCGGAGGCAGCCCGTCGAGCGCTTCCATGACCGCTTTGTTGGTCACCTCCAGCGCCTCGTAAATGCTTTTTCCCTTGACGAGCTCGGTCGCCATGCTGCTTGTCGCCACCGCGGCGCCGCATCCGAACGTCTTGAACTTCACATCGCGGATGATCTGGTTTTCATCAATATCAAAGTAGATCCTCATGATATCCCCGCATTTCGCG
Source organism: uncultured Lachnospiraceae bacterium (assembly GCA_947593735.1). Taxonomy (GTDB): domain Bacteria; phylum Bacillota; class Clostridia; order Lachnospirales; family Lachnospiraceae; genus CANQDT01. The sequence goes on along the minus strand of CANQDT010000003.1, from coordinate 93,686 downwards.
TTTCCAACCGTGCCGACGCCGCTCGGATTTTCGATTTCTCCCATATTCCTCGGATGCTGGAAATGATCCATTACTTTTTCTGTATACATCATGTACCTCCATTTATTTTTATGGTAATTTTTGTCTTACTTCCGGTTCTTTTTCATAAAATCCTCATACAGAGGGGACATCGCGCGCAGCTTTCCGACGATCTCGACAATCTGGTCCACGACATAATCCATCTGTTCGTACGTATTCTCCTCGCCAAGCGTCAGGCGGAGCGATCCGTGCGCGATCTCATGCGGAAGACCGATCGCGAGAAGGACATGGGACGGATCCAGGGAGCCGGACGTACACGCCGATCCCGAGGACGCGCAGATCCCTTTCATGTCCAGCATGATCAGCAGCGATTCGCCTTCGACGAACTGAAAACTGATGTTCACATTATTGGGCAGCCGTTTTATTTTGTGGCCGTTCAGCCTGCAATACGGGATCCGCTCTATAATATGGCTGATCAGGTAATCCCGCAGGAGCGTTTCCTTTTCCATCCGTTCCTCCAGCGTGGCGAACGCGATCTCCACGGCTTTTCCGAATCCGACGATCCCGGGGACATTTTCCGTCCCCGCCCGGCGGCGGCGTTCCTGCGCGCCTCCATGGATAAACGAGCGGAGTTTGAGTCCTTTGCGAATATAAAGGAACCCGATTCCTTTCGGACCGTTTAATTTATGCCCGCTCGCGCTCAGCATATCAATATTCATCTCGTCGACCTGAAGCGGGATCTGCCCGTACGCCTGTACCGCGTCCGTATGGAACAGCACTCCGTGCCGCTTCGCGATCGCCCCGATCTCGGAGATCGGCTGTATGGTCCCGATCTCGTTGTTTGCCGCCATGACGGAAATCAAGATCGTATCCGGGCGGATCGCCTGTTCCAGTTCATCCAGATTGATGATCCCGTCCGCGTCCACACCGACATACGTAACTTCCACACCGTTCTTTTCGAGATACTCACATGTATGCAAAACCGCGTGATGCTCGATCGCGGATGTGATAATATGCTTTCCCTTGTCCTTATACGCGTCCACCGCCGCTTTCAGCGCCCAGTTGTCCGCCTCGCTCCCGCCCGCGGTAAAATAAATATCTTCGGAATTGGCGCCGAGCGATCCCGCGATCACGTCCCTCGCGTGCTGCACCGCTTTTTTGCTTTCCGCGGCAATCCCGTAGATGCTGGACGGGTTCCCAAATTTCTCTGTAAAATACGGAAGCATCGCATCGACTACTTCCGGTCTCGCGGCTGTCGTCGCCGCATGATCCAAATAAATAAGCTCTGACATAATCACACTCTCCTTGTTTCTTTCTCACAGTCCCGTTTCCCGCTCTCCGCGGCATGGCATTGGGACATATTATGAACCAGCTCGCTCAGCGGTATCGCGTCCACCGTATTCGCGATGCTGTCGTTTATCTTTTTCCAGACATATTTTGTGACGCAGGAATCCGAACTGCCGCAGGAATGATCCCCGGTGATCTCCGAACAGTCGACCGGGATCAGATCCCCTTCCAGGGCGCGCAAAATATCTCCCACGGATATGTCCTTCGGATCGCGCGCGGGAACATATCCGCCCTGCGCTCCGCGGACGCTCGCGACAAGCCCGGCTTTCCGGAGTTTTCCAAATAATTGTTCCAGGTAAGAATCCGACAGATTCTGCCTCTGCGCGATGCTCTGGATGGATACCGGCTCATTCGCGCTGTAATAAGCGAGATCGACCATCGCCCGCAATCCATACCGTCCTTTTGTCGATAATTTCATCCTTGCACTCCAATTCCGACTATTTCAGTCGGATTTTTTTCGGCTCTATCGTACCACGCCCTGATATTGAAGTCAATAGAAATCATATATCTTTTTCTCTCTCATACACTAGAATAACGAATATCCCGGTAAAACTGATGAGCGAAAAACGAACGATTCTGGTCGGAACCGTCATTCTGACCGCGGCAGGCGTACTGTCCCGCTGCATAGGATTCTATAATAGGATATTCCTGTCAAAAACCATTGGTGCGGAAAATATGGGGATTTACCATCTGATCTTCCCGGTCCTGATGTTCGTCTACTGCGTCACCATCCAGGGGATCCAGACCGCCCTGACCAAAATGGTTTCCGCGCTCCACGCGAAAAAGGAAACGTCAGGCATTTTGTTTTTGCTGCGGTTTTCCCTGTTCCTCTCCCTGATGCTCGCGTTCTTTTTTACAGCCGTCCTCGTCCTGTTTTCCGATGAGATCAGCGTATATATCCTGCGGCGCCCGGACTGCGGCTTGTATCTGAAGCTGTCCGCCGTCGCGATCCCGTTCGTCTCGATCAAGGGGATCCTCCACGGGTACGGCATCGCGCTCAAAAAGGTCGGTCTGTCCGCTTCCTCCCAGCTGATCGAACAGGTCGTCCGGGTCGGCGCCATGATCGCGCTGACCCGGCTCGTCTCCGCCGGATGGATCCGGAGCCCCTACCTCGCGATCGTCGGGATGCTTGCCGGAGAAAGCATTTCCTGTTTTTATTCCATCATCTATTATTTTGCGGGCAAACGCGCCGGCAGCCACGCGTACGCGCTCCCTGTCCCGAAAGAATCCCTGGCGGGCGAATTGTTCCGCCTGTCCATCCCCCTGACGGCGAACCGGCTGATCGTGTCCGGGCTGTCCGGCGTCCAGGCGGTCCTCACGCCGCTTGTCCTGACGCTCTACTATGGGAGCCAGAAAACGGCGATGGAATTGTTCGGCGTCCTGACGGGCATGGCAATGCCGTTTATTTTTTTCCCGACCGCGATCACCAATTCGCTTTCTACCCTCGTGCTTCCGACGATCGCGTCGGCAAAAGCGGATCATAACCAGCGGAAGATCAAAAAAACAACCGATTCCTGCATATTCGGCTGTATGCTGATGGGAATCGGCTGTATGATCTTCTTTTTCCTGTTCGGCGATTATGCCGGCGAACGCCTGTTCCATGATCCGCGCGCAGGGCGCTACATCCGGCAGCTCGCGTTCCTCTGTCCGTTTTTCTATGTAAGCAGTACGCTGAGCGCGATCCTGAACGGGCTCGGCAAAACGAAACTGACCTTTTACAACAATGTCATCCATGCCATGGCGGAGCTGCTCCTTCTGCTCGTGCTGACGCCCCGGCTCGGTATCCGCGGGTTTATGGACGCGACGCTGCTCGGCCATCTCCTTTTATTTTTCCTGAGCATCGTCCAGATCCGAAATTCCATGTAACCGCAGCCGGACGCGCGTCAGGATTTCTCATCCGGCAGTTCGCCGAGCTGCCGGACCTGGTCCGGAGTCAGGGCGTCCATGATCCGGGGGTTCCGGTGAAACTGGCGGTTCCCGTATTCCTCCATTGCCTCGCCTGCCGTCCGGGTTATTTCTTCCCACAGATCCGTCGCCGACAGCAGCCTGCAGCCCTGTCCCCGAATGATGATCTGCTCCAGCCCGTCGGAGGTCGCGACCGTCACGTCGTATTTCTTTTTGTTCTCAAACGCGAACTTTTCAATATACTGATCTGCCGTCTCCGCTTCTCTGGTAAAGACGACATGGATATTGTGATAATCAAAATATTCGGTGTCATGCCCCTGAACGCGGTACGCGTCAAAGACCGCGATGACCTGGCACTGGCGCACGCCCTGATAATTACAGAGCAGATCGAGCAGCTTTCCTCTCGCTGAATCAATGTTTTCCCACGCCAGCTCCCGCAATTCCTCCCAGGCAAAAATGATATTATACCCGTCCACCAGAAGATACGGGTCCCGCTCCTCCTGCTTTCCGCTGCGCACGCGCACGCCCGGAACCGAATCCATGACAACCGCACGGCTCAGCTTCTTTCGCTTTGTATTCTTATCCCCGCTGTTGGCGTAATAGGTCTGCGCCAGGATGCGGTCGATCTCGTCCGTCCCGATCCATTCGTCAACCGTATTGTTCCGCGCCCTGTCCGTTCTCTCCTCCCCTGCCCGGTCTTCCTTTTTTTCGATCCACGCTGGAAGGTGCATATAATTCTTAACCTCATCCCACGGCACCGGAAATCCCGCCCCATGCGCGCAGAAAACGGAGCCGGTCGGATTGTCCGTATCCCGCTCGGGATCATAACCGATCGCCGCGATCACTTCTTCCGCGTTATGGCAGGGCTCATAGCCGCTTACCGTGCAAAATAATTTTCCCGTTCCTCTCGTATAGGAAACAAGTTCCTTCTGGTAGCCGCTCATAGCTGCCGCCGGCGCTTTCCCGATCAGAACCGCGCTGCCGCCCTCCGTCGCCGGCGCGTCAAAGGAACCATGCATTTTCTCAATGTCCGTCATCGCCCTTCCGATGTAGGATTCCGGCATTTCCATCCGGAATTGATAATACGGCTCCAGCAGGACCGAACGCGCCTCTTTCAGCCCCTGCCGTACCGCCCGATAGGTTGCCTGGCGGAAATCGCCGCCCTCGGTATGCTTCTGGTGCGCGCGCCCCGACACGAGCGTGATCCGGATATCCGTAACCGCCGACCCGGTCAAAACCCCTCTGTGCTCTTTTTCTTCCAGATGGGTCAGGATCAGCCGCTGCCAGTTCCGATCCAGCAGATCCTCGCTGCAGCGGGAAGCAACCTGCAGCCCGCTTCCCGGTTCGCCCGGCTCAAGCAGCAGATGGACTTCCGCATAATGGCGCAGCGGTTCAAAGTGACCGACTCCCTCGACCGTATCGGCGATCGTCTCCTTGTAGACGATATTGCCGGCTCCAAACCGGACGCCGATGCGGAACCGCTCCCAGATCATGCTTTTCAATATTTCAATCTGGACTTCTCCCATAACCTGAGCCTGGATCTCCTGCAATTTCTCATCCCAGACGATATGAAGCGCCGGATCTTCTTCCTCCAGTAATTTCAGCTTCGCGAGCATTTCATTCGGATTGCAGTCCGGCGGAAACTGGATCCGCGACGTCATGACCGGCTCAAGCAGCGGCTCCATCGACCCGGCTTCTATCCCAAGCCCCTGACCCGGACGCGTGCCGGAAAGCCCGGTCACTGTACAGACCGTCCCGGCTCCCACCTCGTCCGCCGTCTCATATTTTTCACCGGAATAAAGGCGGATCTGCGTCACTTTTTCATCGGGAAGGACCGGCTCCCTCACCCGGAGCCGCCCGCCGGTAATCCGCATATGGGTCAGGCGGTTTCCTTTCTCGTCCCTTGCGATTTTAAACACCTTCGCTCCAAATTGATCCGGATAGATCCGGGGGAGCGTATAATCTGCCATTCCGTCAAGCAGCGCGTCCACTCCCTGAATATGGAGCGCCGAACCGAAAAAGCAGGGGAACAGTTTCCGCCGCGCGATCAACCGGGCGATTTCTTCGGTCCGGATCCGCCCGGACTGCAAATATCCTTCCAGCGCCGCTTCATCGCACATTGCCACGCTTTCCATAAACAGATCCGTCTGTCCCTCCGAAAAATCAACGCAGTTTTCATGCAGCCGCGACTGCAATTCGGCCATCAGTGCGGCTCGATCCACGCCGTCCTGATCCATTTTATTGACAAACAAAAAAACGGGGATCTGATACCGCTTCAATAACTTCCACAATGTCCCCGTATGTCCCTGAACTCCGTCGGCTCCGCTGATCACGAGGACCGCGTAATCCAACACCTGTAAGGTGCGCTCCATCTCTGCCGAAAAATCAACATGACCCGGCGTATCGAGAAGCGTGATATCCAGATCCTGATACGTCATTCTCGCCTGCTTGGAAAAGATCGTAATTCCCCTCGCCTTTTCCAGCTCATCCGTATCCAGAAACGCGTCGCCGTTGTCCACACGACCTGCCCTGCGGATCGTCCCGCAAAGATAAAGAAGAGCCTCGGAAAGCGTTGTTTTCCCCGCGTCGACATGCGCGAGAATACCGAGGCAGATATGCTTTCTCACATTTTTCATCTCATCATTCTCTTGCTCTGTTATGCTCATTCCCGCAATCCATTGTTCAAACACTTGGTGTTCCGCAGCTAACTCGCTCGTATGCCGGTTTCAACAACTTATCCAGCCGTACCTGCATAGAGACTTTATAGAACTCTTTCCTCTGGGCGCTACAAACTAGGATATCATTATACTTCTCCGGAATCTCATCAATGAAGTGAAACACCGCTGGCAGTCTATCAGCAATCAGTGGCACGAGACGTCGCACAGCATTTTGTAAACCGACAGATTCCAACTGCAAAAGCATTTTCGCCGACAACCGCTTTCCGCCATACGTGTAAACTGTGGGCGATCCCAACAACACATCATCTCGCATTTCATTCAAAAACTTTGTGATCGCTTCTTCACTTGACTTGTTGTTAAAGGAGTTCCCATTATCGTAAACAGGAGCAACATCATACCTATTCTCTTTCTCGTTAAACAGCAAACCCCAGTTTCCGTTGTTCCGGTCACCGTTATTCAAAAGAATATCTACGACGACACACTCCCAGAATCTTTCCTGTATTTCTTTTCCATGCAACAATGGATTAACTTCAAAATGTAAAAACAATTCCTCAAGGACAACAATATCCCCTGTAGCAGACATGGGAAGCTCATCCTCTGCATACGCTGATAACTCCTTATTTGCTGCATTCTTTACGGTACGTATCTCAGCAATATCGCCAAGGCGATCCTGAAAATCTTTACACGCAACAACTAATTTCCCATTGCGAACACCAAGCAGCGTCTCATGTGCATCAAAGCCTAAAATCTGATAAACATGACTGCCAACGTACTCGGACAACGGAGATGTCGTGTAGCTTGGCAGATTATTTCCCTTCATACTGACCGTACTCTTTGGGTATTTAACAATCCAAGGCTCACCCTTGTACAATATTCCGTCTTTGTCGCCGGCTTGACCACCGTACCTGCCATGGCGATTACTATATTCACATTTGGAAAAGTCTACAATTTCTGTTTTCACAATATCACCACCAAAAACCTGTCAGAATATATTCACCGGATACCGTCTGCAAAGTGTATCCCATTGTTCACGCGTAAGGGCTCCAACAGCGTACGCATTCTTTGCATCTGTGTCAACCTGGTTCGCCCAGTTTACATACGCGTAACTCTCCTCCAGATCCAGCCGTTCCGCTTCTTCCATCACTTGTCTGATCCCTTTAGGAACATAAAAATCAATTTTTACATCATCATTTACCCAATGAAATTTCATCCCTCATTCTCCCATATATTTTTATCGTAAGTATACCACGCTGAGTTCCTAAACGCAACGCCACAAAATTCCTAAAACGGTTTCCGGCGTTTTGTATTCCACCTCTTTAAAAGCCAAAGCTCCATTCTTAATGTTCCGGACAGGGGGAATCCCGCAGCGCAAAAAAATAAAACCGGGTATCGTTTTCACTTCCTACGATACCCGGTTTTAAAACATACTGTCCATTGGTCCTATTTCCTTTCTTTCTTTTTTAATCGGATCTATATTTAATTGTTCCTTACGATACCGCTCTCGATACGATCACATCCTGTTTCATTCACTGGCTTATTGCTTCTTCAAAAGCTCCGCAGCCACGTTATGTACTCTTTATACGCGATATCCTAAGTTTGTCCTGTACTTCAGCTTCGCTCTTCCTATTTCCCTGAACAGAATCCCTTTCTCTTATTTAAGCGCCCCTGTTTAAGCAATCCGCCGACCTTTCGCCTGCTCCATCACTTAGAGTCTATCGCTTAAAATTTTTGATCCGGATTCCTCCTGCGGTTCCTCTGAACCGTCTGCCGATCAAGATAAATATTCAGTTAAAAGATGAAGTAAAAATTAAGTTTTCGGTGGTCTGTCCTCCTTTCTTTTATTTTGTATCTTTATAATACACGAGGAACTTCTATTTGTCAAGCACTTTTTTTAAAAAAATTTATTTTTTTTATTTTATTTTTTCAACCGTGAAATTAACTGAAAATTCAGCAGCAAAAGAACAGTGCCGCCCCACTCCCGGCAGGGCTTTCGCAAAATCGCTCTCTCCGCTTTGTATCTTTTTCTCTGATTCCGCATAATAATAGAATGAAAAGAGGATTTTCCACGCTGTTTTGTTCTTTTTGCGAAACAACGTCGCAAAATCCGGATTTCAGGATGGGAGAGATTGATTGTGAAATTTAACATTCACGCGGGTCATAATAAAAAAGGCGCTGTTGCGAGCGGAGCGGTCGGGTTTCTGGACGAATCGACGGAGGCGCGGCTGCTGAAGCGCCTGATCAAAAAGCGTCTGATCGAAAAGGGGCATACCGTTTATGACTGCACGGTCAACAACGCGCCTGGCGTTACCGCGAACCTGGAGCAGATCGTCGCCAAATGCAACGCGCATGTTGTCGATTACGATATCAGCATCCATTTTAACGCCGGCTCCGGCGGCAAAACCGCCAACCAGAAAACAACCGGGACCGAAGTATATATTTATTCCGGCAGCAGCAAGGCGTCCGCGATGGCGAAAAAGGTCGTCGACGCCATCGCCGGGACCGGATTGACAAACCGCGGCGTCAAAGTCAACCCGGGGCTTTACGTCTTAAAGCATACAAAAAACCCCGCAATGCTGGTTGAAGTTTGTTTCGTCGACGATATTGACGATTACCACGCTTACGACCGCAGCGCGGTCGCGGACGCAGTTGTAAAAGCGCTTCTTTCTTAAATTGAATCAAGAGAAAAAAGATGGCGTCCCCAAGTCGTTTGAAACGACCTGAGGGACGCCATCTTTTCCTATCCAATTTACCATCTTCTGTTTGCTGATCCTTGCTGCCGATCACTCATCAAAGAAGTGGTCGTCAAATACCGCGTCGCTCTCCCATTGTACACTCGCCAGATCGAGCGTAGCCGCGCTTGGTTTCGGCGGAACCGCGCCGCTCGCGGTTATGATATCCTCCAGGGCGTATTCTGTCCTCTCCATTTCCGGTCGAATATAAGTTCTCATCTCTTATCCCTCTCTTTCCGCTTTCTTTCGCAGTGCCTTTCCCAGCTATCGTTTAATCCACATACACATACGCGATCGTCTTGTCCGTCCCAATGATCGTATACTCAACCGATTGTCCTTTGTAATCTGCCACACTCTGTCCTTCCAGAGTCGCTTTCTCGCCGTTATCCGTAACAAATGTGAAATTGACGGTTTCTTTCGCGCTGTCTCCGTATGTGACTACAACTTTTTGTCCCTCGTCTGACGTTACATCGCCCACCGCGATGCCGTTCGCCCGGTCGTCCGGCGTGGTCGCTCTCGCGATGATCGTCACGTCCCCGCTGACCGCGTAGCGGAATTTCTTTCCGATCGCGAGCACCTGATCCTCGATCGTCCAGGAAACGGATTCGTCGCTGGTCAGGACAAGGATCTTGCCAATTCCCGCTTTTATGCTCCTGGAAGATCCATCCGTATCCTGAACCGTGACGGTTGCCTTGTCCACATCGTTTTGTACGATCGCTTCCGTCAGGTCTTCCGCCGCCTGCGCGATCGTCTCCTGGCTGGCAAGAACCGCCGTATCGATATCGGTCGTCGTGCTGATCTTATATTGTTTGGCGTCTGCCAGCGCCTGTTTCAGTTCTGCGCTCTTCTCTTCAACCTGCTCTGCGCTCTTGATCGCGGTATCCAACGCTTTCTCCGCGTCTGATTTGTTATACACAGCCGTGACGTTTTGGATACGCATTCCGCCAAACAGGTTGGTAAGTCCACAATAGATCAAAACCCCCTCCTTGTTCTCAAGATGAAATCGTCCAAGATCATCGCCACTGATCAACTGCACTTCCTTAAAACCTGTATACCCAGTCGCATCGCTCGAGGTTGCATTATACTGTGACAGACGAGTCAGGTTCTCATCCTGCTTGTCTGTTCTATGATTTTGATACGTCTCAGCATCACGGTTGAACACAAGCGCGCCATAATGGAAGCTTCTAGACGCATAATCAATGTTTGCCATCATTTTTAATGAGGTCAGATTTTTCGCATTATCATCCGTTAACTGAATATGTGCAACTCCCAAATAATCCGCCCACTGATACCACTCACTTAAGCCTACATAATCCTTATCAATCGGGTTTTCCTCCGGGTCACTGGAAAAATAGGTTGCCTTTTGTGTCGTCATCTTGATCAAAGTAGAAGGCGCATACGTGATGGTCTTCTGCTCATCCGTTTCCGTCGCGGTCGTCTTCTGGATCTCCACTTCCGTCTCCGCCTTTACGGGCGCGGGCGCCGCTGCCATCAGCATCGTTACCGTTAAAACTGCTGCCAAAAGTTTCTTTCCTGTTTTCATTTTCCTGCTCTCCTTTTCCGTTCTTTTTTATTTTACCGGCATATGCCGTTTCAAACCTGCCTTTTCTATCACTGTTTTCTGGTTTCCATTCACGAATCGAAGCTGACCTCGTATGCGTCATCCTTGATCCACTCCGCGTCAAACAGATTAAACGTATTGTCCTGCGCCGGTTTGCTGGAGGACACCGGTTCCATCCAGCGGATCCCCGGGACTTCTTTCCCGTTTACTTTCATCAGGATCGCCAGCACGTCCGACGTATCGACCACACCGTCCTGATCGACGTCCGCCGACCGGTATGCCGCCGTTTCTTTCTCCGGCTCCGCCTCCACACTGATCTTTAACGCAGCCAGCGCGTCCACGAGGCTGAGCGCCCCGTTGCCGTCCGCGTCGCCGATCCTGCCGTCCTTGCCCGGCTCCGCTTCTTCCTGCTTCCGCATCTCTCCGGTCGCTATCTCCGGCACATCGACCGACCAGTCATACTCCGGATTGAGATACTTCTTTTCTCCCTCAAGCGCTGCCGCCACGGTTTTTGCCATCCGCTGCGCGCCCGCCTGTCCGGGATGGATCCCGTCGATGGAGATCGTCCCGCTGCCGTTTCCAAGGCTGTTGTCATACAGATAGATCCCGTTCGGCGTCGCATAGGAATTGAATCCGGACGGCAGCTCGCCGGTGTTTTTCACGATCGCCGGATTATCCGCATTGTACCGGCTCTCATCTACCTCAGCCAACGTCTCTCCCTCGATGACGTCGAGGAACGCCCGGTTCATATCAAGGACATCCACATATGGATATGTCTCTCCAACCGCTTTGATCACTTCCCGCACAATGCGCAGTCGCACTTCGTTGATCGACCCGGGCGTATCCCACGCCTCCTGCGTCTTCGCGAGCGACGGCACCGGAAGGACAGCGTAAACGCGGGCGTTTTCATTATAACTGTGGATCTGCTCTACCATGGTGCAGTAATCCGCGAAGAACGAGCCGTCCATCACATTGCCCATGTTGCCCATATAATTATCGCTGCTGCTCTTATATTTGGAATCGTTTGTCCCGAGCGCGATCAAATAAACATCCGCCCGGTTCTGGAGCGCGTCCCGGTACACGGCTCCATTATTGCCCTTCAAATAAGAGGCGTTCGTATTATTCGCAAGGCACCAGCCGCTGTACCCGCGGTTCGTCATGGAGTATTCGCTGAGGGACGTCCCTTTCAGCAATTCTCCCGCGATCGCCGGATACACCCCGGCGCCGCGGACAGCCGCCCCATATACGCCCGAGCCCTGCGTAATGCTGTCGCCGATAAATGTGACCCTGACCTGCGTCTCCGAAGCCGCTTCGGCAAGCGCCCTCCCGTGATCCTCAGAGACCGCGGACGCCGTTCTCTGGAACGCCACAATCATCGCCGCAGCCATTGCCAGAGCCATGCCTACAGATAATACCGTTTGAAATCGTTTTCCCTTATCCATAGTCTCTCCTTTCCTCTATACCCATAACCAATCCTCTTTCTGATATTTTAATTGAATCCACTTTTTTATTTCAGAGGAAAAAATGCAGATTTACAGGAAAAAAACAGCAAAAAATGCCTTCGGCATATCAGCTCCCCTGCCCCTCATTCATGAGGGGAGAAGGCATTTTTCGCGCGCGAGCAGGCTGTGAAGCAGCAGTTTCCTCTCTGCGAGCCGCGCATCCAGCCGGAGGCTTTTTATGTCACAGGACGAAATTTCCTGTGACATAAAAAAAAGAACAGGGAAACTGTCAATCTGTTCTCCCTGCTCTTTCCATATCGCTTATGCCGTTTTGTCCACGGAACAGGCTTCCTGTATCATCGCCACGACCTCGTCCGCTTCCAAATTATGTTCTGCCATCACTTCATATAATTCTTTCAGTTCGCTTTCGCGCTTTCTTGTCAGAAGTTCTTCTTTCTCCAGTAAAAGCGCGTCCAGCCTGTCCTGTTCCTTCTGAATCTGGACATCCAGCGATTGAATACGTTCCTCAAAGCTTTTTCTTTGTCCCCGAGCCATAAATCTTCCTCCTTTTTTGATTGGAATATTTTTCTAAACAAGTATATGCCCGATGGGACGGATTTATTCACAAAAAATGTAGGAATAAGGTTTTTTTCTTACCATTCATACGGCGTCGTCTGGTAAACATAATAATTCAGCCAGTTGCTATATAACGTATTCGCGTGGCACCGCCATGACTTGAGCGGTTCCCGGTCCGGGTCATCCTCCGGGTAATAATTGTAAGGCACCTGGATATCCAGTCCTTTTTCGATATCCCGCTTATACTCTTTATCGAGCGTGAGCGTATCATATTCCGGATGCCCGAGCACAAAAATATTTTTGTCCCATCTGTCAATGACGATATGCGGACCCGCCATTTTGGAATCCGCCAGGATGATCAGGTCGGGATGCGCCTCCAGATCGCCGCGCCGGATACCGGTATGCCTGGAATGAGGCGCGAGGAACGTATCGTCAAACCCGCGAACCAGCGGCGTTTTTTTATGGATCGTATAATGCTTGAACACGCCGAACATCTTCTGGGACAGCGTATATTTCTTTATCCCGTAATGATAGTACAGACCCGCCTGCGCGCCCCAGCACAGATGCAGAGTCGATGTGACGTTGGTTTTGGACCACTCCATGATATCCGTCAGCTCCTGCCAGTATTCGACCTGCTCGTACTCCAGTTCTTCCACAGGAGCGCCGGTAATGATCAGCCCGTCAAATTTCCGGTCCTTTACTTCGCCAAATGTGACATAAAATTTTTCCATATGGGAACGCGCCGTATTTTTGGACTGATACGTGGCTGTTTTCAGAAATGTGATATTCACCTGAATCGGCGTATTGGACAGGCTGCGGAGCAAATGAAGTTCCGTATCCTGTTTCAGCGGCATCAGATTCAAAATCGCAATCTCAAGCGGACGGATATCCTGCTCATGCGCGCGGACATTATCCATAACAAAAATATTTTCTCTTTCCAGTATTTCTTTTGCCGGCAGCGCGGCGTCAATGCAGATGGGCATATTCTTATTCTTCCTCCATGCTTTCCCTTTTTCCATTTCCCGCAAGGTTCAAAAATTCGTCTTCCGACAAGATCGGGATCCCCAGTTCTTTCGCTTTTTTATTTTTTGAAGATCCGGACGCCGTATCATTATTGATCAGGTAATCGGTTTTTCCTGTCACGCTTCCGGTCACCTTGCCGCCCAGTTTTTCAATATACTCTTTGAGCTCGCTCCGGTTGGCAAACTGTTCCACCGTGCCGGTGATAACAAAACTTTTCCCCGCCAGCGTCTGCTCCGCCGCGGAACCGGCGTCCGGTTTCTCAATTATGAGTTCGCGCAGCAGCCGTTCCAGCTGTTCCCGGTTATGCGCATTGGCAAAATAATCAACGACCGACTGCCCGATCACTTCCCCGATCCCATCAATGCGCGTAAAATCTTCGACATCCGCATGCGCGATCCGGTTCAGGTCATAAGCAAATTCCCGGCAGATCAGCTTCGCGTTCGACTCGCCGACATTCATGATCCCGATGCCGTATAAAAGCCGCGGGAGCGTCGTATGCCGGGACCGGTCGATCGACGCGATCAGATTATCGTAGGATTTCTGTCCGAATCCTTCCATATCAATGATCGGATCGCGGTATTCCTCCAGCCGGTACAGATCCGCCAGTTCCTCCAGAAAGCCCTGGTCGATCATCTTTTCCAGCGACGCCTCGGAAATCCCGTCGATATCCATGGCGTTCCTGGAAACAAAATGCGAAAACAATTTTAATTTTTTCGCGCTGCAGAACGGGTTGGTACAGAACAGCGCCTTAACGGCATTGCTCTCCCGGATCTCCGTGGGCGCTCCGCATGCCGGACAGTGTTCCGCGATCGGCGCGTTTCCGCTCCTTGTCCGATTATCCGCGATCTGCGGAATGATCATATTGGCTTTGTATACCGTGATCTCGTCTCCGATTCCAAGTTCAAGCCCCTCCATAATGCTGATATTATGAAGGCTTGCCCGGCTGACGGTCGTTCCCTCCAGCTCCACCGGCTCGAATATGGCGACCGGATTGATCAGTCCGGTTCGGGAAGGGCTCCACTCGATCTCGGACAGCTTTGTTACCGCCGTCTCGTCCGCCCATTTAAACGCGATGGCGTCCCGCGGAAATTTCGCCGTCCTGCCAAGGCTGTTCCCATACGTGATATCGTCATAAATCAAAACAAGCCCGTCCGAAGGGACGTCGTTGTCCCCGATCGACCGCGCGAAAGCCTCAACCGCGGATTCTACGGTTTCACGCGTCACTTTTCTGTATTCGACTACCGGAAAGCCCTGCGACTCCAGCCAACGGAACTGGCGCTCCCTGGAATTATGAAACTCCACGCCGTCCGCCTGCACGAGCGAAAACGCGAAAAAACACACATGGCGCTCCGCCGTCACCTGATTATTCAGCTGACGGACCGAACCGCTGCACAGATTTCTTGGATTCTTATATTGTGCTTCCGCATCCGGGATTTCCCGGTTGATCCGCTCAAATTCGGAATAGGTGATAACAGCCTCCCCGCGCAGGATGAGCGTCCCGGAATACGGTATCCGGTGCGGAATATTGACAAACGTCCTCGCGTTGTTTGTGACCACTTCGCCTGTTTCGCCGTTGCCGCGGGTGACTGCTTTGCTGAGCGCGCCGCCCTCATAGGTCAGGACGATCGTCAGACCGTCCAGCTTCCAGGACAGCAGTCCCTCCTTGTCGCCGAGCCAGGCGGCAAGCGCTGCCGCGTCCTTCGTCTTATCAAGCGATAACATCGGCGTCTGATGTTCTTCCCGTTCCAGTTCGCTCAGCAGTTCATATCCGACCCGCACAGTCGGGCTGTTGTTCAAAACGATCCCGGTTTCTTTCTCCAGCGCTTCCAGCTGTTCATAGAGCGCGTCGTATTCCAGATTGCTCATCAGCTCCGTATTCTGTTGATAATATGCTTTCGCCGCTTCGTTCAGGCGGGCGACAAGCTCCCGCATCCGGTTCTGTTTCTCTTCCACGCGTTCCTCACTTTCTGTTTATAAGGTTCAGAAGCTCCTGATATTCATTCCCGGTCACCGTCCGGTACCTGCCCGGTTTTAAATCGCCAAGCCGGATATTGAGCACCCGGATCCGCTGCAGGCGGGTGACCCGATATCCGAAATATTCGCACATACGGCGTATCTGCCGGTTCAGTCCCTGGGTCAGTACAAGGGAAAACGTTCTTTTGCCGAGCTTTTTTATCCGGCATGGGCGTGTGACCGTGTCAAGGATCGGCACGCCGTTTTCCATGCCGCGCAGGAACGCGTCCGTCAGAGGGCGGTTTACTTCAACCAGATATTCCTTTTCATGATAATTCCTGCTTCTGGAAATTTCATTTGCCAGATCGCCCTGATTGGTCAGCAGGATAAGCCCTTCGGAATTTTTATCCAGTCTCCCGACCGGATAGACCCGGTAAGGAAGATTCAGATAATCAATAATCGTGCTCTGACCGAACTGACCCACGCACGTGCATACGATTCCCTGCGGCTTGTGGAACGCGAGCAGGATCGGGGCAGTCTGCTCGCGCACCTCTTTCCCGCGCACTGTCACAGTATCGTCTGGCGTCACCTTCATCCCCGGCACAGCCGGATTCCCATTGACTGCCACAAGCCCCTGTTCCACCAGGCGGTCCGCCTCTCTCCTCGAACAAACGCCTGCTTCGCTTATATACTTGTTCAATCGAACTTCTCTCTCGATCATCTGATTAACTATTCACCCTTGCATTGTTTATCGTTCCTGATTCCGCAGCCGCCTGCCGTCTGCTGTCGTATCTGTCAAAAGGAATCCATATACTCCGGAAACGTCCCGGGGAATAATTCTCTGGCAACAGCAAGGACCTCATCAACCACACCTATAGCGATTTCCGCGTCTTTTTTTGTCGCTTCTATATAACTATTCCCGGGATATCGCGCGTCAAAATAAAAATCCGACAGATACCTCAAATGCAAATCGTCTATCCGTATGCCCAGTTCTTCAAAGATAACATTCCCGAGAATCGACAACTTATGCTGGTGTAACGCATCCGTATGATCTGTGTCCACACATTTTTGTTCAATAATGCCTTTTAACACTTTCTCCACAATCTGCTGCGCTTCCACAACCACCTTGTTATAGTATGGATCCCGCGTTTTCTGAAACATCTGGATCATCTGCTGAAAATATTCATAATCTCTCTCAGCTATATCAATATAGCCTTTTCCCATTTATACAACCTCCGTAAGAAGCGGCAGTCCTCTTCTTAAATTTTTTGTAAATGTATCGCCATTTTGCATATCATCTACGGTATAAAATACGATGTCAAAATCGCACGGCAACCGATCCGCCATTTGACGTATCCGGATGCGCTCAAATCTGTCCTCTATCGGAAGCTCTGAGACAACACAGATATCAACGTCGCTGTTTGTCTTTACTGTGCCGGAAGCGCAGCTGCCAAATAAAATGACGTTGCTCAAAGACTCCTCCTCTGCCTCTAACAGCCGGGAGACAAATTCATCAATGCTTTTGTAAAATCTTGCCGGCAGCTTTCCCAATGTATGGAATGTCTCTCTGTCCCGCATCAACATAATCATCACCTGCCTGGTTTGTGCTGTATCGTTTTCCGTCATTGTGTAACTTTATGACCCATATCTTCACATCAGACATTTTAATATCGCAAATCTGCTTGTATCCAATATCTTCTTTTTTGATCAATTTCAATACAAAATCATACCCTGTTCGAGTATTGTAGCGAACTCCCTGTTTCAAACTGACATACCGCTCCGTTAGCTGTAGAACAGTGATCTTTCCAGCTGCGTAATCAATCCCATATGCAAGCTGTTTCTTGATCTCATTTTCTTTCTCACGTAGCGAAATCCTTTCTCTGGCTCTCTCAAAACTCCGGCTTAAGCATTAAGTGCCTCCATCAGATCGTCAACGTTATCAAACGAACCATACATATCCTCTCCCTTTTCTGCCGCTTCCATCGCCGCATAGGTAACAGCGTTCGGCTCGTCAACCTTGACTTCAAAGGGAAGTCCATGACACCTAAGTGCCTGTCGATAAAAAATGCCCGTTGCTGTACTCAAATCCATTCCGAGAGATTTAAATAGAGCTGCCGCCTGTGCTTTCAGCTCCGGCTCCATTCTTATCGTCATATTTTTTTTAGCCATAATAGCACTCCTTTCCTCGCCATTTTTAGCTTGCACTATTATTATACTCAATATTCACGGCATTTGCAAGTGCATTGCAAATATTTTTGCGACTTTTGTATAGAATTTTATTCCAATACAGCGGCATCTTTTACTCTCCGAACAGATCACTATGTGTACCGGTGCGAGCCAGTGTCAGCACCAACACACCATCATCAATACGATAAACTAGCAACCAATCAGACTGAATATGACATTCCCTGTAACCTGCCCACTCACCACTCAGCTCGTGATCCTTGTTCTTGTCTGGCAACGATTCACCATGTGATAAGGCACGGATAACATCATCCAGCAGCTCTATATCCAGATGACGTCTCATTGCCAGTTTGTAGTCCTTTTTGAATCTGGTAGTCCAGACAATATCCCTGTTCATCGTTTTAGCTCCTGTAGTGCTTCTTCCACATCAGAATAGTGCTTTACGTTCGGATCTTTTGCAATTCGTTCTGCCTCTAACATAGCTGCAATCGTTTCTCTGTTTGGTTGATCCAACCGTACATCAAACGGAAATCCACCCACACGGAGAGACTGACGCAGAAAAACGTTAATTGCTGTAGTGAGATTGACTCCTAATTCGCCGTAGAGAATCTCACATTGACTCTTAATGTCGCTGTCCATGCGAACACTAAAGTTTGTTGTAGTTGCCATGAAACTATTCTCCTTTCTGTCTGTTGTACATACATTATACGTCATCTGCATTGCAAAATCAACTCATAAGACGTAGATTTCGAAAATAAGCACAATATCACAAAGTGACTAAACCGGTTGTCCCAGTTTAGTCATAATTACACTGATCTTGCCAAAAATCAATGTAACCTCGCAAACCATTGTAATAGTCACACTGCGAAGTTGATCGTATTCCAACAACACGATCTTTGCTGCCGGCAACAGGCGCCGGCGGTACAGCAAGAGGGCGTCCCGATCGTTTTACATGATTCTGGGACGCCCTCGTATGCCGCCTTATCGTTTTTTCTGCTGGCAAAAGCTGCCGGAGCGCTACTGCCTGGTTGTAAATTGATATCCGTGCCCGTGGACCGTGCGGATAAAGTTATGCTCGTCCCCGAGCTTTTTGCGGAGCTGCTTCACATGGGTATCGAGCGTCCTCGTATCGCCAAGATACGAATATCCCCACACCCGGTTCAATAAAGTTTCCCTTGACAAGATAATATTCTCATTCTGCGCGAAAAATAAGAGCAATTCATATTCTTTTGGCGTCAGGCTCTTTTCCTCGTCCCCCACATAAAGCGCGCGCTCCTCGACTTCGATCCGGACGTCCCCGAACTGATATACGGTGCGTTGGTCCACGCTCCGCTTCAATATCGCCTGGACATGGGCAAGGATCAGCATGATCGAAACCGGCTTCGGCAGATAATCGTCCGCCCCTCTGTGGAAGCCTTTCAGCTGGTCCGCCTCTTTTCCGTTCGCCGTAAGCATGATAACCGGAATGTCGGATACTTCCCGGATCTCGTCCAGCACCTCCCAGCCGTCCATTTTCGGCATCATGACGTCCAGCAGGATCAGCTGGATGCTCCGGTCTTCATAGAACAGATTGATCGCCTGTTCCCCATCCGCCGCCTCTGAAACGCGGTAACCGCTCCTTACCAGGTTGTCCTTTAACATCGACCGGATCGACTCGTCATCATCGACAACCAGAATATGTTCCTTCTCCATCTCTCCACTCCTTCCGCATGGATCAGTCGAGCATCCGGATCACATCCTCCAGATCCCGGTTGATCCTCGACAACAGGTGATTGACTTTCTTCTGCTTCTGTATCAGCACGATCTTCGCTTCTTTCCGCTTTTCCGCCGTATCGGAACCGGCGGCGTCCGATCTGGCGCGTTCCAGCTGGCTTTTTTCATTGGAAAGCATCGTTACCGCGTCATTGACCGTCCGCATTTTTTCATTGATCCTCTCGATCGTCTGCCTGGAAACCTCATAGGAAGGATCCGAGCGGATCTTTTCGATCTTCGTCTTATATGTTTTATTCAGCCGCATCTGCTTTTCCGATTTTTTGCTGTAGGTTTTGTCATTTTTGCTGATGATCGTATCCAGTTCCTGCTCGGACAGTTTCCTTAACTGCCTGCCTTCCCGCGCCTGCACAGACAAAGCGCCAAAACAGAGAACGAACGCCAGTATGAGAAATCCCAATCCTGTTTTTCCTTTATTCATCCGTTTCATTTCCTATCTCCTCCTGTCCTGAGCCATCCTCCAAAATCTGATCCAGTTCGTCCAGCTGATTTAAAATACTTTCCAATGTCTCGTCCACTTCCTGCTCCCCGGCCTTATCTTCCGTATCGGCAGGCTTCGGTTCCTCATGGGGAACGGTCCGCCCGCACCCCGTCGTGAGCAGGAGAAGGACAATCCCTGTCCACATCCATCGCCTCATATGACTTCCTCCTTCGGCGGAAGGCTCACCAGAAACGCGGCGCCTCCCTCCGGCTTGTTATAAGCCTGTATCGAACCGTGCATATATTCCACGGCGCTTTTCACGATCGACAAGCCCAAACCGAAATTCCCTTTTTCTCCTTTGTAAAACCGCTCGAACAAATGCGGGATATCCTGCGCGGCAAATCCTTTTCCATCATCCGATATCCGGATGCATGGACGTTTTCCGTCATAAAATGTCTCGATCAATATTTTGCTCTCCGCGTATCGGATACAATTTGAGATCATGTTGATCGCGACCTGGGACAAAAGAGAACGGTCGGCGAACGCGTGAACCGTATAATCAAGGGATAAGACGAGCGTCATATTCTCTTTCATCGCGAGCCCGTTGACCCTCTGCGCGTTGTCCTCCATCTCTTCCGCGAGGTTTAACTGCTCCGGCGCCACCTGATACGTAAGGTTCTCGATCCGGGACAGCGTCAGCAATTCTTCTACCAGATGATCCATCCGGACGCTTTCTTTCCGGATGATCGACGCCGCGTGCTTGTAGTCCGTCAAAATATTGTTTTCAAGCCCCTCCGCGTATCCCTGAATGGACATCAGCGGAGTCCTGAGCTCATGCGACGCGTTCTGTAAAAACTGTTTCTGCGTATTATCATACGCCTCCAGCCTGCGCGACATCTGGTTCATGCTGTCATAGAGCAAGTGGATCTCCCTGGTATCGTTCGGGATGTCGGTCGTGATAAAATTCCCCTGTCCGATCTCATTGGAATAATCGGCAGCCTGGACGATCGGTCGGCTCAGCCGCTCCGCGATCCGCTGCACGATCAGGAATCCAGCCAGCATGACGAGGAACGTGATAAAAAGCAGCAGCAGATTCATCGTGCGGATCATATCCCCGCCCTGTCCCGCGTCTGCCAGGAATAAAACCGAAAGATCATAGCTCCTGTACCGGTCCATCGGAATCACCGAGAGATAATATCGGGTATCCGACCCTCTGATCTTCTGAATGGAGCCGTCCATCGGGATCGTCCCGTCCACAATGCGGCTGGTGATCATGTTCAGATCCGCCGTCATCCGTGTGTTCCTCGGATAAAGGACCGTCCCGTTTTCGCTCAGCATATAAAACTCCGTCGTCCCGTACAGCCTGGACGCCATCAGGGCGGAGCTGAGCCGGTTGGTAAGGTCCTGCAGCTGCGACGACTCTCCGGTCGCCTGGTTTTCCATGAGCGCGGTCATCGTAGCGGATGTGTTCTCCAGGTCCGCGCGGACGGCGCGGTCCATGTAAATCCGGATCCCGATGTTAAACATGACCAGGATCATCGCAGGAATGAAAATGATGATCCAGATATAGGGATATAAAATTCTCTGTTTGATCGTCTTCATACCCGGTTCCTCCCGCAACCGCGCTCCTCTGTATGAAAAAATGAATGGCCCTTCCCCGAAGGGTCATTCATACTGTAACATGCCTCTGTGAGAATTATGTGATTCTCAAAAAAAATTATCCGTAAATTCTGATCAGCCACGGGATCAGGTAAGTGATCACGCACATGATCCCCGTCGCCACCGCCATCCCGCACAGGATCGCCGCAAACGCCTTTTTCCCGTTCATGCCGAGCAACGACGCGATCAGCGCCCCGGTCCATGCCCCGGTTCCGGGCAGCGGTATGCCGACAAACAGGACAAGGCCCCAAAATTCATATTTCTGGATACGATCGCTCTTTCCCATCGCTTTCTGTTCCAGCCGTTCCACCGCCGGGCGGAACAGCTCCCGTTGTTTCAGCCATGTAAAGATCGGCGTGATCAGCCACAGGATCAACGGGATCGGCACCATATTCCCGATAAAGCAGATCACGATCGCTTTCCATGGCGACAGCCCGAACAGCGCCGCCGCGATCAGACCGCCGCGCAGCTCCAGAATAGGAACCATGGAAATAAGGAATACGATCGCTTCTTTTGAAATATAGCCGCCCAATGTACCGGTAAACCACTGAATCAACTGTTCCTGCATTTTCTGTCCTCCGTTTACAGATTCCGGATCACCCTACGGTTCGCGTCCAATAAAAAGCATATGCACAGAATCAGGGAAAATACCTCCCCGATCACAAACGAGTACCACACATAATGCTCGCCGCCCAGCCTGGCAAGGATGAACGCGGAGGGCAGCAAAAAGATAAGCTGGCGCACAAGAGATACGATCAGGCTCCGCACGCCCATTCCCATCGCCTGGAACAGCGTCGAGCTCGTGATGCCGATCGCGGCGGGGACAAAGCACAGGCTGATGATCCGCAGAGCCGGGACGCCGATCGCGACCGTCGCCTCATCCGGGCTGAAAATTTGGATTAGCTGGTTCGGAAATACATGGAAGATCACCGTACCGAACGCCATCAGCGCGCCCGCGCCGATCATTCCGGTCGCAAGCGCCTGCTTCATCCGGTTTTTCAGCCTCGCGCCGAAGTTATAGCCAAGCACCGGCATCAGCCCCTGGTTCAGCCCGAACACCGGCATGAAAATAAAGGATTGCAATTTGAAATAAATTCCGAGGACATTTACCGCCGGTTTCCCGAACTGGATCAGGATGAGGTTCATGAGCGTCACCATAAATGAAGTGATCGACTGCATGACGATCGAAGGGACGCCGACCTGATAGATATTTTTGATGATCCTGATATCCGGGCGGAATCCGCGGAACGATACATGGATCAGCTTCTGCCGGACGAAAAAGGCATAAATACAGAAAAACATTCCGATCCACTGCCCGATCACCGTCGCGAGGGCTGCGCCCGCGATCCCCATCCGCGGCGCGCCGAAATATCCGTAGATCAGGATCGGATCCAGGATGATGTTCAAAATACAGCCGATCAGCTGCGAACACATCGGCAGGATCATATTGCCGGTCGCCTGCAGCGTTTTTTCAATGATCATCTGCATAAAAGCGCCCAGACTTGCCATCATGCAGATCCGGATGTACACGACCCCGTAATTGACGACAGCCGTATCCGACGTCGTCATTTCAAAAAACGGGCGGCTGAAAAAAGCTCCGATCAGCAGCATCAGGAACCAACTGCAGACCGCGAGAAAAATACCGTTTCTGGCGGCTTGCTCAGCCTCCTCCTTTTTTCCCTCGCCCAGCCTTCTGGAAACGAGCGAATTGATCCCGACCCCGGTTCCGACGCCTATGGCGACCATGATCATCTGCAGCGGGAACGCGATCGACAGCGCGGTAAACGCGTCCGTGCTGTATCCGGCGACAAAATAACTGTCGACGACATTATACAGCGCGCTGACGGTCATGGATAAGATCGCCGGGAGCGACATTCCTATAATCAGCGGGACAACCGGTTTTGTCCCCATTTTATTTTCCTGTTTTTCACTCATTTTTCTTTCTCCTTCTTCTATCGCACGGTAAATATGTTATAATATTTGTGGGAAAAAATCAACAAAAATGTTTTTCTCTCTATACAAGCAATTCTTTTTGATGTATAATCCCATCATGTCGGGGATCGGTTATGTCCCCCGTCATCCTATCGAAAATCAAAGGAGGAAACGCATGGATCAGAAATTAAAAGTCGGTATTCTCGGCGGTACGGGAATGGTCGGGCAGCGTTTTATCTCTCTGCTGGAGAGCCATCCCTGGTACGACGTCGCGGCGATCGCCGCAAGTCCGAGATCTGCCGGGAAAACATATGAGGAAGCGGTCGGAGATCGCTGGAAAATGGATACGCCGATGCCGGAATCCGTCAAAGATATGGTCGTGATGGACGTCACGCAGGTTGAGCAGGTCGCGGCGCAGGTTGATTTTGTATTCAGCGCGGTCGATATGAACAAGGACGAGATCCGGGCGATCGAGGACGCGTACGCGAAAACGGAGACGCCGGTTGTTTCCAACAACAGCGCCCACCGCTGGACGCCCGACGTCCCGATGGTCATTCCGGAAATCAATCCGGAACACTTCGCCGTCATCGAGTACCAGAAAAAACGGCTCGGAACGTCCAGAGGATTTATCGCGGTAAAACCGAACTGCTCCATTCAGAGCTATACGCCCGCTTTGCACGCGCTGAGGGAATTTGTCCCGACGGTCGTCGTCGCGACTACCTATCAGGCGATTTCGGGCGCGGGCAAAACATTCCGCGACTGGCCGGACATGGTTGGGAATATCATTCCGTTTATCGGCGGCGAAGAAGAAAAGTCCGAACAGGAGCCGCTGAAGATCTGGGGAACGATCCAGGATGGCGGGATCGTCAAGGCAAAAGCACCGACCATCACGACCCAGTGCATCCGGGTTCCCGTCCTGAACGGGCATACGGCGGCAGTTTTCGTTTCGTTTGAGAAAAAGCCGACCAAAGAAGAGATCATCGACCGCTGGGTCAGCTATCAGGGGCTGCCGCAAAAGCGGAACCTTCCCAGCGCGCCGAAGCAGTTCATTCAATACATCGAGGAAGACGACCGTCCACAGGTGCGCCTGGACGTTGATTTTGAGCGCGGCATGGGGATTTCCATGGGACGTCTCCGGGAAGATATTGTCTATGATTATAAATTTGTCGGGCTGTCGCACAACACGGTGCGCGGCGCGGCAGGCGGTGGGCTGCTGTGCGCGGAGCTACTGACGTCGGACGGCTACATCCAGCCGAAATAACCGTTTCCTGTGACATAAAAAAGTGCCTTCGGCACCTCAGCTCCCCTGCCCCTCATTCATGAGGGGAGAAGGCATTTTTTGCGCGCGAGCAGGCTGTGAAGCAGCAGTTTCCTCTCTTCGAGCTGCGCATCCAGCCAGAGGCTTTTTGTGTCACAGGACGAAATTTCCTGTGACACAAAAAAGAGCGGGTACGCATCCCGCTCTTTTTCTATTCCCGTTATTGTACCCTGGTCACCTGGTAGCCTTTTTCTTTCATCTGATCCACCACCAGCCCGTCGGATTCCACATGGGCGGCTCCAATCACAACGAAGTACGTCGAGCCGTCGTCTTTCTCCAGCAATTTCGCGAGTTTATCCGCCATGGCGGTGTCCCGCTCGCCCGTCAGGCTGTCCTGCAAGCTTCCATCTTCCGGCTCGTCCGTCTCAAGATAATTTTTCCGGAACCATTTGTAATCTCCCTGCGCCCAGCACCTCCACATATCGATCTTCATCTGCATGAGAAGCAGTTTTTCATTCTGGGAACTGTACAAAACCTTGTCCAAATAATAATCCAGGCTTTCTCTCTGATCTTCTTCGCTCATGCTGTCAAAAATATCCAGCTGGCTTTCCACGGACTCCAGTTCGTCAATCATCATGCCGCTCTGCTCCGCGACGTCGATAAAGAAGTTATCGACTCCCATGACCGAATAGTAATCAATATCGGTATAATTCTCCGTATTGTACTGATAAAAGCTGCTGATCAGATTCGCGACATACCACGGCTTGTACGAGTCGATCACCTTCTGGTTGATATTATATTTCTGGCATACCTTTGTCAGTTCTTCATACGACTCCGCGGAAATATGATCCCGGATCGTCGTTCCGTCCGAATAGGACGCTTTGGACAAATACATATCCGCCGCTTCGTCCGTATCGGTGATACATTCGACATACAGGCAGTCGGATTTGCGGAACGCGCTCCGGACCTTCGCGGTGACCGGATACATTTCCGTGATCCCGTCGTGAATGGAACCCATCAGGTATACGGTCGTCGAGCCTTTCGACGCTTTCCAGAAGAATCCCTTTGACCCGGCGTTTTTGGCGTCGACAACGTCGTAATACAGGAGCGTCGCCCATACGATCGCCTGGCGGGGCGTACATTTCTTCGCCAGATATTGTTTCTTCTTTGTCTTTGTCAGGATCCCACGCTTCACGAAGTAGTTCACGCTTCCGGTCTTCGCCTTGTTCAGCTTCGCGGGCAGCTTGTACTGTCCGATCTTGTTATAAAGCAGGGCAATGACATCCTTCCGCCTCATATCTGACCGGAAGGATTCTTTTTTGAATGTTTTATCTTTCTTCAGTGAAAAATCTCCCGAAACGATCTTTGCCAGGTTGTCGCCAAGCACGTTCGTCTGCTTTTTGGTCAGCGAATTTCCGCTCTTTTCCAGCCATGCTTTCTGATAGATGCCGAAATACCAGCTTTCCGCCAAAGTCATCTTGTCGCTCTTATTCAGTTTGTTTGCCTGGTTCACCGTCACTGCCCGCGCTGTCACCGGCGCGGCTGCCGGCTGTAAGCACAGTGCCGCCATACATAAGATCGCGATTCCCCGTTTTAATCCGGTCATAATTTCCTCCTTTATCAGAGACAAAAATCACCAGGCGGAACCCAGTGATTTTTCGGTTGTTATGCTAATTTACTTTTTGCTGTCTCGACAAGCGTTTTGAATGCGTCCGCATCGTTGATCGCCATATCGGACAGCATTTTGCGGTTGATATCGACGCCCGCCAGTTTTAATCCATGCATAAACTTGCTGTAGGATAAGTCGTTCATCCTGCACGCCGCGTTGATCCGGGCGATCCAGAGCTGCCGGAACTGACGTTTTCTCTGTTTGCGTCCGGAATACGCGCTGGTCAGCGCCCTCATAACGGATTGCTTCGCGATCCTGTATTGTTTGCTTCTGGCTCCTCTGTATCCCTTTGCCAATTTTAATACACGGTTATGTCTTTTCTTCGCGCCTAACGCGCCTTTCACTCTTGCCATCTGACGATACCTCCTAACTCTTTTTCCTACAGATACGGTAAGATTTTCTTCATGTTCTTCACATTTGACGGATCAGCGATCGTCGCTTTTCTGAGATTTCTCTTTCTCTTCGTCGACTTTTTCGTCAAAATATGGCTCTTGTAGGCTTTCATCCTTTTTAATTTACCAGTACCTGTTTTCTTAAAACGCTTCGCTGCTGCTCTGCTTGTTTTCATTTTTGGCATAATTAAATTCCTCCTTAAACTTAAGTAAATGTCAATTAACGTTTTTCCGTTAAGAACATTATCATGCTTCTTCCTTCGAATTTGGCAGGCTTTTCCACTACGGCAATATCTGCCAGCTTCTCCGCGAACTCATCAAGAATCACTTTACTGGAATTGACGTGCGCCAACTCCCTCCCTCTGAAACGAAGCGTCACTTTCACTTTATTTCCTTTTGATATGAACTTGCGCGCCTGATTCACCTTTGTATTCAGGTCGTTTGTATCAATATTCGGCGACAGGCGGACCTCCTTGATCTCGATCGTCTTCTGCTTTTTCTTCGCCTCTCTGTCCTTGCGCGCCATTTCATACCGATACTTTCCATAATCAATAATCTTACATACCGGCGGCTGCGCTTTCGGAGCGACCTTGACCAAATCCAGTTCCGCTTCCCTTGCCAGCTTCAAAGCGTCCCTGGCGGACATGATCCCAAGCTGCTCCCCATTCTCGCCAATCAACCGGACCTCGCGGTCTCTGATTTGTTCATTGATCATTAAATCGCTAATTGTTGTATACCTCCGTTTCGCTGAAAAAAATAAAGTGGACAGACAGACTATCCACTTTATGATCCATTCCGGGTCAAAAAAACCGGAGAAACGTTCATATGTCAACCATCAGTCACTCAGGCGTGCTGCGGTGAGAGCGGATACTCTGCTTCTATTTCTGTTGCTTTGCAACCTTTGTGATCGTATCACAAACCTGCTGTTCTGTCAACCCGTTTTTTTCGGCATATTTTGTCAAAATTTATTCCGCTTCAACCGGGCGGATCTCCTTTGTCCGGATCTCCCTGCTGACCGCGTCGATAAATTCATCCAGCGGCTTTGCGCCCTCGTCGCCCAGGAAGCGGCTGCGCACGGATACCGTTCCGCTCTCTTCTTCCTTCTGACCGACGATCAGCATATAGGGAACTTTGTCCAGCCTTGTTTCCCGGATCTTGTATCCGATCTTCTCCGACCGCTCGTCAACGGTGCTCAAAATGCCGTTCTTCTTTAACTGCTCATCGACGCTCCGCGCGTAATCAAAATACTTTTCGGAGATCGGCAGGACGCGCACCTGTTCCGGGCACAGCCAGGTCGGGAACAGTCCCGCGTACTTTTCGATCAGCCAGGCAAGCGTCCGTTCATAACAGCCGAGAGACGTCCGGTGGATGATATAAGGCCGGACCTTATCCCCGTTCTGGTCGACATAATACATATCAAACTGCTCAGCCAGAAGCGCGTCCCACTGAATCGTGATCATGGTATCTTCTTTTCCATATACGTTTTTGGCATTGATATCGACCTTCGGTCCGTAGAACGCGGCTTCGCCGACGTCCTCGACAAACGGGATCTCCAGTTCATTCAGGATATCGCGGATATGCTGCTCCGTTTCCTCCCAGACTTCCGGTTCCCCAATGTATTTTTCCCGGTTTTCCGGATCCCATTTCGACAGATGGTAGGTCACGTCTTCCTCAACGCCCAGCGTTTGCAGGCAATATTTCGCAAGCGCGAGACATCCCTTGAACTCGTCTACCATCTGATCCGGACGTACGATCAGATGCCCCTCGGAAATCGTAAACTGGCGGACCCGCGTCAAGCCGTGCATTTCCCCGGAATCTTCATTCCGGAACAGGGTCGACGTCTCGCCGTACCGCAGCGGAAGATCGCGGTATGACTTCTGGCTTGCCTTATATACGTAATACTGGAACGGGCAGGTCATCGGCCGCAGGGCGAATACTTCTTTGTCCTTCTTCTCGTCTCCGAGCACAAACATTCCTTCTTTATAATGATCCCAGTGTCCGGACATCCGGTACAGATCGCTTTTTGCCATAAACGGCGTTTTGGTCCGCACATAGCCCCAGTGGTTGTCTTCCTCGTCCTCGATCCACCGCTGCAGCGTCTGGATGATCTTCGCGCCCTTCGGCATCAGCAGGGGAAGCCCCTGTCCGATCACATCAACGGTCGTAAACAATTCCATTTCCCGTCCAAGCCGGTTGTGGTCGCGTTTCCTCATTGACTCGAGTTCTTCCAGCCTGGCGTTCAGATCGTCTTTTTTCGTAAAGGACGTTCCATAAATACGGGTCAGCATCTTATTTTTTTCGTCGCCCCGCCAATACGCGCCGGAGGCGGAGGTCAGTTTGAACGCCTTGACCGTTTTCGTATTCATCAGATGCGGTCCCGCGCACAGATCGACAAATTCTCCCTGCCTGTAAAAAGAAAGCTCCGCGTCTTCCGGGAGATCCATGATCAGCTGGACCTTATACGGCTCCTCGCGTTCTTCCATCAGCCGGATCGCCTCCTGCCGGGGCAATGTAAATCTCGTGATCTCATGCGCTTCTTTTATGATCTTCTTCATTTCTTCTTCGATATGGTCCAGATCTTCTCTCGTGAGGGAAGGCATATCAAAATCATAATAGAATCCGTTTTCGATCGCGGGCCCGATCGCGCATTTCGCGTCCGGGTACAGGCGTTTGACCGCCTGCGCAAGAATATGGGACGTCGTGTGCCGGTACGCGTCCTTTCCCTTCTCGTCCTGAAAGGTCAGGATATTCAGCGAGCAGTCCTCATTTACCTCCGTGCGCAGGTCGACGGTCGTTCCGTCAAGCTCCCCCGCGCACGCGGCGCGCGCAAGTCCCTCGCTGATATCCGCCGCGATCTCAAGGACTGTCATCGGCTTCCCGTATTCTTTTTTGGATCCATCTTTTAACGTAATGATCATCGCTTTTTCTCCTTGCTATTCACCTAAATATGCTTTTTTTATCATATCATTATCCAGAAGCTCCGCCGCCTCGCCGGACAGCGCGATCGTCCCGGTTTCCATCACGTACGCGCGGTCCGCGATCTCAAGCGCTTTCTTCGCGTTCTGTTCTACGAGCAGGACGGTCGTTCCGCCTGCCGCGACCGACTGGATAATATCAAAAATTTCCGCTACAAAGATCGGGGACAGTCCCATCGACGGCTCGTCCATCAAAAGGATCCGCGGCTTGCTCATCAGCGCGCGCCCCATGGCGAGCATCTGCTGCTCCCCGCCGCTCAGCGTTCCCGCGATCTGGTTTTTCCGTTCCTCCAGGCGTGGGAACCGCTTATAGACCATCTCCAGGGATTCCCGGATCTCATTCTTGTCTTTTCTCGTATAAGCGCCCATTTTCAGGTTCTCGTATACGGTCAGCTGGGAAAAGACCCGGCGCCCTTCCGGCACATGCGCCATTCCCATCGATACGATCTTATGGGCGGGGACTTTCGTTATATCATTTCCTTCAAATAAGATCTGTCCGGATTTTACGGGGATCAGCCCGGTAACCGAATGTAGGATCGTTGTCTTCCCGGCGCCGTTCGCGCCGATCAGGGCGATCACTTCGCCCTCGCGGACGTCAAATGAAATCCCCTTGATCGCGTGAATCATACCATAATATACCTGCAGGTCTCTGATCTCTAACATTGCCAATTTGCCGTCCTCCTATTCTCCCAGATAAGCCTTGATCACTTCCGGATCATTCAGTACATCCGACGTCTTGCCCTGGGCAAGCTCTTTTCCGAAATTCAGCACGGAAAGTTCTTCGCATATGCCTGCCACGAGCTTCATGTCATGCTCGATCAGAAGGATCGTCATATCAAATCTGTCCCTGACAAAATGGATCGTGTCCATCAGCTCTTTTGTCTCGTTCGGGTTCATGCCCGCCGCAGGTTCATCCAGGAGCAGCAGCTTCGGCTCCGTCGCAAGCGCCCGCGCGATCTCCAGCTTCCGCTGTCTTCCGTAAGGCAGGTTGGACGCGAGATAATCGGCTTCCCCGTCAAGGTCAAACACCTTCAGCAGCTCCATCGCCCGTTCATTCATCCGCTTCTCCGTCCGGTAAAATGTCGGCAGCCGGAAGATCCCGGCAGCCGTGGAATAGCGGTTATGATTGTGCAAGCCGACTTTTACATTATCCAGAACCGTAAGCTTGTCAAACAGGCGGATATTCTGGAACGTCCGGGCGATCCCCGCCTTGCTGATCTCGATCGTACTGTGCCCGGTGATATTCTTTCCATCGAGTTCGATCTTTCCTTTCGACGGCTTGTATACGCCGGTCAGCAGATTGAAGATCGTCGTTTTCCCTGCCCCGTTCGGACCGATCAGCCCGTACAGCTGTCCCTTTTCGATGGAAACATTGAAATCATCTACGGCGCGGAGCCCGCCGAATGAGATGCTTAAATCTTTTACTTCCAATAACGCCATGATTATCTGACCTCCTTTGCCGTCTTCATCCGCGCCTTTATATTCCGGAACGAATATTTCTCGCGGAACGCCTTACAGGTCGGATTCCAGTTCACGATCATCATCACGATCAGGACGATCGCGTAAATGAGCATCCGGTAATCATTCAGTCCGCGGAGCAGCTCCGGCAGCAGGGTCAGGATCACCGCCGCGATCATGGAGCCCCGGATATTGCCGATTCCTCCGAGTACGACATAGACCAGGATCATGATCGACATATTATATCCGAAATTCTTCGGCTGGGCGATCAGGGTTGACAGATTGTGCGCATACAACACGCCCGCGACGCCGGCAAGCGCGGCGGAAATGGAAAATGCCATCAGTTTGTATTTCGTAATATTGATCCCGACCGACTCCGCCGCGATGCGGTTATCCCGGATCGCCATAATGGCGCGTCCGTCCCGGGACTGGATCAGGTTCAGGACAATAAACAACGTAATCAGAAGAAGGATGATCCCGATCGTAAAGGTCGACTGGTTCGGCGTCCCGGTAATTCCCTGCGGACCGTTTACGATCACCGTCCCGCCCTCTTTCAGATGAAGATCCACCGCGCTGTTCATTGAAAAATGAAGTCCGTCGGAGTCTTTTCCGATAAACAGGACGTTCATCACGTTTTTGATGATCTCTCCGAACGCGAGCGTAACGATCGCGAGGTAATCTCCTTTCAGACGCAGGACCGGAATACCGATCAGGATGCCGAAAATACCTGCCATCAGCGCTCCGATCAGGATCGCCGCCACAAACCGGATACCCGCCGGCATACCGGTTTCAGCCATGTATTTTGAAAAGAACGCGCTGGCAAACGCCCCCACACACATAAATCCCGCGTGCCCGAGGCTCAGTTCTCCCAATATCCCGACCGTCAGATTCAGCGATACCGCAAGGATCGCGTACATACAAAGCGGCACGAGCAAACCGCGCATCAGGCTGGAGAGGTTCCCCGTTGCCAGAAGGATCTGCACAACCGCGTAGAAAACCAGGACAATCCCGTAAGTGATCGCGTTGCTTCTCACATTTTTACTTAATTTCGCCGTCATATGGATCACCTACACTTTCTCCTGAATGTTTTTCCCTAAAATACCCGTAGGCTTCACAAGCAGGACGACGATCAGCACAGCGAACACGATCGCGTCGGAAAGCTGCGTTGAAATATACGCCTTGCTCAATATCTCGATCACGCCGAGCAGGATGCCGCCGATAAACGCGCCCGGAATCGACCCGATCCCGCCGAATACCGCCGCGACAAACGCTTTGATGCCCGGCATCGCCCCCGTATAGGGAGTCAGGGACGGATACGCGGAACATAACAGGACTCCGGCAATCGCGGCAAGCCCGGAGCCGATCGCGAACGTGAGGGAGATCGTTCCGTTTACATTGATCCCCATCAGGCGCGCCGCGCCCTGGTCCTCCGATACCGCCAGCATCGCCTGTCCCGCTTTCGTCCGTTTGATAAAAGCGGTCAGAACGAGCATGATAATCACACAGGAAAGGATCGTCACGATCGTCGTCATGGAAACGAGCAGGTCGCCTCCCAGCAGCGGGATCTGTTTGGTTCCGATCACCGATTGGAACGACTTCATATTGGCTCCGAAGATCAGCAGCGCGATATTCTGCAGCAGGTAACTGACACCGATCGCGGTGATCAGCACCGCAAGAGGGGAACCCGCGTTTCTCAGAGGCTTATATGCCAGTTTCTCGATCAGGATGCCGAGCAGAGTACAGAAAATGACCGCGATGCCGACCGCAAGCAGCGGATTCATCCCATAAGACGTCATTGCCGTGAGAACGACGTAGCTGCCGATCATAATGACGTCCCCGTGCGCAAAATTCAGCATTTTCGCGATTCCATAGACCATGGTATAGCCCAGCGCAATGATCGCATAAACGCTGCCCAGGCTGATC
Source organism: uncultured Lachnospiraceae bacterium (assembly GCA_947593735.1). GTDB lineage: Bacteria > Bacillota > Clostridia > Lachnospirales > Lachnospiraceae > CANQDT01. The sequence continues at coordinate 60,813 of CANQDT010000003.1, read as the reverse complement.
CCGTTTATCAGATATGACAAAAAACTCATCGTTCCCATTCCCTCTTTCCTGGTTATTACAACCTTATAATCGTCCTATTATAGCATGAAATTATCCGCGGAATCAAGATATTTTCCTTTTTTTGCGTCCATTATCCGAACCCCAGAAAACAAAATGGGGACAAACGAAATGCGTTCCCACGCAGATCGTCTGTCCCCTGTGATCGTAGCGTTACCGTTTTTTTCTTCGGCAGCGATTTACCGCAGCACGTAAGCGCCGTCCTTGATCACGACCGCCTTCGGAGCTTTATTCGGCTCTCCGTCCTCGGTCCAGGTCATATTTTCACCGGTCAAGCCGTTTATGCTGATCTCTGTCATCGCCTTTGTCATGCCGTCGCAGATAGCGGAGGCGTCCATATCTGGCGTCACACCGGATTTTTTGATCGCCTCGACGATCGCGTAAATGCCGTCATACGCGTCCGCGGCAAATTGATTCGGAATCTCGCCATATTTTTCCTGATAATTTTTCACGAAATTCTGCGTCAGTTCATCCTGCGCGTCCGCGGCGAACGGAGTCAGGAGCATAACGTCTTCCGCCAGGTTTTTATCAAATTTATCAACGGAAAGGATCCCGTCCAGTCCGTCACAGCCGAAGAACATCGGCTTGTAGCCCATCTGATCCGCCTGCGTGAGAATCAGCGCCGCTTCCTGATAATAAATCGGAAGGAACACAAGCTCCGCGCCGGACGCTTTCGCTTTCTGGAGCTGAACCGTAAAATCGGTCTTGTTGTCCGCCGTAAACGCCTGCGCCTCTACGATCTCAAAGTCCTGATTCGCGGCTTCTTCCGCGAATTTCTGATAAATACCGGAAGAATATACGTCCGAGCTGTCATAGATCACAGCGACTTTGGACGCGACCTTGTTCTCGCCGATATACTGGGCGGAAGCGATCCCCTGGTTCGGATCCGAGAAGCATACGCGGAACGCGTTCGGATGCTGGATGCTTTCCACAGCGGAACCCGACGGGGTCAGCTGGAACATATTGTCTTCAAATGTCTTCTCGACAACCGCGGTACACGGAGCGGAAGTAACGGTACCAAGCAGCATCTGCATATCCCAGTCTTTCAGGGTATTATACGCGTTGACTGCCTTTTCCGCGTCGCCCTCGTCGTCCTGATAGTTAAATTCGATCTGAACTTCGCCCGCCGCGTTTATCTCCTCTACGGCAAGTTCCGCGGCATTTTTTACTGCCTGACCGTATACGGCGGTCCCGCCGGTCAGCGGCCCGATCCCGCCTACTTTGAACGCTGTCTGCGCGCTGCCGTTCTCACCACTGTCCTGCGCTGTCTCTTTGCTTCCGCACGCGCTCATCGTAAGCGCCATGGATACAGCCAGTACGATGCCGAGTGCTCTTTTTGTAAATTTCTTCATAGCAAGTCCCTCTTTCATCATAATTTTAAATTCCAACAGTGCTATTCTATTCTCAGATGAAAAAAAAGTCAAGTTTTTTCCAATTTCCCGTCCAGATTCGGCGTGGCAAAACCTCACTTCATCTCTCCTAATAATTGCCGATGATGCGGAATTCCGCCGTCTCCTGCCGGATCCCGTGCAGGGCGTTTCTCACATTGGTATCATTCAAATTCCCATCGATATCGATAAAAAAGCGGTACTCCCACTGCTTATGCTCCAGCGGTCTGGATTCGATATGGTTCATATTCACATTGTTGAATATAAAATGCGCCAGTATCTTATACAGGCTCCCGCTTTCATGGGGAAGCGTAAAGCTGATGCTGATCTTGCGCGCGTCCTTCTGATAAATATTCCGATTGGAAAGGACAATGAACCGGGTCGCGTTATTGGGATTATGGTTGATCGCGCGCCGGATGACGTTCAAGCCGTAAATTTCCGCCGCCCGCTCGCTGGCGATCGCCGCCTTTCTCACATCCTGATCCCGTTTGACCTTTTCCGCCGCGATCGCGGTATTGGGAAGTTCGATCTGGTCCCAGGGATATTGGCTCAAAAACTGCGCGCACTGGAGCAGCCCCTGCGGATGGGAATAGACGCGCTCAATGGTCGAAAGGTCGGTTCCCTCCGTCCCGAGAAGCGCGTGGCTGACCTTGACGATCTGCTGCCCGACGATTGTAAGGTTATTATATTCCATCAGCAGCTCATAAATACCGCCGACTGTCCCCGCGGATGAATTTTCGATCGGAAGCACCCCGTAATCCGCTTCCTCCTGCTGGACCGCCCGCATGATATCCTTAAATTCCGTCACATGGTACCGCTCGACGTTCTCCCCGAAAAAACGGATCAGCGCCTCCTCGCTGAACGCGCCGGGCACTCCCTGGAAACAGACTTTTGTCGTCGCGTCCACCGGCAGGCTGTCCAGGCGCTGAAAACTTTTTTCCAGCGTAAAATCTTCATTTGCGAGCAGCTGATATTGGTACAGGCGGCTGATGGACATGATCTGCGTAAACAGCTCCTTGATCCCGATCTCATTAAAGCGGTTCGACGCAATCGCCATCAATGCCTGTATTTTTTCATTTTCCCTTTCTTTGTCCAAGATCGGTTTTCCGACCGACCGCTTGTACTCCGCGACCTTGCTCGCCAACTCCATGCGTTTCTCAAACAGCTGGACGATCTCCCGGTCCACGCGGTCAATGTCTTCCCGTATTTCCTTTAAATCCATGATTCCCCTACTTTCCCTTTTCGACAGTATTCTCTCCGGTTTCGCCCGCCTGCAGGCGTTCCCACAATTCCTGTACCGAACAATGGTACAACGGATGCACGGCATAAGGCGCGATCGAAGACAGCGGTTCCAGGACGAACCGGCGCAGATGCATCTCTCTGTGCGGGATCGTCAGAGTTTTCGAATCCAGGATCCGGTCGTCATAGAGCAGGATATCCAGATCGAGCGTTCTCGGACCCCAGCGGATCTTGCGCTCCCTTCCCGCCATCGCTTCTATTTCATGAAGGGCGGCGAGCAGTTCGTGCGGGGAAAGCAGCGTCCGGAGCTCCAGGCATCCGTTCAGGAAATCTTCCTGCTCCACATTGCCATACGGTTTGGTCACGATATAATCCGATTTCTTTGTCACGCGGACCTCCTCCATCCCGGATAACCGTTCCACGGCAAGATCCAGATATCCCCTGCGGTCGCCCATATTGGAGCCGATGCTGAGATAAACGGTATGCCAGCGCCGGTGGACGCATACCGAAACGTATTCCACCGGAAGCCCGATCGGCGCCCACGGCTTCTTTACTTCCAGGTCAATCCCCTGAACAGACGGAAATTCCAGAAGGATCGTCCGCGCCAACACCTCGGCGCACCGTTCGATCAGCTGATACGTATTGTTCTCCATGACCGCCTTTATCCGGCGGCTGACTTTGCCGTAATGGGCTGACGCAGCCAGATCATCGGTCAGCCCGGCTTTTCTCGTATCAAGATGAAGCGTCGCCGATACGTAAAACTTCTGTCCGAGTACGTTTTCTTCCGGCTTCGCTCCGTGATTGCAGAACAATTCCAAATTTTCAATCCGTATCTGATCCATTTTCCTGCGCCCTTTCTATTGCTTCCACCATGCGAAGCGCCCGCGCGTTCGCCCCGACGTCGTGTACCCGGAAGATCCTTGCCCCGGCAAGATATCCGTATACCGTCGTCGCGATGGTTCCTTCCTCCCTCTGGTCGACCGGCAGATCCAGGGCCTGTCCGATCACCGATTTCCGGGAAGCGGCAAGCAAAACCGGATATCCCAGCCGCTTCATCTGCCCGAGATGCTTCATTGCCTCCAGATTCTGCTCCGTATTTTTTCCAAACCCGATCCCCGGATCAACTATGATATTTTCCTGCCGGATCCCTGCCCGCAGCGCAATGGAAACCGATTCCGCAAGCTCCCTGCAAAGCCGGTCCATCCCCGCGCCTTCTTCCACGCGGCTCCGATTATGCGTAAGGCAGATCGGAACGCGCGCCGCCGCGGCGACCTCCGCCATTTTTTTCTCCCGTTTCAGCCCCCAGATATCGTTGAGCATATGGACGCCGGCGCGAAGCCCTTCTTCTGCCACCTCCGGCTTGTACGTGTCCAGGGAAAGGGCAACGTCAAACCGCCGGGCGATCGCTTCGATCACCGGAATGACCCGTTCCAGTTCCTCTCCGGCGGAAACCGGTTCATATCCGGGACGCGTGGATTCCCCTCCGATATCAAGGATGGACGCGCCCTCCCGGATCATCCGCTCCGCCTGTCTGAGCGCGGCGTCCACCGAACGATACGCCCCGCCGTCCGAAAAGGAATCCGGGGTGACATTCAAGATACCCATGATATAGCTGTTCTTTTCCAGATCAAATTGTTTTCCGGCAATGATCATGATAATCGCTCTTTCTCCATTCCACTCTCGTCCATCAACGCCTCCAGCCTGCCGAGGAACGACAGCGAACCAAATACCACTATGGCGGACCGGTCCGTCCCGTAACGCGCCGCCGCCCTGCGCGCGAGCCGCACCGCGTTTTCCAGCGTCTCCGCCGCTGTCACATTGCCGCAGTACTTCCGCGCTGTTTCCGCAAGCCGCTCCGCCGGGAGCGCTCTCGGATGATCCGGCGTGATTGTGTAGATCTCGCTGGCAAGAGGCGCTGTCACAGCCGCCATTTTCTCATATTCCTTATCCGCGAAAACTCCCATAATATAGATCAGCCGATCGCCTGCCAGATACCGTTTCAGCGCATCCCTCAGCCGGAGCGCCGCATCCTCATTATGCGCGCCGTCGCGGATGAAAACCGGATCCGTGCCGAGCACCTCAAACCTGCCTTTCCATATGGTTTTCTCCATACCCGCCTTTATCTGTTCCGGGGTGACCGGATAATCCGGTATCCTGCGGACCGTTTCTATTGCCGTGACCGCGTTTTGTATCTGATGGTCCCCGAGCATCCGCAGGCGGTAACATTCGCCCTGATACCGGAATATCTGTCCGGTAAGGTCCGCCGAGATCCGTTCCGCGTCATCCCGCGTTTCGTATAATTCCGCCCGCCGTTCCCGGCATACCTGTTCCAGTACCGTTCTCACCCGCCGGTCATTCGGAGCCGCTACCACGACCGATCCCGGTTTGATGATCCCGGCTTTTTCCCATGCGATCTTTTCGAGCGTGTCGCCAAGATACTGCATATGATCCATGCTCACCGACGCGATGACCTCGCACAGCGGATCCGCGATCACATTTGTGGCGTCCAGCCTTCCGCCCATCCCGGTCTCCAGCAGGACAAGATCCGCCTTTTTTTCCGCGAAATAAAGAAAGCTGACCGCTGTTTCCAGTTCATATACGGTCGGATGCTCTTTTCCGTCCGCCCGCATCCGGTCGCACGCTTCCTGCACCCGCTCCATGCAGGAGGCAAATTCTTCCTCCGAAATATCGGTCCCGTTCATCTGGAACCGCTCCCGGTAGTGGAAAATACTCGGAGAGATATATCGTCCAACCGAATATCCCGCTTCCCGGAAGATCCCATCCAGATAAGCGAGGATCGAACCTTTTCCATTGGTGCCGGCGATGTGGATGACCCTGCACTGTTTCTGCGGATCGCCGAGCAGCGCGAGCAGGCAGGCAATCCGTTCCAGACCGGGTACAATGCCGAACCGCTCCGCCTTACCGATCAGTTCCAACGCTTCCTGATAATTCATTTTTTCCTCATTTCTCACAATACCGGGATCCGGCGAAGCACGCCGCATCCCGGATCATCCCATACTTATATCAACAGGAGCCATGCGACAAAGGGAATCGTAACAATACAGCAGAGCGTGCTGAAAAATACCCCTTTTGCCGCCAGCCGGCTGTTTCCTCCATATTCGGTACTCAACACCTGGTTCAACGTCCCGGACGGCATCGCCTGGATCAGCGCTACAACAGCGATCAGCAGGTTATCTCGGATAAACAGCCGGAGGACCAGGCAGGTCACTATCGGAAGCACAAGCAGGCGGACCGCCGCGAACAGATAGATCCTCGGTTCCGTGAATAATTCCCTGAGATCCAGAAAGGACAGCGCCACACCGATCACCAGCATCGAGAGCGGAATGGTCGTCTCCCCGATCATCGAAAAAAATTCCACCGCCAGGCGCGGAACCGGTATGCCGCACAGATAAATCAGCATGGCAAGCGCCGCCGCCAGCACGCCCGGATTCACCATACGCCTGAGCGGAACGGACCCGCCGCCGTTTCCGTCGCTTTTCATCAGGGAATAAACCCCATAAGAATAAATGCATAGATTAAAAGGGATATTGATAATCGCCGCGTAAAATACGCCCTGATCCCCGTACATGGTACGGATCACGGGAAAAGCGAGAAATGCCGCGTTGGAAAAAATATACATCATCTCATAGACCACGCGGTCGCCCTTCGGCACGCGAAACGGCAGTACGAGCAGCTTCGCGAGCAGCGGCATGACCGCGTACAATCCAATCCCGGCAAGCAAAACAAGAAAGATCCCGCTTTTTTCGCCGGTCAGGTTGTCACTCGCCACGGACGAAAGAATGAGAAACGGAGACGCGATCCTCGCGATATACCGGGAGAACGCCTTCTGCCCTTTTTCGTCTATGATCTTCCATTTCCCCGCGGCATATCCGAGGATCAGGATCGCGAACAATACCGCCAGCGTCTCCATCAATTCCGTAACATTCATGCTCCATTCCTCCTGTCTTCTTCCTTACGCGGTCAGTCGACCCGTTCGCTTCCCCAGAAGAAGACGGCAACGGTACCGGAACCTGTGTGGCTCCCGATCGTCGTCCCGATGTCATTGATCTCCACCGGTCCTTTCAGGTTCGGAAACCGGGCTTCGATCATATCTGCCACCGCGCGCGCGTCCTCATAACAGGCGGAATGGGACATATAGCACTTGCCGGAATATCCGAGACCGCCCTCCGCGTGTTCCTCCATCTTGTCCACAATGGCGCGGAATACCTTCTTTTTGGTCCGGATCTTGTAGCGCGGGATCAGCCGTCCCAGATTGTCCATATTGAGCAGCGGGCAGATATTCAGTATCCCGCCGATCGCTCCTGCCGTTTTGGAAATCCTTCCGCCTCTGATATAAAATGTCAGATCCGTAGAGAAAAACCAGTGGTGCATCTTCAGCCTGTTTGCCATCGCCCACTCGTATACTTCGTCTATGGAACGACCCTCGTCCCTCAGATCCGCGAGTTGATCCATAAGCAAGCCATATCCGGAAGACGCGCCGAGCGAATCGACGATCAGCACCTTTCTTCCCGGATAGCGGTTTTCCAGTTCTTCCTTCGCGATCATCGCGGAATTGATCACGCCGGAAATCCCCGACGACAGGCACACATGGAGGATATCCTTCCCATCCTCCAGGAATCCTTCAAAATGCGCGATAAACTCTTCCGCGTTGATCTGCGATGTGCGGGTCTGCGCGCCCTGTTCCATCGCGCGGTAAAATTCATCCAGCGGCATGGTCTTCCCAAGGTCATCCTCATACACTACACCGTCCAGTTCATAATGAAAACACAGATAATCAAGTTTCCGCTCGTTCAGATGTTCTTCTGTCAGATCCACGGTAGAACCGCAGCTGATCACATATTCACTCATCGCTTTTCCTTTCTTTCATCCGTTCCGTCGTTTATTTCTCATAATATCCTTCCGCTTTCACGGCAGCCGCCTGCTCCTCCTGGATCTCCGGGATCGCGGACAGCATCGGCTCGATCTTCTCTTTCTTCAGCGCACGGGATACATAATTCTTTGTAATATGATAGACGATCGGCGACAGCGTGATCACGCCGATCAGGTTGGGGATCGCCATAAGACCGTTGAACGTATCGGAAAGATCCCACGCCAGTCCCATTTTCATGGTCGCGCCCACATAAATGAACGCGACGAAGATGATCCGGTAAACGGTCGTCGCTTTCGTCCCGAACAGAAATTCAAACGCTTTCGTCCCATAATGGCTCCAGCCGAGCACCGTAGAAAACGCGAAAAGCAGAATGGAGATCGCGATAAACCGGGCGCCCCATACGCCGAAATGCAGACCGAACGCCTCGGCGACCAGCGCGGAGCCCTCGCTGTCGCTCAGTATCCTTCCGGTTTCCAGATTGACAAGCCCGGACGTCAGTACCGTAAACGCGGTGAGCGTACAGACGACGATGGTATCCGCGAATACTTCAAAGATCCCCCACATTCCCTGACGGACAGGCTCCCTGACATTGGAATTGGAATGAACCATGACGGAGGAACCGAGACCCGCTTCATTCGAGAACACGCCCCGTTTCATTCCCCATGTGATCGCCCATTTGATAACCGAACCGGTAACGCCGCCCCACATTGCTTCCGTGCTGAACGCGAAATGGAAAATGGAACGGATCGCCGCGCCCCACTGGCTGATATTGGTCAGGCAGATGATCAGCGTCCCAAGGATATAAGCGATCGCCATAAACGGAACCAGCTTTTCCGTAACGGACGCAATCCGTTTCAGCCCGCCGATGATAACAAGACCGGCGACAACCATCAGGACGATCCCTGTTATTTTGCTGTCGATATGGAACGCGTTCTTCACATTCCCCGCAATGGAATTGACCTGGCTCATATTGCCGATGCCGAAGGACGCCAGCACACAAAAGACCGAAAACAGGCAGGCGAGGACGAGCCCTATGTATTTGCAGTTCTTTTTCGATCCGAGCCCGTCTCTCAGGTAGTACATGGCGCCGCCGCACCATTCGCCCTTTTCATTCTTCCTGCGGAAATAGATCCCCAGGACATTCTCGGAGTAGTTGGTCATCATGCCGAAAAACGCGACGACCCACATCCAGAAAATAGCGCCCGGACCTCCAAATAACAGCGCGGACGCTACTCCGACAATGTTCCCTGTCCCGATCGTCGCCGCGAGCGCCGTACAGAGGGACTGGAACTGGGAAATCGACTTGTCTCCCTTCCCGGTGTGGGAAGTGATGTTCCGGTCTGTAAAAATACCGCCGATCGTATTTTTCAGCCACCATTTTATGTGCGTCAGCTGAAACACTTTTGTCAGGCAGGTCATAAAAATCCCGGTCCCGACGAGAAGAATCAGCATCGGAATGCCCCAGACAAATTGATTGACCGCCGAATTGACCGACCGGATCCCTTCTATGATCGTATTGAAATTCATAATTTCTCCTTCTCTGATAATGTCTGCTATCCCTCCTGTTTCCGCGAAACTGTTTCTGAAAACAGGAAAATATGACAAATTTTATACAGAAATAAATTTACCACATTGCCGTGTAAGTGTAAAGTTAATTTTTTCATAAGAAAACATTGGATTTCCAATAAAATTATGATAGAATCAGTGTTGATCCACAAATCGGTTTTTTAGAGGAATCACAATGAAAAAAGTATTGATCCTGTGCGACGTCCCGGTTGATACCATGGACAGGCTCCGCAGATATTTTGATATAGAACGCATCTATGAGCTTTACGAATCCGGCGATCTCGCCTCCTGGCTCCAGTTTCACGGTTATCTTGCCGAATACCGGCAGCTGTCCGTCCTGGCGCACACGTCCGACCCGACGCTGCGAAAGCTCCTGCTCGCCCTGATCCTGGGAGCGGATTACGGCAAACTCCACAAATTGAACGAGAGGTTGCTGACCGGTTATCTCCGCCTGATCAACGAACAGAAGCGGAACATCGGAATCGGTTTTGACCTGGCTGATATCGCGTCGCTCCATCTGGAAACGCCCAAAGCGCCGACCCGGGAACCCGCGGAACACCCGCGCGCGTTCTCTCCTGCCGGAACCGTCCGGACGTGCTTTGCCGCCGCTTCATCCGGTTCTTTCCGCTACATCTGCTCCGGCACCTGTTCTTATTTCGGCAGCGCCGGATCCGGAACCTGTGCCGGAACGAGCGCCGATCCGATGGCGCTGGGCGGATATGGTCTTGAGAACATCTGACACATAAAGGGCTCCATCCATGAACTGCATCCACATAAACTGGACAAAAGTATACGAACGCCGCCATCCGGGCGAGCCTTTCCGGATCAGGGATCATGAGCTTCTGACGACAATCCTTGGCGCGCTGTCATGGCAGAAACACAACGGTTCCATCCGTATGATAACCGATTCGCAGGGACGCGATGCCTATTGCACGCTCGGACTGGAATCCCTGTGGGACAACGGGATCACAACGGAGCTCGACCGTTTTTCTTCTTACCGGATCGACCCGGACTATTTCTGGGCTGCCGGAAAAATCATGGCGCTCTCTGTCCAGGAAGCGCCGGTTGTCATGATGGATACCGATTTCATTTTATGGGATACCATTGATTTCCGGTTTTTTTCTGATCAGATCGCGGTGATCCACCGCGAAGATCTCAACGGTTCCTATCCGGACGCCGGATATTTTTCCCTGCTGCCGGGTTACGCGTTTCCAAAGGAACTGGACTGGACCGTCCTTCCATGCAATACGGCGTTCGCCTACTTTGGGAATCAGCGGCTTTTGGAACAGTATACGCGGGATTCCCTTGATTTTATGCTCCACGCCGTCCCGGACGACCCGATCACTTATATGGTGTTCGCGGAACAGCGGCTGCTTCCGATGACCGCCGCGCGGCTCGGGGTCAGGATTTACGATCTCAGCGGCCTCGCCGGCCTTTTTTATTCCGGTCAGCGCGCGTTTACCCATCTCTGGGGATACAAAAGCCGTCTGGATCAGGATCCGGAAGCGCTGCGTCAGTTTTGCAGGCTCTGTATCCGCCGCATAAAAAAAGAGTATCCATGGTTTCTGGATACTCTCTGCAGGATTCCTCAATTAAACCGCTACTTATGACCGAACATCTGTTTGGTCTTTTTCTTTATACGTTAAGATCCATTGCAGCATTTCCCGGGCATGATCCATATGGGAAGCATTTGCCGGAATACTGATCAGGGGCTTCGGCTTCGCGAGCCGGGACGCTTCCGTCCATGGGAGCCCGTCGATAAAAATGCCTGCCACGATCTCCTGTCCCTCTGAATTTTTTTTCTTATAGAAACGATCCTCAAACTGCTCCTGCTGTTCTTCCGTCATCATCGAACGAAGATCGACCAGCACATCCTGTTCCGCGTAATTCTGCGGCACAACGCCGTCGTCGATAATGAAATCATAATCGCCGACCGCGAGCAGCGTGTTAAATTTCTGAAAGCTGGTATAGATGACGGTGGAGCTGTTGTAGTCCTCATCCATATGGATCGACGTATCAACGCGGATCTCCTGGTCATCCGTGACATGAAGCCTGTCCTTCATCTGCTCCGTGATGAACCGGGGCGCGTCCTTCGACACATTGTCCACGATCAGGACATTAAAAACGTCCTCTTTCTGGGATGCGATGCTGACGATCAAACTGACGATGCAGCCGACGACAAAGACCGTGCCAAGAATGAACCATTTATAATAATACCAGATATGGCTGACTTTCTGCGGAAATGTCATTTCACGCAAGATCTCTTTCTGCGTCTTCATCTATCTACCACAGCACTTCTTGTATTTCTTGCCGCTTCCGCATGGGCAGGGATCGTTGCGGCCAATTTTTTCGGGCTTGACGATCGTCGTGGAAGATTTCTGTTCCTTATATAACGCTTTGCGCTCTTCCTCGCTCAGCAGTCCGTCCCACTGATCTAACCCGTACAGCCAGTCTGCTTTCGCAGCCACCATATTTTTGTATAACAGCGGCGGATCAAATTCCAGCGATACTTCCGTATCTTCGTCCATCTCCTCGATCGGGTTCGGCTTCACAAGGCTGTCGTTGATGCCGTCCAAAAAGCCCGTCATCATCTGTACGGTCGTGCCGAACTGCTCCGCGAGCGCCTTGACGGTTCCTTTCACCGGCTTGTTCGCCGTCAGGATCTTTTCGTAGATCCCCTGTTCGATCTGAAAATAATTCAGCCAGAAACGCTGTCCGTCCCGCGTGTTGTCGTCAAACGAATACGCATAATCCCGCCACTCAGTTAATAAACTCATACCCGTGTATCTCCGTTCTTTCCTGAATTTGCCGTTTCCGATCCCTTTCGGGCGTTTTCTCCGGAACCGGCTGTTGTCAACACGAGTAGTATATCAAATGTTGGATGGAATTTCAATTCCTGATTTTATCGCGCGGGCTATTTGATCAGATAGCCGCCGCGCTCTTTGGAAAATACGATTTCTTTGTATTCCCCGCTGTACATGATCTCATCCGCCAGCCACAGCTTGAGACGTGCAAAATCCCGCGACGCCGACCGTACCGAAATGTTCATCTGGTTCGCCCATTGCTGACAGGTGATCACTTCCCCGGACAATAATCTGCTATAAAGGCTCAACATTCTTTCCGCTACCTTGGAGTTCTCTGTCTTCTGTCTCATAATGAAATCGTCTCCTTTAGTAATATAGTAAAATTATAGCAAATTATCATGTCATATTATGTCTGTTTTTCATTATTTATAAAAAATTTTTTCATATTTTCACAGTTAAACCCAAAATAAGAGATAAAAAAGACATTTCAGGCACAAAAAAAAGCGCGAGACGGGACTCGAACCCGCGACCCCAACCTTGGCAAGGTTGTGCTCCACCACTGAGCCACTCGCGCATGCTGTATTCATTGCTATCCGCTGAACACTGTGTTATAATAGCACAAGAAAACACAGGTGTCAACTTATTTTTAAAAAAAGAATCCACTCCATTTACAAGGTATCCTTATGTCTCAGAATCTGGTTGAAATCAAGCATTTAACAACTGTTTTTACCGATAAAAATCCGCCCGAGCCCGTTCTGCGCGACGTCAGCCTGCAAATCCCGGAACACGCGGTCGTCGGGCTGGTCGGACAGTCAGGGAGCGGCAAAAGCGTGACCGCAATGTCCGTTCTCCAGCTTTTGTATAACAAACAGCATCAGACGACCGGCTCCATCCTGTACCGCGGCGAGAATCTTCTGACTTACAGCCGCCGCCAGATCGAGCAGGTCCGGGGGAACGAGATCGCGATGGTATTTCAGGATCCCATGACGTCGCTCAATCCCGTTTATCCTGTCGGAAAGCAGGTCGGTGAAGTGCTGCGCGGCAGAGATAAGCGGTCCGCGAAAGAGCGGAAAGAACAGATCCTCCGGATGTTCGCGGAAATGGGCATCCACCAGCCGGAGCGGTGCTACCACTCCTATCCGCACGAATTGTCCGGCGGGCTGCGGCAGCGCGTGATGATCGCGATGGCAATGCTGACAAAACCCAAACTCGTGATCGCGGACGAGCCGACCACGGCACTGGATGTGACCGTCCAGGCGCAGATCCTGGATCAGATGAGGACGCTCCGCGATACCTACGGGACGTCCATCCTGCTGATCACCCACAATCTTGGCATCGTATCCAGATATTGCGATCTGGTCTATGTCATGTACCAGGGCAGGATCGTCGAACAGGGAACTGCCGCGCAGATTGTGGAACATCCCGCGCACGACTATACAAAAAAGCTGCTTGCCGCCCGATTTTCCGTCCCGGAAGCCGCGTTTACCGGCAAAAGCGAATCTGCCCCGTCCCAGAAGCCGCGCCCGGAAACGGAGCGCCGCCCGATCCTGGTTGTCCGGGACCTGAACAAGCAGTTTGCCAACGCCTCCCCGTTCGCGCTCTATAACGCGAAAAGCCTTCATGCAAACAAAAATCTGTCGCTTACCGTATACGAGGGAGAAACGCTCGCCATCGTCGGGGAATCCGGGAGCGGCAAAAGTACGTTCGGACGGCAGATCGCCGGATTGCTGGAACCGGACAGCGGGCAGATCCTCTACAATGGAACCGATCTGGTTTCCTTACCCGGAAAAGAGAAAAAGGCGCTTCACCGGGAGATCCAGATGGTATTTCAGGATCCGTACGCTTCCCTGGATCCGCGGATGGACGTTTTTCATACGATCGAAGAACCGCTGCTCGTGCACCGGATCTGCCCGGACAGGCAAAGCCGGGATTCTCTCGTGCGGCATATGATGGACCAGGTCGGGCTTTCCCAGGAGCTTGCCAACCGGCTTCCGCGGGAGCTGAGCGGCGGCCAGCGTCAGCGCGTCAGCATCGCGCGCGCCCTGATCATGCGCCCGCGCGTGATCGTATGGGACGAGCCGGTATCCGCGCTCGACGTCCTGATGGAACGGCAGATCATCAACCTGATCCGGGAACTTAAAAACACATACGGGTTTACGAGCGTTTTTATTACCCACGATATGGCGGTCGTCTACCACATCGCCGACCGGATCTGCGTCATGAAACGGGGAGAGATCGTTGAGATCGGAGAACGGGACGCCCTTTTCCGCAATCCTCAGACTGACTATACGAAACAGCTCCTTTCTTCGATCCTATAGAGGGGAAGACGCGCAGAAAAACCCGGAATCTTATCACAGAACACCAAAAGCCGCCCGACATATGCCGGACGGCTTCCGTTAAGAAAAGGGGAGGATAAGTATTTATTCTCTTTTGTATGGCTTCTGTAATGCGATCTAATTTTCATTAGATCAGTACCAGTATTGCCGTTCTGTCCTTTTTTATACATCTTTTTAAAAAAAATTTTTCTCCGGTCAGAACCGGACGCGGAGCAGCGCCTGATTTCCTGCCCTGTCCACGGCGTATATCGTATAATTCTCTCCTGTCCTGCCGGTAATGTTCCCCTTGCCGGATGAATGGAGCTTCAGGCGTTTTCCGGTTTCCCGGTTGGAAAATTCCGATTTTTTGTGGGAACCGGAAGCATAATAAACCGCTTTCAGATTCTTTTCCGCGTCGGATACGCGGATCTTGCCCACCCGGTTGCCGGTCTTTTTCCCTTTCCTGACGGTACAGGCGATCTTTGGCGCCGTACCGACCTGGCATTTCAGCTGCGCCACGTTCTGCAATCCATTCCGGTTGAGCGCATATACGGTATAAACGCCGGTCTTTTTTACACGGAACTGATCGTCTGTCAACGCGTTTCCAACCATCCCGTTCTGGAAGAAATCATATTCATATCTGCCCGACGCCCACAATAGTTTCTCCAGCTGCGCCCCTCCGAATGTCGACGCGCGCACCGTTACCGTGATGGAATTTCCTGTCTCCTCCTGCTCCGTTTCGATCTGCGGCAAATGGAAATCGCTGGCAAGCGCCTGAAAGGCGTTGACCATTCCGCCGGAGCTGACCTGATCGGCGAGCTGATCCATTTTGGTCACGTTGCTTACAAGGACCTGTTTCGCCACATCCGCGGTTATTCCTGGATGATACGCGTACAGCAGCGCCGCTACACCGGATACGACCGGCGCCGCCATCGACGTGCCGCTCAGATACTGATAATCGCCGCCGACGCTTGTGCTCGCGATCTTTGTTCCCGGGGCTGCCATGGTCACGGTATTCACACCGTAATTGGAGTACGAAGCCAGACGTCCGCCCGGAGTCAGCCCCGCGACGGAGATGACATTGTTGTACGTCAGCGTGGCAGGATAAACCGGATAGCGGTCATTATTGCTTCCCTCGTTCCCGCACGCGCATACGAACAACATCTTCGACTTCCGGATGATCTTCGTCAACTTCGCGTCGTCCCGGTATCCCCCAAGGCTCAGGTTGCAGATATCCGCGCCCATCTGTTCCGCATATCGGATCGCCCGGACGACCGAATCGTTGGTGCCGTTTTCGATCCCCATGCTTCCGCCGAGCGCTTTCACGATCATAACCTGGACATTGTAGCCGGACGCGATCCCGGCGATCCCGGTATCATTATTCCTCGCAGCGACGATGCTCCCCGCGCAATGGGTGCCATGATCGTCAAAATAAGAACCGGAATACGCGTTGTCGCGTTTTTTATCATAAACTTTATTGTTATCGTCATAGAAGTTCCAGCCATATACGTCATCGACAAATCCGTTTTTGTCGTTATCGATCCCATCGTCCGGAACCTCGCCGGGATTCTTCCATATGCTGTCTTTCAGATCCGGATGCGTATAATCAACGCCCGTGTCGACCACAGCGACAATCACCGGCTCCGGGTTCTGATAATTCCCGAGATAATTCCACGCCTGTTCGATCTTCGCGTCGATCCCGGCTACCGCCTTCCGCGCCCGGGAATAGGCGTCGGAATAAATGAGCGTGCCGTCATTCCGCAGCGCCCATTGATATCGAAAATATGGATCATTCACAGTGCTGGAAGAGACACGTGCTGCCGCGCGGACCGGCAGGATTCCCGCCAAAAGCAGCACCGAAATTGCCACAGCGAGACATCTTTTCCATTTTTTGTATTTATACACAGCTTTATCCACATTATCCACCTCTTCTGCTACATACTATGATCCATTCTAACAGATATTCGTGATCAATGTGTGAATCTGCGGCGATATCCCGCGCATCCGGCTTAAATCTGCGCCACGTCGATCACAGACAGCCGTTTGAGGTCCGCGGATTCCAGGCTCGTCAGGAGCGCGTCCGCCGTATCCAGGCTCGTCAGGCAGGTGACACCCGTCTCGATCGCATGGCGCCGGATCACAAACCCGTCCTTGCTCTTTTCAATCCCCTGCGCAGGCGTATCAATGACCAGGTCGATCTTATGATCCAGGATCAGGTCAAGCAAAGTCGGCGGTTCCTGCTCGATCTTATTGATCGGTTTTGCCATCACGCCGTTTTCATTCAGGACCCGGCAGGTGCTTCTCGTCGAATAAATCTCATATCCGAGCGCCTGGAACCTTCGCCCGATATCCACCGCGTCCAGCTTGTCCGAATCCTTGACCGTTAAGATCATCCGTTTATACTTCGGCAGGCGCACGCCGTTTCCAAGGAACGCTTTATAAAGCGCTTCATTATAATCTTTGGATATGCCGAGACATTCCCCGGTCGATTTCATTTCCGGTCCGAGTGTAATTTCCGCGCCGCGCAGCTTCTCAAACGAGAAGACCGGCATCTTGATCGCGAAATACTCCGATTCCGGCTGAAGACCGGGCGTATATCCGAGATCCCGCAGGGTCGCGCCGGTGATGACGCGGGTCGCGATATCCACGATCGGGATACCCGTTACTTTGCTGATATACGGAACAGTACGGCTGGAGCGTGGATTAACCTCGATCACATATACGTCATCCTGATAGACGATAAACTGAATATTGATCAGTCCGATCACATGCAGCGAATTTGCGAGCTTTCTGGTATAATCCTCGATCACCCGTTTGATCTTCGGAGAAATCGTCTGCGCCGGATAAACGGAAATACTGTCGCCGGAATGGATCCCCGCGCGCTCCACATGCTCCATGATGCCCGGGATCACGATATCGGTCCCGTCGCAGACCGCGTCCACCTCGATCTCCTTTCCCATCAGATATTTGTCGACAAGGATCGGATGCTCCTGCAGATGGCGGTTGATGATCTCCATAAATTCCACGATATCCTCGTCTGAAATCGCGATCTGCATTCCCTGGCCGCCCAGGACGTAAGAGGGACGGACCAGAACGGGATAGCCGAGCTCATGCGCCGCCTCAAGCGCTTCCTCCACCGTAAATACGGTTGTTCCCTTCGGTCTTGGGATACAGCACTGTTCCAGGATCGCGTCGAACCGCTCCCGGTCCTCCGCCGCGTCCACATTTTCCGCGGACGTTCCGAGAATCGGGACGCCCATCTTCAAAAGCGCCTCCGTGAGCTTGATCGCCGTCTGACCGCCGAACTGGACGACCGCGCCGTCCGGCTGTTCCAGATCCACAATGCTCTCGACGTCTTCCGCCGTCAGCGGTTCAAAATACAGTTTGTCGGCAATATCAAAGTCCGTGGACACCGTTTCCGGATTGTTATTGACAATGATCGTTTCATATCCTTCTTCTTTGAGCGTCCAGGTCGAATGAACCGAGCAATAGTCAAATTCAATGCCCTGTCCGATACGGATCGGTCCGGATCCGAGCACCATGATCCGTTTTTTCGTCCTCGGTGCCGTGACTTCGTTTTCCCCGTCATAGCACGAATAATAGTACGGCGTCGTCGCTTCAAACTCCGCGGCGCACGTATCGACCATTTTGTAAACGGCGTGTATCCGCATCTCGTTCCGCATCTGTTTCACTTCATGCTCCGTGCGCCCGGTCAGCTCGCCGATCACCTTATCCGGAAATTCAAGGCGTTTTGCCTCCATCAGAAGTTCCCTTGTCAGCGGCTCCTCTTTGATCTTCTGCTCCATCTCAACGAGAATCGCGATCTTGTCCAGGAACCAGATATCAATTTTGGTGATCTCATGGATATGTTCCAACGAAAATCCGCGCCGGATCGCCTCCGCGATGACAAAAATACGCCTGTCATCGACCCGGTGCAGCTTTTCATCGATCAGCTCGTCCGAATATTTCGCGTAATTGTTCCCGTAGATCAGGCTGTCGATATGCTGTTCCAGCGACCGCAGCGCTTTCATGAGCGCTCCCTCAAAATTGGTGCAGATGCTCATGACCTCGCCGGTTGCCTTCATCTGGGTGGTCAGATCCCGCTTCGCGGAGATAAATTTATCAAACGGGAGACGCGGAATCTTGACGACGCAATAATCGATGGTCGGTTCAAAGCTCGCGAATGTTTTTCCGGTGATCGCATTCGGGATCTCATCGAGATCGTAGCCGAGCGCGATTTTCGCCGTTACCTTCGCGATCGGATATCCCGTCGCCTTGGAAGCGAGCGCCGAAGAACGGCTGACGCGGGGATTGACCTCGATCACGCAATATTCAAAGGTTTCCGGATGCAGCGCAAACTGCACATTGCATCCGCCGGTAATATTCAGCTCCGAGATAATGTTCAGCGCCGATGTACGGAGCATCTGATATTCCTTGTCGCCGAGCGTCTGCGACGGGGCGACGACGATGCTGTCCCCCGTATGGACGCCGACCGGATCCATATTTTCCATGTTGCAGACGGTAATGCAGGTACCGTTGGCGTCCCGCATCACCTCGTATTCGATCTCTTTCCATCCAGCGATGCAGCGCTCCACAAGCACCTGACCGACGCGGCTCAGCCGGAGCCCGTTTTCGAGGATATCAACAAATTCTTCCTCATTATCGGCGATCCCGCCGCCGCTTCCGCCCAGCGTATAAGCGGGACGGAGCACGACCGGATATCCGATCGTCTCCACAAAAGCAAGCCCGTCCTTTACGGTGTTGACGACCTGGCTCGGCGCGCACGGCTCTCCGATCTTTTCCATCGTCGCCTTAAATTCATTCCGGTCCTCCGCTTTTTTGATCGTCAGCGAGGACGTCCCGATCAGCCGGATCTTATGCTCATGGAGAAATCCGGATTCCTCCAGTTCCATCGCGATATTCAATGCAGCCTGCCCGCCGAGCGTCGGGAGTATGCTGTCCGGTTTTTCTTTCCGCATGATCTTCTCAACCACTTCGGTTGTCAGAGGCTCTATGTATACCTTGTCCGCGATATTCTTATCCGTCATGATCGTCGCCGGGTTTGAATTGACAAGGATCACTTCGATCCCTTCTTCTTTCAGGGCGCGGCATGCCTGCGTACCCGCATAGTCGAACTCCGCCGCCTGTCCGATCACGATCGGACCGGAACCGATCACCAGTACCCTCTTGATATCTTTAATTCTTGGCATCTGCATTTACCTCCATCATATTCATGAACTCATCAAACAGAAACGCGGAGTCCGTCGGTCCCGGACATGCCTCCGGATGGAACTGTACCGTCAGGATGTTCTTTCCAAGATAGTGCAGCCCCTCGATGCTTCCATCGTTGACGTTTATAAAACCCGGCTCGCAGACATCCCGGTCCAGGCTCGCCTCCTTGACCACGTACCCATGGTTCTGGGAAGAAATATAGACTTTCCCGCTCTTGAGATCCTTGACCGGATGATTCGCCCCGCGGTGGCCGTATTTCATTTTTTCCGTATCCGCCCCGGTCGCCAACGCCATCAGCTGATGTCCGAGACAGATTGCGAAGATCGGCACGTCGGAGTGGTATAATTTCTGAAGTTCTTCCACGACTTTCACACATTCTTTCGGATCCCCGGGCCCATTGCTCAGCATAATGCCGTCCGGATCGCCCGCAAGAATGGTTTCCGCCGTTGTATTGTACGGATATACGGTCACGTCGCAGCCGCGTTCCACCAGGGAGCGCGCGATGTTCCTTTTCGCGCCCACGTCCAGCAGCGCGACTTTATAACCGGTCCCCTCATAATGGATCGGTTCCTTACAGGAAACCTCCGCGACAACATTTTTTACCTGATATGCCTTGATCTGCGGAAGTACCTCCTCCAGCGTCCAGTCCTCGCTGGTCGTGATCATGCCGTTCATCGTGCCTTTTTCACGGAGCAGCTTTGTGAGGGCTCTCGTGTCGATTCCGGAAATGCCGGGAATCTGATAATCGATCAGGAATTGTTCCAGGGAGCCTTCGCTTCGGAAGTTGCTTGGGCGTCTCGCGAGTTCCCTGACAATAAATCCTTTTGGCCATGGCTTTTCCGCTTCCATATCTTCATAGCAGACCCCGTAATTGCCGATCAGGGGATACGTCATCACAACGGCCTGCCCCGCATAGGACGGATCGGTCAATACTTCCAGATATCCTGTCATCGACGTATTAAACACGATCTCGCTGATCACTGTGTCTGTGGAACCGATGCTTTTCCCCTGAAAAACATGTCCATCTTCCAGTATTAAAAACGCCTTCATGTTCATTCTCCCTTCAAAAAATCCTAAATTATCTTATTTTAACATGATATCGCGAAAAATAGCAACCCTTATGCAAAGAAAAAGTGTTAGAATATTTTTCTAATTCTAACACTTTTCCGGCAAAGAATAGACGCATCCGCAGTAATTCTGACGATACATCTGATACTCCTTCGATAATTGTACGGAACGCAGATATCCGTTTCTTTTTTTGAAATCAGAGACCAGATAAGTAACGCCGGACTCCGCCCCGACGCGCTCCCCGATCTCATTCAGCCACTGCGCCCGTTTCATCGGGCTGATCGACAAGGTGGTCGTAAAATACCGGCACCCGTCCAGTCTGGCTGCCTCCGCCGTTTTCCGAAGCCGCATTTCATAGCACTGGTAACAGCGCCTCCCTCCTTCCGGCAGGCGTTCCATTCCCTTCGCCATCGCGTAAAAAGAATCCGTGTCGTACGGACCTTCCTCAAAATGGATCGGATGGCGATGGGGGATCCTCGTCACAAACGCTTTCTGTTCGTTCGCCCGGAACCGATATTCCTCCGCCGGGTAAATATTGGGATTATAATAAAAAACCGTGATCTCAAAATAATCGCTCAGATATTCCAGCACATAACTGCTGCACGGGGCACAGCAGCTGTGGAGCATCAATTTCGGGATCTGTCCCGACTCCCGGATCCTGTCCAGTTCCTGATCCAGTTCTTTCTGGTAATTTCTCAAATTCATCTCATCCCGTTCCATTTTCTAAATCGATTCCAGCCTGGTATCCCTGGAAAACAGCAGCTTCAAAAGAATCGGCGTTATGACCGAAGAGACGATGATCAGCAAAATGACGGACGCGAAGTAAACCGGTTCCAAAAGCCCGACCGACAGCCCCTTCTGGGCGACGATCAGCGCCACTTCCCCTCTCGTCATCATACCAACGCCGATCTTCAGCGATTCTTCCCCGGTAAATCCGCACGCCCGCGACACAAGACCGCAGCCGACAATTTTCGCGATACAGCCGACAAGGACAAAACAGATGGAAAAGCCGAACAGCTCCCATGTCATTCCGTCAAATGTCGTTTTCAGTCCGATGCTCGCAAAAAACACCGGCCCGAACATCATATAGGAACTCACGTCGATCTTTTGTTCGATATATTCCGAGTCCTGAATATTGCACAGAATGATCCCGGCGATATAGGCGCCGGTGATATCCGCGATCCCAAAAAACTTTTCCGCGCTGTACGCGAGGAACAGGCACAGGACCAAGCCGAAAATCGCGATACGGTGGCTCCGGGAATACCTGCGGTCCAGAAAGCGGAAAATATGATAGCATAAAATGCCGAATACCGTCGCGAACAGGAAGAATAACAGGGTATTTACGATCACCGTACCCCCGCTGCTTCCCTCGCTCTGGAACCCGACGACAAAGGTAAGCACGATCATGCCGAGCACATCGTCAATGATGGCGGCGCTCAGGATCGCCGTCCCGACCTTTCCTTTGAGCCGCCCCATCTCCCGGAGCGTTTCGACCGTGATACTGACGGACGTCGCCGTGAGGATCACGCCGATAAAAACCGCCCGGAAAAAGCTGTTCGTCCCGACGGCGGCGAATCCGTAAAACAGGGAGTACAGCAGGAACCCTCCGGCAAGCGGAACGAGGACGCCCGCGCAGGCGATCAGAAGCGCGACCGGTCCGGTTCTCGCAAGCTCGCGCAGATCCGTCTCAAGACCCGCCATAAACATCAGCATGATCACGCCGATCTCCGCAAGCTCCGTGATAAAGTCGCTTCCCGCCACAAGGCCGAGCGCGCAGGGTCCGACCAGAAGACCGGCAAGAATTTCCCCGACGACCTGGGGCGCATGCAGTTTTCTTGCCAGCAACCCGCACAATTTCGCCGAAACGATGATGATCGCCAGCTGATAAAACACTTCATAAGAAGCCATGATAATTTCTCCTTCGTATTTCTCGCATCGCCGTTACTCCTGATGCCATCTTCCTAATTATAATCCGATTCAAAAGAAAGTCAAGCCGGATTCAGCTCCGCGATACGGCTGACCGCAACGTATATCGCGCTGATCTTATACCAAGTCCGGAAATCAACGACGCCCGTCTGCGGAAGCCCGAATATTTTCTGGAACTGCCGCACGGAGTCCTCGGTCTTCTGCCCATATATGCCGTCTACCGGGATCGCGGGCAGAGAAGGATAGCTCTGGGCGATCCGGTCCAGCTGCTGCTGCAGCTGCCGGACTTTTTCCCCGGTCGACCCGACGGACAGATCCATCCCCGGCCAGGAAGACGGCACTCCGGCTATTTCTTCCGCCGTATTGATAAACATATTATCGCCGTAATAATACCGCAGGATCTCAATCGCGCTGTAGCCTTCGTCTCCGAGATATTTACTTCCCCACTGGCTCATCCACTCGTTGCACGTTACCCTTTTCCCGTCGCAGTACTGGGTCAGGATCGGCTGTTCCACGCCGGGTCTTGACAGGTATTGATTAAAAATGGAATCCACAACCTGGTCGATCGTGTCAAAACTGTTCCTGCCGTTGATCCACTTGTGGTCGTACGCCGTGGAGGACGTGATCGTAAAATCGTACCCTTTATTGCGGTACCATTCGGTATAAACGCGGTTAAGCGTAAATGACATGATCGCCAGTACATTCGCGTAGATTGTCGATTCCGGCCATGTCGCGTAGATCTCGCTCGAAGCGACATTTTTAATATAATCCCGGTACCGCACATAGTAATTGGCCGCCGTACTGTCCCCGACAGACCCGTCATGGACGATCACATATTCCGGCACGACGACCCTGCTCAGAACGATCTCCCCGCTTCCGTCCAGAGGCTTGATCTCCGCCTCCGGGATTTTGGGCGGATAATCGCCGTACAGCGTATGCGCGCCAATGGAAATCGTGTCGTCCTGCGGACCAAATTCTTCCTCAGGGATCAGTTCGACCTGCTGGATCGACCGCACCATGGGCAGGACCTCCGACCCGGAGATCACGACCGGCTGATATCCCTCCGCGCGGACCGCGAGCGTATATTCCGCGTATGGCTGATATTCGGAGGGCATAAGGCTGTATTCCAGCGGAGGCGCTTTCAGTTCCACCACCTCGGACATACCGGAGGAATCCGTCGCCAATTCCTCGATCGTGCTGTCCGGCTCGCCGCTGTACGACAGCGTGATCCTCGCGTCCTGCACCGGCTCCGCTCCTGTCGTTGAATTGACCCGCACCTGCAGCTGCCCGGTGTCGATCTGATTTGCTCTCAGCACTGCACTTCCATATTCCATAGGAATTTCCCCGTATTGGTTTTTACTTATTCTATGCGGACGAAGCGGCGCTTTTGACAGCAAATTCTTTGAAAGCGCGGCGCGGCTCCGGCGGTCCATGCATAAAAAGAGAACATCCGCCGCATACTGATGTTATCTTATCCGGAGGAGGATGTCCATGTCTTACTGTTTTTATAAATACATCTATCTGTTCCTGATCGGCGGCCTCTCCTATTACAGCCTTGAACTGTTGTGGCGGGGCCATTCGCATTTTTCCATGATCCTCTGCGGCGGCATCTGTTTTCTTTCCATCGGAGGGATCAATCAGGCGGGCGCTCCCGGCGTCGGGCTCCTGCGCCAGATGCTGCTTTCCTCCGTCATCATTACATCCCTTGAATTTCTGACCGGGCTGGTCGTAAACCGCTGGCTGAACCTCCATGTATGGGATTATTCGGATCTGCCCTTTCAGCTTCTCGGGCAGATCTGCCTTCCGTATTCCATCCTCTGGTTTTTTCTCTCCCTTGCGGCAATTTTCCTTGACGATACGCTCCGCCATTTTGTCTTTGGCGAGCCATGGCCCGTCTATCATCTCCTGACGAAAAACTGTAACTCCCGCCGCGCGTCCAGCCGGAGGCTTTTTCTGTCACAGGACGAAATTTCCTGTGACAGGACAAAAGGATAAGTCCCGCCGGGCAGGCGCCGCGGCGGGACTTATCCTTTTTCTGATCTGATTTCGCTCTTATTCCGATTCGATTTCCGACAGATACTTCTCGTTGACAGCCAGAACCTTGCGCATCGCCTCCGGTCCGGGCGCGCCGATGGTATTCCTTCTGCGCACACAATTCTCCATACTGATCGCTTCATAAATATCCTGCTCAAATACCGGGCTGATCTGCTTGTACTCGTCAAGCGTCATATCGTCAAGCGATTTTTTGTTGTCGATGCAATACAGGACGAGCCTGCCGACGATCCCATGCGCGTCGCGGAACGGGATCCCTTTGTTGACAAGATAATCCGCCGCGTCCGTGGCGTTGGTAAACCCGTTCTTCGCGCTCTCCTTCATCCGGTCTTTCCGGAACGTCGTCGCGGCAAGCATATTCCGGAACAGGGACAAGCAGCTCTTCGCCGTATCAATGGCGTCGAACGTCCACTCCTTGTCCTCCTGCATATCCTTGTTGTATGCGAGCGGGATCCCCTTCATCGTCGTCAGCATGGAAAACAGCGCGCCGTACACCCGCCCGGTCTTCCCGCGGATCAGCTCCGCGATATCCGGATTTTTCTTCTGCGGCATGATGCTGCTTCCCGTACTGAACGCATCGTCTATCTCGATGAACTGATATTCATTTGAATTCCAGATGATCATTTCCTCCGAAAACCGGCTCAGATGCATCATGATGGTCGCGAGCGCAGACAACAATTCGATCACATAATCCCGGTCGGACACCGCGTCCATGCTGTTCAGGCTGGGACCGGAAAAACCAAGCAGGCTGGCAGTCCTCTCACGGTCCAGCGGATAGGTGGTCCCGGCAAGGGCTCCCGCCCCAAGCGGACAGACGTTCATCCGTTCCCGGATATCGCGCAGGCGTTCATAATCCCGCTTGAACATTTCCATATAAGCGCCGATATGGTGCGCCAGCGTGACCGGCTGGGCTTTCTGCAAATGGGTAAATCCAGGCATATAAGTCTCCACATGCTCTTTCATAAGGGCATGGAGCGTTTTCAGGAGCGATACGGTCAGTTTCTTCAGCTGATCCACTTCATCCCGGACATACAGGCGCATATCCAGCGCGACCTGGTCGTTCCGGCTCCTTCCTGTATGAAGTTTCTTCCCGACGTCTCCGATGCGGTCGATCAGCGTCGCCTCCACAAAGCTGTGGATATCCTCATACTGCCCGCCGATCGGAAGGGTCCCGTTTTCCACATCCCGCCGGATCCCCTCCAGGCCGTCTACGATCTGCCCGCTCTCCTGCCGGGTCAGGATCCCGGTCTCCGCAAGCATCCTGACATGCGCGATGCTTCCTTCAATATCCTGTCTCCAGAGCGTCTGGTCAAAGGAAATCGACGCGTTGAACCGGTAAACAAGCTCGTCTGTTTCTCTGGTGAATCGTCCGCCCCATAGCTGTGCCATATCAAATGATCCTCTTTTCGTTAATTTCCAGTCTTTGCGACAAGATGGCCGTCCTGCAGATCGATCTCGATCACATCCTGCGGTCCGACTCCGTCCGCCAGGATCAGCCGCGCCGCCAAAGTCTCCACATTTTTCTGCAGATACCGTTTGAGCGGGCGCGCTCCGTAAGCCGGGTCATACCCGTTGTCGATCACAAACTGTCTTGCCGCGTCGGTCAGCCGGATGGAAATTTCCCGATCCGAAAGCCTCCTGTTCAAATCCTGGATAAGCAGTTCAATAATACCACTGATGTTCTCTCTGGTCAACGGTTTAAACAGGATGATCTCATCCAGCCGGTTTAAAAATTCGGGCCGGAAATGATTTTTTAGTTCTTCCATGACAAGCCGTTCACATTCCGGGTCGATCTCGCCGTCCTCGCCGATTCCTTCAAGCAGCCGGGCGGACCCGATATTGGACGTCATGATCAGGATCGTATTTTTAAAATCCACGGTCCGTCCCTGCGAATCGGTGATCCTCCCGTCGTCCAGAACCTGGAGCAGCACATTAAAGACGTCCGGGTGCGCTTTCTCAATCTCATCAAACAGGACGACCGAGTACGGTTTCCTGCGGACGGCTTCCGTAAGCTGGCCGCCTTCCTCGTACCCGACATATCCGGGAGGCGCTCCGATCAGGCGGGACACGGAATATTTCTCCATATATTCGCTCATGTCGATCCGGACCATATTGGCTTCATTATCAAACAGACATTCCGCCAGGGATTTGGCAAGCTCGGTCTTGCCGACGCCGGTCGGACCAAGGAACAGGAACGAGCCGATCGGTTTGGTCGGGTCTTTGATCCCTGCTTTTGACCGGATGATCGCGTCGGATACGCGGGTCACGCCCTCATCCTGACCGATGACGCGTTTGTGCAGTTCTTCATCCAGATGGAGCGTCTTGTTCCGCTCGCTCTCGGTCAGCTTGCTTACGGGGATCCCGGTCCATCTGGAGATGATCTTCGCGATCTCTTCGTCCGTGATGCTCTCATGGACCAGCCGCGCTTCCCTCTTTTTCATTTTCTCTTCTTCCGCCTGCAGCTGTTTCTCCAAATCCGGAAGCGTGCCATATTGAAGTTCCGCCGCTTTATTCAAGTCATAATTGCGCTGTGCGACCGCGATCTCCGTGCGCACGTCGTCCATCTGTTCCCGGATCTTCTGCACGCGCTCCACCGCGGATTTCTCATTGTCCCACGCGGCTTTCTCATTGTTAAATGTCTCTCTCAGTTCCGACAGCTCCTTCTGGAGATGCTCCAGCCGTTCCTGGCTCAGACGGTCGGTTTCTTTTTTCAGCGCCGCCTCCTCGATCTCCATCTGCATGATCTTTCGCCGGACCTCGTCCAGTTCAGCCGGCATGGAATCCAGTTCGGTCTTGACCAGCGCGCACGCCTCATCGACAAGATCGATCGCTTTATCCGGCAGGAACCGGTCGGTGATATAGCGGTTGGACAGCACCGCGGCAGACACAAGCGCCCCGTCCGTGATCCTGACTCCATGGAAAACTTCATACCGGTCTTTCAGCCCACGCAAGATGGAGATCGTATCCTCCACGGTCGGTTCCTCCACCCGGACAGGCTGGAACCGGCGCTCCAGCGCGGCGTCTTTCTCAATATACATCCGGTATTCGTCAAGGGTCGTCGCGCCGATACAGTGCAGTTCTCCCCTTGCGAGCATCGGTTTCAGCATATTGCCTGCGTCCATGGAGCCCTCGGTTTTCCCCGCGCCGACGATCGTATGCAGCTCGTCGACAAACAGGATGATTTTTCCGTCGGACTTTTTGACTTCCTCCAGAACCGCTTTCAGCCGTTCCTCAAATTCCCCGCGGTACTTCGCGCCCGCGACAAGCGCGCCCATATCCAGGGCGAACAGGCTCTTGTCTTTCAGCCCTTCCGGAACGTCCCCGCGGACGATCCGCTGGGCGAGCCCTTCCACGACCGCGGTTTTCCCAACGCCGGGTTCGCCGATCAGGACCGGATTATTTTTTGTCTTGCGGGACAGGATCCGCACAACATTGCGGATCTCACCGTCCCGTCCGATCACCGGGTCCAATTTCCCGTTTCTGGCGCGTTCCACAAGGTCATATCCGTATTTTTCAAGCGTCTCATAGGTCGCCTCCGGATTATCGCTCACGACCTTCTGGTTGCCCCGCACCGTGGAGAGCGCCTGCAAAAACCGCTCCCGCGTAATCCCGTAGCCACGGAACAATTCTTTCACATCCTTCTCCGCGTTCCGGATCAGCGCCAGGAATAAATGCTCAACCGACACATATTCATCGCCCATCGCCTTGCTCTCATCTTCTCCGCTGACCAGTACCCGGTTCAGTCCGGTGCTGATGTATACCTGCCCGCCGGAAACCTTCACCTGTTTTTCCACCAGATGCTGCGCCTGCGCGAGAAACGATTCCTTGTCGATCTCCATTTTTTCGATCAGCTTCAGGATCAGGCTGTCCTCGATCGTGAGCAGGCTGTACAGAAAATGCGGCTGCCCGATCTCCTGGTTGCCGTATTCGTACGCCAGCTTTTCGCATTGATTCACTGCTTCCATTGATTTTTGGGTAAATTTATTTATATTCATCTTCTTGTCCTCCTTATCCATTTGTTATACAACAACTATAACACATAATGAGAAAAAGTCAATACCTGATTTTCTCTTTTGTTGATCCCGGACAAAATTATAAAGGGGTATCTGCCTGCGCAAATACCCCCTGGTCAAACATTGTTCCAAACTTCAGTCTTACTCTCTATTGTAAATGAACAGTGTTCCTCTGTCTCTTTTGATTATAATTTGGTAACGTTCGTTGCCTGCGGTCCCTTGGCTCCATCGATCACCTCGAATTCTACCTCAGCGCCTTCCTCAAGAGACTTGAATCCTTCCATATTCAATCCTGAGTAATGCACAAAAACATCATTACCATCTTCATCTGAGATAAATCCGTAACCTTTCTGATTATTGAACCATTTTACTGTACCCTTGTTCATGTCTGTTCCTCCAAAAAATAATTCTAATGTTGCATTTTCCGTTCAACACAGTATTATCATACCATAATTTGTCCGATAAGTCAATGAGAGGAACTCGATTCCATTCAAATTTTCTTTCTCTTTTTTACGCAAAAGTAAAACTTTTTCTTTCTTTATCGTAGAAATAGACATGGTCCGATAATCGTTCTTCTTCCGCGACATATCTGCTGTTCGTGGTCCTCACCATCTCCTCCAGCTCTTCCACCCGGAACATACCGTGATCCGGAAGCAGGATCACCTCATGGATACTGCTCGGCAAAATAAAAAGGCTCGCGTGAAACCGCGCGGAAAGCTCATCCAGCAGCCCGCGATAGCAAATACAGCTCGCTCCGTTGATCCCCCATGTATTTGTCAGGACGATCATCCGGCTTTCCTGCCGCTCATCCTCCAGGTCGTCCGGGCTGTCCGCGCAGTCCCCCGTTATCATCTCCTCAAGAGGCGCCGTCCTGGCAGGAAACAGGCGCGGCGTATTGCAATTCGCGTACCGCACGAGCGTTTCCAGCGAAACACCCCACTGTTCCTTCTGCTCGTTCCGGATCATCACGGTAGCGATCCCCGCCTCATCCGCCGACGCAAGCCAGCGGAACGTAATCGCCAGGTCGTTCAGCCGCAGATACGGCGCTCCGCGAAGCTGTTCCCGGTTTCTTTCATAATTGATCACCCGAAAGATCAGATGCTCCCTTGCCTTTTCAAAATCAAAAAACCCGCTGTGGTCCATAGACCTCCTTTCTCCATCCGCAATTCGGAAAATTTGTCAGCCTGTAACCACTATATCGGGTTTTTTCTGTCCTGTCAATTCTTATTTGTAAAATTTTGTAAGAATTGGAACAGCGTATCCATTTCCTCATCCGTACCGATCGTAATGCGCAAATACTGATCGATCCTCGGCTTTTCAAAATACCTTACATAGATCTGTTCCTGCCTTGCCGCCTCAAAAATTTCTTTTGCCGGGATACGCGGGTGCGTCGCGAAAATAAAGTTTGCCATCGAATCAGGAAACGAAAAGCCAAGCCGGGCGAGTTCTTTCTTTGACCGCTCCCTCGTCCGGACGATCCGTTCTATCGTCTGTTCAAAATACGCCTGGTCGCTCAGCGCGGCTGTCCCAAGCTCGATTGCCGCCTCGTTCATCGTATAGGAATTGAACGAGTATTTCACATGATTGAGCGCGCGGATCAGCGCCGGACTTCCCATCGCGTACCCGATCCGCATCCCCGCCATGGAGCGGGATTTGGAAAATGTCTGCACGATCAGCAGGTTCTCATATTTCCTGGTAAGCTCCAGCGCGGAATGTGCGCCGAAATCCACATACGCCTCATCGACGATCACGACGACGTCCTGATTATGGCGTACGATATCCTCAATGAAATCCAGATCTTCCGCTACGCCGGTCGGCGCGTTCGGGTTCGGGAATATGACCCCTCCGTTCGGCTTCTCATAATCCTCCCTGCGGATGCGGAACTGCCCGTCCAACGGCTGGCATTGATACGGGATCCGGAACAGATCCGCCCATACGTCGTAAAACGAATAAGTGATATCCGGGAAAAAAATCGGTTTTTCACTGTTAAAAAACGTCAGGAACGACATCGCGAGCACATCGTCCGATCCGACGCCGACAAATACCTGCTCCGGCTCCAGATGATAGTGGAGTGCCAGCGCATCCACGAGCTTCCGCGCGGCAGGATCCGGATAGAGGCGGAACCTGCGGATGTTGCTCCGCGCCTGTTCCACCAGCGGGCTCGGCGGATAGGGATTTTCATTTGTATTCAGCTTGATCACCGATCTCCCGCGGGGCTGTTCCCCGGGCGTATACGGCACGACCTGCCTAATGTTCTTCATCCATTCTTTCATACGGTTCTCCTTTTTCTCTGCGCGCCGCGCAATTCCGTTCCGGCAGCTACAATTCGATCAGTTGTTTCGGCGAATGGGTCAGATTTTCATATCCGTCGTTCCGGACAACGACCAGGTCTTCGATCCTTACGCCTCCCCATCCCGGAAGATAAATGCCCGGTTCCACGCTCATCACCGCCAGTTCCGGCACCACGGAGCTGCATCCGGTGGAATAGCGGGGTTCCTCATGGATAAAAAGGCCGACGCTGTGTCCGAGCCCATGGCCGAAACATTCCCCGTATCCGGCTCCGGCGATCACATCCCGCGCGACCCGGTCGACCTCTCGTCCGACCTGTCCGGCACGGATCACCCGCAGCACTTCCTCCTGCGCGCGCAGCACAAGCGAATAAATTTCTTTCTGGCGGTCATCCGCCCGTCCGATCACGACCGTCCTTGTCATATCGGAACAATATCCCTGATAGACGCATCCAAAATCCATCGTCACCAGATCCCCGCGCTCCAGCTTCTTTTCTCCCGGCTCCGCGTGCGGCATGGAGCTGTTGACGCCGGACGCCACAATGGTATCAAAGCTGAGCCGTTCCGCGCCGTGGCTCCGCATATAAAATTCCAGTTCCAGGGCGACCTCGATCTCCGTCCTTCCCGGTTGGATAAACCCAAGTATATGGGAAAACGCGTCGTCCCCGATCCGTTCCGCTTCCGCGATCCGTTCCAGTTCCCACGGTTCCTTGCGGACGCGAAGCAGGTCAAGCCGGTCCGCGAGAGGGATGAATTTCTCCTGCCCGCCTTCCTCCTGATAACGGCGGAACTCCCGCACCGTCATGGTTCCTTCCTCATATCCGATCCGTCCGCGTCCGTTCTCGGAGATCAGCCGGTTGTACCAGTCCATCCGCGACTCGACCCCCGTGATCCGGATCTCATATCCCGGGCACTGCCTGTCCGCCTGCTCCTGATACCGGAAATCCGTGATCAGATACTGCGATTCCGGGAAGAGCAGAAGGACCGCCTCGCTCCCGGTAAATCCGGATAAATAGCGGACATTGTACCGGTCCGTCACAAAGATCCCGTCCAGTTCCAGTTCTTTTATAAGGCTTCTCGCCCGTTCCAGCGCTGCCGTCCGTTCCATTTCGCGCACTCTCCCTTTCTTTTCCATCCTCCGCCCCGGCTTACCGGCGGTTCTGTCTCTCATAAAAATAAAGGACGATTTTCTCCAGATACCGTTTCAGCACGATCTGGATCTCCTCTTTCGGACCGAGCGGTTTTACGAGGATGCTGTAGATCCCGGCGCGGTTAGCGCCATAAATATCGGTAAACAGCTGGTCCCCGACAAAAAGCGTATTGGTCTCGTCCGTCCCCATCCGCTCCATCGCCTTCCTGTAGCTTGCGGCTCCCGGCTTTCCCGCCTTGTAAATATAGGGCGACGATACCTCGTCCGCGAAGCTTTTGACCCGCGGCTCCTTGTTGTTGGATATCAGGCACGTTGCAAACCCGAGCGCGCGCAGCCTCTGAAACAGCGCGACAGACCGCTCATCCGCAGCCGCGCCATGAAAAACCAAAGTATTATCTATATCAAAGATAATACCCTGGTATCCATGCTCTTTATATTGTTCAAACTCGATCTGGTACGCGGAATCCACATACCGATCCGGATAAAATCTGTGAAACATATCACTCTCTCTTTTTTTCAAAGCCCTTTCTCAGCTTTTCCAGGGCGCGTTTCTCAATTCTGGACACATAACTCCGGCTGATCCCCATCTGTTCGCCGATCTGGCGCTGGGTGACTTCCTCCGCCCCTCCGATCCCGTACCGCTGGCAGATGATCTGCCGCTCCCTGTCCGTCAGGACTTCTCCGACCAGCGCGTACAGCGCTTTCGTATTGTCGAGCAGATCCATCTCCTCGATCAGATCCCGCTCTTCGCTCTCAATGATATCCAGAAGGCTGATCTCATTTCCCTCTTTGTCAACGCCGATGGGGTCGTACAGGGAAACCTCCCTGCTCCGCTTCCGCTTCTGGCGAAAATACATCAGCAGTTCGTTTTCCACACACCGGGAAGCGTACGTCGCAAGTTTCCGTCCCTTCGTCATGTCGTATGTGTCAATGGCTTTCATCAGCCCAATGGTCCCGATCGAAATCAGATCCTCGGCGTCACATTCCAGATTATTATACTTCTTCACGATATGGGCAACCAACCTCAGGTTGCTTTCTATCAAAAGGTTGCGTGCCTCTTTATCTCCTGCCTTACTTAATACAAGACATCGATGTTCCTCCGCAGGTGTCAAAGGCTGTTTAAACGACTGCAGGACGATGCACCTCAAACCGGATTTCTATTAGTTTATGACAGGATTGCTCGTCTCGTGAACAATAGTTACCGGTCCAGCGCCAGGCGGGCGGCGCCGTAGATCCCTGCCTGGTTGCCAAGCGTGGCGAGCGCGAACCGGCAGTCCGCCGTCGCATGGAACGCGTAGCGCCGGTACGCTTCCTCGACCGTGCGGAGCAGGATATCCCCCGCTTTGGACACTCCGCCCCCGATCAGGATGATCTCGGGATCGCAGACGCAGGCGATTCCCGCCAGGGCAAGCCCCAGAGAATCGCCAAGCTGCCATACCGCCTTTCCGCACAGCTTATCGCCCTGCTTTGCATGATCAAATACCTTTTTCGCGGAAAGATACTCCTGCCCCCGCAGCGGGCATTCGTCGTCCGTCTCATCCAGTATGCGCCGCATTTGTTTTACAATCCCCGTCGCGGAAGCATACTGCTCCAGACATCCCTTTTTCCCGCAGTTGCAGGCGTCCGGCTCGTCCCGGTTCACCGTGATATGACCGATCTCCCCTCCTGCCCCGTGCGCTCCGGCAACGATCTGTCCGTCGATGACGATCCCGCCGCCCACGCCGGTTCCGAGCGTGACCATCACTACATCCCGGTATCCTTTCGCGCCGCCTTCCCATACCTCTCCGAGCGCCGCGACATTCGCGTCATTCCCGGCGCGGCAGGGCATGCCGGTCAGCTCCGACAACGCCTGCGCCACATGGAAGTTTTTCCATCCGAGATTGACGCAGCCCTTTACAATTCCCTGCTCGTCCACGGGTCCCGGCACCCCGATCCCGACTCCGAGGCAGTCTTCCGGCACGATTTTATTGATACGCATATTCTGTTTCAGGGACTGCGCGATATCCGGCAGGATAAAACGGCCGTCCTCCTCTTTTCTGGTCGGAATTTCCCACTGGCTGCGCAGTTCTCCCTCCGATGTAAACAACCCCATCTTTACTGAGGTTCCGCCCAGATCTACGCCAAACAAGTATTTCATCCTCTGCTCCATCCTTTCCACTTCTAAACCATCTCCGGTATCCAGACCCGCTGTCCCATCCGTTCTTCCGTTCCAGATCCGGATATCGCTTTTATCATGATCCCCGGGACCGACGCGTTTTTCTGCACGGGGCATCCGTCGATCCCGCCGACGCTCTGCAATCGTTCCACATACTCCCCGACGCAGTAAAAGAAAAATCCTGCCATCTTTCCCGATCCGTCATACCGGACGCACAGCCCGCCGTTTTCACTCATTGCCTGTTCCAGAAGATCCTGATAATATGCCTCTGACGGGCATGTATAAATATCATACCGCGCGGAAAGCCATTCCGTCGCAAAACCGGTCATTTCCTTCGCCAGTTCTTCCGTGAACGTTCCTCCGCTCCGGTCAATCCAAACCGCGTTTTTCTGGCTGTCCCGCCATGCCTGCCACTCGTCCGGGTCCGTCTGCGGCTGCTGCCTTGTCGGTTCCGTCAGGAACTGGAAGCCGAACGGTTCATAAATCGCCGGGTCCGCCGGCATCAGATACAGATAAGGGACGTCTTCCCTGCGCGCGATCTCAAAAGCCTGCTCCATCAATTCCCGCATATATCCCCTGCGCCGGTACGCTTTCTTTGTCGCGACCGCCACCAGATAATAACAGTCGGCGCGCGATCCGTTTATGCACAGTGAATACGGGTTCATATGCAGCATGGAGACTACGTTCCCGTCCACGCATTTCGTCAGTACCTTGTTGTTCCGTATCTTATGGGAATAATAATAATCCGTGAACGCTTTCCCATCCTCCGGAAACACTTCCTCATACAGCTCTCTCGTATCCGCTTTTTCGGTCACATATCCTTTTTTCAGCAGGAACGCCGGATGATACGATAACTTCGCTTTGCGCAAGCCCGGCATCCCGCTGTCGTCTTCCCGGTTGATATAAGTATAATCCATCGCTTCATGGAGGACAAACTGCTGATTGATCATGGGATACGCGCCCTGCAGATCGGCGAACGCTTTCTCGATATGCACCACAAACGTATCCGGATTGACTGCTTCCCCGAGGGTAAACGCCGCCACGTTCCCATCCACGCGGAGCAGTCCTCCCGACAGCCCGAGATATTTCCTGAGATTGAGCGCCATTCTGGTAACCTCCATCTCCGTTTCCTTATCCCCCTCGTCCGCGCCGTTTTGTTCCCACCACTTTACGGACATTTCAAAACATTCTTCTTGGTTCGCATCCGTGATCGGTTCATAGCTCCAGTCACAGGTCCGGAGGAAATTATGGATGTGGTTGCGTTTCCCGTGATATTTTTTTCCTTTCAGCTCCGCGAGATCCGACCGCCGGTAAACGTAATCGGCATAATCCCGGACCCAGATGATCTGAAACCTGCCCGGATACCGCTTTTGCAGGTCGTCCCAGATCGATTCGTTCACGCTGTGAAAGCGGAGCGGGATCTGCTCCCGCGCGCAAAACGCGGCAAGCTCCCGAAGCGCCGGCTCCGGATCCCCTTCGCCGAGCGGATAGGTAAACGATCGCTCCTGGATCGAATAAATGATCAGATGATCGTCCACAACCGTATATCTGGTCGGATAGCGCCGTCCCCACAATAAAATATTCGTAAAGGTCAGTTCGCAGTTGGGATATCCCGCCAGCCGCAGATATGCGGTTATTTTGTCTTTGTCCTCCAGACAGACCTTTTTCCACTCCATCATTCTGTCTTCCGTCAGTCCTTTCTCCGCAGCAGCCATCCCGTCTCCGGGGCACGGCTTAATTTCACATAGAGATTCTGCCGCGCGTGGGGAGCCGACTCCATCCGGTTCCCGTCCTCGTCCCGGATCGCCTCGACAGTCGCCTGCATATTGCTGCCGTCCGGAACCATCGCCTCAATGGTTTCTCCCACGGAAAATTTATTCTTCTGTTCCAGCTGATACCACCCGTCTTCAGCCGCATCCCCGACAATGCCAAGATACGTATATTCTTTTATATAAGAACTGTTGTCATAGATCTGGGAAGTCCCGTCCGCGCTGCCAAAATAAAATCCGGTCGTAAACAGCCGGTGCGTGCATTTCCCGATCTCCTTCCTGTAGTATTCCATCCGGGAACGGTACCGCTCCGGAGATTCCGCGTAATCCTCAAGCGCGAGCCGGTACGTCCGCGCGACCGCCGCCACATAAAGCGCCGTCTTCATGCGGCCCTCGATCTTAAAGCTGTCGATCCCCGCGTCCAGAAGCTCCGGAATATGTTCGATCATATTCAGGTCCCTGGAATTAAAAATATATGTTCCCCGGTCGTTTTCCTCCACCGGCATATATTCGCCGGGTCTCTGCTCCTCAACGACATGATATTTCCACCGGCACGGATGCGTACATGAACCCTCGTTTGAATTGCGCCCGGTAAAATAATTGCTGAGCAGGCAGCGTCCCGAGTAAGAAATACACATGGCGCCATGGACGAACGCTTCCAGCTCCATATCGTCCGGGATCTGCTCCCGGATCTCTTTGAGCTCGCGCAGGGTCAGTTCCCTTGCCGCCACGACCCGTGACGCCCCGATCCGGTTCCAGAAACGGAAGGTCGCGTAATTCGTACTGTTCGCCTGCGTGCTGACATGGATATCCACCTCCGGCAAAATCTCCTTCGCCATCATCATCACGCCCGGATCCGATATGATGACCGCATCCGGTCCCAGTTCTTTCAGCTCATAAAAATAGCGCTCGATCCCGTCCAGGTCGCGGTTGTGCGCAACGATATTCGCGGTCACATAAATCTTTACCCCGCGCGCGTGCGCATACGCGATTCCGTCCCGCATTTCCTCCATGGTAAAATTTTTCGCCTTTGCGCGCAGCCCGAACGATTCTCCGCCGATATAGACGGCGTCCGCCCCGTAAGTCACGGCAGTCCTGAGTACCTCCGAGCTGCTGGCGGGAAGCAATAATTCCGCGCGCGTTCTTTTCATCCTCATTTAATCCTTTTCCTTTGTCCGTTTTATGCTGAGGGCAAGCCCGTCCCCGATCGGTATGACGCTGGTGACGAGCTGGCTGTGATGGGTCAGCGTATACAGATAGTCCCGCATACGGCTGTGGATCGTGCGGTTTCTCCGGATGATCCCATAGCGGGACTCCAGCACGTCCCCGTCCTGAAAGACGTTATCGGATAAAAGGATCCCCTCTTCTCCGAGAAGGCGCAACGCGTCCGGCAGGAAATTCAGATATTGCCCCTTTGCCGCGTCCATAAAAATCATATCGTACGGTCCGTCCAGCGTCGGAAGAATCTCCGCGGCGTCCCCGGAAAGGAGCGTCACCCTGCCGTCCACGCCCGTGCGGGCAAAATTCTTTTGCGCCTCAGCGATCCGCGGCTCAGATTTCTCTATCGTCGTGACAGTCCCGCCTTTCGGCTGGTATTCCGCCAGAAAAGCAGCCGAAAATCCGACTGCTGTTCCTATTTCCAAAATCGTCTCCGGCTTTTTCATCGCCAGGAGAACCTTTAACAAATTTTTGATCTCGGGCCGGATGATCGGGATATGGTTCTCCCTCGCTTCCCGTTCGACCGCGGAAAGCTCCGGTCGTTCGTCCTCATTCAATGACTCGATAAAGCTGCTGATCCTTTCGTCCCGCATCATGCCGCCCATCCTCCAAAAACCGCGTGTACGACGCCCTCTATGCCGGACTCGATGCTGGTACGGTACGCGAAAGAATAACACCACATAAATAACCGGATATAGCAAAAAAGAAGCGCAAGCTGCACGAGCAGCAGGAGAATCGCCTTCGTTCTCTGACCGGCTGTTTTCTTCATGTCCTGTTCCTCCTTATAGCTGCAGAAAATCCAGATCCAGATTCAGTGTCTCCGTGATCCCGACCAGCACGTCCCTGATGATGGTACAGAGCCGCTGTTCCGCCACCAGAAACTGGCGTACCGCCGTATCCTGGAACAGATCCGCGTACTCCTGGAACAGAGCGTCCGCTTCCTCGTTATAATTCTGTCCCTGCAAGGTCTGGATGCGGTATTTTTTCATGCGCATCTCATTGAAACGGCTGTACAGATCGTGATTTTCCTGCAGAATGGCGCCATATTTCTTATATTCCTGATATTCCTGGCTCCTCCTGATCTCCTGATTCAGCATTTTCGCGCGAGATAATATATCATTCATATTCGATCCTTCTTTATACTTCCTCTATGATCGGCAATATCATCGGATTCCGTTTCGTCCTTTTCCACAGGAACCCGCCAAGGGATTCCCGGACGGTAACTTTGATCCTGTTCCAGTCGGTATTCCGTTTGCCAAGGCAATCCTCCAGCGCGTCGCTGACTACGAGCCGTGCTTCCTCCATCAGATCCTCCGACTCACGCACATAGACAAATCCCCTCGAGACAATATCCGGTCCCGCGAGCACCTGATTCGTCTGCCGGTCAAGCGCGATCACCACAATGATCAGACCGTTCTGGGACAGATGCTGCCGGTCGCGGATCACGATATTTCCGACGTCTCCGACGCCAAGCCCATCCACAAAGATTCCCTGTGCCTGCACATGCCCGGAGATCCGCGCCCGGTCCTTTGACAGCTCCAGTACGTCGCCGGAAGAAAGCACGAATGTATTTTCTTTCGGCACTCCCATATCTTGCGCCAATTCTGCGTGCGTGCGCAGGAACCGGTATTCCCCGTGTACCGGGATCGCGTACTGCGGTTTCGTCAGCGCGTATATCAGCTTCAATTCTTCCTGGCAGGCGTGCCCCGACACATGCGTATCCTGAAATACGACATTGGCTCCCTGCATGGACAGGTCGTTCATCACCCTGGATACCGCTTTTTCATTTCCCGGTATCGGGTTGGAGCTGAAGATCACGACGTCGTTCGGCTTAATGGATATCCGCTTATGATTACCCGCCGCCATCCGGGACAGCGCCGCCATCGTCTCTCCCTGGCTCCCGGTCGTGATCAGGACGATCTGCTCATCCGTATAATTCTTCATCATCTCCGTCTCGATCAGCGTATTCTTCGGCATCTCGATATACCCGAGTTCGCTTGCCGTTTCTATCGTATTGACCATGCTGCGCCCTTCAACGACAACCTTCCGGTTGTATTTGCAGGCAGTATCAATGATCTGGTGCACCCGGTCCACATTGGAAGAAAAGGTCGCGATGATAATGCGGTTCTTCCGGTACCGCGCAAACAGGCTGTCGATCGTCTGAGCGACCATCTTTTCGGTCGCGGTATATCCGGATCTCTGCACGTTGGTGCTGTCCGCCATCAGCGCAAGCACCCCTTTCCTGCCAAGCTCCGCGAGCCGGGGCAGGTCCGTCACTTCTCCAAACAGAGGCGTATAATCAACCTTGAAATCGCCCGTATGGATAATCGTCCCCGCAGGGGTATAGATCGCCAGCATGGAACTGTCCGCGATGCTGTGGTTGCTCCGGATAAATTCGACACGGAAACAGCCCAGGTTGATATGCTGGCCATGCTTTACGACTTTCCTCCTGGTCGTATGCAGCAGCCCATGTTCCTCCAGCTTATTGTCGATCAGGCCCATGGTCAGTTTCGTCGCATAGATCGGCATATTGATCTGTTTCAGCACATAAGGGATCGCGCCGATGTGATCCTCATGGCCATGCGTAATAACGAGTCCCTTCACCTTGTCCGCGTTCTGCACCAAATAGGAAACATCCGGGATGACAAGGTCGATCCCGAGCATCTCATCATCCGGAAAAGCCAGACCGCAGTCCACAACAAGAATACTATCGTCGTACTCGAACGCCGTGATGTTCATGCCGATAGTTTCCAATCCGCCCAAAGGGATCACCTTTACGCTGCTTTTTTCAGTTTTCAAAATAAAATCCTCCTATATTTCAATATTCACGTTCTCTAATAATTCTTCAAAAATCCCGGAAATATTCCGTAGCTCCATGTCATCCTCAACGATGTCATAGGTTACCAAATCTTCCTGAGATTCTGATTGGTTCTCTCTCAATATCAGACATTCCGCTTCTTCCTCATCCTCCGCGGAATCCGTGACAAGCAGATAATTCCGCCCCGCGAGCGTCGTCTGCTCCAGGACATAAAACTCCGCCTGTTCCCCGTCTTCTGTCGTAAACAAAACACTATCCATCCTGTTCCTCTTTTCTGCTGTCCAGATAACTCTGTAAAATAAATCCCGCGGCGAGCTGGTCGATCACCGCTTTCCTGTTCTCTCTCCGGACGCCGGCTTCTATTAAAATACGCTCCGCCTGAACCGTTGTCAACCGTTCGTCCCACAGAACGACCGGCAGTCCGGTCCTCCTCTCCAGCTGCGCGCCGAAATCCCTGACCGCCTGGACGCGCTCGCCTTCCGTCGCATTCATGTTCCGGGGCAAGCCCAGGACGATCCGGGTAATCCCATATTCGTCCACGATCGCCTCGATCCGCGCAAGCGTCTGACGGAGTTTATTCTCCGATCTCCGGGAAATCGTCTCGAGGCTCTGCGCCGTCAGCAGCAATTCGTCGCTGACCGCCACGCCCACAGTTTTGGATCCGTAGTCCAACCCAAGTATCCGCATCCTGTTCTCCTATTTCAGCTTTGTATCCACATAATTCTGGAACAGCACTTCCAGAATCTCGTCGCGGTCCACCTTGCGGATCAGGCTTCTCGCATTATTATGCCCGGTAATATACGTCGGATCCCCGGACATAATATATCCGACGACCTGGTTAACCGGATTGTATCCTTTCTCCACCAGCGCCTGATAAACTTCCTGTAAGATGTCTTCCACTTTATAGTCCTGTTGGATCAGTTTTTCGTAATGTTGCGTATTATATTCCATTTTTCCCGTCCTTCTCAAAAACTCATGATAGCCCTATTCTAATATAAAACCAGTAAAAATACAATGTTTCTTTTGCGCTTTCCGCCGTGTCAGAGCTTGCCGAGCAGGATCCCGCCGTCCAGCAGCCCCCGGATCGTGGGCATCCGGAACTCATTCGCGCAGCATTCCTTCGTCTCGAACGCGACCGGGAGATAATTCGCCGTATGACCGGTCCAGTAAGTCTTTTCCCCGATCCGCGCCGTTTTCTCCGCGAGGACTTCAACGCGTTCCCCCAAAAAGGACTGCGCGTACGCCCGGTGCAGCCGCTCCGACAGTTCAAGCAGGCAGCTGCTTCTCTGCGCCTTTACCGGTTCCGGTATCTGGCAATCCATCTGCGCCGCCCGGGTCCCCTGCCGCGCCGAAAATTTAAAGATATGCATTTCATACAATCGGATGGATTCCAGAAATTCCCGCGTGGTCTGAAATTCCTCCTCTGTTTCCCCCGGGAATCCCACGATCACATCCGTTGTGATCGCCGGCCGGTCAAAGCTGCTCCGGAGTATCTCGCATTTCTCCCGGTACTCCGCGGCGGAATAACGGCGGTTCATCCGGCGCAGGGTCGCGTCGCAGCCGCTCTGCAGGGACAGATGAAAATGCGGGCAGATCTTCGGGTTCCGCCGGAGCATATCCGCGAACTCATTCGTAATGATTCCCGGTTCCAGCGAACTGAGCCGTATCCGGTCCAGCCCCCGGATCGGCGTAACAGCGTCGATCAGATCCGGCAGCGCCGTCCCGTCGTCCCAGTCTTTTCCATAGGAACTGACATGGATCCCCGTGATCA
This sequence comes from uncultured Lachnospiraceae bacterium, assembly GCA_947593735.1. Lineage (GTDB taxonomy): Bacteria > Bacillota > Clostridia > Lachnospirales > Lachnospiraceae > CANQDT01. The sequence continues at coordinate 19,093 of CANQDT010000003.1, read as the reverse complement.
CGATCTCCCGGTATCCTTTCGCCACAAGGGCTTCCACTTCCCGCACGACATCCGGGATCCGCCGGCTCCGGATCCGTCCTCTCGTATACGGGATGATACAATAAGAACAAAACTGGCTGCATCCGTCCTGCACCTTTACATACGCCCTCGTATGCTCCCGGGACGCAACCGTTTGCATCTCCTCATATTCCTTCGTCCTGCCGATCTCTATCATAGAAAAGTTTTGTGTCTGATTTGTGATATACTGTTCCAGGATGGAAACGATATCCTTTTTCCTGTTATTGCCGACGACAAGGTCGACCTGCGCGTCTTTCAGCAATTCCTTCCCCGCCGCCTGCGCGTAACATCCTACCGCCACAACGATCGATTTCGGGTTCTGCTTTTTGACCCGGTGCAGCATCTGCCTGGATTTCCGGTCCGCCATATTGGTGACCGAACAGGTATTGACCAGATATACGTCCGCTTTTTCCCGCGCCGGCACAATCGAAAACCCCGCCTCCCGGAACAGCTGGCACATTGCGTCCGTCTCGTACTGATTTACCTTGCATCCAAGCGTAATGGCAGCGATTTTGGTAGTATTATTCATATTTTTCAGTCCTTTTTGGGTACTTTGACTATTGACTATCTTACCATATAATTGTAGAATAACAACATACAATAATCATCTGAAGGAGGGGTTCAGAAAATGAAAACAGTCAAAATTTCCTTAAATTCCATCGACAAAGTGAAAAAATTTGTGAATGAGATCAGCAAGTTTGACGATGAATTTGATTTAGTTTCCGGCAGATATGTCATCGACGCGAAATCGATCATGGGGATCTTCAGCCTTGATATCTCCAAGCCGATCGATCTTAACATCCACAATGTGGATAATCTGGACGCGATTCTGGAGAAGCTCGCGCCTTATATCGTTGAATAAGAACGTCGGATACATAGGATCAGCCAGACCGGAGCGGGGATTTTTCCGCTCCGGTTTTTTCTGTCACAGGAAATTTCATCCTGTTTTTATTTTCCTCTGCATACAACCGTCTCCACGCCGGAGAGCGCCTGTTCCATCAGCCCGTCGATCACATCATCCAGCCTGGACTCCGACCGCCGGATGATCCTCAGGTTCGGTTTGGTGACCGGATGCTTCGCGACAAAGATCGTGCAGCAATCCTCGTATGGCTGGATCGACGTCTCGTATGTGCCGATCTTCTCAGAAATATCCACGATCTCCTGCTTATCCATGCCGATGCACGGACGGAACACCGGCATATCGCATACTTCATTCGTCACGGCAAGGCTCTGGATGGTCTGGCTTGCCACCTGCCCGAGGCTCTCCCCGGTGACAAGCGCAAGGCACCCGTTTTCCGCCGCGAGATGTTCCGCGATCTTCATCATATACCGGCGCATGATGATCGTCAATTCGTCGTGCGGGCATTTCTCATAAATCGCGAGCTGGATATCCGTAAAATTTACGATATGCAGCCGGATAGCGCCGGAATACCGCGCGACGATGCCGGCAAGGTCCAGCACCTTCTGCTTCGCGCGCTCGCTCGTATACGGCGGCGCATGAAAATAGACCGCTTCGAGCAAAACGCCCCGCTTCGCGACCATATAGCCCGCGACCGGGCTGTCAATGCCTCCCGATAACAGAAGCATCGCTTTCCCGTTCGTCCCGACCGGCATTCCTCCCGGTCCGGGCAAAATCTCCGAATACAGATAGACTCTGTGCCGTATTTCCAGATGAAGCGAGATCTGCGGGTTGTGCACATCGACTTTCAGCTCCGGAAACCGGAGAAGCAGCTGTTCCCCAAGATCGCTGTTGATCTGCATCGACTCGATCGGATAGCTTTTTTTTGCGCGCCTCGCGATCACTTTGAATGTTTTGTGCTTGTCCGGATACCGGGAATCCACATAATCGCAGACCATGCGGACCAGATGATCCCACGAATCATCTTCATCCACGACCATCGGGCAGATGCCGGCGATCCCGAATACGGTCCGCAGGGCGGCGACCGCCTCGTCAAAATCATAGCTTCCCTCCGCCTCCGCGAAGATCCTGCCCGCTTCCCTCGACACGGTGAACGCGCCGACCGGTTCCAGTACCTCCCGGATCCGGTTCATCAGGGCTTCCTCAAATAAGATCCGGTTCTTCCCTTTCGTCCCTATTTCCGCATATTTGATCAAAAACGCTTTCCATTCCATGATTATCTCCTCACAAACCGGCGCAAAACCGGCACAAACTCCCGCAGCGCGGAAACCGTCCCGTCGATCTCCTCCAGCGTCGTCTCATACGAAAAGCTGAACCGGATCGTCGATTCATACTCTTCTTTTTTCAATCCCATCTCCCGGAGCGTCCCGCTCACGCCCGGGTGATTGGAGGAACACGCCGAGCCGGATGAAACACAGATCCCTTTTTCTTCCAGCGCATGAAGCAGCACTTCGCTTTTCACTCCCGGAAAGCTCAGGCTCGCGATATGGGGCGCTTCGCCCGAATTGTCGCGGACATCCCCGATCGACAGCGCCCCTTCCAACAGCCGTTCCCTGCACCGGATCAGATGCTCCCGAACCTTCTCCCGGTCCTGCTCCATCCGTTCCGCCGCAACAGCCATTCCGGCGATGCCGGGTACATTTTCTGTGCCGGACCGCATATCTTTCTGCTGCCCGCCTCCCAGGATGATCGGTTTTATCTTTTTCCGTTCCCGGATGTAAAGAAATCCGGTCCCTTTCGGTCCATGGATCTTATGGCCGCTTGCGGACAGCAGGTCGATCCCAAGCCGTCTCGGATAGATCGGCATTTTGCCGAACGCCTGGACCGCATCCACATGGAACAGGATCTCCGGGTCGTATTCCTTCACGATCCGCCCGATCTCCTCGATCGGCTGAACGGATCCTACTTCATTATTGACATACATTACCGATACAAGAATCGTATCCGGTCGGAGCGCCCGCCTCAGGCAATCCGTTTTTACAATTCCCCGCTCATCAACCGGCAGGAACGTGATCTCATATCCCCGGTTTTTTAACTCCTCCAGCGGACGGTGGACGGACGCGTGTTCGATCGCTGTTGTAATGATATGCTTTCCTCTGCGCCCATATCCTTCCGCGCCTCCGATGAGCGCGAGGTTATTGGATTCCGTCCCGCCGGAAGTGAACACGATCTCTTTCGGCTCCGCTTTCAGTATTTTCGCGATCGTTTCCGCCGCGGAATGTATCTTTTTTTCCGCCTCAAACCCCATTCTGTGCATGGACGACGGATTCCCATACGTCGCCGTCATCGCCTCCATGACCGTCTCAGCCACCTCCGGAAAGACGCGGGTAGTGGCAGCATTGTCCAAATAAATCATGTCAGTCCTCTTCTATCTCATATAAAATCATTGACAAAACCGCGATCCCCGCCGTTTCTGTGCGCAAAATGCGTTTTCCGAGCGTGATCGGCTCAATGCGGTGCGCGCGGGCAAGCGCGATCTCCGTCCGGTCAAACCCGCCTTCCGGTCCGATAAAAATACCGAACGAACTCTTTCCGCGGATCCCGCTTATCACTTCCCTCGTATGCGCCATGCCTTCCGCTTCCTCGTATGGGATCACGGCTCCGTCGAGCGCGTCCGCGAGATCCACAGCGCGTCCGAACGGCACCGGCGCCGTCACCTCGGGAATCACGCCGCGCTTTGACTGTTTGGCGGCGCTCAGGGCGATCGCGTTCCACCGCTCCACTTTTTTTGTTTCCTTTTTTTCTTCATACCGCACGACCGTGCGCTGTGTATTTACCGGAACGATCGTATGGACGCCGAGTTCCACCGCCTTTTGGATGATCTGCTCCATTTTGTCCGCCTTTGGCATACCCTGAAACAGCACAAGCCGCACCGGCAGTTCACATATTTTCCCGGAAATATCGCAGATCACCGCGATAACGTCCTCATCCGTAAATGAATCGATCACGCACCGGTATTCCCGGTCGCGCCCATCGCTGACCAGTTTTCATCGCCGACGGACATACGGAGTACGTGCCTGATATGATTATAGTCCGGACCTGAAATCCTCAGGAATGTCCCGCCCGTTTGTTCCGGTTCCACGAAAAACCGATGCATACCGTTTCCTTTCTATTCCGCAGGCGACGCCATGATGGATACCCATTCGCCCATCCGGGTTACTTCCCGGACGGTAAACCCATTGGCTGCGAGCGCGTCCTTCACATCCTGCTCTTTTGTGTCGATGATGCCGGACGTAATAAAAATCCCGCCCGGTTTTAAGTGCGCGGCTACCTTTCCCGACAGAGGGATGATCACATCCGCCAATATATTGGCAACGACGATATCATAGCAGTGATACCCAAGCTGATCCCGGAGCGCGTCGTCTTCGAGGATATTCCCGCGGATCACACGGAGCTGATCTTCCGATACCCCGTTGATCGCCATATTGTCAAGCGTCGCCGTAACCGCATTCGGGTCGATATCCACGCCGACCGCCTCCCCGACGCCGAGCTTTACCCCGATAATGGATAAGATCCCGCTCCCGCATCCGGCGTCCAGAAGCCTGCATCCCGGCGTTATATGCTTTTTCAGCTGGGAAATACAAAGTCTGGTCGTCTCATGCGAGCCGGTGCCGAACGCCGTCCCCGGATCGATCTGAATGACCAGATCCGCCTCGTCCTGTTCGTCCAGTGTCTCCCAGGTCGGTTTGATCACAATGGTATCATCAAGCCGGAACGGTTTGAAATACTGTTTCCAATTATTGATCCAGTCCTTGTCCTCCGTCTCCCCGAACGTGATCGTCGCCGTACCGACGTCCATCCACTTGCCAATCTGGTCCAGTTCCTCCCGTATCTGCTCCGCAAGCTTCTCAAGGTCCTTGTCTTCTTCCAGGTAACAGCTGATCCGCGCGGTTCCGTCGTCCGGCGCGATCTCGTCCGGAAGCAGATCCACATACATGGTCTTACGGTCTTCTTCCGTCAGGGGGACATGATCCTCCACCTCGATCCCCTCTATGCCCAGTTCTCCGAGCATATAGCTGATCATATCCGTCGCCGCTGTCGTCGTGTCGATCGTCAGCTTCTTCCATTTCATTTTTCACACCTCCGGGCAAACATCTCCGTGTGATACTATATCACATCTCCCGCGCAGGATTCAATACAAAAACGCTGCGCCTAATCTTCCACGTCGTTCCAGTGATACCGTCCCGGTTCGATCATGCCGTTTATCAAATCCCAGCTCCGCACCGTTCCGCCATCGTTTCCGATCCGATTCTGAATCTGCAGCGCGGAACCGCCAGTAATGTGCAGCTTTGCCTGATACGTATATCGTTCCGGGTCAACAATCGACGCCTTTACACCATACCACTGTATCTCTCCCGGCGCTCGGGCGTACAGGTCTCTTTGCGTCAGTCCGTCATCCGACCAATACTCTGTAATGACATCCGTATATTGCCCGGTGCTGTCATCCGGAGATCGGATAATGGAATACATTGCATATTTACAATTCGCATATCTGTCATCCGCTGTTACTTCCTGTATCTCGGCATCCTCGCACGCAAAAAACGTATAACTTCTGTCCCTGCTGACGAAATGTCCGTTCTTCATCCAATAGCTAAATTCAGCGTCGTCTGATGTAACCGTGATCTTATCATTGTAATCCGCCGAATACTGCTTTCCGTCCGCAGTAATCTGATAACATGGATCCAGATAGGTAATCCTGAGCTGCGTTCCGCCGATAAACTCCCCATATTTTTGCTCCGGCTCAACGAAACCGACACCGTCGTATATTTTCGTCTCTCTTTTGTAAATGGTATAAAACTTACTTTTCCCCTGCGTCTTGCACAAATGCAAAGCAACCGTATCCTGCACCATAAAATCGTCCAACGGAACAAAAAACAACTGCGAATATGCCGAACCCAATGTCCTTCTGTTTACAATTTCAATCTCTTTCAGAAAGCCGGAATGATCTTCCCCGTTTGGTCTTGCGCTGTATGCAAATTTCAGATGCTCTGTTTCTGCGACTCCATCCGGGAATCCATCCTCCGGAAGCTCTTCACCGTGATACTGTCCGTCCGTAGACTGAAATACCGCCATCCGCATCGGTCCTGTATAAATCCCCAAAAGCAGCTCTGCTTTCACGATTTCAGGATTCTTCTCCAGAAGCTCAGATAAATCAAAGGTCAGAAACGTTTCCGCGGCGTTCATACTGTCCGTATCATATAGACTTACTTCCCCACCCCGCTTAAAGGTTCGGAACGATGTCGGAGGAAAATCCTGCACCAACACGCGCTCCGCGGCTCCTTCCGCTGCTTTCGGCGGAGCCGCCGCGCCCGCCGGCAGATTCATGCAACACATTACCATACAAATTCCAATGAGCATTGCAATTATTTTTTTCATATGCCTTCCCCCTTTGTCATAGAAACAATTTTTTATTTTTATTATACTCCTATCCTGTCCTGTTCTCAAGGATATCCTGTAAAATCTACCCCGTTTCTATTGCGTTTTCTGCTTTTTTATGGTATGTTAGCTGCGTTAAAGAGTATTATGTCGAATTTACAGGCAAACGACGGACAGGGAGGAATTATCATGGCTGAAAATAAGAAAAAAATCAACATTCTCGTAACGCTGGACGAGCATTATCTTCCACAGCTGAATGTCATGCTTTCTACGCTGGTCCGGTATAATCCGGATTGTTTTTTTGACGTATATCTGCTTCACTCCTCGATTCCGGAACAGGCGTTTCCCCAGACCGAGGCTGTCCTTGGCAGCGCGGGACGGCTGATCCCGGTGAAGGCGGTCGACGCAGGGCTGGAAAACGCGCCTACCACTTCCAGGTATCCGGAGGAAATGTATTATCGCATCTTTGCCTCCCGGTATCTTCCGGAATCGCTCGACCGCATTTTGTATCTGGATCCGGACCTGGTCGTCAACGGCTCGATCGCGTCCCTCTATCAGATGGATATGCAGGATTATTACTTTGCCGCCGCGTCCCATACCGGTGCCCTGCTGCAAAAGATCAATACACTTCGGCTGGATATGGAGGACAACAGCCCTTATATCAACTCCGGCGTCATGCTCATGAATCTCGCTCTGCTGCGGAAGGAGCAGGATTTTCAGGATGTTTTTGATTTTATTGAAAAGCGGAAAAATCTGCTCATGCTGCCCGATCAGGACATTATCAGCGCGCTTTACGGAAGCCGGATCTACGCGCTTGACCCGTTCCGCTACAACATGACGGAACGGCTGTATCAGCTTCACGCGCCGTTTGAGAAAAGCCTGACGCTCGACTGGATCCGAAAAAACGCGATCATCATTCATTACTGCGGGCGGAACAAACCGTGGAAGGACAATTATTTCGGGCAGCTGGACGTCTTCTACCGGGAAGCGGTCGAAAGGATGTAACGCCATGGCGACGACACTGTTCTTTCTCCTTTTTGCCTATCTGTCCGGCAGTATCCTGTACGCGAACCTGTTCGGGATACTTTTTGAGAAAAAAGAGATGTACAAACAAAGCGCCGATCAAAATCCCGGCGCGGCGAACGCTTTCCGCTACGGCGGTTTCCTGTGCGGCTCGTTCACGCTGCTCTGCGACGCGCTGAAAGGCTTTTTGCCGGTCGCCCTCTATTTACATACCGCGCCGCGGAACGATCCGGGAATGTCCCTTGTCCTCGCCGCGCCGGTTCTCGGGCATATCTTTCCTCTGTTCTTCCGGTTTCACGGCGGAAAGGGCATCGCGACGACCTTCGGATGCCTGCTTGGGCTTCTGCCCAACCTGCTTCCGGTCCTTCTGCTTGCGGCGTCCTTTGTGTTCCTGTCGGTCGGGCTGCAGATCTCGCCGGATTATTACCGCACGATCGCGGCATATCTTTTCGCAGCCGCCGGGATGATCCTTGCCGGCGTCGCGTCCCCGATATGGATCGGTTTCCTGATGATCACCGCGCTTGTGATCCTCAGGCTGCATATCAGTAAGGAAGAAAAAGAAAGGATTCAGGTCAGATTACTATGGAAGCATTAGTTCTCTCATGCGGGACCGGCGGAGGTCACAACAGCGCGTGCATGGCAATACAGCAGGAGCTTACGGCAAGAGGGCACAAGGTCCGGACATTGAACCCGTATCTGCTGAAAAGCAAACGAACCGCGGACGTGATCAATCATACCTACAATCTTGTCGCGCAGAAAGTCCCGTCCGCGTTCGGGATGGTTTATCATCTGGGCGACGCGTACCGCAGGCTTCCGGTATCATCCCCGGTCTACCATCTGAACAGCCGGATGGCGCCGCTGCTTGAACGCTATCTCCAGCAATTCCGGTTCGACGCCGTCGTCATGACGCATCTTTTTCCGGCTGAAATCATTACCTGCCTGAAACGGCACGGAAAGCCGGTCCCAAAAACCTATTTTATCGCGACCGATTACACCTGCACCCCGTTCACGGAAGAAACCGACTGCGACTACTATATCATCCCCTCGCAGAAATTGACGGATGAATTTATCTCAAGGGGAATCCCGGAAGACCGGATCGTTCCTCTCGGGATCCCTGTGCGCCGGCAGTTCCGCGAAGAAATGAGCCGGGAGGAAGCAAGGCGCCGCCTTGGTCTTGACATGGACAAAACATATATTCTCATCGCGGGCGGAAGCATCGGCGCGGGGCAGATCGAACAGATCGTCCCGCTTCTTCTGGAGCACTATGGCGACAGCGTCCGGCTGATCGTCGTCTGCGGGAACAACCACGCCCTGTACCAGCATCTGGACCGTTCCGGATATGAACGGTGCATACTGCTTTCCTATACTTCCCAGATGGCGGAATATATGCGCGCCTGCGACCTGTTTCTCTCCAAACCCGGCGGGCTGTCTTCTACCGAGGCCGCCGTGGCGGGAACCGCTCTGATCCATATTACGCCGATCCCGGGGTGCGAGACGAGCAATCTGCATTTCTTTGAACAAAACGGCATGTGTCTTTCCGTTCTTTCTCCCGGACAACAACTCACGGACGCCTGCGACCGGCTCCTTGACCGCGACAGGCAGCAGGCAATGCTCCGGCAGCAGCGCGCAGTCATTCCGGCAAACGCCGCGGACGCGATCTGCGAATTTATTCTGGACACATCAAACTAATCCCCGAACGGGGATTTCTTTTTTCCGAAAATGAAAAAATGCCTTCGGCATATCCGCTCCCCTGCCCCTCATTCATGAGGGGAGAAGGCTTTTTTGCGCGCGAGCAGGCTGTGAAGCAGCAGTTTCCTCTCTGCGAGCTGCGCATCCAGCCGGAGGCTTTTTCTGTCATAGGACGAAATTTCCTGTGACATAAAAAAATCCATATTTTATACGGTTTCGTCCATAACACTGAATGGAAAGGAATGCTATAATAAAAAAAGAACAACCATCAGGAGAAAAGGGAGGGCGATACCGTGCATATCATTCAGAACAGGGCTGTCAGGCTGTTATTAAAAGGCATGGCGATCGGACTGGCGCTGACGGCGGCATCAGGGATCATGGCTCATGCGGAAGAAAAAAAGGAGGACGGTTTGACGCAGCGGCACATCATCAATTTCAATACCGGCTGGTTATATTCAGCAAACGATTATACAAACGCGCAGAAACCGGGGTTTGACGACAGCGGTTTTGAAGCGGTATCCGTACCGCACGCAAATAAGATCCTGGAGAAGCACAAGGGTCCCGGATTCCAGAGCCAGATCGACTCCTACCGCTTTGTCTCCTGGTACCGCAGGCATTTTCAAACGCCGGACAGCTATCGGGACGGCAGGCGTATCCTGGTTGAATTTGAAGGAGTCGCGACCGTCGCCCAGGTGTATGTAAACGGCTCTTACGTCGGGGAACACAAGGGCGCGTATACCGGTTTCTCCTACGATATCACCGATTATCTGAACGCAGACGGGTCGGACAATGTCATCGCGGTCCGGGTCGATTCCACGAAACGGACAGACATCCCGCCGGAAGGAGGCAGCGTTGACTACTGCCTGTTTGGCGGGATCGTGCGGGACGTCCATATGATCGTGACCGGAAACGCCTATGTGGACAATGTCTTTCTCACAACCCCTGAATTGGAACAGCAAAACGGGACGTCAAGCCCGGTCCACGCGGAAACAACCATCATAAATAAAAGCGGGAACACCGGCGACTACAGCGTCGCGGTATCCGTCATGGCGGCGGACGGGACGGTCGCCGCGCGGTCAGAATCCGAACCGGTGACGATCGCGGCGGGAAATACGGCTGTGATTTCACAGAGTACGGAATCGATCGCGGATCCCCATCTCTGGTCCGGCGACGACCCATATTTATATACCGTTCTGACCCAGGTAAAACAAAACGGCGTCTGCATCGACGATTTTGAAACAACCATCGGATTCCGCTGGTTCCGGTTTCACGACAACTCTGACGGGAGCGGGGACGCCAGCCTTTATCTGAACGGGAAAAAAATACCGGTCATCGGGATCAACCGCCATGAACAATGGCCCTGGATCGGCCGGGCGGTCGTAGACAAACTCCAGGCACGCGACGCGGATCTCATCCGGGAAACCGGCTTTAACGCCGTCCGCTGCTCTCATTATCCCCAGGATCCGGCGTTCCTGAACCGGTGCGACGAGCTGGGACTGATCGTATTTGAGGAAGCGCCGGGATGGCAGTATGTCGGCGACAGCGTCTGGCAGCAGGTTTACAAAGAAAATATCCGTGAAATGATCGTCCGCGACAGAAACCACCCGTCCATTCTGTCCTGGGGAGTCAGGGTCAATGAATCCAACGACAACGATTCCTTATACCAGGCGACAAACCAGCTTGCAAGGGAGCTTGACCCGACGCGTCCGACGCATGGGGCAAGACGGCAGGATACCTACGCAAACAGCCACTTCCTGGAGGATCTCTATACAGCCCACTATACGTATCCGGAAACGCCCCGCTATACCCCGTTCCTGATCACGGAACATTCGTGGGATTGCTGGACAAACGGATTCGGATGCCCGTGGGCAACGGACGAACAGGCGCTCGCGTTCACAAAGGATTTTGCGGACAAAGTGAATTATTATCTCGGAAATCCCCTTTGCGCGGGCGGGTTCGCGTGGAGTATGTTCGATTACGACAACGAAGTGAATTACACGCGGACCAACAATGTATTTTACAGCGGTCTGTATGATATCTTCCGCCTTCCGAAACCGGCGGCAAATCTGTACCGGTCCCAGAAAGATCCGGCGCAGGATCCGATGGTCTATATCGCAAACTACTGGGACGACGACGCGAAGCCGCTGGAAGTATCGCCGGTCAGCGACGATATCGCGCAGGGCGGATCCTCCAGCGGAAATGTAAATTACGGCGAACATTTTTCTGTGACGGTCATGAGCAACTGCGATACCGTAGAATTATACATCAACGGGAACAAGAGCGATATTATCCCCGCAAGGCAGTACCGGAACCTCCCGCATCCGTTCTTTGTCTTTGACGACGTCCCATACGAGGCAGGCGAAGTCAAAGCGATCGGATACGTCAACGGCGTCAAAAAAGCGGAATATGTCCAGAAAACGCCGGGGACGCCCGTTAAACTGATCGCGGAGCCGGACGACGTTTCCATCACAGCCGACGGCGCGGACTTTACGTCCGTCGCGGTCCGGGCAGTGGACGCGAACGGAACGGAAGTACCGGGCGCATCTGACCAGATCTCGATCTCCGTGGAGGGCGCAGGCAAATTTATCGGTGAAGAAACCATCGCGCTTGAAGGCGGAAGGACCGCGTTCTTCGTCCAGTCGAAGTATAACCGGACAGGAACCGCCGTTTGCCGCGTCCGGGCAGAGGGCATGGAAGAAGCGGTATGCGAAATAGAAATCACCCCGTTCGATCAGGAAACGGTTCCCGTCTCAGACGGAACCGGAACCGAGCGGCCGGTGATCATATCCGATATCAATGATACGAACACAGGAATGTCCCTCGGCAGGTTCCGTTATGAGGGAAGCGGATGGGCAAGTACGGCGCAGAACGGATGCTATTTCAATGATAATCATTATTCCAATACCGCCGGCGATATCTGCTCCATCGAGTTTGTCGGAACAAATATCAAATGGTACGGTTCCAAAGCCTCCAACCATGGGATCCTTGCCGTATCCGTAGACGGCAAAGCGGAAACGCGTATCGACTGCTACGCGCAGGCCCGGTCGGACAATGTGGAACTGTTCGATTCCGGAGAGCTTCCGGCAGGAATCCATACGCTTACCGTCCGCGTGACCGGCGAGCGAAATTCCGCCGCCTCGAACTGCTACGTCAATGTGGATCGGGTCCGCATCCAAAACGACGATTCCGTACAGGCAGAAGAAAAAATCTATTATTTCCCTGACGCGGTTCATTCCGCCGGGCAGGAAAATAACGGCGATGTGGTGGAATGGATGGTTACCTCCGCGCCGCAATATTTCTATATTGACACGATTGATTTTGACCGGCTCCGCTCGGTGATCCTCCGCTCCGGCTACGAAATCCACAGCGCGGTAACATCCCTGTACGCATATGACAACGGCGGAAAGCCTGTAACGGAAGAACAGCTCCGCGGTTTCTGTTCGGATCCTTCCGCGCTGGGCGCCAGCATCGGAGAGATCGCCGACCAAAAGACCGCCCAGTGGGGATACCGTTCCGCCAAACTGGCCGCCGATTCCGTGGAAATGGGCGAAGGCGGCGGATTCTATGAACTGCTGCCCGACCAGTCAAAACCGCTGACGATCCCGGAAGGAACCGGCGAAAAAGCGCTGATCGTCGGGATCAGCGGCGACATTGGTTCCCGCGCGTATTTTGACCATATTGTCCTTCAGATGGCAGAAAAAGAAGGTTCGCCTTCAGGGCTCTCGTTTTCCAAATTCCAATTCGCGAACGGGACGCTGGAATACGAACTTGCCGCAGCCGACGACCTTCTCTCCCATGACATCTATATTGCCGTATACGAACAGAACCGTCTCGCGGCAGTTTCAAAAAATACGCTTTCCGGAAGCTTCTCCTTAAAAGACGGGAAATCCTATACCGTAAAAGTCTTCGTATGGGATGGGATGGCTCCGGTTACGGTTCCTCTGACTGCGCGCTGCGGTTAGTTCCATTTTTTGGAGCTGTCAGGCGTTATCGGTTTAACAACTATTTTGCTAGTGTTGCGTTTAACCATTTAATATGATATTATAATGATTAAATGAGAACGACTGCTTGAAAACTCCGGAAAAGGAGGAATAATGTTATGCCAATAATTTCAGCATTTTATGGAATCATAATAAGAATGTACTTTAACGATTCTGAACAGCATCACGCACCGCACTTTCACGCCTCTTACAGTGGCTCTAAAGCAGTTTTTGATTTAGATGGAAATATTCTTGCTGGAAATTTCCCACAGAAACAGACAAAATATGTCGTGGCGTGGGCTGATATTCATAAGGACGAATTAGCCGCCTTATGGGAGATCATGCAAACAGATGAAGAATATTTTAAGATAAAGGGGTTGGAGTAAGTGAATGCATATCCAGTCTTAAAAGCCGTTACGCCACTTGACAATTACCATCTTTTACTCACTTTTGGGGAAGGCGAAAAGCGGCTATATGATTTCAAGCCGAATCTGAACCATAAATTTTACCGCCCATTGGCAGATATAAGACTTTTCAAGTCAGTATCCGTCAGTGACGGCGAAATCGAATGGGCAACGGGGCAAGACTTTTGTCCTCATACGCTCTATGAAAACAGTACGCCTGTAACTTAAAACAAAAAACACGACCCTTTGTCGTATCGGTCAGGCAACGGACGCCCTCCGGATATCTGATTTTTTTTGGGGTGTCCGTCCGCCGACCCATCCATATTTTCTATCTCTTTATAAAAGCGTTTGCAAGATATGTGTCTGCTGCCTTATGGTATACTTTGTGATCAGAAAATTGCAGATGGCGACAAACGCCGCCGTTCCCATTTTTAAAATCATATAGTGCGGGAATAAACGGTATGTTTTCGAGACATATTGATCAAACGTGATCCGCAGCAGAATGAGCACACCTTACTCTGCCTTTCTATCGATCGTTACACATTCATATAAAGGAACCATACCGCTGAGGCTGTTCCAGGTCATAACCTTCAGCGTGTCAAAATCCTTATACATTATAAAATCACCATATGAATAAGTCGCTTCAAAGTCTTCACTTTTCAGCTCCGTAAGAACGCCGTCTTTATATCCTGCCAAAATAATCGTACACGGCGCCAGCCCTTGGAAATTCACGCGCCACGTGGTTGCGCCCGAAAAGTCCTCGCCTTGAAATTCGACGCTTGTATGTGGAAGCGGATCCCACTGCGCCCTTAAAAGCACCTCGTCCTCGTCGAAAAGGACTAAATCGCTTACCGGGTCAAAGCGTTCGCTGAGCCCCTCCCCTGTTGTGCACCAGCCGAAGAATTTGTAGTCCTTGCGGACGGGATCGGGAATTTTCTCTTTTATGCGTGTGTTCCTTTTTGGCTTTATCACGATTTCGTCCTCGCCGTTAGCCGGGTCGAAACGAATGGTAATCTCCTTTCCCGGCGGGTCGCTCCAATGGGCGTACAATGTGTGATCTTCACCGTCTATGATCCACTGACTGCCGATTACTTTTTCGCCTCCGGTCATCCGCGTGTACCACCCCAAAAATTCCCGTTCCGGGCGGGTCGGGTCGGCAGGCATAATCTCGCTGTAGCGCGAATATTGCTTCGCTGTTTTACTTATTTTTGCCGTACTGCCGTCGTTATAGTCGAAATATATATTAAGCTCTTTATCCGATTCGCTGTCCTCCCAAAGTGAATAGCCGTCCATGACTTTCATTCGCACGCTTTTAAACAGCCTGTAACGCTCAGGACAAAGAATCATCACTGCCCGCCGCCAATCCTGTTTGGTATAGCCGGTAAAATAGAAACGGCAGAATTCAGCGAAATCCTCTATGCTGCTCGTATTAGCATAGTCGGAGAGCGAATAGCAATCGTATTTCATAGCGTTTTTCCATTGAGTTTTCATTGAAAGCCGGGAATCCCCGTCGTAATACCACAAGTCGATACTGTGCCCCAGCTCGTGGACGATACTTTCTATCATAGTGGAGGCAGCCGGTGTGCTTGAAAGTATTATATTAAGATGCGTGGCAGTGCATTGATATACCCCGCTGCCGGGGTTTGGGCTTTTGTAACATGTGGCGTCTTTAATATGATTTCGGAGTTCATAGGGAATGTGCGCCATTACCTTGCTGAAGGTTTTCGCGTTTTCACGACCGTTTATACTGTCCTGAATGGATATTTGTATGGTTTGTACGCGTTCTTGACCGTCCTTATCCGTATCATAAATTTTGAGAATGTAAGGGAAAAAGTCGGTTCCAGCCGGAGCGTCGGTGAAGGGTTTGTTTTGGGGGTTAAGCGTGTAGTATGCGCCCTCTGTGCCCGGAAGGTCCATGCGCACATTGTACCCGGAAAGCTGCTGCAATGTCACATAGGCAAAGCCTAAAGCCTGTTCAAAGCGCCAGGTAATGCTTTCGTGAAAGCTTTGCTCGGTCATGTTTTGACCTTTGATTTTTGTCTCATAATAGTTGTCTATTGCAGCACGCGGGGTTTGCCTTGCCCCGCTTCCATACGGACTGCATGTCTCAAATACATCTCCCGCAACGCTCTCATACACGCGCTCTATCTGTGTGCGCTGATTTTCGGGAAGGGTGTAATACCCGGGCTGCAAAGAGAGCAGATACAGCGGGCTTTCGTCATATACCGGCAGGAAGGAGATTTCGACCCTTTCGGCTTCGGCGACCGCGGTCAGTTCGCCGCCTGATACGCCTATGTAGGCGTTGTTGTGCAGGCTTTTTATGTAATATGAGTTTGCGCCGGGTATTTCTTCCAAAATCCAGTGCTGAGTGTTGTCGTCGAGCCCCGCAAAATCATCCGGGTTCCCCTGGAGCGACTTGCGGATATTATAGAGCGTTGCCGGCAGAGCGCTGCCGGTCTCCGCCGCAGCAATACGGTTTTCGGTCATTTTGTTTTCAAACGAATAGCTGCCGTCACCCATATCCCGCGGCAGGAACAAATCGCTTTTATCAGAGGCGGAACTTTGGTCTAAAATAAACTTGCCGCCACTCTGACGCACGGTTTTCCCGTTTACGCAAATTTTCTGATAGATACCCGAAAACCCGTTGTAAGCATGAGCTGTTTCTTCCGCTTTTCCATTTACAGGAAATATCGATAAGAGCAGGCAAAAAATTATCCAAACGCAAATGTGTCTTCCCATAAAAACCATCTTTTTATGCAACCCACTCCCTCCTTTTTATATCAATATTAGCCATGAGCAAAACTCCGAAAAGTACGTATTTACAAGGGTTTGCTCATCTCTACTATTAAAAGTATAACATATTGAAGTTAATTTTGAAACTTATTTTAAAAGTTTATATCTCCTTTTTCTAAAACAAGAACTTAATTAAAATACGGGATAATAATTGCTCCGAAAGCATATAATATTGTAGAATAGAAAAATGCAACAAGTCACAAAAATCTATTCTAAAAAGCAGATGATATATTGATTTTTGAATCCTGTCTGGATATAATAGAATAGAAAAATGCAACAAATCGCAAAAATCTTTCGCAAGGAGGTTTGGTAATGGAGATTCGAAGAGATTTTTATTTGGATAAGTTGATAAAAAGAAAACACAATGGACTGATTAAGGTAATTACCGGTATTCGTCGATGTGGAAAATCCTATTTACTGAATAATCTGTTTTATCATCATTTACTCGAAAACGGAGTTGATGCTGACCACATTATCCGTTTTGCCTTTGATTCAGCAGACGATCTTTATCTGATTGGCGAAAGCCTGATTCAGATTGAAAAGAAAAAGCGTGGAGTTGACCCTGAAAAGTTCATGGCCTATATCCGTTCCAAAGTTGCAGATGAAGGAATGTATTACCTGCTTCTTGATGAAATTCAGATGTTGGATTGTTTTGAAGCTGTTCTGAATGGTTATCTTCATAAAGATAATATGGATGTATTTGTGACCGGAAGTAACGCAAAACTTCTGTCCAAAGACATTGCCACCGAGTTCGCCGGTCGTGGCGACGAGGTTCATATGTATCCCTTGAGCTTTACCGAATTTATGACCGTTTACAACGGTGACAAGTACATGGGATTAGCTGAATATATGCTGTATGGCGGTATCCCTCTGGTTGTCCTTCGTGAGGGAGCAAATGATAAGGCAGTTGCATTACAGAATCTGTTCAATGAGATTTATCTTCGAGATATTACCAAGCGTAACCGAGTGAAGAACATTGGGGAACTGGAAGATCTACTGAATATCCTTTCCTCTGCTATTGGTTCGCTGACCAATCCGGAAAAATTGAAGAATACGTTCAAGACGGTAAAGAAATCCAGAATCACTTCCGCTACCATTAAGAAATATTTGGATTATTTTGAGGATTCCTTCCTGATCGAATCCGCACAAAGATATGACATTAAAGGAAAGGCATATATTGAAACGCCAAAGAAGTATTACTTTTCCGATCTTGGACTTCGCAATGCCAGAATCAATTTCCGTCAGTTTGAGCAAACCCATTCTATGGAGAATGTAATTTATAATGAACTTCGTATGCGTGGCTACAGCGTGGATGTTGGTGTAATACCGATTGCAGAGCGAGAGCAGGACGGTAAGGTTATCCGCAAACAACTTGAAGTTGATTTTGTATGCAATCTTGGTTCGTCCAGATACTATATCCAGTCTGCATACTCACTGCCAGATGAAGCGAAACGTACTCAGGAAATTAGACCGTTCAGAAAAATTGATGATTCTTTCAAAAAGATTGTTATCACAAAAGATATTGTGCAGCCCTATTATGATGACTATGGTATCTTGACTGTAAATATATATGATTTCCTTCTTGATCCGCAGATTCTCGAAAAATAATAATGTAACATCATGTTGCGGAGATGTAAAGCCGATGTGGTGGAATTTCTTGATAGTGTTATGTACAATGAAACCACAGAAGCAAAGGAGGTTTTCAAATGAAGCCATCAGATAAAATTATCGGATTAAGGAAGTCTAATGGAATGTCGCAGGAAGATTTGGCTGAAAAGCTGAATGTATCTCGGCAAGCTATTTCTCGTTGGGAATCAGGTACCGCAATGCCTGATGCAAGTAATATTCTTCAACTCAGTAAGCTGTTTGGTGTCACCACAGATTACTTACTGAACGATGATTACCAGAGTGACAATGACCTGCCAAAGGTAAAACAAGCACAAAACGATAATCTTGGGCAGATTATGATCTGTCTGGTAACGCTCGAGGTCATGGTGCTTTTGGTGCAGTTTATGACAACGGTTATTCTGCAAAATGTGTTCTTTGGCTTTTTGAGTTTTATTCCATTTGTTGCAGCTATTGGCGGATTTGAATACGCATACCAAAAGAAAGCCTCCAGCGCAACAGAAAAAACAAAGAACTTCCGCAGAAAGTTTTACAAAATTTCTGCTTGGTTGGGACTTTATTTCCCGATTAGATTTATCGTGAGCGTTGCGGCAAGATTCTATCCTCGCCCGTACAATACTCTGGTGTTAGAGGTTATTATTTTAGTAATCTATATTGCGGCGACAACTTGTGCTAATCTTTCAATAGACAAACGCTATTTGCCAAAAAAACAAAACTAAAAGTATTCTATTCTTCTGCTCCTTCCGGCTTACGGTAGTCTGCCAAATACTCAGAGAATGTCGCTGTCGGAAGCATACGGCGTTTTCGAATCATATCCGACCAAATGATATTGCCTTCTGCTTCTGTAATAATTCCGGCATCCATGGCATCAATCAGAATGTCCCCGGTCGTAATATGTGAAATCTCATATTTCTCCACATATGGACGGATATCCCGCAGATTATTGCTGGCAAGTGTTCCTTCTCTCTGTTTCGCCATAGCGATTCCGGCGGCTTCGCCTCTGTGATATTCCATTTGAGAACACAAAGAGAAATGCCCTCTATCCGAAGATAAGAGGACACTTTCAGTTAGGCGCAGAGATACTTTTTCATCTGCGCCTTTATTTTTTCTCTTGCTCGAATAACGGATTGCCGCACAGATTGCGGTCTGCAATGCTCCAATGCACCGATTTGACAGTAAGTAAGGTCATACTCGTGATAAAGTAGAAACCGCCGCTTTTGTATTGC
>CANQDT010000002.1 GCA_947593735.1 uncultured Lachnospiraceae bacterium | reverse complement strand
ACAGCCAGCCGTTAAGGGTTCCGGCAGGGTGGTCCAGTTTGACCGTGCAGTTGGTCTTATGTGACCGTTATATACAGTAAGGTATTTCCTTATCGTTTTTGGATCTGCGCCTGTTTTTTTAGATATTTCGCAGATTCGGTATCCACAATTACTCAAATCTTTGATATGATTGACTTGGGACATAGTGAGCATCTTCCTTTCCTCCTTTATCTTTGGTGATGCTTAGATAAAGGATAAATATAATGTGAGGGTGTGTCCCGCCATTTTTAGGGAATTTCCCGCGGCGATTTCAGGGAATTATAACGGTTTTTTCAGGGAATTACAGTGTATCATAAACATCCATTTCTCATCAAAGCCGTCCAGCTCCTGCAGGGCTTTGATGAAAAATGGATCGGGAAATACCCGAAGATCGCGAAATCCTGGAAAGATAACTGGGCAAACCTGTCCACGTATTTCAAATATCCGGAAGCAGTCCAGCGCCTGATCTATACCACCAATTCAATCGAAGGGTTCAACCGTCAGCTGCGAAAAGTAACAAAATCCAAGACGGTATTCCCGTCAGACGAGAGTCTGCTGAAAATGCTGTATCTGGCGATGATGGACATCACAAAGAAATAGACCGGTCACCGACAGGACTGGAGTCAGATTCACTCTCAGCTGGAGATTTATTTTGAGGAACGGCTTTCCTGATTATAAGCCGGGGAAGGGTCGCCGGAGGCAGTTCTGCTTGACATGCCCAAAACCGGCGTTATAATACAAGCAGAGGGCGGAACCTGAAAAACGGTTCAGCCCTCTGGAAACTTATCACAAATCTTATGTCAGTTTTTTGAGTTTACACAGACTTTGAAACGGTCTCAAATCTCCGGATTTTTTGATTATCATGAGCGAAGGTGCCGCTCAATCATCTATTTTTGATGATTTTGCAACACCCTCTTCGCATTTACAAGTGGCAAACTCGGATTATACCATACAGGAGATCAATTTTCTTTAGTTTGTCAACAGATCTCTTTGAAACGCTCTCATCTTTGGGATAAACCCGATAATTTTAATGCAGCCTTAATTTTTTCTTTTGAATACATATTTGATTTAGCTCCTTTCGGAACCCTAGGAGTCCAGCTTTTTGTCCGCACCCTCGCCTCGTTTACAACATGGGTACCGATTAATCTTCGTTACCTCCCCCCCTTGTTTATTACAATCGAGTATTGAAAGTAGTATCGACTTTCTTCCTTGAAGATCACTTGCCTATGCATCAAGTATTTCCATATTATCTACTGAACTTGCATCCCTTTCTATCCTACAACTCGACCTGTTTCTCCCAAATTTCACATATTTTGTCTATATCGCCTGAAAAATTACCAGCAATTTTAAGCGTTCCATCCGCCAAAACAGCCGCAATTCCTGACCTACTGCATGTAACAGCAATTACATTCTTCCAATCTTTTGCAGCTGATCTTCCCATATCCAGAAATACCTTACAAGATCCCGCCTGTTTTATCTCCCCATCTTCAGTAATACCAATCACATAGGAACTGTCAACACAAACGGATACTATTTTTTTCCATGACCCAACTTCGTTTCTGGAATCATTTTTTCTCCCGGCAAAGCCCACCGTTCCATCCTTAAATAAAGCCACTCCACAATCGGTCGCAGCCGCTATGCTCTTCACGTTTTTCCAGTTAGAAACGGTTTCTATCATATTATTGTCAAGCATATCTCCCGCAATCATTACGGTGCCATCCCTACTCAACCCTAAAACGTGGAATGAGCCACAGGCAAGTGCCTTAATACTTTTCCATTCCTTTATTTTGTTGTCTATAACCGCACCGACAATTAAAACCTGTCCTTCTTTATTTACTGCATATACGCAATTAGGAGCACATAAAACACATACAATATCCTTTAACTCTTCTGTACTGCATTGTCCATAGCTGTTGTCACCTTGAACACCCACCTTACCGTTCTCATAAAGAATTGCAGTATTTCTTTCGCTGGCACTATATTGCAATACACCAGATATACTTTCTATATTGTTATCGTCCTTAATAATACTAAGGATATTTGTATCTGCGGAAATATAAGCAACGGAATCTCCGGTTAATGTAAACCGATTTGAATTATTATTTCGTTCTATTAACGATAACGAATACTTACGCTTTGCTGTATTTATTTTTTCTTGAAATAGTTTTCTGCTATTATCTCCCGACAGATATCTAATGAAAGCATATTCGAAACTACACTTTCCACACGCCACGACATTAGGCCCATCTATCGGGATAACAGTTTTACAAATTGGACAATTTATATCAACTGCACTTTTCATAACATACCTCGCTAATCATGTTGCTCTGTTTTTCCAATGATATATTTTTCCCAAAAATACTTAATCGGAAAGAAATAATTCAATTCATCCAAATTACCCTCTTTGTGAGGTGCGACGGATCCTGAGAAAACTCCGATCATACGACTGTCCTTTCGTGATATGACAGGACTACCAGAATTACCATGTAAACCTGTTGTGTCAATGTAGAATCTTTCAATATCCTTTACCGTTTGAACAGAAGCTATTCTGCCGCTAAAACTACTTACTGTAAGCTCATCGATACGATTTCCTGTCAACATCGCACCCAACGGATATCCGATAAGTAAAGTCTCTTCCCCGGTTCCTATTTTCACTTCCTCCGGTCGCAACGGGATTTGTTTGAAGTTTTCCCCCTTCAATTTTATTATTGCCATATCACAATCTTCATTTATAGAATCCAACAATTCGCATTCAAACCACCTATAATCCCCGCCTACCATTCCAGGAGTGTACAAACGTGCTCTGATTCTATCGCAATTTCTAGCGACATGAGCACAGGTTAAAACATATCCCGATGCCGTAACTATGCTGCCTGTTCCCTCACCTTTTTTCTCACCTCCAGCATAGGTTTCAAGAAGAACTACAGTTTGTGACAACATATTAACAACAGCATCATAGTTGTCGTCATCTATCTTTTCTACGTTGTTGGATAGTAAATCCACCTTAGGAATCATAACTGACCGTTTTTCTCTGCGTTCAATATTCCTATACTGTTTGGGTATGTCTTCAATTGTGAGATAATCTACAACATCTTCTGGGGCTTCATTACCAATACCGTATTCCCGATCTATTCTTTCCAATAATACATCTACTGAATCATGCAGGAAATTCCTTACAAAACGAGCATTCCCAAAATTAGGATCCCCACCTTTGGTAACTACTTCGAATATTTCAGCGGCCCTGCTTATATAATCATCGCTTAATCTCAAGGGGTATGGCGTGCCAATTTGCACTATTTTGTTTTATTTCATTGCTAATCTCATTATCTTCCTCTGCAACACAGCAAAAACTTTCCATAGCATATGGTTGTAAATTACCTAATGTATTATTGGGGTTAGGTCTTAATACGCAAAACACACTATTTCCTTTTAGAGTTTTAATCCCCGTATTAAATACAATTTTTGTGTCTTGATTTATACTATAACAAAACAAAGGAGTTTCTCCTAACAAAGCATAAGAAAACCCACGAGCAACAATTGAACGCCATTCCTCGGTTGTTCGAGTTTGATCGGTGTATTTCTGAAGAACTTTCACATTATTAATCCACCATGACATAAATGCAATTGAATGCATCTGTGTCACTTCTTCTTGCACACCATTTAGAACAGGAATTTGTTTTATTAAACGACAATAATATTGAGTACCTCCATTTATTTTTTTTTCTTCTATAGTCAAAGTTTCCGGAAAGAGCGTTAAAAATCTTCTTAGTCTAGATTTACCGGTTGTGACATACTCTTTATAATTTATATTGTTTTCCGTAAGTACATGATTAAATTCTGTAATGTTTACTTCATCCTTATCTGCAAAAAATATCTTAGCCAAAGAAGATATCTTCTCTTTAAGTATAGAGTCTATTTTTTTTGATTCTTCATATGCCATTTTTATAATCCGCCTTTCTGCGAAAGGCACCGATGGGGTTATGAAACCCGCTTCAGGCTTTCGCTTTCCTATTTTTCCTGATATAGTTTTTTATAAGACTGACACACTACAGAACACGCGGAGGTGAGTGACGGGGCTGTATAGCGGCAACCCCGCATTTTTATATGTTGTCGGTCACCCGTTAAGACATCAATGATTGGCGCATTCCTGTAGTCCGTAAACTTATCTCTTCCAAAGTCGTCTCGATTTTGCCGGATGGCCAGTCACTGTCAGTTTTATACCTACAAATTATCAGGAGGTGATTTTATTGTCCTTTAAAATCCTCAAAAATAACTGCTGTGGTTTAGATGTCCACAAAACCTGGATCTTTGCCTGTATTGGCATTGCCGATTCCCTCAACCGTACAGAGTATAAGCAGACCCGCTTTTCTTCCTTTTCCAAAGGTCTCAATGAGCTGTGTGACTGGCTTGTCAAATACCACTGTACGGATGTCTGTATGGAGTCTACCGGCAAGTATTGGAGCCCCGTTTTCAACATCCTGGAGAAGCATAACCTCTGGGTTACCCTTTCCCATCCCAAATACACCAAACCGCAAAAAGGAAACAAGACCGACCGCAAAGACGCCAAATGGATCCGTGACCTGTATATGTGCGGCATGGTAATACTTTCCTTTATCCCGCTCGCTGATATCCGTCAGCTCCGGGGTCTAGTAAGATACCGATCCAAACTCACCAATATAATCACCAATGAAAAGAACCGTGCCCATAACTATCTTACCGTATCCAACCTTAAGCTGGATGATGTCTTCTCGGATATCTTTGGGAGATCCTCCCGTTCCATCACAGAACACATCCTGCAGCACTCTGGGGAAACTTTTAACGTGACACCTTTCATAGACAAACGGTGTAAAACACCAATCGGGGAAATTCAAACCGCAGTCGACGGGCAATTTCTCCCGAACAGGCTGTTAAGCTCCGGCAATACCTGAACCACATTGATGAACTGGAACATCACAAGAACGAAATAGAACGGGAAATCTTTCGTCTCAGTGATCCGTACAAAGCTGCCCTGGCTCTTATCCGAACCGTGCCCGGTTTTGATAAGAACCCGCTCACTGCTATCCAGGTGCTCTCCGAGATCGGGACTGGATATGTCTGTCTTCCCCACAGCCAAAAACCTCGTCTCATGGGCCGGATATTGTCCTCGTAATGACCAAAGCAGCTCCAAGACCAAATCCACTAGGATTTCCTGTGCCGGTTCTTATTTTAAACCAGTTCTGGTACAGATTGCAAATGCTTTGATCAAATTGAAGAAACATCCTGAATTCACGGATCGTTACCGCCGCATAAAAGCACGCCGTAGACACAAGAAAGCCATCATCGCCATCTGCCGTATGCTCCTGACCGCTATCTAGCACATACTCACAGATTTAAAGCCGTATACACCGGAAGGCTTTCTTGAACCGCGTCCTGTGAATGAGTCAAAAATATTGACTACTTCCCAGGCACTTAATCTGCTCAGACTTCGTGGCTACATCATCAAAGATGATGTTATTCCCATTACCTGATTAGGTGTCGTGTCTATATTTTTTTTAGCCACCCCAGTGATGGCTTGTTTGCTATGTAATTTACTTTTTCTATCCGCTACCTTTATGTTTCAAACTTTCTATTTCTCCTAGTCTTCCTCGTTATTATACCATATTTTTTTCAGCATTACAACGTGCCACAAGAAATGTAACGGATTTTTGGCACCCCCCTATCTGCTTATTATATCGGATTTTCGAATCCTCATCAACAGTTTTCTCAAGTCCTCAACCGTATCCACCACATGATCGGCGCCCGCCCGCTCCAGTTCGTCCGGGAACGCGAATCCGTACCGCACGCCCACCGCTGTCATCCGGCACTGGCGCGCGCCCTGTACGTCATACTCCCGGTCGCCGACCATGACCGCCGTACCGTAGTCCTCCGGGCGGCTGGAAAGCCTGCGAAACACATCTTCGACGACTTCCTCTTTCGTCCCTCTTATGCCGGAAAGCTCGCTCCCGACTACCACAGTGAAATATTGCCTGATCGAAAAATGTTCCAGGACACGGTTAACGAATACTTCCGGTTTGGACGACGCGACCGCAAGGATGCATCCGGCTCCCTCAAGCTCCCGCAGCATTTCATCGATCCCTTCATACAGTTCATTTTCATAAATGCCGATGTCGCGGTAGCGTTCGCGGTATTTTTCAACCGCCTGCTTTGCCTGCTGTTCGGAAAATCCATAAAAATTCATAAAGGAATCCACAAGCGGGGGACCGATAAAAGGAGCCAGCTTCTGCCGATCCGGCTCCTCGATCCCAAAATACCGGAGCGCGTACTGCACCGATCTCGTGATTCCCTCGAACGGATTGGTCAATGTCCCGTCCAGATCAAATAAAATCAATGTTTTCATTGTATTCTCTTTTTCCTTTCTCTATCGCGCTTCTCACGCGCATCCCGTTCTTCCGCCATGTCCCGTCCGCCTGCGCCGGGGTTTCTCCCTTTCGCGTCATTTTTCCCCGAAAGGGATTCCATGCCGGTACAGATCTTTTAATATTTTCTTCGCGGACAGATTCCGGTATCCGTCCGGATCCGTCATGACCGACCCGTCCAGCTTCCATCGCATCTGTCCATAATGGGACAAATACGAGCTGTCCTTTGAACAGGACGGATATCGGTCGTACCAGTCTCGGTAATATCGCTTCATATAATGTGTGGCAAGGCGGACCGCCTGGCTTTTTTGACGTCCCCGCCGATCCGGCGTTCCACAGAGCCGGACGCCCGGAGGCGACGAATGAACCAGGACGACGCTGCCGTCCTTGCACGCGCCGACCACCATCCATACATGGTCGCAGCAGGAACATTCAGAACTCATGATATCGCCCGCTCGGTAGTCCGTCACGCGTTTCCTGTGCCGATATGCCCCAAATCCCTGTTCTGATAAAAAAAAGCCCTGCTTCCTGGCACTTGTCACATATCCGGACGGGGACGGATCCGGTATCGTATTATAGACGACCCATCCGATATAGCCGGAACAGTCAAGCCCGAATCCATGCCGGTAGCGATAGTTCTGGTAATCATAAGACGCGTCCTGCCGGTCCGCAAACCGCTTCCATTTCGGATTGACGCCAATCCGCAGGGCGTCCTTTCCCGCCGCCGTATCCTCCTTGTTCCATCCGCCTCCCCATATGTACATGGTGGAGCCAACCGGCTGGAGCGCTGTTTCCAGCATCCCCTTTAAAGTCGGGACGCGCGCATCGCCGGATTCCGCCGCTGTATCCATTCCGGCAGGCTGGAACAAAAAAGCACACAGAAAGAGAAAAAAGAGAGTCATAACAACTGCAAATCGTCTCATCTCATCCTCCATATCCTTTTTTCTTATTATATACGCGCCAGTATGGAAATGCAATTCCTTCTCATGAAAAGAAAGGCTTGCAATCTCATCCGGTCTGTTCTATAATAGTCAACATGTTTATCATTAATTAGTTAATCAATTAAAAAAGGAGGGAGCTTCTTTTATGGAAAACAATGACTGCTATTCCTCCATTCTTTTCCGGCTGCTCAGCGTCATACGCTGTCACAAAAGAATGGTCGATATCAGCCTGGGGCCAAGCGGGCTTCATCACTCCCAGCACCGGCTCCTGCGCTATCTCGCAGATCACCCCGCATTGTCGCAGACCCGGCTCGCCGAAGGGCTGGAGGTTTCGCCCGCCAATGTGGCTGTGACGCTCAAAAAGCTGGAGAAAGACGGATATATCGCCAAAACGGCGGACGCCCGGGACAGCCGCAACAACTGCATCGTGCTGACCGAACAGGCGGCGGACGTCCTCCAGCAGACAAAAAACCGCTTCGACGCGGTAAACAGGCAGATGTTTTCCGGCTTTACGGAGGAAGAACTGCTGCTTCTGTCTTCCTTCCTGGACCGGATATACGGCAATTTGAACCAACTGGCGCCCGGCCAGGAATAAAAGAAAGGATATCGGATTATGAAACGCTATTGGATTTATATCAAACCCTATCTCCGCTACTTTATCCTGGGTCCTGTTTTCATGATGACCGAAGTAGTCGGCGAAGTATTGATCCCAAAACTGATGTCTCTGATCATCAACAACGGCATCGCGACAAGAAATATTCCCTATATGATCGAGATCGGTATGGTGATGGCGGTTGTTGTCATACTGATGGCGACCGGCGGAATCGGCGGCGCTTATTTTGCCGCCAAGGCGTCGATCAATTTTGGCGCGGATCTGAGGAAAGACCTGTTTAACAAGGTACAGCAGTTCTCGTTCAGCAATGTCGACCAGTTCAGTACCGGATCGCTCGTCACCCGGCTGACAAACGACATTACGCAGATTCAGAACGTGATCGCCATGGCGCTCCGTATGGCGCTCCGCGCGCCCGGTATGCTGATCGGAGGACTGATCATGGCAATCCTGATGAACGGGGAGCTTGCCATCATCGTGGCATGTATCATACCACTCCTTGTCTTTGCCATCGCTACGATCATTTTTCATGCGATGCCCCGTTTTACCAATCTGCAAAAAAAGCTCGACGCGCTGAACAACGGCGTCCAGGAAAGCCTGACCAATGTCCGCGTCGTCAAATCATTTGTCCGCGAAGACAAAGAAATTGAAAAATTTGATACCGCCAATACGGAACTGAAGGACAGTACGCTCCATGCGATCCGCCTTGTGATCCTGAACATGCCGATCATGATGCTCGCCATGAACATCACGACTATGCTGGTCGTCTGGTTCGGCGGCCGCCAGATTCTGGTCGGAAGTATGCCCGTCGGGGATCTGACCGCGTTTACTACGTACATTATCCAGATCCTGATGTCGCTGATGATGCTTGCCATGGTCCTTCTGCAAAGCTCCCGTGCGCTCGCGTCGTTCCGGCGCGTCTCGGAAGTGCTGGATACCGAAAGCGATATCTCCGACGAAAACGCCGCTCATCCGGACGCGACGGTTACGCGCGGAAAAGTCGAATTCCGCAACGTCAGCTTTTCTTATCAATCTTCCAATGAACACCGCGTGCTTGGCGATATTTCTTTTGTCGCCGAACCGGGCCAGACGATCGGTATCCTCGGCGGAACCGGCTGCGGAAAGACCAGCCTGGTCCAGCTGATCCCAAGGCTGTATGACGTTACGTCCGGGGAAGTCCTCGTGGACGATATCAATGTAAAGGATTATACGCTCCGTCATCTGCGGAACGGCGTCGGTATGGTTCTCCAGAAAAATGTTCTGTTCTCCGGGACCATCCGGGAAAATCTTCTCTGGGGCAATCCGAATGCCTCCGATCAGGAAATCCGGGATATGGCGGACGCGGCGCAGGCAGATATGTTTATCCGGGATTTTCCGGAAGGCTATGACACCACGCTCGACCAGGGAGGCGTCAACGTCTCCGGCGGACAAAAACAGCGCCTTTGTATCGCGCGCGCCCTGCTGAAAAAGCCGAAAGTCCTGATCCTGGACGACAGCACAAGCGCAGTGGACACAGCGACCGAGGCAAGGATCCGGCAAAGCTTCCACAACAGCCTGAAAGATACGACCAAGTTTATCATCGCCCAGCGGATCAGTTCCGTGCAGGACGCGGATCTCATCATCGTCCTGCAGGAAGGAAAGATCGTTGGAATGGGAACGCACGAACAGCTTCTTGCCGAAAATGAAGAATATCAGGAAATTTATTATTCCCAAAATGAAAGAGAGGTGACTGCGTAATGCCGCCCATGGGACATCCCGGCGGAGGAAGGAACCGCCATACAATGAAATTGCAAAAGCCGAAAAACGCGGGCAGCACGATCCGCAGGCTTCTCTCGTATCTGAAAACAGAAAAACTGTTTCTGACACTGGCGTTTATCTGCGTTATCCTCAACACGTTATCGGCTCTCGCGGGCTCGTACCTGCTCCGGCCGATCATCAACAACCTGGTCAAAGCGCCCGACGTCCGCACCGGAACCATCCAGTTGCTGAAAGGTCTGATCGTCATGGCGCTGGTGTATATGGTCGGCGTTGTCTGCAATTACGGGCAGTCAAGGATCATGGTCGGCGTTTCCCAGAGAGCGCTGCTCCAGCTCCGCAAAGATCTGTTTGTCCATGTGCAGGAACTTCCGGTCCGGTTTTATGATACCAATACGACCGGCGATATCATGAGCCGTTTCACCAACGACGTGGACGCCATCGGCGAAATGATGAACAATACGATCGTCCAGCTTGTTTCCGGCCTGATCAATATTATCGGCACGCTCGCGCTCATGCTGTATACGAACTGGATTCTCTCCGTTCTTGTTATCGTGACGATCCCCCTGATCGTCAAGGGCGGCGCTTCTATCGCCAAGCGGAGCCGAAAATACTATTCCGCCCAGCAGAAAGCGATCGGAACCGTAAACGGATACATCGAAGAAATGGTAACCGGAAGCCGGGTCGTCAAAGTATTCTGCCATGAAGACCAGATTGCCGGCGAATTTAAAACCATCAATGAAGACCTGCGCGACAAGCAGATCCGCGCGCAATTCCTCGGCGGTATCATGGGCCCGGTGATGCACAACACAAGCCAGCTGACCTACGTCCTGGTCGCCTGCATCGGCGGTATCCTCTGCGTAACGAAGAATTTTGACGTCGGCGGATTGACGATCTTCCTGAATTTCGCGCGGCAGTTCAGCCGTCCGATCAATGAAGTTTCCATGCAGATGAATACGATCTTCTCCGCGCTTGCCGGAGCCGAGCGGGTCTTTGCCGTGATGGATGAGCCCGGCGAGGAACCGGACGCCAAAGACGCGGTGGAAGTGCCATCCATTGCCGGAAATGTCATTTTTGACCATGTGACGTTCGGCTATGATCCCGACAAGATCATTCTGAAAGATATCAGCCTGTACGCCCGTCCCGGGCAGAAGATCGCGTTTGTCGGTTCCACAGGCGCCGGAAAAACAACGATCACCAACCTGATCAACCGGTTCTATGATATCCAGGAGGGTTCCATCACGATCGACGGCGTTGACATCCGGAAATACCATCGCCGCTTTTTGCGGCAGAACATCGCGATGGTGCTGCAGGATACCCATCTGTTCACCGGAACAGTCATGGAAAATATCCGCTACGGTCGTCTGGACGCCACCAACAAGGAAGTCATCGACGCTGCCAAACTCGCTTCGGCACATTCCTTTATCAAGCGTCTGCCGCTCGGATATCAGACCATGATCGAGGGAGACGGCGCAAATCTAAGCCAGGGACAGCGGCAGCTGTTAAATATTGCCCGGGCTGCCGTGTCCAACGCGCCGATCATTATTCTGGATGAAGCGACCAGCTCTGTCGATACAAGGACCGAACGGCACATTGAACATGGAATGGATCGCCTGATGCAGAACCGTACCACATTTATCATCGCACACCGTCTTTCTACGGTGCGCAACTCCAACGCGATCATGGTACTGGAACATGGCGAGATCATTGAGCGCGGAACCCATGAAGAACTCCTTGCCATGAAAGGCCGTTATTATGATCTCTATACCGGCATTACCGAGCTTGCCTGACAAGGCAACTGCCGCCGTTCCTGTTCCCGACGCACGCCATATATCCCGGCGGCAGGACGATTCCTGCCGCCGGGCGCGTAAAAAGAGGCGCCGATCACTCGACGCCTCTTAAAACTTCTTTTCCGCATATCCGGTATGCAGACGATCTGCAATACACTCCGCACCCATTACTTTACAAGCATTTCATCCCGATTGGCAAGCCACTCTTTCAATGTTTCAATACTGACTTTAGCGGCACTCGCTATCTTTTCATCAAGTCGTAATCCTGCTTTTTCTCATGGAAATCTCCTCGCAGACATTCTTCTGTAAAAGCATATCGGTTTATCGTATCCGATCGGGAAATAACGGAATCCTCACATATCCAGATGGATACCACTTTCTTGATCTTCCCATATTCCTGATTTTTAAATATTGTCCCACGTTGCGATGAAATCATTCGTGAGGCGTAATAAATGCCTCGCTTTGGAATGGCATACCCCGGCGTATCATTATTTTGAACCTCGACAAAATTCCGATTTCGGAATTTTATCGAAAATCAAACTGGTGATGACTCGCAACAAGGACGATGAGAAAGACCTGTTTGATATGCTCGGCACAAAGGACGACCGCAAGGAATTTGACCGTCAGTTCAAAAATCCGAAGTCCAATTTTAAAATTTCGATTGTTGTGGATATGTGGCTGACCGGCTTTGATGTTCCCGAACTGGATACGATTTACATAGACAAGCCTATTCAGCAGCATAGTCTTGAACCCTCGTCCTGAACTATTCGGAATTTCCGAATAGTTGAAGCTTCGGTCAATTCGCGGTCATTATATATTCTTTTGATATGCTCATTGATGGTGGAAATCCCAACATCTTATAAGACTGCCATCATCTTTTGCGTCAGCCATATATCATCGTCATAAGAACCAATGTGCATACATTGAACGCACAGTCCTTCTTTATAGGTGAAAAACTCAACCTGTTCCCGGCTGCAGCCATTGGACAATGAGGCTTTACAATCTGCTCTTTTTCTCACGTAAACGATTTTTCTAATTATTGAGTTTGTATTCTAACCATCGCTCATGGCACCGTTCCAGAAACGCTTCGATCCGGGCGATCAGCCGGTAGCACAGATTCATGCAGGGATAAGAAAGCGCGCCGATCAGCGCGACAAGAACCGCGCTGCTGAAATTCAGAGGGGTCAGACCAAACCAGAGCCGTCCCTCCGGGATTATGGCACATCCGATCATTCCGATCACCATGGCTCCCCAGACAACCCGGCGGAACAGGTTCCAGGGCTGGCAGATCCGAAAGAGCATGACAAAACCAACGATCGTCATCACATAAGCCGCGATCGTAGAGGTCTGCTCCGGATCAAGCCGGAACGCCGTTCCCAGTATGATCGACACTCCCACAAGCAAAAGATCCGTCATCGCCGCCGGAAATGCGCGGAGCATCACGTTTGGCAGAAACTTTCCCTTCACGATCGCCTTATTCGGCTGAAGCGCCAGGAAAAACGCCGGCGTACCGATCGTAAACATATTGATCATCGCGATCTGGTTCGGCCGGATCGGATACTGGAACCCGATCAGGATCGTAAGGATGGCGAGCACAAAGGAAAAAATATTTTTGACCAGAAACAGAGACGCGGAGCGCTCAATATTATTCACCACCCGTCTCCCTTCCGCGACAACCGCGGGCATGGAAGCAAAATTGGAATCGAGCAGCACAAGCTGGGCAACCTGACACGCCACATCGCTTCCGGACGCCATCGCCACGCTGCAGTCCGCATCTTTCAGCGCGAGGACGTCGTTCACGCCGTCCCCGGTCATCGCCACCGTATGCCCGGCGCTTTTCAGCGCCTTGATAAACGCGCGTTTCTGATCCGGTGTCACGCGCCCGAAAACCGTATTATTCAGAATCGCTTCCTGAATCTTATTCTCCGTATCCAGAGTCGTCGCGTCCACATATTGCTCCGCATGTTCAATGCCCGCCTGCTTCGCGATCTCCGATACGGTCACCGGATTATCACCCGAAATAACCTTGATCGCCACGCCCTGTTCCGCGAAATAACGGAAAGTCGCTTCCGCCTCCTTGCGGACCGGATTGGATAACAGGATATAAGCGGCAGGCAGGACCGTTCCCTCCAGGGGGCCCCCGTCCGCCACTCTGTCATATTGCCCGAATACGAGCAAGCGGTATCCCTGCGAAGTCTGCGCCTCCACCTGTTCGCGCACTTCCTCATACTGCTCCCGCAGGACAAATTCCGGCGCGCCGATCACATAGGAACGCTTCCCGTCAAACGTGACGCTGCTGTATTTAGTCGCGGAAGAAAAAGAAGTTTTTGCCTCCGCCTGCCTGGAGCTGTTCTTCTGAAAGTGCTGCTTGAGCGCTTTCATCGTCTGATTATCCGCATCCATATTATTCATGAAATCCCCGAGCAGGCACAACAGTTCTTCGTCCTCCGGTTCTTCCCATGTATCCGCGTCCAAAACCCCGTGAACCGTCATATCGGTTCCGGTGATCGTCCCGGTCTTGTCCACGCAGAGCACATCCACTCTGGACAATGTTTCGATGCATGCCATTTCATGGACCAGCGTCCGCTTTCTCGCGAGCCGCTGTACGCTCACGACCATCGCGACCGACGCGAGCAGATACAGCCCCTCCGGGATCATCCCGATCAGCGCGGCGACCGTCGCGCGCACGCTTTCCCGAATGCCGATCGGCGCGGTCGGGTCATAATGCTGCCGCAGATACATCGCGATCCCAACCGGTATTATAATAATGCCGATCGCTTTTACCAGCACATCCAGGGACCGGATCATTTCCGACGGATTTTCCTCCTGCACTTCTTTCGCCTGCAATGTCAGCTGAGACGCGTAAGAATCCGCCCCGACTTTCACCAGGCGCGCGAAGCATTTGCCGGAGACGACGAAGCTCCCCGACAAAAGCTCCGCGCCCTCGGTTTTGGTGATCTCATCCGCTTCTCCCGTGATCAGAGACTCGTTTACCTGTACTTCTCCCTGCTCCACAACCGCATCCGCAGGGATCTGGTTTCCGGCAGAAAATACAACGATATCGTCAAGCACCAGTTCCTCCACCGGTATGCTCATCTCCTGCCCGTCGCGCAGGACCGTCGCCTTCGGGCTGTTAATAAGGGTCAGCTTCTCCAGCGTCCGCTTCGCGCGGATTTCCTGGACGATCCCGATCAGCGTATTGATAACGACCAGCGGCATAAAAGTGAGATCCCGAAATGAGCCTACCAGGACCAGAAATACCGCCAGAACGGTAAATACCAGATTGAAATAAGTAAAAATATTGCTTTTTATAATTTCCTGTATAGTTTTTCCCGCAGAGTCCACAGAAAGATTGACCTGTCCGTTCCGGACGCGTTCCTGCACCTGCTCTGATGTCAGTCCTTTCATATCCTAATCCCTGTTTTCTATCATTGTGATCAGTTCCTCCGGGTGCCGGATCAGCCGCATCGCGCCATGATCCAATAATTCCTGTCTGTCCCGGAAGCCCCAGAGGACGCCTATCGTATACATACCCGCCGCGGTTCCCGTGCGCATATCGACATTGGTATCTCCTACATAAATACATTGTTCGGGACGGACACCGAGCCTGCGGCAGATCCGGAACGCGCCGTCCGGGTCCGGCTTCCGCTTCAGCCCGTCCTGCTGTCCCTGTACCGCATCGAATAAGTCCTCCCCAAACGCCTTGTGAATGACGTCCAGCGTCCTCTCATGCGGTTTATTGGAAAGAACCGCCAGTTTGCAGTGTTTTTTCTTCAGCGCCGCCAGCGTTTCCCGGACGCCCGCGTAAGGCTCCGCCTCCGTACAGGTTTCTTTAAACCAGATACGGTAACTGCGTTTTGCCTGTTCAAAATATCTGCCGTCCCGGTCCCCGGCGTCCGCCAGGGCGCGCAGGAGCAGGACGTCCGCGCCGTCTCCGGCATAATATTTATAATTTTCGACGGGCAGGGACGAAAACCCGCAATCCCGCAGGGCGCGGTTCCCCGCCGTCGCGATCGACTCCAGCGTATCCATCAAAGTCCCGTCCAGATCGAAAATAACTGCCTGATCCATCGGTTTCCTTCCGCTCCTTTTCTTTTGTTAATCGCGGTAAAATTCCTTAAATTCCTCGTATCCTTCCGCTCGGAGCTTCTCTTTCTGGAATTTCGCGTTTTTATTGCGCGCCGCGATCATGACCTGCGTTCCCTCGTTCCGCAGCTGCGCCGCCTCGCGGAACATGGCGATCCGTTTTTCATCGGAAAGCTTCTTTTCCGCCAGAAAAGCAACCTTCCGCACTTTACACGGAACTTCAAACCCGCGGTCTTTCAGGATCGCGATGATCCGCTCAAAGCCGATCGAAAAACCGCACGCCGGCACCGGTTCGCCGCAATATTTCCCGATCATTTCATCATAGCGGCCGCCTCCTGCCACGGATGAGCCAAACTCCGCCATCTCGATCTCAAAAATCGTTCCCGTATAGTAAGACATTCCGCGCACGAGCGTCGGATCAAAAACGATATCAAACTCCGCTCCCGCCGCTGCCCTGACACAGCCGGTCATCTGATCCAGCCCGTCGAGGACTTCCGGAGCCAGATATCCGTCCAGCCTGCCGCCGCAAAATTCCCGGCAGGAACGCCCCTCGTCCGGATCTTCAAAAAATACCCGGTAAGACTGGATCGCCCCGTCGGCATAACCAGCCTTTTCAAGCTCCCGGATCACGCCCTCGAGCCCTATCTTATCCATCTTATCGAGGATAATATATACCTGGTCAAGCGAATCCTCCGGGAAACCGCACGACAACGCCATCGCTTTCAGGATGCGCCGGTCATTGATCCTCACCCTGAAATTCCGGAATCCCAGCTTCCCGAGCAGCGTGGTCGTTGCAAGGATCAATTCGGTTTCCGCCAGATTGGTGCTGTCTCCCAAAATATCAATATCGCACTGGGTAAATTGCCGGAACCTTCCTTTCTGCGGACGGTCCGCGCGCCATACATTTCCGATCTGGAGCGCCTTAAATGGGGACGGCAATTCATTTCGGTTGTTGGCGTAATACCGTGACAGCGGAACCGTAAGGTCATAGCGGAGACCACTGTCGACCAGATCTTCTTCCTTGACATCTCCATCAAGCTGCAGCTTCTCTCCCCGTTTCAGGATCTTAAAGATCAGCTTCTCATTCTCTCCGCCCTGCCTGCCGGACAGATTTTCGATATGCTCCACGCAGGGCGTCTCGATCGGGGAAAACCCGAATCCGGCATACGTTTCTTTGATCAGCGCGATCACATAATCGCGGAGCTTCATATCGGATGGCAAAAAGTCGTTCATACCCTTTACCGGGGTCTTGATAAATTTCATACGCTACTCCATTTCTCTATTTTTCTTTCCAATTTGTTCCAAACAGATCACTCCATTGTATCGAGTATAACATTGACCCGTCCATCCGTCAACACGCTTTCCGGCTCCGCGCCCGGTCTGCCCGCATACGGAAAACCGCGGAAAAACGGCGCTCCATCCTACCCGGAGCCCGCCCTTTCCCGCGGTTTCCCTAATTCTGTCCTTCCTTTCTGATGATCATACTGAGGCTGGTTCCGCTCGCGAGCATCTGTTCAAGTTTGCGCTTCGCGCCCTCGTAACGCTGAAACAGCCACTTCTTTTCCGGAACGTTTCCATACACTTTCCAGTAACCGGCGTAGAGAAAATTTTTGCCGTCGTTGTTCATAAATCCTCTGACGTCCTCCACCGGATAGCCGAGAAGCAGTCCCATCTCATGCGGGAACGCCCCGAACCCCGCCATATATCGCTCGTACCGGTCCCGGAATATATCCAGGATCAGGTCCAGGCATGCCGGATAGCCGCGCCCCGACAGAAATTCCCGCACGTCCATCTGATTCAGGTACTGATCCAGCAGGTCTTCCCGGAAAACAAGATACGTTGTCTTATCTCTCGTATAAAATAGTTGAATATAGGAAAGATCCGTATGCAGCAAAATCGAATACAACTGGTCTTCCTCCCCGGACGGAAGGATCAGCAGGTTGGACACCTTCAATCCCTCGATCAGCGGAGCGCACTGGACAACCAGCTTTTCTTCAATTCCGCCGCTGTCGTCGTCTTCCGTCTCAACAATCACAGGCTGATTCATAATTCCTCCTTTCCTTTCTGATCGCCGACGACCTTATGCCGTCTGCTCTGGATCCGCTAAGGATAGTATTCATAAATCACGCCGAATCTATACCTTTCATCGCCCCGGTTTGAAAAATTGTGAGGATTTTTATTGATTTTATTGATGATTCATGTATAATAGCAGAGAGGAAGTTTGAATCTTACATATGTTGTATAGATTGAAAAAAGAGAAAAAAGAAAAGAGGTAAAAACATGGCAGAGATCAATTTATCAAAGTATGGTATTACCGGAACAACGGAAATCGTACACAATCCTTCCTATGAAGCGTTATTTGAGGAAGAGACGCGGCCGGAGCTTGAAGGGTATGAAAAGGGTCAGGTCAGCGAGCTCGGCGCGGTAAATGTCATGACCGGCATTTATACGGGTCGTTCTCCGAAAGACAAATTTATTGTCATGGATGAAAATTCCAAAGATACGGTCTGGTGGACTTCCGACGAATACAAGAATGACAACCACCCGGCTTCCGAGGAGACATGGAAAGCAGTGAAAGAGCTTGCCATCGAAGAGCTCTCAAACAAAAAGCTTTATGTCGTGGACGCGTTCTGCGGCACAAACAAAGATACCCGCATGGCGATCCGTTTCATCATGGAAGTCGCCTGGCAGGCGCACTTTGTAAAGAATATGTTCATTCAGCCCACTGAGGAGGAATTGAACAATTTTGAACCGGATTTTGTCGTTTACAACGCTTCCAAAGCGAAAGTGGAAAATTACAAAGAGCTCGGCTTAAATTCCGAGACGGCTGTCGTCTTCAATATCACGAGCCGCGAGCAGGTGATCCTCAATACATGGTACGGCGGAGAGATGAAAAAAGGTATGTTCTCCATGATGAATTATTATCTTCCGCTGAAAGGCATCGCGTCGATGCACTGCTCCGCGAATACCGATATGAACGGCGAGAATACCGCGATCTTCTTCGGTCTTTCCGGGACAGGGAAAACAACGCTGTCGACCGACCCGAAACGGCTTCTGATCGGCGACGACGAGCACGGCTGGGACGACAACGGCGTATTCAATTTTGAAGGCGGATGCTACGCGAAAGTGATCAACCTCGACAAAGAATCTGAACCGGATATTTATAATGCCATCCGGCGCAACGCGCTCCTTGAGAACGTCACGCTGGACGAAAACGGAAAAATCGACTTCAACGACAAGAGCGTAACGGAAAATACCCGCGTGTCCTATCCGATCGATCATATTGAAAAGATCGTCCGCCCGGTTTCCGCCGCTCCCGCCGCGAAGAATGTCATTTTCCTCTCCGCAGACGCATTCGGCGTCCTTCCTCCGGTATCGGTACTGACCCCGGAGCAGACGCAGTACTATTTCCTGTCCGGATTTACCGCGAAACTGGCAGGTACCGAGCGCGGCATTACAGAACCGACCCCTACGTTCTCCTCCTGCTTCGGTCAGGCGTTCCTGGAACTGCATCCGACGAAATATGCCGAAGAGCTGGTAAAGAGAATGGAGCGGAGCGGGGCAAAAGCATACCTGGTCAATACCGGATGGAACGGCACCGGCAAACGTATCTCCATCCGCGATACCCGCGGGATCATCGACGCGATCCTGAATGGCGATATCTTGAACGCGCCGACCAAAAAGATCCCTTACTTCAACTTTGAAGTGCCGACCGAGCTTCCGGGCGTGGACTCCAACATCCTGGATCCCCGCGATACATACGAAGATGCTTCTGTATGGGAAGAGAAAGCGAAAGATCTGGCACAGAGATTTATCACGAACTTTGCGAAATATGAGAACAACGAAGCCGGAAAAGCTCTGGTTTCCGCAGGTCCTCAGCTTTAATCCAATGAAAAAAACGCGCCGCTCCGGATGGCAATTCATCCGAAGCGGCGCGTTTTTTTATCGGATCCACTGAAACAGAACGCCCGCGAGAACGGAGACCGCAAAGAGAAGCGCTACGAGCAGCGCGTTCTCTTTTTTATTTTCATTCATCTTCCACAGCACGATCATCCCGATCCCGGCTCCCGCAGAAAGCCCGGAGATCACCGCGCCGAAGCTGATCACGCCCTCCATATATAATTTCGTCATCATAACGGAAATCGCGCAGTTGGGAATCAACCCGATCAGCCCGGCAAGCAAAGGCTGCACCGGCGAGTCCGTAAGGAGCCAGACCGAGAGCTTCTGTATGCCGACCAGCTCGATCAGCACATTCAGCGCAAATGTGATCAAAAATAAATATCCTATGATCTTTCCGACATGCCGGAGCGCGGATACCAGGGTCCCGTCTTCCTCACATCCGCAGTCCTTACAGATATTCTTGTCGCCCGCCTGATATCCGAACATACCAAGCAGCAGATCCACCACGATCCCGGCAACCGCGGCAATCCCGACCTTGATCAGCAGAAGCGGCCAGATCGCTGCCCTTCCCTGGGCGTCCTCAAATAAGATCAGGATCGCCTCGTCGGAAGTAGACAGAAAGGTCGCCAAAATGGTGCCGACCGAGATCATTCCCCCGGAAAACAGGTTCGCCGCCATAACGGAAAATCCGCACTGCGGAATGCATCCGAGGACAGCGCCGACGAGCGGCCCCAGCCAGTGAAACCGCACAAGGATCCGCTCCATGACATTTCCGGAATAATGCTCCAGCAATTCCATGAGCCAAAACGCGACAAATAAAAACGGAAGCATGGCCAGGCAGTCCTTTACCGCATCCAAAAACTGTTCAACGATCATCTGACTCTTTCCCTTCTATTCTTCAAATTCAATCGGAATCTTCAACTTTCTCAGATCATACCGGTCGAAGCCGTCTCTTTTTTGTTCCTCCGCGAACGTACAGCGAAGCGTGACTTCCCGCTTGATCCGGTCGGAAAGGATCTCCTGCAGCTCTTTTAAATTGCTTTCCCCGGGACGGTGCTCCCGTTCAAAATATTCTTTCGCGGTCTTCCCGTCCCCGTCGGGACGGAATGTCAGCGTAATGCTGTGCCCGTTTTCGCCGATCGTCAGAGCTGCCATTTCAAGATACTTCCACATCGGCGGATTGACCGCTCCTTTTAATGTTTTGATCTGGGCGATCAGCTTTTTCAGCTCCCCGACCTCCGCCGGCGGAAATTTCTTCTTTAATTCCTCCTCCGGATCGAAATCCGGCGCCGGCTCCTGTTTCACGGGAGGCGCGGCGGGCGCCGCCTGTACCGGTACCGCGCGCTGTTCCTCCAGCTTCCGCTCCAGCAGGCTCAGCCGCTCTTCCAGGCGGCTGTTATCCATACTCATCTGCGGCCGGCATAATCCGATCAATGTCAGTTCCATCAGTACCCGTTTATCCGTCGCGTAGCGCACCTGATTCGCCAGTTTTGATAAAACCTCGATCATATGCATCACGCGGTCGATCTCAATCCCCGCCGCCGTCTGTTTTAACTGGTCGATATTCTCCGCGGACATATCCAGGACGTCCTCCAGATGATCCGAACTTTTGACCAGAAGCAGATTTCTCAGATACCAGATAAAATCCGAAAGAAACTGGCCGGGTTCTTTTCCTTCCAGAAAAATGCGGTCCAGCAGCTCCATGATGGCTGTCACGTTCCGCTCCGTGAGAAGCACCAGCAGTTCCTGGAAGGTTGCGATATCGGAAGTGCCGAGCACCTCCAGCACTTTTTCATAGGTCAGCCTGTCTCCCGGATAAAAAGAAACACACTGGTCGAGCAGGCTGAGGGCGTCGCGCATGGAACCGTCCCCCATCTTCGCGATGTAGCGCAGCGCTTTCTCATCCGCCCGGACCTGTTCGACCTCCATCAGTTCCGCAAGCCGCCGGTATATCGTATCGGCTGTGATCCTGCGGAAATCATATCTCTGGCACCGGGACAGGATCGTGATCGGGATCCGCTGCGGCTCCGTCGTCGCCAGAATAAAGATCACATACTCCGGCGGTTCCTCCAGCGTTTTCAGCAAAGCGTTAAACGCCCCGACCGAAAGCATATGCACCTCGTCGATGATAAATACTTATAGCGCCCCTCCGCCGGAGAATATTGCACCTGCTCGCGGATCTCGCGGACATTATCCACCCCGTTATTGGAAGCGGCGTCGATCTCCATGACATTCATGGACGACTGGTCGGCGATCGCCCGGCATGAAGCGCACTCCATGCACGGATCCCCATCTACGGGATGCTCGCAGTTGACCGCCCTGGCAAACAGCTTGGCGACCGTCGTCTTTCCGGTACCCCTTGTTCCGCAAAACAGATAAGCATGGCCGATACGCCCCGTCTTAATCTGATTGCGCAGGGTAGTCACGATATGCTCCTGGCCTTTGACTTCATCAAACCTGGCTGGCCGGAATTTTCGATACAACGCCATATAAGACATAGGATACTCCTCTCAACCGTTCCATCTGTAATCCTATGTATCATATCACAATTTTCATTTCATGGCAATGAAGCGCGCCGTTTTTTCAGGCAGATTCATATTCAAACGAATATTCGATCCGCCCGAACGCGAGCACGTCTCCTTTATGGAGAAGCATCGGGGAACCACTGACAAGGGTCGTTCCGTTCAGCATTGTCCCGTTGGTCGACTGCATATCGGTCACATAACATTCGCCGCATTCCATTTCGATCGTCGCATGGATCCGGCTGACGCTCCCGTCGTCGATCACCGCGTCGACCGCGTCGCGCAGCGATCCGATCACAGTCGGTGTCTTGCGGATCACGATCGCTTTCCGCCCTTTCTTTTTTACCGGGCGCAGCACCGGGCTCCCCTTATGGGGTTCGGGAGTTTTGGAAAGGACCATCGTATGCTGTCCCTGCCCGGTTTTCCCCGCGTTCCCTTCCGGCGCGGTCTCCCTGTCGCCCGGATCAACTTCTATCTGTTTTTCTCCGCCGCGCGCCTTCCTCACAAGCCAGATAAAGCAGACGCTCCCGAGCAGGAAAAGCCCTGCGGTTCCGATACGCTCATTTCCGTCCCACGCGCCGTACCGGATGCTGATCGCCGCAAATCCGGCAAGCCCGCACAGAAAAAGCAGGACGACCCCTCCCGCAATCTTCCATACCGCTGTTTTCCCCGCCATTCTCTGCCGGCTGAGCCGATCCGCCTTTTCCCATGGATCTTCCGCCGGGGCGGCTGGGCGCGGCATATCCGCGGGCGGCGCGGGATAGATCCGCTCGTCCGGTTTTTCGCGGGGCTGCTCCTCTGTTTTTCCGATCCGTTCTGTCAGGAAGCGTTTGAGGACCGCAGGGCTGACCCGCTCTTCTTTTGTCATTTTATACAGCCCGTAGAGAAAAACGACCGCGCCTTCGTCCCTGTGGTCGATATGATCCATAAAAAATTCCACCAGTCGGCTCATTCCTTCCCCCGCCTGCTCCTCATGGCCGGGCAGGTAACAGAACTGGATCCTGGACTGATCCTCGCTGATATAAACGTCGTCCTCCGTCAGAAGCAAATGGCTTCCGGACAGCAGATATTGGCGCAGCTCCTCCATTGCTTCCAGAACCTTCAACAAAATCTGCGCGATCTGCCCGGCGTCCACCTCCTTATTCTGATAATATCCGCTCAGATTCTGGCAGCCGCTGATATCATACAGGAAACATTCTTCCCCGTTCATCATCTGGATCTGAATGGGAAGCAGGCACGGGATCCGGTTATCGCTCAGCATGGAGCGTTCCAGATTGCTGCTCGACCCGCCCGCCCTGCGCAGTTCCACTTTCTGCTCAAACCCGTCCCGGCGTATCGTTTTTTTCATTCTTCCTCCTTTCCCGCCTCCTTTGCCAGACGCTGTTTTCGCAGATAATCTGCCGGCAGTTCCATGGAAACGGCAATCTGCTGCGCAAGCTCCATCCGGGATGTTCCGGTCAGGGAGACGACTTCCCGATAAGGAATCTTCTCTGCCGCGCTCATCGAGATCACCACCCGGCTCCCCGTCTTATATGCGGATACTTCAATCTCATCCGAAAAGAGCATGGCACCTTCGAGGCGTTCCTGTACGCGCTGCGCGAGAAAAGCATCCGCCCCGCTCTCCTTTTGCCT
Organism: uncultured Lachnospiraceae bacterium; assembly: GCA_947593735.1. Taxonomy (GTDB): domain Bacteria; phylum Bacillota; class Clostridia; order Lachnospirales; family Lachnospiraceae; genus CANQDT01. The sequence continues at coordinate 101,260 of CANQDT010000002.1, read as the reverse complement.
CGCTTCATCCAGGCTCTCCACAACCGCGCGCGCCGCCGCGGACTGCATCAGGCTGTATTCCAGATAAAAAAGCAGGAGAAAGATCAGCGCGAGGAAAACATACAGGATCAGCGGGACCAGGATCGCGCTTTCCACCGTCATGCTCCCTTTCTGCGCCGCCCTCGCTCTTTCCGTATCATGATATGGATTTCTTCTTCGTTTTATGATGCCACTGCGCGCCCGCATCTCTGACACATTCTCATTCCCTTCGTTTCCTCTTTCTTTTTCCGTATCACCGTCCTCTTTAATCCGCTGCATTCGATGGACGTATGGTATTTTCTTCCTTCCTCCGTGACATATACCTGGGTAACGGTTCCCGTTTCATAGCGCGTGCAGCGCTCGCAAGGGTGGTATTCTTTTCTCCACGGCGCGTCCTCTCCCATGTCGGTCCGGATCTGGATGGACAGCATCAAATGTGTACACTCCCTGCTTGTATGGCACACGCCTCCGGTTTCCGTCACATAAACATATTGTGCGTTCTCATCCAGCCGCGTCCCCCGCTCCCAGTCATAGCCGGTAAACGCCCGCTGTTTTACACACTGCGAAAACGGTACGCGGATCTCGCCGATCAGCGGGATCGTCACAAGGCACGCGTATCCCGCCCGCAGATAATAACATTGTTCCTCCTCGTCATAACTGCTTCCCAGATACCGGATCCCGTTCATGCCGGATGCCAGGCACGACCGGTCCAGATAATCCCTGTCGCAATATCGTTTCATTTTGGAATCCAGTAAAAAAATCCCGGCTGTTTCCAGCTGGTTCAGCGCCAGCTCTTTCGCGCTCCCGACCAGCCCGCGGGAAATCTCCTGTTCCACATGCATCATCCGTCCGATGGAAAAAATACCGATCATCACAAATAAGAACAGCGGAAGCGCCAGGGCAGCCTCCACGGTAAGGGAGCCCCGCGGGCAGGAGGCGTTTGAAAATGTTTTCTTCCAGGAGGATTGTACTTGTACTTGGAGAGGATTTATTTTTGCATAATGACTATTGTAACGATTCTTTTTCCTGAAAGAAAACATTTTCAAGCGTCTCCCGCCTTCCGATTTAATATTGCTGCCATACAGATATTTCAAACTCATACCAGTCCCCGATCAGCGCCGCGCCCGGCAGCAGGCTGTATCTTTCGTCGATCCTGCTTCTGCCCGTCAGGCGGAACCGGCACACGCAGTGTTCCAGAGCAAACGCGGGATTGTCCATCTGCAGATTCTGCTCGATCACCGCAAGCATCCGTTTCATCAGATCCTTGCGCTCCGTCAGGGCAAGAAACAGCCTGAGATAATCCGCGTAATCCATTCCGTTCTCCACCTCCCGGAGCCCGGTTCCCGTCCCGATCTGCTCCAGCGACAAGTTCCACTGGCTGCGCCTCTTCACTGCGGCGACTTTTTTTCCCTGCAGCAGCCCTTTCATCTCCAACAATGTCTCCGCGTAGCTCCATGCCGCCAGAAGCAGATACTGGACCGCGGTGACAACCGGCGGGATCCCGGTAATCCCCGCAAGCGCAGTAGCCGTCGCCAGCGCCTGCCCGCGCATTTCCCCGTCACCGAGCGCGACCGCGAAATTCATCGGAAACCGGAACGCGATGATTTTCCCCGCCATATGGTTCAGATTATCGGCGTCGCTGCTCTTCCCGCATACCAGATATTCCAGTTCGCACCGGTTCTTTTTCTCATCCTCATTCGGGTCTTCCACATAATTCCGGAAGTGGTTCGTGAGATAACTGATCAGCTCCGCCTGCGCCCGGATCTCGCCTCCGATCTCTCCGGCTGACTGCTTTTTCATCAGCGCGATCAGACCGTCCAGGTTCAAAAACGACCGGCTGTCCGCCGCTTCCAGAGTTGATTCGCTGCCAAGGCTTGTGTCTCCGTCCGTGATATAATACAGCACTCCCTTTGACAATATCGATATCAGCCCGTCCCGCGGATCCTGCGGAGGTGCCGCGGATTCATCCTGAGGAGGGGAAGGCGGCGTTTTTTCCGCCGCTTCGGCGGCATTCCGTTTTGCTTCCTCCTCTTCTTTCGCGCGCGTTTTCAGTTCTTCCCGGATGGAGTCCGACTGCTGCTTTTGTTCTGTGACTTCCGAAAGCTGCTGTTTTAAAAAGTCGATCCCGGCTCTCAGTCCATCCGTTTTCACGCAGTCGCTGATCTGTCGCTCAAGATTCTGATTCGTTTCGTCCGTCAGATATTCCTGCGCTTCGATCACGATATCTTCTATGTCCGGATCCAGGAAGCCGGATCTGGCTATGCCGGGCAGCTCCGGCTGCAGCGCGTACTCCATATAATCCTGCGCCCTGGTCAGTAGTTCTTCCACGCCGTAACCGTTATAGGTCTCGTCCAGGGCATACAGCTCGTACCGTTTTGCAAGCGCGCGGTTATAATCCGCGAGCAAATGCCATCCCGCCCCGTCCATGCAGGACGCGATCGTTCCATACGCCAGCTGGATCCGCATGATTTCCTGCAGCGAAAGCGTCGCCGCCAAAAAAACAACCATTGCTAAGCTGAGGAAAACCGTAACCGCGCCGCGCTCTTTTTCGGGCATCAGTGGACTTTTCCTGCGTTGCCGACCATTTTCTCGAAGATCGTCGCCACCAACGCCTCGATCTGTTCCTGAAAGATCAAAACCAGGCTGATCAGCACGACAATGATCAGAATGATCTCCACAACGCCCATACCGGACTCGTCCCGCACTACATTTTCTTTTATCCAATTCATCTCTCTATGCTCCTTTACATTTGAAAACGGATCAGCGCCGGGGTAAGGATCAGCAGGATCGTTACGACCAGAAGCGCCGCCATCGGGATCAGAAGCTTCGTTCCGGCTTCTTCTCCCAGCTTTTTTGCCATCTGCCGCCGATGTTCCATCGCGGTCAGTTCTTCCTGTTCCAGCATGGAAACCAGTCCGGCGTTTCCTTTTGCCATGTTCTGGGTCATCAGATTCGCCAGCTTCCGGTACAGGGAAAGCCCGATCCGGTTTCCCCATTGCTCCAGGGCGTCCGCCGGGGAGATTCCCTGTTCCATCTGACGGTTCGCGATCGCGATCTCCTCATAGACCGGCTGCGCGCCGCCGTTTTCCGCTCCCGGATCATATTTGCATGCCAATTTGGCAAAAGCGCTTTTCATTGTCATTCCGGCTCCGAGCAGCAGGCTGAGCTGGCGGACAAACTCCGGATATTCCAGCAGGAACGCCCGTTCTCTCTCCTTTCCCTTCTGTTTCAGTTCCTCCTGTTGTTTCACAGCAAGGAAAATCCCCGTCATCAGTCCCAAAAATACGATCCTTCCATAATTCTTTTTCTTTTCCTCTTTTAATGAAACAACCGCGCTTCCAATTTTCTTCGGAAGAGAAAAGGTTTCCTCCTGCCGGCTTATCTCCTCCTGCTTTTGGAGTTTTTCCGTGATCGCGTCCAGTTCCTTTTCTTTCTCTGTCCGCTTCGGGCGGACAACACAAACCGGATACGTCACGCTTTTTTCTTCTTCCCCATAAGAATAAATTGCCGTCACGTTCACGACCGTCGGTGAGGAAATCCCGTCCGCCAGCACGGTTCCGTCGTTATGGATCAGATGGAACTGGTCGGTCAGCCACCGGATCTCGATCGGGCTTCCGGGCAGGCCGGACGGCATGGAAAGCGGTTTCCATACGCGGTCCAGCGACCGGTTTTCCCCTTTCAGCCCGTCCTCAACAAGATCCATGGCTTCCTGAAATTTCTGCTCGAGCTGCTTTTCCGTATACTCCCTTGGCTGCACCTTGAGCGTCAGTTCCTCGGCGTCCTGCCCGTCGACCGTCACAACCAGTTCTTCCTCCGAAGACGTCTCTCCATACGAATTTCTTTCAATCGTAATCGCCTCTTCATCCGGCGTGCCCGAAACGGCGTCCTTCATCATCAATAACACCCCCGCGCCCGCCGACGCGGCGACCGCGAGCAGGACAACCGCGATCTGCCTGCAGCGGAACATCGTTACCTGCTGTTCCAGCTGCTTTTTCCCTGTCGGCTTCAGGCGGCTTATCCTTCCCTCCACCGCCTTGTCATTCCAGACAGGGAGCCTCCTTACCAGCCGGTACACAGGCAGACAAAACGGAACCATGGCGGAAAGAAAATCCGGGCGTCGGTTCTTTTTTTTCATGCTACACCTCAATTCTGATGATCTTTGCCGCGTAATATTCCGCCCACTGCATAACGGCGATCCCTGCCAGGCAGACGATGGTCCCGACCGCATTTTCATAAAGGGAACGGATGTAAGCGCCATTCGTGATCCGCATATAGAGCAAAATCCCAACCGGCATATAACTCATAATCTTCTGTTCCATTTTCTTGCCGGAAATCATCGTCTGGATCTCTTCCTCAACCTCCCATTTATTTGTCAGGCTGACATTCATTTTGCGGATGATATGGATGAGGTTGCCCCCGCTCCGTTTTCCGAGAGAAATCACCTGCGCCAGATCCTCGATCTCCTCGATCCCGCTCCGCTGCGCCAGATCCTCCAGCGCGTCCTCGATCCGGACGCTCATCGCCAGTTTCCGTTCCAACAGGTACAATTCATCAAGCAGGACCGACGGATTCCCATTGACGAGCCGTTCCAGTTCCGTTCGCGCGGCGGCAAAACTGTTTTCCAGAGAATATCCGGCTTCGAGCGATACCTGGATGAACCGAAGCGCCTCCTTCCATTCGCGCAGCATCTGCTGTTTTCTTTTTCGCCTGCACCGGTCCCGGTACGCTTTTATTTTTGGAATTAAAAGGGGTAATAGGAATAATATTCCAATCAAAGAGTGAAAAAAAAGATAAGCATGAAACATCACCCATAAACTATATTGTATGATCAAAATTCCCCATTCTTTTCCGGACAGACGCCAGCTGCGATAATCAATCATCTTCCGCGCTCATTTCCTCCAGTTCCTCATACTCTTTTTCATAGCCTGCCCTTGCGAGCTTTTCTCTGTGACGCAGTTTTCCTGTCTGCAGGAACACTCCGGCAAGGGTTCCCCGCCCGCTTCCGCTTTCCACAAATTCGCACAGCGGATTTAACCGGATCTGCTCGTCCTGATATCCGAGAACTTCCGTTACACTCATTACTTTTCTGGAATTGTCTCTCATGCGGCCCAAATGCACAAAAATATCAATCGCAGATCCGATCTGCTGCCGTATTGCGGTCAGCGGCATATCCACGCCCATCAGTACCATCGTCTCCAGCCGGCTCAGCATATCCTTCGCCGAATTGGCGTGACCGGTAGACAGCGACCCGTCGTGCCCGGTATTCATCGCCTGAAGCATATACAGCGCTTCCTCGCCGCGCACTTCGCCGACGATAATCCTGTCCGGCCGCATCCGGAGGCACGCCCGGATCAATTCTCCGATGGAGATGGCTCCTTTTCCCTCCAGGTTGCTGTTGCGCGTCTCCATCCGGATCAGGTTCGGGATCGTTGTGATCTTCAGTTCAGCGGAGTCCTCGATCGTGATGATCCTCTCGTGAGACGGGATATACTGGGCAAGGCAATTTAAAAATGTCGTCTTTCCCGATCCGGTCCCGCCGCTGACAAATATGTTATACCTGCTTTTCACCAGGATGGACAACCGTTTTGCCATCCCGTCGTCCAGCGATCCGAATGAGATCAGGTTTTCCATCGTATATACCTTCTCCGGAAACTTTCGGATCGTAACGGTCGAGCCGTCGATCGCGATGGGGGACAAAACGACATTGACCCGGGATCCGTCGGGAAGTCTCGCGTCAACGATCGGCGTTGATTCGTTCACAACGCGGTTTGCCCCGGAAACGATCTGCTGGATCACGTCGTCCAGCTTCTGCGGGCTCTGGAACGCGAGCCCCGTCTCCGTCAGCCTCCCGTCCTTTTCGATAAATATGCGGTCGTACCCGTTGATCATGATTTCCGTGACGGAAGGATCGTCCAGCAGATCCTGCAAAACGTCCAGCTTCCGGATCCCGTTAAATACATCCCTTCTCAGCTTTTCCCTGACAGAAAGCGGGATATATCTCCCGGCAGCCATCCGGATAACCGCCTGGTCGATCAGCGCGTAAATTTCTTCGTTGCTGACTTCCCTGGTAACGTCGATCTGCTCCATGACCTGTTGATGAAGCTCCTGCCTCCACGTTTCCTGCGGCTTATCCAACCAGTTCTGTCAGGAGCCGTTCCATGATCTCCCCGGATCTGCACGCTTCCTCCAGCCTGACCGGAACAAGCCTGTCATTCAGATACGACAGCTGCATATCGTTCAGCATCTGACGGAAATTCCGCTCCTTCTCCTGTCCGCCGTCCGATAAAACCGGCATAAAGATCCGGTTCATCAGCTGCAGGATCCCGATATCGGCAAAGCTGCCCGCGCCGATATCAAAGACCAGCGCCGTATAACGGCTGTTTTGCCGCAGCTGCTCCAGAAACCAGGTCATATCCTCCAGAGTCAGCTGACGGATATCCATATACGCGGCAGGGGAGGGAAGAAAATCAACCTGTCCTTTCGTCCGCAGGCGGTTTTCCAGCTGGACGCCCAGATCAGGAGAATGGCTCCGGATCAGGTAAAGCAGATCAGACATCTCGCTCTGTCCTTCCAGAAAACTGCTGTATTCCTCAAATCCGAGATACAGGCTCCTGCCGCGCCGGTTCAGATGGCTGCACAGCGCCAGGGCAAAGGAAGTTTTCCCGCTTCTTCCGATGGGGGAATAGACGCCGTATACGCTCATACCGGTGTCCGTCATCGTCACGGCTCCCCTCTCCGTCACAATCTGATCGAGGGAGATCCGGATCGCTTCCATTGACTGATATTTGTAAATGGTATCTTTCTCCGCCTTCGACCCGCTGAGCCAGAGAACCGGCGCCTCTGTTTGCAGCTCCCGCTGAAACATCCGGTTGGCCATCAGGCAGTGGATCCTGTGGTCGGCAAGATACAGGGCACATTTGTCCGGTCTGGAAAAGGCGACTGCCATATAGGGGCTTTTCTCATCGCGGTTGATATAATCCATCAATCCGAGCGAAAATTCTTCCTCCTCGTCGCAGATTACCACTTTCCATTGCTTCATTTACATATCCTTCCTGATTCTGCCTTTTATTTCCATCTGATGATTTTATTATACATATTTTCCTAAAATTGTCAATCCCTATTTTTTACAATTTTGTCAGCAGCTTTCTCTCCGGACAAGCCTGCTCGGAAACTCGATCCGCATTTTTTCCTGATGGCCTTTGTTCATCCGGTCGATCAGCATCCGCACCGCCGCCCGTCCCATGTCTTTTTCCGGTATATGCACGGTGGTAAGGAGCGGCTGTACCGTCTCCGCCGCCCTGATATTATCAATCGAAATAATATCTGTTTTGTTTTTCTGTTCCGCCTCGTTGTACGCCCGGAGCCCTCCGAGCGCCGTCGCGTCGTTCGCGCACAGCACCGCCGTCACCTGCCCTCTGTCCAGCAGCTCCCGCATCGCCTCATATCCTTCCTGTTCCGTCTGACCGGTCGGATAAATGCAGGCGTAATCAATAGGCAGATGATGGCTGACCAATGTCTCATAATATCCGATATAACGCGCCTCATACGAGCAGTCCCCGATATATCCGATCTTTTCATGTCCTTTTTCCAGTAAATAGCCTACCGCCGTCTCAGCCGCTTTTTTCCCGTCGCAGATCACCTCGTCGATCTCAAACATGGTCGGATTCCGGTTGACCGCGGCAAGATTTTTTGTTTTCTTTTCCAAAACACGGAGCAGTTCCCGGGAGCTGCGCCCCAGGATCAAAAACCCATCCGTATCCGGAACCTCCCCGCGAAGCAGTTCCTCCGACGGGATGATCGCCTGAATGGAACAGCCCTGCGCAAAGATCTCCTGCTCTACGCTCCGGAACAGTTCTTCAAAAAACGGATCGTCATGGATGGACTGGAACCTGCCCAGGATGACAATGATCTTCCTCGCCGCCCTCTGCCCCTGCGGCTTTTCCAGCCCGCCTTTCTGCAGCTGCCTCGCGCTTTCATTTGGAACATACTGGATCTCTTTCGCCGCCTCCCAGATCCGGTTCTTTACCTCGTCCGACGCGCAATTATAATCCTTATTATTCAGAACGCGCGACACCGTCGAGATCGACACTCCTGTCATTTCGGCAATCTTTTTTAACGACATTTTTCTTCTCCTTTTCATGAAAACGTTTGCTTTATTTTCCCTTGTTTTTTTCATTTTTATCTATTATAATCAGCTCAACTGTTATCAGTATACAAATAACAGCGAAAAAAATCAAGAAAAAGGAGCGTTTATCATGAAGAAACATCTTTTTGCAAACGTTTTAGTAATTATTCTCTCCGCCGCCCTCCTGACCGCATGTTCCGCCTCGCCTTCTTCCGGAACCGGGGAGAAGGGCAAAGACGGCGTCACCAATGTACGGGTTGCCTATTTCCCGAATATCACGCATGCGCAGGCTCTGGTCATGAAAGCGAACCATACTCTGGAAGACGCGCTCGGCGACGCCTGCAATGTGAGCTGGACGTCTTTTAACGCCGGCTCCTCCGAAGTGGAAGCGCTCTTCGCGGAAGAAATTGATATCGGATATATCGGTCCTGTCCCCGCGATCAACGGCAATGTCAAATCCGGCGGCGACGTCGTCATCGTTTCAAACGCGGCGGATGCGGGCGCGGTCCTGATCCGGCGTTCCGACGCGGACATCACGTCAGTTGCCGACCTGGACGGAAAGACGGTCGCCATCCCCCAGATCGGGAATACCCAGCATCTCTGCCTGCTGAACCTGCTGAAAGAAAACAATCTGAAACCGGTATCGGAAGGCGGGTCGGTGGAAGTGGTCGCTGTCGATAACGCGAATATGCAGAATATGTTTGACCAGGGAACCATCGACGCGGCGCTTGTCCCGGAACCGTGGGGCACGATCCTGACCGCGTCGGACGGAGTTGAATTGCTCCTTGATTATAAAGATATTTATCTGGACGGCAATTATCCGGTAGCCGTCGTCGTTGTCCGCAAAGAATTTATGGAGGCGCATCCGGATATTGTGGAAACTTTCCTCAAGATCCATGCGGAAACCACGGACGCCGTCAATGAGAACCTGGATGGTTCCGCAGACTCCATGATCGCGGAGATCGCCGCTGTGACCGGAAATACGCTCGATAAGGACGTCGTGCTGCAATCGTTTTCCAGAACCAATGTGACGACCACGCTGAACGAAGAAGCGCTCCAGGCATTTGCCCAGACGTCCTATGACCAGGGTCTGATCAGCGAACTTCCGGATCATTCCCTCGTCTACCCCTCTTTCGCAGACAAAAAGGCGCAAAAATAAGGAGGCTGCCATGGCTTTAGAAATCAGACACATCAGCCGTACGTTTACCGGCTCCCGGTCCGAAACGCTCCGGGATATCTCTCTTACGATCGAAGACGGGGAATTTATCTGTATCGTCGGGCCGTCCGGCTGCGGAAAATCCACGCTTCTGAATATCATCGCGGGACTGGATACCGCGTCGGACGGGGAGCTTTTCTTAAACGGCAATCCGATCACCGGTCCGGGCTCCGACCGCGTCGTCATGTTTCAGGAACACGCCCTGTACCCATGGCTCAACGTGATGGATAATGTAAAATTTGGAATGAAGCTCGCAGGGCTCCCGAAAGAAGAACAGGCTGCCCGCGCGGAGCATTATCTGAAAATGGTCCAGCTGTGGGATTTCCGCCATTATAAAATCCATGAGATATCCGGCGGGATGAAACAGAGAACCGCGCTCGCTCGCGCGCTTTGCCTGGACAGCCCGGTCCTCCTGATGGACGAACCGTTCTCCGCTCTGGACAAACAGACGACGAACAAACTCCGGAGCGATCTGGAACATATCTGGGAAGAAACCAGAAAAACGATCTTGTTTGTGACCCACAGCGTGGAGGAAGCCGTATTCCTCGCCGACCGGATCGTCGTATTATCCGACAATCCCGGCTGCGTCAGGGATGTCTTTCCTGTCGATCTCCCGCGCCCGCGACAGATTGACTCCGAAGATTTCCTGAAAGTCCGCCACCAGATCCTATCCTGCGTAGAAAGAGAGGTACAGAAATTTGCAAAAGAAGAATACGATCGCGGCTAAGCTGAACAATCTTCTGTTTTATATCGCCTTAATCCTCATATGGCAGGGCGTTTATTATTGGGGAACGGCGATCGCCGGCCTGTGGAAACCGTACGCGCTCCCGAATCCTCTCGGCGTTGTGGAAAGCCTGAAAAAACTCGCTGTGACCGGCGTTCTCTTTCAGGCAACCGCGTACAGTTTGAGAAGGGCGCTGATCGGCTTTCTCCTCTCCATCCTGATCGGTACGGTCCTGGGGCTGGTCATTGCCGCTTCCGATTACTTTAACCGGAACCTCAAGCCGCTCCTGACAGGCATCCAGTCGCTTCCAAGCGTCTGCTGGGTCCCGTTCGCGATCCTCTGGTTCGGTCTGGATGAATCCGCCATATTATTTGTCGTCGTGATCGGTTCCACATTCAGCGTATCTCTCGCCATTGAAAACGCGATCCGTACGGTCCCGCCTCTCTATATCAAGGCGGCGCGCACGATGGGAGCCTCCCATCTCCAGCTTTACCGCGACGTGATCTTTCCCGCGGCGCTTCCCGGCTTTCTGGCAGGGCTGAAACAATCCTGGTCGTTCGCCTGGCGCGCGCTGATGTCCGGCGAAGTGATGTCCGCTTATGTCGGGCTCGGATATACGCTCATGGCGGGACGGGATATCGCCGATATCAATCAGGTCACCGCGGTCATGCTCATCATTATCCTGGTCGGCATTTTGATCGACCGGCTTGTCTTTTCCAATCTGGAGCACCGCATCTTAAAGCAGCGCGGGCTTGTATGATCTTTAATAGAAGCAAAAGGAAAGCCGCGCGGGTATCTTTCGTAAACCCGCGCGGCTTTCCTTTTGTCTTCCTGCTTTCTCTGTCCGCCGACAGTATGGCAGGAATCCTTTATTTCAAATTCGCGATCTTATTTTTGATCTTTCGGGCGTATGCGCCCACGCGTCCCTGCTTCTGTCCCGCCGTGTCTTTTTCCTTCGGCGCTTTCATGAGTTTTTCAAGCTTCTTGCTCTGAACGGCAAGTTCATGGCTGGTTTTGCGGAGTTCCTCTTTCAGGGTACTGATCTCGTCTTCCAGCCGTCCGGTCTCATCCCTCTGCCGCAGGAACGCTTCGCCGATAAACAGCAGCAGGTCGTCGTACTGCCGCGGGTTCTGCCGCTCCCACTTCGGAAGATCGCTCTCCGGCTGCGGATGGAACAATTCACCCTCTTCTCCCATGAACTCTGTGACGATCTTCCGGTTCCCTTCCTCATACCGCCCCATAAATTCCGCATGGCTCTCGTTGGAAAACATACTGCTCCGGTACTGTTCTATGCCTGGCAAATTGGAACAATGGACGGCGATCTCCTCAAAATAACGGCTCATTTTTCCGAACGGCTGGTTCTCGTCCGGCAGCAGCCCGTTCAGGATCCGCTTTATCTCCGCATAATTTGTTTCAAGGCTTGTATTGACATATTCCTGGACGACCTGATATTCGTCCGTATATTCCAGACCGAGCGCGTCGAGAAAATCGGAAAAGATCGTATGGGCGGAACCCCGGAAGCTCCCTTTCTCGTACCGGCGCACGATGATATTCTCTTTTCCCACATCATCCGCGATCCTGCAAAGCTGGGAATAATAATCGGTAACCAGCTTCTTTGGCGGAAGATGGTCGATAAAATAATCCCATTCTCTCAGCTTGGAGCCGGACCGGATCCTCTGGCGCCACCAGGAAACCACATAATCATCCTGGCTTCTCAGATAGACGATGATCTTCAGCGCATATCCGTTTTCGTCGCAGAAATCTTTCACAAGGGAAAGGATCTTTCCATGGGTCCTGGTCGCGAGCGTGTTCCAGATCCCCTCGTCCGACAGGATCACGGAATCCACCGTTTGGAACCATTCCCTGACGATCTCCAGCCCCTCCCGGATCCGCCGTCCTCTCGCTTCCTTATCGACCTTCCTCTGCTCGTCGTAGATCTTCCCGACAAGAAAGTGACCGTTTCTCTTGATGGAAGCGTCCCTTGTGTACCGGTACGGCATGAGCTTATAGCAAAATCCATACTTTTCCAGCACAGCCGCGTTGTTCGTCAGAAAATCCTGCAGCGCGCTGGTCCCTGTCTTCGGAGTTCCGATATGCACATATAATGTCTTCATCGTTTTCCTTTCCTGATCAGAATGATCCCATCTCTATTCTGTCTCCAGCAGCTGATGTTCCGCCCTGTTGATAATATAAAATCCCTTTTCGTTGAGAGAATTTTCCCGGTTATAGAACATCTCGGAGTGATCCATCTGACGGAATATCCCGCCTGCTTCCTCCACAATGCACTGCATCGCCGCAGTATCCCATTCCATCGTCGGATTAAAGCGGTAATAGACATCCGCCTCTCCCCTGGCGATCATCAGCCCCTTTAAAGAGCTTCCGACTTTCAATGTATGCCGGAACCGATACTTCTCCATCAGCGCGTCCATCTGTTCGCAGTTATGGGAACTGCTCATCACAAGCCGCAGCTCGCTCTTTTCCCGGACCGTCCGGTCAACTGAAATCGCCTGTTCCTCTCCGTCCGCTTTTTTCATAAAAGCGCCCTTTCCCCTGACGGCGCGGTACAATTCCCGCGTAACCGGGACATAGACGACACCGGCTACGACCCGGTGATCATGAGCCAGCGCGATATTGACTGTAAACTGACCGTTCCGCTTGATAAATTCTTTGGTCCCATCCAGCGGATCTACCACAAAACACCATGGATTGTCCAGACGTTCCCGATTGTCCTTTTCCTCCTCCGACAACACAGCTGCGTCCGGAAACGCGGCTTTCAGCCCTTCCACAATAATCGCGTTGGACGCCCTGTCCGCCGCTGTCAGCGGGGAATGATCCTGTTTATAACTGATATCGGTTTTTTCTTCATCCTCATAGATCTCCATGATCGCCTCGCCCGCCTGTACGGCAAGGCGGCAGCACAATTCTTCTACTTTTTCCAAATCCATGGCATTCTCCTTTTTCCTGTATCCCGTCGCTGGCAAAGCCGTCCGCTCAGATCTCCAGCGCTTTGATGATCGTTTCCACACACTGCTCTATGCTGAGTACCGACGTGTCGATCGTGACGTCGGGGTGCTCCGGAGCCTCATACGGACTTGATATACCGGTAAAATCCGTGATCTCCCCGGCACGCGCCAGCTTGTAAAGGCCCTTGACGTCCCGCCGTTCGCACTCTTCAAGCGGCGTATTGACATATACCTCAAAAAAGTTTTCCCCGATAATTTCCTTCGCATTCCTTCTGTCGCGCAAAAGCGGAGAAATGAAAGACGTAATGACGATCAATCCCGCGTCGTTCATCAGCTTGGATACTTCGGCGATCCTCCGGATATTTTCGATCCGGTCCGGTTCGCTGAACCCAAGGTTCCGATTCAAGCCAAGCCGGACATTATCTCCGTCCAGGAGCATCGTATGTCTTCCCATGGCGAACAGCTGCTTCTCCAGCGCGTTCGCCACCGTAGACTTCCCTGCCCCGGACAATCCGGTGAGCCAGATCGTCCTGGCTTTCTGTCCCATCTGCGTCTCGCGCAGGCTCTTATTGATATCCATCGCGTGATAGGTGAGATTCTTCCCGCGCTGCAGCGCCCGCTTCACGACGCCGCACGCCGCCGTCGAATTTGTGATCCGGTCGATCAGGATGAACGCTCCCAGCTCCCGGTTATTTTCAAACCGGTCAAAAACAATCTTGCTTCCAAGGGAAATCTCACAGTTGGCAAGCTCGTTCTTGGATACCGAATCCGTATAAATTTCCTCGCCGGTATTGACATCGATCTTATTCTGGATATTCATGATCGTTGCCGGGATCTGCTGCGTGCCGAGCTTCAGCAGATAATTCCGTCCCGCCGACAGGCTCTTGTCATCCATCCACAATATATGGGCGGTAAACATGGAGCCAACGGTCAGGTCATACTCCCGCTCGATCACGCATCCTCTCGAAATGTCGATCTCGGTATCCAGCTGAAGCGTGACCGACCTTCCTTTTTCCGCCGATTCCACCGCTTTCTCCCCGATCAGGATCGCCGTCACCTTTGCCTTTTCCCTGCTCGGATATACCGTGATCTCATCTCCGACGGAAACCGTCCCGGAAGAGATCTGACCCTGGAATCCCCGAAATTCATGATTGGGGCGGCACACTCTCTGCACCGGCATCGTAAATCCGGTCCTGCCCGTCCGCTCCGACACATCCACTGTCTCCAGATATTGCAGCAGCGGAACGGATTTGTACCATGGCATCCGCTCCGACTTGACCGTGACATTGTCTCCCTTTGTCGCCGACACCGGTATGATCCGGAGCGATTCATATTCAAATTCCGACATGAGGATCTTAATCTCTTTTTCGATCTTGCGGAACGGTTCTTCCCTGTAATCCACAAGATCCATCTTGTTGACCGCAAAAACAAAATGGCGGATCCCCATGAGCGCGCATATCCTTGCATGGCGGCGCGTCTGGATCAGGACTCCCTGACTCGCGTCCACCAGGATCACGCTCAGGGACGCGAACGACGCCCCGACCGCCATATTTCTCGTATATTCTTCATGCCCCGGCGTATCCGCCACGATAAAGCTCCGATTGTCAGTGGAAAAATAGCGATAGGCAACGTCGATGGTGATCCCCTGCTCCCGCTCCGCCATCAGACCGTCCAACAGGAGGGAATAATCGATCTGCCCATCCGCCGAGCCCACTCTGGAATCCAGCTCAAGCGCTCTTTTCTGATCGGCAAACAACAGTTTTGCGTCGTAGAGCATATGTCCGATCAGCGTCGATTTCCCGTCGTCCACGCTCCCGCATGTTATAAATTTTAATAATTGATCGTTCATATCAGAAATATCCCTCTCGTTTTCTCTTTTCCATACTGGAAGCGCCGCCGTCCGAATCGATCACGCGGCTCGTCCGCTCCGACTCCACGCTCGCCAGCGTTTCCTCTATGATCGCGTCCAGCGTATCCGCCTCCGACTCAACCCCGCCTGTCAGCGGATAACAGCCCAATGTCCGGAACCGGACTTTCCTGTGTTCGATCTTCTCGCCGGGCAGCAGCCTCATACGGTCGTCGTCTACCATGATGAGATTGCCATTCCGTTCAACGACCGGCCGCACCGCCGCGAAATACAGGGATACGATCGGAATGTTCTCTCTCCGGATATACTGCCAGATATCCTTTTCTGTCCAGTTGGAAAGCGGAAATACACGGATGCTCTCGCCCTGGTTGATCCTTGTATTGAACAGCTTCCACATTTCCGGCCTCTGATTTTTGGGGTCCCATGCATGATTTTCATTCCGGAATGAGAAGATCCTCTCCTTCGCGCGGGATTTTTCCTCGTCGCGCCGCCCGCCGCCAAAAGCCGCCGTAAATCCGTACTTGTTCAGCGCCTGCTTCAGCGCCTGCGTTTTCATGATATCCGTATAGGTCGCCCCGTGGTCGAACGGATTGATCCCCTGTTTCACGCCTTCCTCGTTGATATATTCCAGCATCTCAATGCCGAGTTCTTTCGCCATGCGGTCGCGAAATTCGATCATCTCCCGGAATTTCCACGTCGTATTGACATGAAGAAAAGGAAAAGGCGGCTTTTCCGGGTAAAACGCCTTCCTCGCCAGATGCAGCATCACGGAGGAATCCTTTCCTATCGAATACAGCATGACCGGCTTTTCACACTCTGCAGCCACTTCACGCATGATATAGATGGCTTCGGCTTCTAATTCGTCTAAATGATCCATGTATATGATCCGCCTTTCTCTCAGAACTTACTTATTCCCCTGTTATTATACTGGAAATTTGTACCGGTTGCAAGGTTCATCACATTTCTTTCATACCATGCGGGGACCGGCAAACGCGTTCCTTTCCGGTATGGATGTTTTAATTATAAATATTTTTGGACGTTTCCAGTTTCGGATTGTATCCATGCGCTTTGAGCGCTCCCAGGATCTCGTTTTTGTGCTGCGTGCCGAACGCCTCGATCGTGATCACAAGTTCCACCGCGCTGTTCCGGTTGATGCTGACAAACTGGTTGTGCTCCAGCCGGATGATATTTCCTTTTTCTTCCGCGATCACCTGGGATACGCGCACCAGCTCCCCGGGTTTGTCCGGGAGAAGGACCGATACCGTAAAAATCCGGTCCCGCGCGATCAGGCCGTGCTGGATCACAGACGCCATTGTGATCACATCCATGTTCCCGCCGCTCAGGATCGCGACGATCTTTTTGTCCTTTACATCCAGATGTTTGAGCGCCGCCACCGTCAGGAGCCCGGAATTTTCCACGAGCATCTTGTGATTTTCCAGAATATCAAGATAAGCGACGATCAGCTCCGAATCTTCCACTGTGATGATATCGTCAAGGTTTTCCCGGATATAGGGGAAAATATTGCTTCCGGGCGTCTTGACCGCCGTGCCGTCCGCGATGGTGTCCACGTTGGGAAGCGTCACGACATGTCCCGCTTTCAGAGATTCCTGCATACAATTTGCCCCCGCGGGCTCCACTCCGATCACACGGATCTTTGGGTTCAGCAGCTTGGCAAGGGTGGAAACTCCGGTCGCAAGCCCGCCGCCGCCGATCGGAACCAGAATATAATCGACCGTGGGAAGCTCTTTTACGATCTCCATCGCGATCGTTCCCTGCCCGGTCGCCACAGTCAGGTCATCGAACGGGTGAATGAACGTATAGCCTTCTTTTTCCGCCAGCTCCAGCGCGTAATTGCATGCTTCATCATAGATATCCCCATACAGGACTACCTCCGCGCCCAGCGCTTTGGTCCGGTTTACTTTTACCAGCGGCGTTCCGGTCGGCATGACGATCACCGCTTTCGCGCCGTACTGCCGCGCCGCGTAGGCGACCCCCTGCGCGTGATTTCCCGCCGACGCGGTGATCAGCCCTTTTTTCCGGTCCTCCTCGGACAGCGTACTGATCTTGTAATATGCGCCCCGGATCTTATACGCGCCGGTCAGCTGCATATTCTCCGGCTTCAGATATACCTGGTTTCCGGTCGCCTCGCACAGAAAATCGCTCTTTACAAGCTTGGTCTGTGTGACGACCTCCTGTACGATATCATATGCTTCCTCAAACTTCTCGAGTGTCAACATGGTCCTTTCCATCCTCCTTCGTAGTAAAGATCGCATTTACATATTCATCCGGGTCAAATTTCTGCAGATCGTCGATCTGCTCGCCAAGCCCGATATATTTTACCGGTACGCCGAGTTCCGCCTGAATGGCGATCGCGATCCCGCCTTTCGCGGTTCCGTCCAGCTTCGTCAGGATAATGCCTGAAATATCCGCCGCGTCCCGGAACTGCCTGACCTGCGCCAGCGCATTCTGCCCGATCGTCCCGTCCACTACAATGAGGGTTTCCCTGTAGGCTTCCGGATATTCTCTCTGGATGATGCGGTTGATCTTCCCGAGTTCTTCCATCAGGTTCTTTTTATTGTGCAGCCGCCCTGCCGTATCGCAGACCAGGATATCCGCGTTGCGGGATTTTGCCGCTGCCAGCGCGTCATAGATCACCGCCGCCGGGTCGGATCCCTCCTGCTGCGCGACAATGTCTACTCCCGCCCGCCGGCACCATTCCTCAAGCTGTTCGATCGCGCCCGCCCGGAACGTATCGCCCGCCGCGACGATGACTTTCTTTCCCTGCGCTTTCCATCCTGCCGCTAGTTTTCCGACCGACGTCGTCTTCCCGACGCCGTTTACCCCGATCACCAAAACGACCGATTTCCGGTTTTCAAACTCATATGCCGTTTCCGGAAGGCTCATCTGTCCTCTGATCAGGTCGATCAGGAGCTGGCGGCATTCCTCCGGGTCCCGGATATGCTTCTCTTTCACCTGTTCCTTCAGGTTGTCCAGAACCGTCATGGTCGTATCTACCCCAAGATCGCCCATGATCAGAATTTCTTCGATTTCCTCATAAAATTCATCGTCTATGCCGGAAAATCCGCTGAAAATCGAGTCGATGCCGTCGGCGATGTTATCTCTTGTTTTCGCCAAGCCGTCCATCAATTTCCGAAAAAAACTTTTCTTTTCTTCCATCCTCTTCCTCCGGATCCTTTCTCTAAATACTTTTTCCCTTCTCGGCTGCCGTTTCAGCCCTGTTATTTTTCAAGGTCATTCTCGATCAGATTGACCGAAACGAGCGTGGAAACACCTTTCTCCTGCATCGTGATCCCGTACAGGATATCCGCCGCCGTCATGGTCCCCCTGCGGTGGGTGATGACAATAAACTGCGTGTCCTTCGTCAGCTTATGCAGATATTGCGCAAACCGCCCCACGTTCGACTCGTCCAGCGCCGCCTCGATCTCGTCCAGCAGGCAGAACGGGGACGGTTTCAGGCTCTGGATCGCGAATAAGATCGCGATCGCCGTCAGCGCTTTCTCACCGCCCGACAGCTGCATCATATTCTGCAATTTTTTCCCTGGAGGCTGCGCGTTGATGAGGATCCCGGTCTCGATCAGGTCGTCCTCATCGACCAGCTCCAGACTCGCTTTTCCTCCGCCGAACAACTCCTGAAAGATCTGATTGAACATAACCTGAATCTCCGCGAAATTTTCACGGAACTGCCTGCGCATCTCCACTTCCAGGTCGCGCAGGATCTTTTTCAGATTGTCCTCCGCTTTCACGATATCCTCTTTCTGCGCGGACAAAAAGTCATATTTTTCAGAGATTACTTTGTAATCCTCGATCGCGTTGACATTGACATTGCCGAGCGCCCGGATCTTTCCCCGGATGCCTGCCAGCTCTTTTTTCAATGTCGGAAGATGCGTTTTTGTATCGTCGCGCAGCTCCAGCGCGCGCTGATAGGTCAGTTCATATTCTTCCCACATATAGTTCTCAAGCGTCTGGATCTGCTCCCGGATCCGCTCCAGCTGCCCGTTCAGCCGAAATTCTTCTTTGTCAAGCCTTGATAAATGGTCGTTCAGTTCTTCCCGCTTCGCGAAAAATTCTTTGTGCTCCCTCGCGCTTTTTTCTTTTTCTTCATTCTTTTTCTCAAGTTCGCCGGTTTTCGCGGCGATCTCCCGCTCTGTTTTCCCGATCTCTTTCCGGAGATTTTCCATCTCGTCTACGAGCCGGTGGGCGTCCCCGGCGCTCGTTCTGCTGTTTTCATAATAAGCCGCGATCTGCTCGTCCAGCGCTTTTTTCTCACTCTCGATCCGATCGATGTTCTGCTGCAAAAACGCTTCTTTCTGCTTCCATGTATTGGCTTCCAGCAGGAGCGCGCCGCATTGCTCTTCCGCCTGCGCCCGGTCTGCTTTCGCCTGCTCAAGCGTCTTTTCCATTTCCCGGATCTGTTCTTCGCATTTTTCCCTTGCCTGGGACTGCATCCGGCTGTCAGCCGCCAGCTCCTCTTTTCCGGAATGGATATCCTCCGTCTGTTTTTCCAGATCCGAATTTTCTTTTTTCAGCGCGGCAAGGTTCCGCTCCGCCGCCTCATACTGTTCTTTCGCCTGTTCCAGACTGATGGAAATGGTATTTTTCCGGACATACAATTCCTGTTCCCGGCGGCGCAGCTCTTCCGACCGGGTTTTCAGCGATTCTCTCCGGTCCCTCGTATCTTTTTCCGTCCCGCGCAAGTTCCGGATCCGCTCAGAAAGCGACCGGACCGCCTCGTCCAGATCCTCGATCTCCCTCCTTCTTCCGAGAAGGTTGCTGTTATTCCGGAACGCGCCCCCGGTGATCGCTCCGCCCGGATTCAGATATTCTCCTTCGAGCGTCACCATATGCATGGAATGATGGTATTTCTTTGCCAGGGCGATCGCATGGTCGATCGTATCCACCACGAGCACTCTTCCGAGCAGATAGGACGCAACCGGCCGGTACGCGTCCTCCGTTTCCGCCAGATCGCTTGCCCTGCCGATCACGCCCGGCTCTTTTATCGCTTCGGGGTGCCGGAGCGGCTGTCCCCCGGAGATCGCCGTCAAGGGCAGAAACGTCGCCCTGCCGTATTTCTTTTCTTTGAGAAAAGCGATCATTTCCCTGGCGGTTTCTTCATTGTCCGTGACAATATTCTGGATGCTCCCGCCAAGCGCCGTCTCGATCGCGGTTTCATATTTTTGCTTTGTCCGGATCAGATCCGCAACGACACCGATCACGCCGGCGTGGGACGGTTTCTGTTCCATGACGCGGCGGATGCTGCTGCCGTATCCCTCATATCGCTCCGTCATGTTCCGCACGGCGTCCAGCTTGGTCCGGCTGGTATGATACTGTTCTTCCGCCTTTGCCAGATCCTCCTGTGTTTTGTGAAGCAGGCTGAGATTCCCGGACAATTCTTCTTCCGTCGCCTTCCGCTCCGCTGTCAGGGAAGCGACGGCGTCCGAATTTTCTTTTTCCTCTTTCTCCATCTCCCCGACAAGCCTGCCCTGTTCTTTCCGGGTGCTTTCATATACGAGAAGACGCTTGTTCAGCTCCGCGCGGCGCAGGCTGATCTGCTCCAGCAGCGTATCATACCGCTGCAGGCGCCCCGCCGTCTCCGCGCTCTCATTCATATAGGAAATAACGCTGTTTTTCGCTTCCTCGATCGCTTTTTCCGCTTTTATCACATCGCGGCTGCAATCTTCCTGCTTCGTCTGCCACTCCCGCAGCGCCTGATCGGCTGCCTTCCGCTTTTCCGCCAGTTCCGTTTTCCGGCTGAGGCATTCGCCGCTTTCTTCTTCCTTCTCCCGGAGGGACGCCTGCAGCCGTTCCAGCTGTTCCTTTTGATGAAGCTCTTCACTGTGCGCCGCATGCAGTTGCTCCGTGAGCACATTGATCGACCCGTCCAGCTTTTCTCTGGATAAGCGCAGTTCCCCGACCTGCGTCCGAAGCCGCTCGATCGCCTGTTCCCTCTGTTCGATCTCTGTTTCCAGATCCGTATATTCCTGCTTCGTCTGATCGTACGCTTTCCGGGTTTCTTCCAGCTCGCCGCTCACGATCGCCAGCTTGCCGTCATATTCTTTTTCCAGTTCCTTTACCCGGTCGCTTTCCAGCAAGAAAACATTGACGTCCAGCGCTTTCTGTTCGTCCCGGTATTCCAGGTACTGCTTCGCGACCTCCGACTGGCGTTTTAACGGTCCCGCCTGAAGCTCCAGCTGATCGAGGATATCCTGGACGCGCAGCAGATTTTGATGCTCCTGCTCCAGCGATTTTTCCGTCTCCGCCTTGTTTTTCTTGAACTTCACGATGCCGACCGCCTCGTCGAACAGTTCTCTGCGGTCTTCCGGTTTGCCGCTCAGGATCTTGTCGATCTGCCCCTGCCCGATGATCGAATAGCCTTCTTTCCCGATCCCGGTATCAAAAAACATCCTCGTAATATCTTTCAGCCGACAGCCCGTTCCATTGATCAGATATTCACTCTCCCCGGAGCGGTAAACGCGCCTTGCGACCGTTACCTCGTCATATTCGATCGGCAGGCTGTGATCCGTATTGTCCAATGTGATCGCCACATAAGCATATCCCATCGGCTTCCGGTTCTCGGTCCCGGAAAAAATAACGTCCTGCATATTGGAGCCGCGCAGCTGCCTGGCGCTCTGTTCGCCGAGCACCCAGCGGACCGCGTCCGCCACGTTGCTTTTCCCGCTCCCATTTGGTCCGACGATGCCGGTGATCCCGTCCTTAAACTCAAATACTATTTTGTTCGCAAACGACTTAAAGCCGTGTACCTCTATACTCTTTAACCGCATCGCCTGTTATCCTTTTCCTTTTTCAGAGCAAGATACGCCGCCATCTGCTCCGCTGATTTCTTGCTGTGCCCCTCGCCGGACGCCAATTCCTTCCCCCGGACGCAGACTTTCACATGAAAGGTCCGCTGATGCTGGGGACCGCTGGTCCCGGTCAGGATATATTCCGGTTTTTCTCCGCATTCTCCCTGTACTTTTTCCTGCAGGATCGTTTTGGCGTCATAAAACAGCATCCGATCCTCGATCTCGCAAAGCAGGTGCCGCCGGATAAACGTCCCCGCCGCCTCCATTCCGCTGTCCAGGTAGATCGCGCCTATGACGGATTCAAACGCGTCGCTCAAAATGGAATCCCTGTCATTTCCGCCCGCCGCGGATTCTCCTTTTCCAAGGTACAGATATTCCCCGAGGTTCAGCGACCGCGCGCACGCGGCAAGCGCCGGTTCGCACACCAGCCCCGCCCGCATTTTGGTAAGCGCGCCCTCTTTTTTCTCCGGATGGTTCCGGTAGAGATAATCGCTGACGACCAGTTCCAGCACCGCATCGCCCAGAAACTCCATCCGTTCATTGTACTCCGGCGGTTCTTTCTGCTCGTTCGCGTAGGAACTGTGCGTGATCGCCGTAAGCAGGCGGGAGCGGTCGCGGAATTGATATTCGATTTTTTGTTCCAGACCGGACAGCCGGTCCTGCTGACTCGCAAATTTCATATGCATTCCTTACTTTTCCCGCGTTTCCGCCTCGTCTTCCTTTTCGTCCGCAGCCGCCTGTACCCGTTCTTCGATCCGGGCATTGACGTCCTGTTCTTTAAACTGCACGCACTGGATCAGCGCGTTCCGGGTCTCCTTCCATTTCGCGTTTCCGTGGATTTTTACGACCAGGCCTTTTAAGCCAAGAAGGGGCGCGCCGCCATGCTCCGTGCTGTCGAAGCTCTTCAGCGTCTGTTTCAGCGCGGGCTTGCTCAGCATCGCGCCGATCTTGCTCTTTGTCGTCGCCATCATCCCTTTTTTGATCTCCCGGATGAGGACGGACGACAACCCCTCCATCAGCTTTAAAATGACGTTGCCGACGAACGCCTCGCTGACAATGACGTCGACGTCGCCGTTCGGGATATCGCGCGCTTCAATGCTGCCCACGAAATTGATATCGCCGCACTGTTTTAACAGCGGATACGTCTCTTTCACAAGCGCATTTCCTTTTTCTTCCTCCATGCCGATGTTGACGATCGCAACCTTCGGCTTCTCAATGCCGAGCACGCTTTCCATATAGATGGATCCCATTTTCGCGAACTGTACCAGATGGGACGGGCGCGCGTCCACATTTGCCCCGCAGTCGACCAGCAGGGATACGCCTTTTGCCGTCGGGATCAGCGGCGCAAGCGGCGCGCGCTCCACGCCCCGGATCCTTCCTACAAGAAAAAGCCCGCCGGCGAGGACCGCTCCGGAACTTCCCGCGGATACAAACGCGTCCGCTTCCCCGTTTTTTACAAGATTGAGCGCGACGACCATCGAGGAATCCTTCTTCTTCCGGATCGCCGCGACCGGCGCCTCCTCGCATGTGATCTCCTCCGACGCGGGGACGATCGCGACCTGGTCGCGCCGGTATCTATACTTCGCAAGTTCCGCGCTGATCCTTCCCTCATTGCCGACCAGAAAAACGAAAATATCTTCCCGCTCATTGACCGCCGCGACACAGCCTTTTATAATTTCCGCGGGCGCGTTGTCTCCTCCCATCGCGTCCACTGCGATTTTTGTGATTTCTTTCATCGGACCGTCCTCCTGTTTTCACATAAAATAACAAATCCACACTTAATCAAAAGTATACTACATCTGCATAAATATTACAAGAATTGAATTAGCGGAAACAGGTCCGCCAAAATGCCCTCAGCCATTGCTTGACATTTCTTTTCCCTCTCTTTATATTAGTATTAAAGACAGATACGATATTCAGAGGAACCGTCCTCACGGCAGGCAATCCTGCCGCAGCACTACGGAGAAGAAAAAGGGGTGAAACAAGATGCGGGCAAACTATTTCCATTTATTTTTGTCATGCGCCGCGCTGTGCATGATGGCGATCATCTTTTCTGTTCCGGCAAACGCCGAAACACAGGCGGAAAAGGCAAATCTTCCGATCGTAACGCTCACGATCGACGAATCGCGCGGGACGATCAGCGCGATGAACGCCGATCCGGAGCACGACACCAAATGTTACGGCACGTTTTCGCTGACGCTTCCCGACGGCTATCAATCGGAATACGGGCGCAGCGAGGGCTATGAGGGCACCATGTCGATCCGCGGTCGCGGCAGCTCTTCCTGGGGCTGGCCGAAAAAACCATATCAGGTAAATCTGGATTCCAAAGCGGACCTGCTCGGGATGGGAGCCGCCAAAAAGTGGACCCTGATCGCCAATTATGCCGACCGTACCCTGATGCGCAACAAATTGCTGTACGACCTTGCCGATGCATTCGGGCTCCCCTACTCGGCAAAGTCCGTCTTTGTGGAAGTCGTCATGAACGGAGAATATCTCGGCAATTATATCCTGTGCGAAAAAGTGGAAGTCGGGACGAACCGGGTCGATATCGGCGACGACGGATTCCTGATCGAGAAAAACGGCGATGCGGCGAGCTTCCGCAGCTCCCTCAATTACGCCTATGAGATCAATAACCCGGATCCGCCGACTCTGGAAGAGACCGCCGCCATCCGCGATTATTACAATTCCTTTGAACAGGCGGTATTTGCCGACGGATTTTATAACACGCAGGGACAATATTATGACGACCTTGCCGACTTCGACACGCTGGTCAACTATTTTATCCTGACCGAGCTGTCCAAAGAAGTGGACGTTATGCACAAATCCGTCTACTTCTACAAATCCCGCGAAGAGGGAAGCAAGCTGTTCATCGGTCCCGTCTGGGATTTCGACCGGTCGCTCGGCAATTCCGCCGTGAATAACTGCAATGTCCCGGACGGATTTTATGCGGCGGACCGCTACCTGTGGTCAGGGATCTGCAGGGACCGCAAATTCATGGACGCGGTCGTAAAACGTTATGAAGAAGTTTATCCGCTGATCCAGGAGTTGTATCAGACAGGCGGCACCATCGACACCTATTCCGCGATCCTCCGTAAATCCGCTAATTTCGAGAAATGGGATATCATGGAATCCCCCGGATCGGCGATCACGCCGTCCCAGGGAAGCTATGAAAATGAGATCGCTTATATGAAAACGTTCCTGAAAACACGCGCCGAATGGCTGCGCACAAACCTGCGCACCTTGCAGGAAAAAGCGGTGGACCGCGGCGAGGTCGTCGTCCCGAAGCCGGACGCCGAACTTTCCGGTTCCGGGACAAAAAGCGATCCGTATCTGATCCGCAATTCGGCTGATTTTGCCGCGTTCACAAGCAAAATGCTGGCAGGGAACGCGTTCGCAGGCAAATATCTCCGCCAGACCGCGTCCGTGGACATGACAACGGTCATCGGATACAGCGGAGCCGGCGGCAGCGCGTCGTTCTCAGGTTACTATGACGGCGGCGGGCATACGATCCATGTCAGCCTGTCCGGATCCGATCAATGTGTATTTCCATATGTATCCGGTACGATCATCAATCTCGGCGTTACCGGGAAGATCACGAATACAAGCCATACCGGAGCGCTGGCACGGTCTCTCCGGGTGGACAGCAAGATCATCAACTGTTATACCGACGTCGACGCGTCGACGACATCCGGGACGCTGGGCGGCATCGCCGCATCCTGCGCCACCGGCGAATGCTGGCTGGTCAACTGCTATGCCGCCGGCACATTAAACGGCATATCCGGGCGGACGGGCGCCTTGCTCGGCAATCCGAGGGAAGGCATCATTGTCGATAACTGTTATTATTCCAACCGCCTGCCTGCCGGTTCTGAATTAAACGGCGGCACCGCCCTGTCTGATTCACAGATGAGAACCCTCCTCGCGGATTATCTGAACCGGCGCCACAGCGCGCTTTCCGACTTATATGGATTCGAGCAGGTCGATCTGTGCCGGTTTACCGGTACCGGCTCGTCCTATCCTGTCCTGGAACCGCGCGAGACCGGATCAAAGCTGGCAGGCAGGATCTTGTCCTACGCCTCGGGGCAGGACCGGATCGCGCCGGAGGAAATCGCTTATTATGATTATAACCACAGCGGGTCCATCAGCGCGGTGGACGCCCTGATCGCATTGATGAATTAAAAAGGAGACGGCACAATGGCTTTCGACGGACTGGTTATTTCCAATCTCATAGACGAATGCAGACATTCCCTGACCGACGGGAGGATTTACAAGATTTATCAGCCCGAACCGGACGAACTGATCCTTGTGATCAAATGCCAGAAAGAAAGCGTCCGGGAAACCAGCCGCCTGCTGCTGTCGGCGAACGCGTCCCTCCCTCTGTTTTATATAACGACAGAGGCGACGGACAACCCGCTCAGCGCCCCTAATTTTTGTATGCTTCTGCGCAAACACATCCAGAACGGCAGGATCGTCTCTTTCGAGCAGCCCGGCTTTGAACGGATCGTGGATATTTCCATCGAGCATCGGAACGAAATGGGCGATCTCTGCACGAAGCATCTGATCGTCGAGCTGATGGGAAAGCACAGCAATATCATTTTCTGCGACAGCGAATACCGCATCATCGACAGCATCAAGCATATCTCCGCGCAGATCAGCTCGGTCCGGGAAGTCCTTCCCGGACGGGACTATCAGTTTCCGCCCTCCGGCGGAAAACAGTCCCCTCTTGAGATCACGGAACGCGATTTTGAAGACAGCGTCTGCGCAAAACCGCTGCCGACGACAAAAGCGGTCTATACTTCCATTACCGGGATCAGCCCTCTGATCGCGGAGGAACTATGCTTTCGCGCCGGGGTCGATTCCGGTCGCGCGATCCAATCCCTGGACAGGGAAGCGCGCGGCGCGCTCTGGCAACAGATCCGTCGACTCGCGCTTGCTGTCGAAAACAGGGATTACCTTCCTCTGATCGTATATGACGGAAGAACTCCCCTAGAATTTTCTTCCATGCGCCTTACCATGTACGCTCGGTATAAAACGGCGGAATATCCGACGATCTCAGAGGTATTGCAGACGTACTATGCCGAAAAAAACAGCCAGGCACGGATCCGGCAAAAATCCGCCGACCTGCGCAGGATCGTATCGACCGCCCTGGAGCGCACGAGTAAAAAATACGACCTGCAGCTGCAGCAGCTTAAAAATACGGAAAAGCGGGACATATACAAAATCTACGGCGAGCTGATCAACACATACGGTTACGGGCTGGAACCGGACGCGGACGCGCTGACCTGCCTGAATTACTATACGGGCGAGGAAATCACGATCCCGCTCGATCCGTCTATGACCCCGTCCGACAACGCGAAAAAATATTTTACCAGATACAATAAATTAAAACGCACGTATGAAGCCCTGACCGGTCTCACAAAGGAAACGCAGGCGGAGCTCTTTCATCTGGAATCCGTCGGGAACGCGCTCGATATCGCCGTATCGGAGCGCGACCTTTCGGCGATCCGGGAGGAGCTGGTTCAGTGCGGCTATATCCGTCGCCGACGGGGAGAGCAAAAAAAACAAAAGACCGTAAGCAGGCCTTTCCATTACATTTCCTCAGATGGATATGATATTTATGTGGGAAAAAATAATCTGCAGAACGACGAACTGACCTTTCAATTCGCGAATGGAAAAGACTGGTGGTTCCACGCGAAAGGAATGGCAGGTTCCCATGTCATCGTCAAAACCGGGCAGGATCAACTCCCGCCGGACCGCACGTTCGAGGAAGCGGGACGTCTCGCGGCATATTATTCCAAAGGCAGGACGTCTCCCAGAGTAGAGGTCGATTATACCGAACGAAAAAATCTGAAAAAACCGCCGGCAGCCAAACCCGGCTTTGTCATCTACCATACAAACTATTCTCTGCTGATCGAACCGGATATCAGCGGAATCCGGCAGGCAGAATGATAGACGGCGGCATATCCGATCAGCCCGACTCCGCACGCGGCAAATACATCCAGAATGGAATGTTGTTTTACAAAAACAGTGGAAATGCTGATCAAAAACGCGCATACCCCAAATCCGATCTTCCATCCTTTTGCCTGGAACGCCCTGCTGTCCCACGCGCCGAACATGGCGGCAAGCGATCCCAGGACATGGATGGAGGGACATACGTTCGTGTTGGTATCAAACTGATACCACAGCAGGACAAAACGCGCCAGGACATTGCTGCGCGGAATCACCGCGGGGCGCAGGTTCTGGCAGGTCGGAAAAAAAAGATACACGGCGATCGTGGCGGAATATGTGAGGATGATAAAATACATCATCCGCCGAAATGCCTTTACGTCAAAGAAAAACGTATACACGATCATACCGGTAAGAAACAGGAACCAGAACAGATAGGGGATCATAAAATACTCGCAGAACGGGATCGCGTCATCCAGCGCGCAATGTACCGGATAATAATGATCCCGGACGCCAAGCCGTTCCACAAACAGAAACAAAAAGCCGTAGACCGGCCAGAACAGAAGAAGCCGGATATGTCCGAATTCCTCGCTGTTCCATTGATTCAACCGAAATTTTCTATAATCAACCATTCGCCTATTCTTCCTTCTTCCCGACGCCCGCCATTCTCCTGTAGATCGCTTCCGCTCCATTGCCGAACGCTTTCCGGCTGAGGCAGTCTTTCATCCGCCGCAAATCCGATTCCGCGCCAAGCAACTCGATACAATCTTTTACAAGCGCTTCCGGCGTATCTGCCGTAATCGCGCCGCCCAGGCTGACAAAAAAACGGAAGTTCGGTTCCTCGCAGCCGGATACGGCGTTGATCAGCGCCATCGGAAGGCATTTCGCGCCTGCTTCCGTCACACTGATCCCTCCCGGCTTTGTCAGGTACAGATCCGCGCTGTCCATCAGCCGCGCGACCCCGGTCGTATATCCCAAAATATGCATCCGGTCCGACTGCGCCGTATTTTTTTTCAATTCTTTCCACAAACGGCGGTTCGTGCCGCACAGGATCGTCGCTTCCATGTCTTCCGGCATCTCCGCGAGCAGCGACCGCCCCAATTTTACCATGGGACCGCATCCCATGCTTCCGCACATGACCAGAAGATGCTTCCTGTCCGGCGCGATCCCGTTCTGTTCTTTCGCCTTCTCTTTTTCCATATGCTCCAGAAATTCCGGCTGGATGGGGATTCCGGTCGCTTCGATCTTGTCATCCGGGATCCCGTCGGCAAGAAACTGCTCCCGGAGCGTCTCGTCCGCGATGAAATAATGATCCATTGCCGTATCTTCCTGCCCGGGCGTGCGGGAATAGTCTGTCACGACCAGCGCCGTACGCAGCTCCAAAGACGGATGCTTTTCCAGCATATGCGTCACCATAAGCGCCCCGAATACATGGGTACAGATCACCGTATCGTACCGGTTCTGCAACACGACCTGATACAGCCGTTCGGAGCCTACGTACAGGATCCGGTACGCGCCGGCTTCCCCATATACGGTTGAATGGTTTTCTGCATAACGATATCCTTTTTCATATAATCCCGGCATATAGCGGTAAAGCCGGACGTGCCAGTTGGAAACAAGCCGGGATACACCCGGAGAGATAAACGCGAGCGCGTCCGCGACATCGCACGGTTCCCCTTCCCGGTCATATACTGTTTTTATCGCCGCCGCGCAGGAATTGTGCCCTGCCCCTGTATTGCAGCTTAAAATCAAGGTATTCATCCGCTTTCTCCTATTCCGGCGCGACCGAAGATTCCAGGATCATATCCGTCCGTGCCATGCGCTCCTCAAGCCGCATCAGCCGCGGTCGGTTGTAGCGCTGTATCATAATATAAGGGATATTGCCGACCACGACCCAGATCAGAAAGACGATCACGCCGCCCGGACCGGGCCATATCCAGAGGCATACAAGCCCAAGCGCCGACAATATGCCGTGTACGAGTTCCGCAACGCACGTTTCCTGGATCATCACGATAATCTGCCCGCAGTCCATTCCCGGAACAATCCTTTTGGACGGTATCCATTTCGGAAAAATCCTGCTCATATCCGGCAGCCTGTCTTTCCACCACCGGATCCCCAGGTTCTGGTAAATTTCCCCATTTCGCTCGGCATCATAACTGCGAAACGGAAACCGGTCCGCGTGGAACCATCGTTTCGGCAAGACCCGCCCCACCCAGAATGCCGTTATTCCTATGAGAAATAAATACCATGCACATTTTTGAAACATGAGCCACCCTTTCTGACCAAACCGCCCCGCCTGCACTGCCATTTCCAGCCGGTTCGCCGTTTGTCAAACATCATTCGTTCTATTTTGTCCATATTCCATGAGCGTACTGTCCGCGAGGACGTCCCCTTCATATACCACCTTCAGGGTAAAGAAAGGCGCGTCTTCCATCAGCTTTTTCAAAAAAATCCTGTCGCCCTCCCAAAGCTCCAGCTCCGGGACGCGCTCTTTCGGAACCCATTCCAGAACTCCTTCTTCGCAATCCGTCATAGTTCCCGTATATCCGCCTGCGGTAAATAAATACATATATTCTGTCTCCCAGCGATCCGACAAAAATGTGATCACCGCCCGCAGCCGGTATTCGGTCAGGGTCAGCCCGGTTTCCTCTTTTACCTCCCGCAGGAGACATTCTTCCGGCGTTTCACCTTCCTCAAATTTTCCGCCGACCCCGATCCACTTTCCTTCATTGAGATCATTGTGCTTTTTGATCCGATGGAGCATCAGATATTGATCGTCCCGTTCAATATAGCAAAGCGTTGTATTGATCATTCCACGCCCCTCCGGTTTTCCTCTCCGTCCCGGTTTTCCGCCCACGCGAGCGCGCAGGCGACGGCTCTTTTCCAGCCTCTGAGCAGCTTTTGCCGTTCCCCGTCGCCCATATTGGGGCGAAATATATCGGACAACGACCAGCGCGCGCGGATATCATCCGTGCCGTCCCAGTAACCGACCGCCAGCCCTGCCAGATACGCGGCTCCCAACGCCGTCGTTTCAATACATTCCGGTCGGAGGACCTCCGCGTTCAGCATGTCTGCCTGGAATTGCATCAGAAAATCATTTCGGGACGCGCCGCCGTCCACTTTCAGCCCTGCGATCCGGACGCCGGATTCCGTCTCCATCACGTGCAAAAGATCCGATACCTGATATGCCATCGACTCCAGCACCGCGCGGATCAGATGCGCCTTTCCGCAGCCGCGCGTGATCCCGACCAGGGTTCCTCTGGCATACGGATCCCAATAAGGCGCGCCAAGCCCGGTGAACGCCGGGACAAGATAGACGCCGCCGGTATCGTTTACGGACGCTGCGTACCGCTCTGTTTCTCCCGCGCTCCCGATCACGCCCAGCTCATCGCGCAGCCACTGCACTCCCGCGCCCGCGGTAAAGATGCTGCCCTCCAGCGCATACTGGATCCTGCCGTCCGCGGCGGCTGCGATCGTAGTCAGAAGTCCATGTTCGGACATGACCGCCGTCTCACCTGTATTCATCAGAAGAAAGCAGCCCGTCCCATACGTATTTTTTGCTTCGCCCGCGCCAAAACAGCACTGACCGAACAGGGCTGCCTGCTGATCCCCCGCCGCGCCCGATATCGGCGCGCCGCCGCCCGGAAGGGTATCGTCCACATATCCGAATATGCCGCTGGACGGCTGTACGTCCGGAAGCATTTTTTTCGGAATATGAAAATAAGAAAGGATCGTATCATCCCAGCATAATCTGTGAATATCATACATCATTGTCCTGGATGCGTTCGTATAATCCGTGACATGAACCCTGCCGCCGGTAAGCTTCCAGATCAGCCACGTATCGACCGTCCCAAAAAGAAGATCCCCGGCTTCCGCCCGGTCCCTCGCGCCATCCACATGATCCAGGATCCAGGCGACCTTGGACGCGGAAAAATACGCGTCCGGTACCAGACCTGTTTTCTGCCGCACATAATCCGCGATCCCATCCGGCTCCATCCGTCGGACCATATCCGCGGTTCTGCGGCACTGCCATACGATCGCCGGACAGACCGGCTGTCCAGTATGCCGGTCCCAGACAATGGTTGTCTCTCTCTGATTGGTTATGCCGACTGCCGCGATCTGCGTATTTCGCGCGGAAACCTGTTTCATCGCTTCCGCCATGACCGCGCGCTGCGTCTCCCAAATCTCCAGCGGATCATGTTCGACCCAGCCCGGCTGCGGATACAACTGCGTAAACTCCTTTTGCGCCATGCCGCGCGCCTTTCCGTTCCGGTCAAATAAAATACAGCGGGAACTGGTGGTTCCCTGATCGATCGCCATAATATAGTTTTCCATTGCTCGCTCCATTTTTTCCCGGGCTCTTTTCAGATTAAAACCCGATCTGCGCCCGGCTCCCGCCGGGTTTCCGGTATCTGTCCCGTTGGGACCTGCAACGTCCCGCCGGATAGTTCTATTATATTCCCCTTTCTGGAAAATAGCAATATTATGGCGGATTTTGTTTGCGTCCGATCCGCATTGAAAGCCTTTGCACTTCATGTTATAATAAGCTGGTACTTATCAGAAACTATGACTTTGGAGATATGCCCTATGAAACAACTGATTGACAGGCTGGCTTCCGTCCACGACGCGGACGACCGGGAGCTTGCCAGCCTGCTTATATGCGAAGATCCCGATATCCAACACTATCTGGCTGTACGCGCGGACGAGATCCGCCGCCAGGTTTACGGAACCGATGTTTATCTGCGCGGTCTGATCGAATTCAGCAGTTATTGCAAAAACGACTGCTACTACTGCGGCATCCGCAAAAGCAACCGCCGCGCCATCCGTTACCGGCTGACAAAGGAACAGATCCTTTCCTGCTGCGAAACCGGATATGATCTCGGATACCGCACGTTTGTCCTGCAAAGCGGGGAAGACCCCTGGTATACCGACGACAGGATCTGCTCTATCGTCGCTTCGATCCGGGAACGATATCCGGACTGCGCGATCACTCTGTCGCTCGGAGAAAAAACAAGAGACAGCTATCAGCGTTACTACGATGCGGGCGCCAACCGTTATCTTCTCCGCCACGAAACGGCGAACGATACCCATTACAGCCGCCTCCATCCATCCTCCATGCGCCTTGCGGCGCGCAAACAATGCCTGTTTGACCTCAAAGAGATCGGCTACCAGGTCGGAGCCGGCTTCATGATCGGCTCGCCGTACCAGACGACCGATCTGATCGTCGAGGATTTCCGCTTTCTCCAACAGCTGCGCCCCGACATGATCGGCTGCGGTCCGTTCATCCCGCACGAAGATACAGCCTTTCGGGATGAACCGCAGGGGGCGCTTTCCCTCTGCCTGCGGATCCTGTCCATTCTCCGGCTTCTTTTTCCCTATGTACTGCTTCCGGCTACGACCGCTCTCGGGAGCATTCATCCCGCCGGGCGCGAACTTGGCTTAAAAGCGGGCGCGAATGTCGTCATGCCAAATCTCTCTCCTGTGGACGTGCGTGCCTATTATCGTCTGTATGATCATAAAATCTGCACCGGCGAGGAAGCGGCGGAATGTCGCGCCTGCCTTGCCCGCCGGGTCGAAAGCGCCGGATATCAGCTTGTGACGGCGCGCGGCGATGTGCGGAAACCATAATGACGTTCCCTGACAGAAAAAAATCCGTTAAGCCGGGCAATGCCCGCGCCAGACGGATTTTTTCTTTTTCTTTCTTTTGCGCTGTTTTCTCTTATTCGTAAATCGGATATTTCGCTGTCAGATCCAGGACCAGCCGCGATGCTTTCTCTGTCTCGCCGTCGATCACCGCCGCTTTTATCGCTTCCGCGATGATCTCCATATCTGCCTCGTTCAATCCGCGGGATGTGACCGCGGGCGTTCCAAGCCGGATACCGCTTGTGACAAACGGAGATTTCGGATCGTTTGGCACCGTATTCTTGTTGCATGTAATATGGACGGAATCCAGCAGCTTCTCCGTTTCTTTTCCGGTCAAGCCGAGGTTCTGCAGGTCAACCAGCATCAAATGGTTGTCCGTCCCTCCGGACACGATCTGAAAGCCGCGATCCTGCAGCGCTTTGCACAATGCCGCCGCGTTCTTCACGACCTGCTTCTGATATTCTTTGTATTCTTCGCTCAGCGCTTCCTGAAAGCAGACCGCTTTCGC
This sequence comes from uncultured Lachnospiraceae bacterium, assembly GCA_947593735.1. Classification (GTDB taxonomy): domain Bacteria; phylum Bacillota; class Clostridia; order Lachnospirales; family Lachnospiraceae; genus CANQDT01. The sequence goes on along the minus strand of CANQDT010000002.1, from coordinate 67,432 downwards.
CGCGATCACATGCATCAGCGGACCGCCCTGGATACCGGGGAAGATCGCTTTGTTAAAATTATATTTCTCATTGACTTCATTGCTGCTCAGGATCATGCCTCCGCGGGGACCGCGAAGCGTCTTATGCGTCGTCGTTGTCGTAACGTGCGCGTACGGGATCGGGCTCGGATGGACGCCCGCGGCGACCAGTCCGGCGATATGCGCCATATCTACCATCAGCACCGCGCCCACTTCGTCCGCGATCTCCCGGAACCGTTTGAAATCAATCGTACGGCAATACGCGCTCGCGCCGGCTACGATCAGCTTCGGCTTGCATTCCAGGGCGATCTCCCGCACACGGTCATAATCAATGAACCCGTCGTCGTTTACGCCATACGGGACGCAATGATAATTCTTCCCGGACATATTGACCGGGCTTCCATGGGTCAGATGCCCGCCGTGATCCAGGTTCATTCCCATAAACGTATCCCCCGGTTCCATAACCGCAAAGAATACCGCCATGTTCGCCTGCGCGCCGGAATGAGGCTGCACGTTCACATACTCGCAGCCGAATAATTGTTTTGCCCGCTCGATCGCCAGATTTTCCACGACATCGACATATTCGCATCCGCCGTAATACCGCTTGCCAGGATATCCTTCCGCGTATTTGTTCGTGAGATGGCTGCCCATCGCCGCCATGACCGCTTTGCTGACCAGATTCTCCGACGCGATCAGCTCAAGGTTGTTCCTCTGTCTCCCAAGTTCCTGGGACATTGCCTCCGCTACTTCCGGATCCAGATCCTTTACATAACTAAAATCAAACATTCTTTTCTTTCCTCCTGTTGTTTTTCCTATTCTCTGCCGCAGTATGGCGCGTCCGGCGTTTTCCGGCTACCGAGCAGCCGAATTTCCCGAGCGCCCCGCCAAGCTCATAATACCATCCATGGGAATATACGATCGGTTCCGCCTTTGCCAGATCAAACGTCCCGTCGTCCCTCATATAATCCCCGCTTATGTTTACATTGACAACCTCCGCCAGAAACATATGATGGGATCCGAGCGGAATGACGTCCGTGACCCTGCACTCGATATTGACCGGGCTCTCGCCGACCATCGGCGCGTTTACTTTCTTCGCTTCCAGCTTCGTCAGTCCGGTCTCCGCCCACTTATCCGTGTCGGATCCGGACTTGACGCCGCAATAATCCGTCGCGAACGCAAGCGCCTTTGTGGTCAGGTTGATCACAAATTCCCCTGTCTCACGGATCATCGGATAGGAATGTCGTTCCTGCCGCACAGAAATATATGCCATGGGAGGATCGGAATTGACCGTCCCGGTCCATGCGACAGTCAGCAGATTGTCGTTTCCTTTCTTATCCCTGCAGCTGACCAGCACCGCAGGCACCGGATACAGCATGTTCCCCGGTTTCCAGCTTTGCTTGTTCATTCCACCTCCTGCAGCTTTTCGCCGATGCGTTCCGCCAGCGCGGCAAGGGATTCCTGATCCGTTTTTCCGGGCTGCCAGCCCATCTGGACCGCGTCTCCCTCATACCGCGGAATAATATGCATATGGAAATGGAACACCGTCTGGCCTGCCGCTTCCTCATTATTCTGTAAAATATTGATCCCGTCGCATTGCAGTTCTTCCTTTAAGCACTGCGCGACCTTTCCCGCCAGCACAAATACTTTTGAACCGATCTCCGGATCCATGTCGTAAACATTGTCAAAATGTTCTTTCGGCAGGATCAGGGCGTGTCCCATATTGGCGGGGGATATATCAAGGATCACACGGAAATACCGGTCTTCATAGATCGTCGCCGACGGGATCCCTCCGTTGGCGATTTTGCAGAAAATACAATCTTCCTTCATATTTTTGCTCCTTTCCCCTTCTTCCTTCTGCCCAGCCGTCCGTATCAGACACGCTGGAATTTGATTATAGCATGAATAAAAAAATTTCTCAACTACAGACTATGGGAAGTTTGTGTTATGTGTTCCACCTCCTGCGAAACTAATTGCATCCGGCATCTGAAATATGCTATACTTAATATACTCAGACAGAAGGAGCGTTTTGTTTATGAACTATTCTTCCATTCCGTTTCATGATATTTCAAAACCCGAAATATTACATATTCTTCATGCGAAAAATCATAACTTTCCGGCGCATTTTCATCAAAGTGTCGAAATACTGCATGTTTCGAAAGGACGATTAGAAATACACTCTCAAGATACTTCCTATTCTCTTCAAGCCGGTGACACCATCATTTTCTTTCCTAATATCGCTCACCGCATAATCACCAATACCTATTCTGAATTATTTGCAATCCTGCTGCAACCAGACCTGCTTTCTGATTTCTATCTTTATTTTATGAAATATCAGCCTGATTGTCCCGTTATTGCAAAAGATAACGTTCCTTTTTCATTTATTAACTGCATCCATAGTTTTTTTGAATATGTTATAACAACATCCAAGATTAAGGACCCCTCCCAGAAGTATTGGCATTCTTTTCATTCCAATAATGAAATCCGTTTTGCAAAGGGATATGTCCAATTAATTCTCAGCTATATTTTTGAAAACCTGGAATTAATACCACAAAAGCATCCTAGCCGGCATAACCCCGTCATTGAATGTCTCAACTATGTTTCCTCGCATTATCAGGCACCTATTACACTGGAAGACATTGCTCGCGAAATAGGGGTCAGCCGTGTACAAGTTTCCCGGATTTTTTCCAACAAGATTGGTTGTTCTTTCCCGCAATACCTGTCCGAACTGCGTCTTAGTCATGCGCAGCACTTACTGAAAACAACCAATATGTCGATCATTGAAATCAGCAATGATTCCGGTTTCGGATCATTAAGCAGCTTTTATCAGGCTTTTCAGAAAAAATATGGTGTATCCCCAAAAAAATTGCAGAATAACATTCTCCAAAATAATCAACTATAATCATTATATTAAAAACTCCCCTGTCTCTCAAAACTAAAACAGGGGAGTACGCAGCCGAAAGCTGCTTTCCAATGATGTTTGTAATGGTTATTCCATCAAAATTTTAAAGGTCACAGGAGCCTCTTTGTCAATGTTTACAGTTTCAATTCTCAGGCCTTCGCCGTCCCGTTTCCACTCCGGATTTTTATCATAACCCAAAACCTCAATAGACTTAATAATACCGTTGCCATGAGGATTGGGTATTACGGTTGGATCTGTGGCAGCCAGTGATTTGATAAATACGCTGTCCTTGTTTTTCATATTCAGACAGATGGCATAAAGACAGCTTCCGTTTACGGTAAAGCGAATATCCTCTGAAGTATAATCTTTATCCCCGGTATCAACAAATGCGCCTTCCTTTATTTTAGTCGGTCCTTCCGCCGATCTCCTCCACACCTTTGCGCCATATATAGCTTCGCCATTGATTTTCAGCCACTGACCGATTTCCAGCAAAATATTCTTGTCCTCATCTGGAATGGTTCCGTCTGCTTTCGGACCGATATTTAACAGCAGTCTTCCATTTTTACTTACCACGTCAACCAGATCGCGCAATATCTGTGTGGCTGTTTTGTACTGATTATTCTCAGTGTAACACCATGAGTTGTTTGCTACTGCCGTACCGGCTTGCCATAAATAAGGTCTTGCATCAGCAAACTGACCACGTTCAAGATCAATTACTGCCGTACCAAATTGAAAGGCGTCATATTTATAGTTTATAACAACTTCTTCACCCCATTCTTCGGCACGGTTATAATAATAGGCGGCAAATTTTTTTAAATACGGTTTTACCGCACTGTGCTGGATCCACCAGTCAAAATATACGATCTTAGGTCTGTATTTATCTACGATTTCGCAGCAGCGACACAACCAGTCCTCAAGGAACTCGGCCGATGGAGCCGGTTCAGAAAACACATCATGATGATGAGGCTGCTGCATGGCTGGCCAATAAAAATCACCGGGCTTTAGCGGCTCTTTGATATCCGAGTCGAATTCTCTGCCATGTCCCATAAAAAACCAATGTTCCACTCGATGGCTGGATGCACCGTTTATAAGCCCTGCCTTTTTGCATCCTTCTGTCAATTCGCCAAGAACATCTCTTTTCGGTCCCATTTTTTTTGCATTCCACTCTGACAGCTCACTATCATACATCTGAAAGCCGTCATGATGTTCCGCAACGGGTATAATGTACTGAGCTCCGGCTGCCTGAAACAATTTTATCCATTCTTCTGCATCAAATTTTTCTGCTTGAAACATAGGAATAAAATCTTTATAGCCAAAATCTTTATGTTCGCCGTAAGTTTTAATATGATGCTCATATTCCTCACTACCCTGTACGTACATATTCCGAGAATACCATTCGCTGCCAAACGCGGGCACAGAATACACACCCCAATGAATAAAAATTCCGAATTTCGTTTTTTCATACCAGTTCGGAGCATGATACTGCTGCAGGGAATCCCAATCGTCCTTATATTTTCCCTTTCTGATTACTTCGTCAATTCTGTTTAAATACTCTTTTATCATAATTTCCTCATTATTCCCTTTATACTTGATTAAAAAAATCATTATACACAGTATCTCTGACAGAATCAGAAATACCGCCCGCTTCACCGGTAAGATCGACATTCACTTTAGGTACTTCCGGCTCCGTACCAGAAGTAGTAATCGTATCGTTGAGAACATATTTATTCATTTTCATATTGGGACTTACGTATACTTTTTTCAAAATATTCACCTCATCTCTCTTCTAAGTCAATTAAAATGTTCCGCTGTCACATTGCATCCCATCAACCTTTGTCGGATCGCCTATCCATTTTGCATGAGAACCATCATTTTCGCTGGAACCATTGATCGCAAAATAATATACAAAATCCTTTCCATAATTCAACTTAACCCGACACTCATCATATCGGGTGGCGTCAAACCCACTAACATCTCCTAAGTCTACTTTAAATTGTGCTGTCCCTGCTGTCAAAGTTCGTATATCCACCGCTTTTTTGTTAGCCAGGATATTCTCTTTTCCAGTTGGTTTTATAACACCATCAAATATGAAAACGTTGTTCTCAGTTCCATCCTTGTAGGTGGCTTCTGCAAAATATATGAAATGGCCGTTTTCATCTTTTCCGTATAACGTGTAATAACAATTCTTCGGTTCCATCACCCCAGCATATATAGGTATAATTTCAGCATCTTCATATACATAAAATGAATATTCGTTGGAATAGCTTACAATATGGCCGTTCTTTTGCCAATAGCTAAATTTCTCTCCATTCTCATCTTCCTCGGATGCGGTTAACATAATTTTCGTGTTATACGCAAGATCATTATACGCCTGACCATCAACTGTTACATCATAAGTAAGGATGGAATCATCCCATTTATACACTTTCACATTACTGATCGTAACTGTCTCGGATACTCCAACTCTTCGCAGGTTGAATTGAAGCCGAACCGCTGCCGTGCCCTCCTGGGTTGTAAAAATCATACGTTTTCTGTCATCAGAAAATTGCGTATTTTCATCAACCTTTATACTGCCATCTAAAGAATGGATCTGGTTATTATCGTTAATTGCTGCTCCTATTCTGGAACCCCTGGAATCAAGGTCGGAGAAATTCAAATAAGCCCCTTTCGGAGTCTTGGCGCTTTCCGAAGCGGTATAAGTACCTTCTAATTCGTATTCTATCTTATACTGTGTATTGGGCTCCGCATTCACATCCACATACATCCCCAGACAAGGCTCCGTTGAGGGCTTGAACGTATCTGCTGTTGTTAATGTGGCTGTCCATGGCGCAGCGTCAGAACTCTTACGATGAACACCGTTGACGGCATCTCCATTTCCAGTTTCTTTATCGTTCGCATTTTTCCAAGGATTCGCACCAAGGGCATTGATATTATATACCAATGTCCAACCTTTCGTAGTTCCCACGGCTTTTGCATTGATGGCGCATACAGGAAACATCATTGTGACTGCCGTTGCCAGGGCAACTAATTTTTTTAATGTTTTTTTCATTTCCTAACCTCCCCGTAGATTATGTAAAATTATTATACTACCTTATCCACTCTGTTTCTTCCAAAACAAAATATAAAGTTTCCAAAATATTAACATAATTAATATAAAAGCAGCAGAAATCCAGGCATTATTTTCCATTTTTTTCTGCGAGAAAGGCATTTACCTGTCGTTCTACTTCTTCTATAATCACACGCAAGCCTTTCTGATAACATTCTTCTATGTTATCCTTTTTCAGTTCCACAACCGACTTGTATCCCTTTGGAAGAATCCCATGTGCCATTGCAGTTGTAATATTACTATTCACCGCATTTATTTTTGCCAGTTCCGTAGTGATCGGGATCTGATCCAATACAAAGCCTGCCAGCGGCGTTGCTTTATAGGATTCTTCTCTTAAACCATATTCCCTGTATTCCAGGATATTTTCCGGAATATTGGCTTCAAATTTAACAAAATTTGGGTTCAGGGACAATGTGTAACTTGGAAACTGATATTCCGTATCCAACTTCTCATATGTTGTATCGGTTACTGACTTCCAGTGTTTTCCTTCAATTCCAAGTGTTAACAAATCATTGTTTTCCTGGGAAGAAAATATCCAATCCAGAAATCTTACCGCCTTCTCCTTCTTTTTCGATACCTCAGGAATACAAATACAGTTGTTGGCAAGATAACTGGTTGCAATCGCACCATCTTCCATATTTGCCAGTCGTGGATTGTCTAGGAATAAATCAACTTCCGCTTCCGGAACATTCTCTTTTGTTTTTACCTGATGATTAAACCATTCTTCCGTAGTACTTGTGATTGCTGCCGCGCGACCGTTTTGAAACGGTGTCGTAGCATCCAGACAGGCAATCGAATCTTTATCCAGATATTGATTCCACTCCTGATATAGTTTAAATCGGTCCATACCAAAATCATAATCAAATCCTTTCGGAAAATCGCGAAATGCTTCATCCCCGGCACCTTCCGGCACAATCTGTTCAACCTTTGTTCTGTCTTCATTTAACAGGATATACAAGGGGCATCCTGCTTGAAGTCCCTGAATATTGGCATCTGCCATCGCGGATTCATCCGTACGTTGAAAATTAAAGAATCCCCTCGTCTGACTTACAGCCAAAGGAATCATTTTCCTTTCGTTCTTCTGCACCGCCTGAAAGAATTTTTCCAGTTTTTCTAAAGAATCAATTTTTCCGATTCCGTATTTATCAGACAGATCCCTTCGATATGCGATTCCATGAATTCCAGAACCATATTCCATTTCCAGAGGAAAATAATAATTGCCGCCATAATACTTGTTATTCTCCATGTACTGTTCGGAAAAATTGGCTTTGATACCCGGATATTCATCGTTGTGCAGAAATGGAGATAAATCTGTGTAAAATCCCTCGCTTGCAAAGTTACGCAAACGACACCACGGCGCATCAAACATCAGATCATACTCCTCTCCGGCAATCATCTTCATATTGAGTTTCTGTTTGTAATCTCCGTTTTCCACCCAATGAATCAAAACATGGAATCCTAATTCCTTCTCCACTCTTCGGTTCAGTTCTTCCGCCACTTCGTCAAATCCCCTTGGCTTGCTTCCCATTAACATGATCCGAATGGTATTTTCATCTACTGCTTGCCTTCCGCATCCCGTAAACGTCGTCATGGAAAAAAGCATTGCTGTCAACACCGCCAATGCAAGAACCCTTTTCCAGCATTTGTTCTTTCTTCTTTTCATACCCTTCATCCTTTCCGCTGTACTCAGCTCTTATTTTATGTCCATCCTTCCACTCCTCTATCTGTATTTGCGGATATTTGGATTCTACATCGTATTTCTGTGATAAATCAGAGATTTTGATAACCACGATTCTGCCATCTTTCATGGTTACCATTACACTGTTTTCACTGTCAGCAAAAACACTTTCAATCAGATGCTGATCTTCCACAGGTTCTATTACTGTTATGAAAGTATTGACAATAGCCCGTTTTCGGTACGCGACGGTACACCGTCTGGTTTCTTCCTCTCCAACCGGATAATCGCTTCCAATACATGCAGTAAACCGTACTGCTGGTATCCCATCCAGAGGAATACGGATCGTTCCCTCCGTTTCCTCCAGCAGCGGTTCTCCGGGAATCGCCTTGTCATAGCAGATTCCCTGTATCTTGACAGGTCCACCTGCATAGTCAGCACCAGGTCCCTTTCCCCAATCGATTCCGTCTGTATACATCGAAAGATCCTGAACATCAATTCTGCTTCCATCCGCCAGTTCCAATGTAGGATTTCCCCAAAAGATTGATTTCACATTTGGATTTTTAACGATCCCTCCCTCAAAGGTCGGCACCCTTATCTTTGTTTTCAGTACTAGTTCTTTTACTCCCTCCACCGAAATGTCGATTTCTTCCCGACCTAATATCCATGCTCCGAACTTTCCCTGAGCTGCCGTGTTTCCGTCTGTCTCTACGGAATACCACAGCTGTTTATTTACGCCCTCATATTCCGGCGGATGTCCAATCAGCACTTCCGCCTGTCTTGGCCAGGCGAGATATACATCTGTTTTTAACATCCCGGGATCATTGTAACTTGTCCGGTTTCGGGTCATCCATGCCGCCCTTTTGCGGTCTTTTTCCGTATACTCATAGGAGAATCGAATTCTGGCGCCCCGTTCAAGCCGATATTCTTCGCAATCGGTAATAAACTGCGCGCTTCCAAAAGGATCCGTATCTAACTGCTCCCGATGCCCCAGATGTACCACATCTTTGCCTTCAATCTTGTCCAATCCCTGAAAATGGTACATACAATCATAGCAATGTTCCTGCTCTCCCGCTATATAATCAAAATTCACTACAAAATCATCGGTAACCACCGTCAGCCTTCTGGATAAAATCGGTTCAGTAAATCCCGTCCTAATCGAATATTCCGGTATTTTTTCCGGAATTGGAACATAACGTCCCTCCCTCCATGTTCTTTCTGCAAAGCTCTTATCTCCGTCCACCTGCCATCCCCCATAAGGCGGATAACTCCAACGGCTGCAATTTTCTACTCCAAGCGCCTGCATCATCTTCCCCGGATAAAACAAAAACCGTTTTGATTCCGTTGGATCCTGCTGTTTTAAATCAACCACTACCATATTGTGGGTCAGAGATGTCTGCACGTAAAATTTATACATAAATGTATGATAAGAGTACCATACATTCTGGGGCGCATACAAAGAACGGCCATATCGCATCAGGCTTGTCATACTCAGCCTGTCATAATGTCCATGAGCTCCTCCATGAGAACCATATTTGATCCCCACCTGGATCTGTTCCCTGTCTGTCCTTTCCTTACATTGAGAACGCAGAACCGCAACTCCTGCATTGTCCGCATAAGAACTGATACAGTACAGTGGTGCTGTCTCCTGACTCGGCAGGTTCTCCTCGCCGAAAAGCAGATCTCTCATATGATCCGGTACTTTTTTCAGGGCTTCCGCATACTCCTGTTTTCTGTACACATAATATGCCAGATCAAACCGGTTGTTTCCCTCGATCATTGTTTCCATGGAATCGTTGATTCCAAAAATCACTCCCCGATAATCAAAGAACGGCAACAAGCTGTCCCAAAGCATGGTAGGAGTTCTGTATGTCTTATCGTTGGCTCCCCAGCTCTCTGCTACTAATCCATCCTGCATCTGTGAGATGGAATTAACATGTGGAGAATACCGGGCGTTCACTTGCAAACCGATTAAATCAATCCCGAAATGTTTCACTACCTGTGTAATTTCAGCAAAAAGCTGAGCGCACAGCAGATTATAACCGACAGAAGCCTCAAACCAGAAACCGTCTGCCATTGTTCCGGCTGCCAACTGATCTGTGACACCGCCCACGCTATATAAAAAATGCCGTATTCGTTCCAAATCCTGCAAAACTGCCGCACAGCAAATCCCTCCTGTAAGCTCAAGCAGATTCCAGTTGGAGATATTGCCTGTTTCCATTAAATCCGCGAATACTTTCATAGCCGCATAAAAAACTGTTTGAATTCTGGTATGATCCTCCGCTGTCAGATCAGGATGATCATACACCATATCGTAAGCCATTGCCGTATCCCGGAAAAAACCTCCTTCCTGAACCAGTTCCTGACTGCAGGCTCTCGGCAGTCTCAGGTATCCAATTTCCGGGTCCGATAATCGACGTAGAAATGCGATAACCTTCTGCGCCGCTTCTTCCATTCCAGAGAGCTGATAGACACACCCAGCAATTCTCGCTTGTTCCGAATGTCGCGTTACAAATAAATACGGCTTCTTTACATCTATTTCCGGTATTGTCCATTCACGAACTCGCTTCTTCCAATCCTGAAAGAGTTGTTCCGCCCATACGCAGCGGCTGATTTTTCTTTGAACACGGGAGAATTCTTCTCCATCCATTAAAACACTTGGGTGGGGCAGTGCAGAGCCGGCTTCAAAAACAATTTTCTGCTGCCGGGCATGTTCACCCGTTATCTGGATCACTATCTGTTCATACCCACCGGAACACAGTTTATCATTTATAGGTACATGAATCTCTATCTCGCTTACTTCCAGCGGACCTACTTCCAGCCATTCCGGCAAATCTCTGATTTCCAGTGTCTCCCATCCATAATTTTCTTTCTGGAAAGTAAATGTTTGAGATTCCTCTGTACAATTATATAATCTTAGTAAAAATGAAATTTTTTCTCCCGGGGATGCAGTTTTGGACAGAATCGGGCTCTCCACAGCAAAGCTTTCCCCTTTTTGTAAGGATATTGACCTTATCACGATATCTTTATTGGTCTCTACCTTAATTCCCCGGACAAATCTTAAAAAGGATTGCTGGGATACAGGGAGAGAAAATTGATCTGCCCGCAAACATATATCCTGCTTTCCTTTTTGGGAAACAACAAGGGTTTTCTCCACATATCGGTGAAATTCCGGCTTCGGAGATCGGTTTTGTACCAAATCCAGCACAACTTTCAGTTTTGTTTTCTCCGTAGCTTCCACAGCAAGTTTTATGTAAGGATACTCCTTTAGATTATACGTATGAGTATTATGTAAAACTAGCCCGTGATAATAAAAATTATTCTCTTTTTTCGTTTCAGGATAGGCTGCCTGATAGACGGTATCGTCTATTTTTCTAAAATTATGAAGTTTTATTACTGATTTTTTCATAATAAAATACCTGCTGTCTATGGTATATAATTCAGAAAGGATACGGGGATTACCGAGAACGTAATCCCCGTATGATAAAAAAGAAAGAAGAATGGCTTGTCGCCAATTTTGCAACTTTCCTGCTGCAACAGTTTTATTGCTTATTTCACTTTTATCTTTGTTTTCACAATATGTACTTCACCTGCAATGACAAGCTTCGCTTTTATCACCGCTTTTCCTTTTGATTTCGCTTTGATGCTCCCGCTTTTGCTCACATTGGCAACCTTCTTATTGGTCGTTTTATATACAGTCCTGGAAGCTGCCTCCTTGTTCGTGATCTTCATTGTAAAGCGCTTACCCTTTTTCACGATTTTGATCTTTTTTGCTATGGGTTTATCTACTTTAACAGTGAACGATCGCTCTTCCACTATTTTCCCTTTCTCATCAAACAGTACGACAGCTATCTGGTTCTCTCCTACCGGAAGATCAAATTTGCCTTTATACGTTTTCTGTTTTCCGCCATTTATACTGTACGTTGCCGTATAGCCCTCCGGAATCTCCAAGTTAATCTGATTAACACCTGTTGTGCCAAACTTTATCTGGCTGTCTGCCGGGGAACTGTCACTGCCATCGGTACTGTTACCCGTACTCGTCACTACCGGATATATGGTTCCGACTCCGCCCACTGCACCAGCAGCCGCTTGATTGGTCTTTAGAACCGTAATCTCATAGGGCACCTCCCGTGATGCAATTCCATAGCTGACCGTTGCAGTAGAACTACGGGTTATAACTCCCGTTTCCGTAATAATAGCAGAATCGGATGTTTCCCAGGTTATGGATGAACCATTCTCACCACGGCTCAACAGGGAAAGATTATTTGCCGTCACTTTCGTTCTATCCATTATCTCATTCAGGACTTTTATATCCGCTTCTACAACTTCCATATCCCTGTTATCCACAGAGCCGGCTCCTGCCTTAATATGGACAATAATCGTTTCCGGATCGCTGAATTGATCTTCTACTTTCAATCTGGCAGTCATAACCACATCAACATCTTCCTTAATCTTGCCATTTAACCTGCCGTTGTCGTAAATGATGTTGCGATTTCCGGAGCTCCACTGCACTGTTATATTGTAGCGTCTGGCTGCCTCTGTCAGCACGTCACTTTCCAACGCCGCAACATCAGGGAATACATAGGGATCCGTGATATTGCTGTAGCGTTCCTTCTCTCTCTGAGCCCATGCTGCAAACGCCCGTTTAAATTCGTCTGCCAGCCCCTGAAGGACAATCTTCGGAGATATCTTGATCATATAGTCGCTGCTTACATAATCATCCGCGGAAATCTCAACAACGCAGCCTTCCGCAATAGTGTCTCCATCTGACAATGCTACGTTTTTGTTCTCATCACGGAATACGGTGATCTCTGCGTCTTCCGGCGATGTTGTGATCATAGATTTTAAAGTTGCTGCTGATACCAGTTCATCTACAACAATCGCACCATCCTGCAGCTGTGCACCGTCCACTGCAGTGATAACACTGGAAGGTTTCTTGTATTTGTATACTTTGACATTGCGGATGGTCACTGTTTCAGACGCGCCGACCCGTCTCAGGTTAAATTGAAGCCGCAAAACAGCAGTGTTCCCGCTAGTAACAATCTCCATTGTCTGTCTGTGATTTTTTCCGAGCGACAATTCTTCTACCGGATTCAGATTAGTTAGATTTACAACTCTGCTGTTCCCGGCATCCCATTCGCTGTGGTTCACATAACAACCTTTTGGAGTACGGGCGCTCGCAGTCGCTTTATAGGAACCCTCTAATTCATATTCCACTCTGTACAGCATCCCTGGCTCTACATTAATATCAACGTACATACCCAAGCATGGCTCTTCTGTCAACACACTGGCAACTGTCAAGGTAGCGGTCCACGGTGCCTCCTGAGAGCTCACACGGTTCGTACCGTCATCGTCCCCATTTCCACTTGCCTTATCGTTTCCGTTTTTCCACGGATTGGCAATCAGGTTGTCTGTATCAAAATCAAGAGTCCATCCCTCGGCTTTCAATACCGTTATCTCATATATAACTTCTTTTTCCACTGATCTGTATGTCACTGTTGCTGTCAGCGTTACTTTCTTATCTTCGAAACTCCGGGTTACAACACCGTCCGCCGTAAGAGCAGAAGAATCCGATGTTGCCCATGTTATGGTAGAACCGTTGTTGCCCTGACCTGGTAAGATGATGTTCTTCCGCACTGTTTTTACCAGATTCATTCTATCGTTCAACGCGTCAATATCCGCATCAACCACTGCGGTATCCTGCTCCAGGGTGGAACCAGACCCTCCTACAACATGAATCGTTATTGTTTCTGCTTCGCTATATCGATCATCCTTTTTCAGTCTGGCGGTCATGACTACATCCGTATCCTGGCTGATCGCGCCATTTAGAATCCCCGTATCTGATATAACATCCGGATTGCCGGAGACCCACTCTAATGTGAGATTATAGCGAACAGCTGCCTCGGATAATACCTGGCTTTCCAGCATGTCAATGTCGGGAAAAGTATAATTATCTGTAATATTGCTGTAATTTTTCTTTTCTTTTTCTGCCCATGCTTCAAATGCCTGTTTAAATTCAGCAGTCAAACCCTGTAAGACCAGTTCAGCAGAGAACTGAATGATATAGCTGCTGGTTGTATATCCCTCTGCAGATATCTCCACAACACAGCCATCTTCAATGCGTTCTTCATCGGACAGAATCTCTCCTCTGGTCTCGTCCTTATAAACGGTGATCTCTGCATCAAGCGGCTCTGCAACAACCTTCCCTTTGAAACAGGCTACGGTATCCTGCGCATTCACTATGATTGTTGACCCTTGCAGTTCCGCTCCGTCCACAGATGTAATCCCACTGTCTGGCTGCACAGACTTATAAACTTTCACATTGCTGATGGTCACTGTCTCAGAAGCGCCGACTCTTCGCAAATTAAATTGCAGCCGCAGTACTTCCGCACTCTCATGGGTGGTAAACTCCTGCACCTGTGTGGTTGTTCCTCCATCTGTCAGTGAAAGTACCTGATTTAACCCCATATCATTTACGTATCTCGTTTTGATCATAGTATCCCACTCACTGTGATTCAGATAACAGCCTTTTGGCGAGCCCGCATTTTCCGTACCTGCAAAAGAACCTGCCAGATCATATTCAACCCTATATTCTGTATTTCCTTCCACAGCGACATCCACGAACATCCCAAGGCACGGTTCTGTCGTGATTACATCTGCGGTCAATAACGTGGCTGTCCATGGCGATTCCTGAGAACTCACACGATTGGTACCATCATCATTTCCGTTTCCGTTTACGCGGTCGTTGCCCAAGCCCCAGGGATTGACGACCTGCTCATTGATATCATATATCAGTTCCCAGCCGATGTTTTCTTTCCCTTTGGCAGGAATGGCGCCTGCGGTAATCAGCATCATAGTAGCGGTGGATATCGCAACTATTTTTTTCATTATCGTTCTCATTTTTGTCCTCCTCTACTTCACTGTCACTTTTACTTTTCTGACTGTTTTCAACTTACCGGCTTTTACCGTTACTGTAATTACGGCTTCGCCTTTCTCGATTCCCCTTACTTTTCTTCCTTTAGAGGAAACTCTGACAATATTTTTGTCGGAAGACTTATATGTGATTTTATCTGCCCCGGTTATATAACGGGCTTTTATTCTCTTTGTCGCTCTTTTCCTTACCGTTAATGTTTTTGTCATTACCGGTTTGTTTACAACAACAGTTGTGGATACCGACGTTGTCTCTCCATTGCGGGACAAGACGGCGGTAATGACCGCTTTTCCTTTCTTCTTTCCAGTTATATATCCGTCTTTGCTGACTTTCGCCACCTTCATATTACCGGATGTATAAGTAATGCTGTCTGCCAATTCGCTGTTTTCAATCTTGAATTTGATCTTTCCTTTTAATGTGAGTCTGTTGGTTTTCTCTTTTGCCACAAACTGGCTTCCGTTGGTACTGCTGCCATTCGATTCGTTTCCAGTGGAACTGTCAGAACTATCATTGCCGGAATCTGCCGGAGGCGCAATCATCATGGACCCTCCACCGCCGCCACTGCCTTGGCTGGCACTTTCGCCAGGCTCGTTTCCATTGCCGTTCCCATTTTCAACAGCGACATTGGTTGTCAGAAGCATCATGGAATTACCGGGCACGGTAACGACTCCTCCTTTGTAGATGCTGCCATTGATCTCACTGAGATTCTGTACGTCAGTACCAAGCGTCACCGTCTCGGCAACCTTGCTGTCATTTGTAATGACATAGACCGAAGTTCCGCCACTGTGTGTCAATTTGTATACTTTTAATCTCTCGTTTTTCGTTGGCAAATCAATCTCTTGCGTATGCAATGTTCCACGTCTGCTGTTCTGAGGGAACAGTACGGTCAGATAGTTATCATTCAAATCGTTGTCAATATGGATAATGTCAGAGATAGGTCTTGAATATCCCTGACGATTCGGATATTCGCCCTCCGGAATGATCGACTGTACTTGATAAGTATCCGTATTTCCCTCCAGCATTATAATATCAAGGTTGATATCTCCGAATCCATCCGCTCTTATTTTATTCCCATCCATTGTTTTCGGAAGCGCAGTCTCTGTCAATAACGGCAGCGACCATCTCGTCCCCATAGTTGCGCCAGTAACCCGATCCCAGATCACATACGCTTCAAACCCGTCTTTAATAAAATTTAAAGTTCTGGTAATCGCCCCATCCGTCTTAATACTGCTCCCTGTCGATCCTTCAATCATATCCATCTTATCAGATGTATACCAGCTCTTCAATTCCGTGGTTCCAAGGCTGTCGCGAACACTGTCCGCACCGTTTTTATACGAAACCATGGAATGTGAACCACTGGAACGCACCAGGTTCTTGTTTGCTGCCCAGTAATTTCCAATGCCAAGATCAATTACTAATGGAACAGAATCAGCGTACATGATAAAGGAAGTCTGATCCGGATGACCGTGCCCGATTTCCTTCGGATTCATTACCGTCGCAAGGTAACTCTCCTTTTCCTTATCACCAAAGTTGCTGCGGAAAACAAACAGTCCAAATTTCTTCGCAAAATCATTGGATTTCAGGTTCAAAGAACCTTCATAGGCTTTGGCTCCTCCCGGAAATTCCCCGCGTCCGAAGAAGTTCTGGAACAAATTATCTTCCGCTGCGGTTTCAATTGATGGACGTCCCGCCCGTACCCAGGTTTCATACATTTGTGTACCTAGCTCTTTATCATAATCATAGACGGTATCCCAATAATATCCAAGCCAGCTCATTTCTGAACCGCTGGTTAATGTATGGTCTCCAAACGGCGGCGTTGCAACATTCCCCTTTGCATATGGCGGCGTCTGCACCATCACATAATATTTGAAGCTATCCGTCAGAGAAAACTCCGGATCCGTCCAGAAGTCTTTATTCATAACCACTTTACATACTTTGGCATAAATAGCCATCTTCCCTAAAAATGCTCCGTGATAACGAATAGACTCCGGCCATACGCCGTCCCGCATATTTTCAAGCAGCTGTCCTTTAATGAAATGAGTTCCATTAAAAATATATCTCTTTGCCAATTTCATATCTTTATGCTGACTGAATGCCATAGCAAACATCGCAGATCCATGAACCATATCAAATTCCCAGTTGCTTGTATTATCGGCGGCCTCTCTTGGAGTCAGCAGATTCAGATCACGAACCTCACTGCAGCCGTCAATATGCATCTGCCCTAGGCGGATAAGTTCTGCCTCATCTGCTTCTGACAAAACACCCGCCTGCCTAATAATAGGAATGCAGCTTCCCATGGTATTGAGGCTTCGTCCGATCTGGACAGCTCCGTATACATCTCCATATGCTGGTCTCGCATGCATAATCGTCCATCCACGGAATCCCTGGCAGCTCTCTGCTAAATAATGGAACATCGCATATTTTGCCTTTTCGGCATACATCTTATCTTTTGAAACCAGATAGGCAATTGTACACGCCTGATACAAAGTGTTATAAGAATAACAACTGATTCCGTTCATCAACTTTACATTACCCACATCGTTTATCGTATGACTGTTCGGAGTACCGATCTCCTCGCCATCGGCATTCAAATAATGCATGGTGAAAATCACTCCATTGATCATTTTTGCATGCTGCTTTACATTCACAGACATACTATAGGAGTCTGCCGGCATATCAAATGGGTCAGAGATCCAGACGCCGCTGCTCTTTGAGTCCGGATTTTCCATGTAGATGGAACATCTTCCATTCGATGCCAGATTGGCGTTATTTACTTCCCATCTCCCAATGGCATTTCCTTTTCCTGAAAATGTCCATCCATTAACATGAATTCCGGTTCCTCGCTCAAAATTGTTGTTTACTACCGTTATTTTTTCCGTTACTGTACTTGGTGATAACGTGATATCATCAACCCATACGTGTCCGGCGTATCCATCGGAATCTTCATCGTTTTCCATAGAAGGCAGTTCAATGGTCATATATGCCTGCTTTGTACCTTTCGGCGCCGTTAATCCCAAGTTACTTTTTCCAGCCCAAATGCGGTACTTTTCATCTCTTGCTTTAATCCCTTCAAGAGAGGTGTCCCCAAGATCCTGATAGAGTTCTTTGTATGCTTCCAATGATGGAGACTGGTCAGCAATTTTTTTATTTGCCTCGTAAAAGCTTTTTAAATCTGTATCATTTTTAATCCTCTGCTCGATCTCCGCCCATTCTTCCTGATTAAAGAAAAGATTTGACTCCGGATCGATTTCAGTGGACAAAGCAACGGAATCTCGCATAGCAATGATAGCATCATCTAGTTTGACCATTGCTTTGCCGATTTCCTCATAATTACCAAAAGCAAAATTATCAGCATAACTCTGCTCCAGTTCTGCCAGAGCCCCATTCGCAGCATCCAGCTTATCCTGGGCATACTCGCCCGGCTCCGCATTGCTGATATCACCACGATATCCTTTCGCATCTGTCAGCCAGTTCTTTTCCTTGCCAAGAAAATCCTCATACTTATCTTTGAACTGCTGGGTGCTGACCATACGATACGTCAGTCGGATAGGCGGCAGATTATCGTTCCGTCTCTTATATCCAGAACGCTTATCAATCACTTTCGTCAAATCTCTTGACTGAAATTCCAGTGTCACTAAATCTTTGCCATCCTCAATTCTCTGCAGTACCGTATCGGTAATATTGATGGTATTGTTTCCGCCATTGGGCGGTTTAAAGTCAATCTTGATACTCTTTTTGTTTTTCTCAACATCATCAATTGCAACAATATTATTGAGCGCACAGTCCTGAGATACTTCTGTTACAAATGCGCCGATCTGTTCAAAGGAATAGTCCGGCACATCGTTCATTTCCTCAAACGCGCCCTGATCACCGGTACCGTATGCTTCAAATGCCGCGGAATAGATATCATCTGATTTTCTCTTTGACAAATCGCCCTGAATAAAGGCAAAGGAGTTATTGTCCGTCAACAGCTGCTTATCTGTTCTCCAGGAGTTTCTCTGAACGGTACCTTCGTAAACGCTCTCCGCACGTTCAGAATAAAATGCATCCATCAGTATATTCTGGTCACGGTACCACTCTGTAGCATCATAAAGACCCCACTGCTCCCGATTGAACCGATTGATCCGCACATATGCAGTCAATGTAGTCCTCAATATTTCATCATCGAATGCTTTGTTGAATGCACGGTTCATGTTATAACCGTAATGCAATTCGCCTGCCAGAGCCTTCTCAGCCCGATCAATCTGTACCTGTAAGGCATCCTTTGCGCTCTGAGGATACATTTCCGGCTCAACCAGCAGCGCGGCATTTGCTTTCCACAGATATGCTCTCAGCATAGATCTCCACTCGGAGTACCAAAGTTCATTTCCCTCATTGTAATACAACTGGTAATTCTTGTATTTCGTTTTATAAATTCCGTTGTCCCAAAGTCCGGAATTCATAAACTCATAGCCATATCGTATAATTCTTTGCATCTGAGAGAAGTATTTTGTTTCCTCTGTCTCTGCATCTGCTTCGTCTAATACTTTGCTGAAAGCGTCTCCTGCCTCCTTGGACAGAACACCCAGATCTCCAGCCTCTACGGCTACGCCGTTTTCGTCCACTGTCGGTTTTATACGGCTATTCTGTGGCTTAACATTGGTTTCCTTCTGCAGTGTTTTACGTCCATACTGAATCAGGTTATGAAGAGACTGTCTCTGGTCTGCGCCATATTCCTGCTCTTTCGGAATATTCACAATGAAATCCTTAATCATTGTTTGCGATGTATCGTATCGGTAAATCATTTTGGCGCTCAAAAGCACCATCGCGTCCTGTAGAGAATCCTTGCCCGGCCGATGTACTCTGACAATTGCCTTATCCTCATCCTGAATAACTTCAAGTACATCATTGTTGCCGCTGCTCCATTCAACGTCAATTCCGTTTCCATAAGAAACCGGCAATTCAAAATCCTCAAAAGATGTCATTCCATCCAAGTATTTGAGATCGGAAGCAACCTTTTCAAAACGGTTTTCTACCGGCAAATTCTCACATATAATGTATGGGGCTTTCCTTCCGTCACCACGGCTCGAACAAATGGACCCTGCATCCTCACTGGTAAGATAAATGATCAAAATAGCCTTATCTTTTCCGCTTCGCTTTTCTTTTATCAGGACATCGGTCAGATCAACGGTACCAGCGACGTCTTTCTTGTGCATGGTAATGGTAGTTCCGGTCTTATTTTCTTTCCACCTGTAGTTCACTTCATTAAAAATCGTTTCCCCTGTTTCCTGTCCTAGATCTTCATCCTTGCTGGGATCTCTTTTTTCGGCAACATAAATGTTTGCAGTAATTTCATTGCCCCCAAAACCTGTATAGTGCATGACCACATTCGACGCGGTAGGATCAATATCATCCAACGGTATTTCTATGATACCGATTCTGTTACGACCAGCTGCGATTTCCTGATAGTTGGTTCCTAATCCATTGTTTGGGTTGCCGATATGATCCATTGTATCATCCTGCGTCATTCCGCTGGCATTTCCGTTAAATACATAACCATCCTTTGTAGGATAAATATAGGGCATCATCTGTGCAACAATGAAACGAACTTCTTTTTTAAGCAGCTGATCATTCTTTCTGAATGTGGCGATCATAGTTACATATGCATCATCAATGGCATCCACATCAGGTCTTGTCACATGTCCGTCGTCTGTAATGTATTCTGAATTGGTAGATTTCCATTCAATAGTATCAACTCCATATGTGGATGTCGGCAATTCTATATCTTCATAGAGAACTCTCCCGTTATATAATTGCGCAAGCATGGCAGATGCACGTTTCAGGGAATTCATGTTTTTCTCCGCGATATTTGCCTCCGTGTTTGGGATCAGAGTTACATCAAGATATGTAGAATCCCAGACAAGCGACATACCCTCCTCATCCAGAAGAGATTTATCATATCCGTCACTGCCGCTTGCAGTAACAGCATAAGAAAGCTTATTAGGATAAGAAGTATCAAACCCTAACTCTTCATAACTCCCTGTTACGTCCATGCGGAGCTCACATCCAGTGCCCGCTCCTTGCTCGGCAACAATGACTTCGTCTTTCCACTTGCCTTCCATATTCCGATAGGTAAGCTGTGACAGGTCGCCGTCTGCCCAACTGTGATCCGTCATAATATGGACGGTAGCCACATTGGTAGTAGTTCCGGTAATCGTTGATACCAGTTCCATCTTTGCCACGATCATGCTGTTGTTCTGAATCTGTTCTTTTACCTTGCCCAGGTCATACCGGGAGAAGAAATATCGTTTTCTTCCAATCAGGATCTGGCTTTCATTGTTTCCATTAAAATCTACAGATCCGCCATTGACAAATGTCTCTGCATCCGGTTTGATCTGAATATTTATTTCACTGTCTGTGGCCGCTTGTACCACATCAGTCACAGACTGGGTTCCAATGCCAAAAAAGCTGCTTCCCGTCATACACGCTACAAGCAAAAGACCTATGATCTTTCTTCCTGTTTTTCTCATAATTCGCTCTCTCCTTAATAGACAACAATTTCCATTGCAGCTTGTGTGCCGGTGCCAAAGGAATAAGTAAGAGTAAAGGTGTCTCCTGCCTGAAAACCAGTAAACTCCGGCGTTATCGTCCCATTATGTTTCACAATCCTCGATGATTTCACCCCCTGCTCCACTTCAATATCATTGACAAAAAATCGAGGAGTGAGGCTGGTAACATCCAGTTCTGTCTGCTTATCTCCTGTAGTACTTGCACCGTATTGATCCGTAACGTCCATACAATTTCGGAACATCATGGACGGATCCGAATTCAATACGGACGAAGATATTTTGAATTGCCCGTCAATAATACGTCCTCTCTTACTTGTATCAGGTGTATAATCAATCGGATAACGCAAGGTGATTCCCACAACTTTGGGCGCTTCCTTGGATATTTTCACTGTCTGCCTGATCACCTGGGTATTCTGGCCGCCAATTACTATTTCAATGGTTCTTTCCAGTTCTTTTACCTGATCTGTACCCATGTAGAAATCATCTTTCCCTGTTTCTCCTTGTCCATATTCAAAAGTAGAATATAATTTCCCGGTTCCCTCCGCATAAGCAAGACCCGGTTTCTGATTACCATCATCATATTCTAAATCGGCAGCCGTCGGCAAAACCACACTATAATACTCCGGATCATTTGGAATTTCTATTCTCTTGCCCTGATAAATCCCATAAAGCTTCAAATCAAATGCATATACATTTCCTTCTTCTGAACCGGCATATAATAACGGTATCGTTTCAAGTTCAAAATTTTTAAAAGAACTGAATTTCAAAACAGACATATTTGTGCGATAAGCGCTGCTCTCTGAATAAGTCTTGTTGAGTACATCAAACTGCCTGTTATTCTCATACTCTTTGTATACTCCATCTGTAATATCCACTCCGGTTGAAGATACCAGTTTAAAAATCAATGGTCTGGAGCCCGTAGTAAAAGTCGGGGTTACCGTTCTGGTACCGTTTGAAGCTAGCATCAGCGTACCATCTCCCGGTATGGAATAATCCTCGTTACTTCCTTCAACTTTCAGTCTGAACTGGTTCACATAGGTATATACATCATCAATATTCATGGTTCGTCCATACTGATCGGCAAAATCGAAATATCTGGTTTCAAAAACAACAGATGTGTTGCTCAGGGTATTCATGACCTTTCCATGGTAACCTGTTACATAGGTAGGTCTTGCTTTTGCCATCAGATTATAAGTAATGGAACATGCCTGGTGTGTTTTGGTTATTACCATTGTATGAGCAAAGCCAACCTGATTCTGATTAATAGCATCACTTCTTCGATAAAGCTTTATGCTTTCCCCCTCTTTTACGAACTTGAAATCTTTTCCAAAATCAGTGAGACTTCTGTCGTCATTTCTCAATAATTCTTTCAGGGAAGCCAGTTCCGTTACCGGTTGTCCATAGGCATCCAAAGCTTCATAATCAAATTCTGCATCTTCCCCCAGAACGACTTCATCAACTGGTTCTGCGCTGAATTTATCTACGGTTGTTCCATAAGCAACTGTAATATCTTCTGTGTTCATCTTATACGAGCAGCATCCGAATAAACGAAGACTGGCTGTTCCCACTTTTGCTTTTGTATCGGATTCCACTCCCAGTTTCAATGCGATGTAATCCTGACCCTCCTTATTTACGGTAACAAAGACGCTGTGTTTATAATCCATATCGGTCTTGTTATTGTCATCCATAACCAGATTTGTATTATTAGGAAAGAATGTAACATCCAATGTATTCAATATCTTTTGCGTGAAGGGATCATTTGCATCTGTATATACCTCTCCATACTGGTCTTTTACATTTAATAATACATAAAATTCATCTATTCCATTGAAAGCATCTGTCAGGATCATTCCTTCCGGATTATATACCTCCGCCACCGACATCTCTGTTGCCACTGACATATCACTCATAACACAATCCTGCGTACAGCTTATGCCTTCATCTGTTCTCACAGTGACGTTAACTTTGTTCCCCAACTGGTAATGACGGAATATAGAGTTCCCTTCCCCTATTGTCCCGTCCATAATACTGATAAGTCCGCTTCTTGGGTCAATAGAGGGTGTTCCCATACTGGAGTATACGGAAACATGAGTTTCTTTCGTCAAATCTCCTCCAAACTGATCGAAAACACGATATTTGATATAACCGCCCGTTACATAATCAGACAGCGCTGCTGCATTAAGTTTAAACCTGTTGTCAATCTCAATCTTCGTTGCAACTGCTACTTCTCCGTTCAGCAGAGCGGTCTGTTCTCCGACAGTCACCTGATACTCGCCCTTCCGAATAGACATCGGCAATGTAATAGTTGCTGAACTTCTGTCTTCCGAATACAAAATAGCTGCATTTAACGTATTGCTTCCTTTGGAGACAACAATCGGATTCTCTTCATCAAACGGAACGGTACTGTCAAGCTGAATGGTTTTATTACCTGTCTGGACAACGGACAGCTTTCCCTCTGATATTGAGGCAACTGCTTTTTTCTTAACTTCTACTTTTACCTTTTTCGATATAATTGTCTTTTCCCTTTCGAATTTCACTGTGACAACCATCTCGCCGGTTTTTTTCGCTTTTACGACTCCCTTCGCTGTAACAGTGGCAATTGCGGGCTTGCTGCTCTTAAAACTTACTTTATAGCCCTTGCTGTTTTTTGTCTGCAATGTCACCTTTTTTTCCGTCTCGGTCCCATTCAAATACAACACAACTTTCTTCTGCACTACTGCTGGTTTTGCTTCGGCAAGCACAGGAACTCCATTGACCAAAACCGTAGCTGCTACAACCAGCGCGAATCCCCTTTTCATCGCTTTCATTCTTTCTTTCCTCCGTTCCATAAAAATCTGTGTTTCTACAAGATATGCCAATATAGGAATATTCGACTCCCACATAATTACATAATTACTTATCCATAATATATCTCAAATTTTCTCCGATTTCATTCAAAATAGCACATATTTATTCCATATTATTAACATTTTCTATATTATTTGAATAATCGTGAAATAGGAAAATATCTCCATATAATAAAGGATAATTTAAAATTAAATCTCTTATAATTTTCATATCATTTTTCCATAACAATTTCAATTTACAAATTTTGTAAATTAAATTGTTGAAATAGAAAAAATCGCTAATAAAGGAGAGGCTCCCCGCAGATTAAATCGGCTTTCTCACTTCACAATAATCTTTACGACAAGCCGATAGTTTTCGCCGTTTTGCCGGACGCGGACGATCAGCTTCGTTTTTCCCTTTTTCTTTCCCGTTATCATCCCTTTACCGGAAACCGTCGCGATCTTTTTGTTCCGGATCCGAAACGTGACCGCCGCGTCTTTTTCCAGATGCTCCGGCGTGATCTTCTTTCTGTTTTTCTTTCCCTTTTTCAAAACAATTTTTGCCGGAACCGCCGGTTCTTCCTCGCCGTCCCGGTCCCGGGCAACCGCTTCCCCGTCCGGCTGGCGCTCTGCCTCCGGTTCTTCCCGCGGAACTGCCGACGCCGCGCTTCCGATCGGGATATGACCGACGGAGACCGCGGTAAAGGAAAGTCCGTGTTCTGTCGCGTAGCGGTGAATGTAAGAACCGTTTCTTCCATATAAGACAACGGACTGTCCAAAAAGAACCCGATCCGAAATTTCATTGACGGAATTGGGTACATAGAGCCGTTTCAATACGCCGTTGGATTCAATGCTGTCCTGAAATCCCATGCTTGTGTCGCTGATCACGCGCACGCCGTTCGGAATCTGGTATTCTTCCTCTTCCTTTCCTGCCGGATACGCGACCAGCTCCGTCCGATCCCTGTTAAACAGGACCCCGTCCACAGCCGTAAAATACAAAGACCCGCTTTCCACATAATAGCGGCTCAGGTTAAAACAATAGCGAAACGCGTTGTTGCCGATCGTTTCAAGCCGCGCGGGCAGTTCCAGTTCCGTGATCCAGGAACTTCCCTGAAACGCCTCTGCGCCGATCGAACGCAGCGCCCTCGACAGGTGAAGCCGCCGCACGTCAATGCACAGATTGAACGCATCCTTTCCCACTTCTTCGACCGAATCCGGGAGCAGGATCTCTTCCAGGCTGAAACACTGATAAAAGCACCTTGCGCCGATCCGCTTTAACTTTCCGGGAAACCGCACCTGTCTCAGATTCCTGCACTGGTAAAACGCGTCATTCGGCAATCGGAGGATCGAATCCGGAAATTCTACTTTTTCTATTCTCTTATTTCCAAAGCAGAGCTCCTTTTTCAGTTCCGTCACTTCGTAGGACCGGTTTTCATACCGGATCCGTTCCGGGATGATGACTTCGCTTTCCTGACCGATTTCAGCAAGCATTGCCGTGCCGTCCTCGTGAAGTTCATACCGCCATCCGTCGACAACCGCTGTCCCTGTCTCGTCCGCCTGCGCGGATCCCGCGCCCGCGAGCCAGAAAAGAATGAGCAGGATTGCCCCGCAGCAAAACTTTCCTGCCCCTACGCCTGTTCTTTTTCCCTGTTTCTCTGTCTTTCTCATTTTTGTTTTCTCCTTCTCATTTTTTATTTTTTTGGCGTTTTTATTATACATACTTTCCTGCGGGGCGCAGCGGGCAACCAAATATTTTTCGCCGGATGTTCTGTTTGGTCTTGACAAGATCGAGATCATGTCATATTATTATATATGAACATATATTCATATATTGAAATTAAAAAAAGGAGGCTGCATATGAGCCAGCAATTTTCCGCGCAGGAACAATGTGACACAACCGTCATCCACGAGGACGTCATCGCGTCTGCCCGGTCGAACATGCCGCCCGAAGAAACGCTGTACGACCTCGCCGAATTATTCAAGGTATTCGGGGATACGACCCGGGTCCGGATCCTATGCGCGCTTTTTGAATCTGAAATGTGCGTATGCGATATTTCCGCCCTGCTCAATATGAGCCAGTCGTCCATCTCCCATCAGCTCCGCGTCCTGAAAACAGCCAAACTGGTCCGTTACCGGCGCGAAGGAAAGGTCGTCTACTATTCTCTGGACGACGCGCATATCAAGCATATTTTTGACCAGGGCCTTGCCCATGTGACCGAATAAAGGAGGATTAACGATGTCTGAGAATCATTTTCACCACAACCATGCCGATCCATGTGATCACGCGGAGCCGAAAGCGTGCGGCTGCCAGTGCGGGGACGGCTGCGGGGAAGGATCATCCCGGCTTTCATGGATCATGACCGGAGTCGGTCTTCTCGTATTTCTTGCCGCTTCCGCCGGATTTCTGCCCAACGCCGGAACCATCGTGCTCTACGTTCTCGCTTATGTGCTTATTTCCTTTGATATTCTTCGGGAGTCGATCGAGACGATCCGGCGCGGCGAATTATTTGACGAGAATTTTCTGATGAGCATCGCCACGATCGGCGCGCTGATCATTCAGGAATATCCGGAAGCGGTCGCCGTCATGCTGTTTTATAAGATCGGGGAATATTTTCAGGATAAAGCTGTAGAACGGTCCCGGTCGTCCATTGAGGCGCTGATGGATATGAACCCGGATCACGCCAATCTTATGGAAGACGGCGCGGACGTCCGGGTGGTGACGCCGGATCAGCTGCGGGTCGGCGATACCATACTGATCAAGCCCGGCGAAAAAATACCGGTGGACGCCGTTGTGCTGGAGGGGGAAAGCCAGCTGAACACATCCGCGCTGACCGGGGAATCGCTCCCGCGGACGGTACGCGCCGGCGATCCGCTTCTGAGCGGCTCTGTCAACCTCAGCAGCCGCCTGGTCGCGAACGTCACGAATACGCTGGAGGAATCGACTTCCACCCGTATCCTGAATCTGATCGAGGAAGCGTCCGAGCAGAAAGCGCCCACAGAAAAATTTATCACCCGGTTCGCCAGGATTTACACGCCCGTCGTCGTATGCGCCGCTCTGCTGCTTGCCATCGTCCCTCCGCTGATCGTTGGGAATTTCACCCGATGGTTTTACCGCGCCATCTCCTTTCTGGTCGTGTCCTGCCCGTGCGCGCTTGTGATCTCCATTCCGCTCGGGTTTTTCGGCGGGATCGGCCTTGCGTCCCGCAACGGGATCCTGGTAAAAGGAAGCAACTATCTGGAGCTTCTGGCGCAGCTGGACGTCGTCGCTTTTGACAAAACGGGCACGCTGACAAAAGGGAACTTTGTCGTGGAACAGCTGCTTCCCGCGCAGGGGATCACGGAAGAACAACTGCTCCGGACAGCCGCTTACGCTGAGATCAATTCCACGCATCCGATCGCCCGTTCGATCCTTGAGGCAAACCGCGCGCCCCTTACCGCGTCCTATATCCAGTCAGTGGAAGAACGCTCCGGTCAGGGGATCGCGGCAGTCACCGAAGACGGCGTCCTCTATGCCGGAAATGCACTGCTGATGAAAGAAAACGGTATTCCGTATATTGTAAATCCTTCTCCCTATACCGTCGTCTATGTCGCTGTCGGAAAGACCTTTTACGGTTCCATCACGATCGCGGATCAGATCAAGGAGGGCGCGAAGGAAGGGCTCGCCGCCATTGAACAGGCTGGTGTTTCCCGCCTGATCCTCCTGACCGGCGACCGGCAGGAATGTGCCGAGGGGGTAGCGCGGACGCTTTCCATTCCGGAAGCATACGGAAACCTGCTTCCACAGGATAAGCTGGCGCACATTGAACGGCTCTCCGCCCAGCCTTCCGCCGGGAAGATCGCCTTTGTCGGCGACGGGATCAACGACGCGCCGGTTCTCGCACGGGCGGATGTCGGGATCGCCATGGGCGGGATTGGGTCGGACGCCGCGATCGAAGCCGCGGACGTCGTCCTCATGACGGATGAGCCGGGCAAGCTGGCGACCGCCATCCGGATCGCGCGGCGCACCAGGAAAATTATCATGGAAAATATCCTCTTTTCCCTCGGCGTCAAACTGCTGGTCCTTCTCCTTGTCGCGCTTGGTCTTGCCAATATGTGGATGGCGGTATTCGCCGACGTCGGCGTCGCCCTCCTCGCCGTCCTCAATGCGCTCCGGCTTGGAATTTCACATATTTGATCCATAAAGCGCCGGATACGGCGCAAAAAAAGGGAAACGGGAACCGCTGCCTGCCGGCAGCAATTCCCGTCTCCCTTTTTTTAATTTCTGACAAAACGATCTTACAGCATCCGGTTGATCAGGGCAAGTACCTGTTCTCCCAGCGCTTCTGATTTCTTCTTCGCGTCATCCAGGGATGTCCCTTTCACGCCATAGTAGAACTTCACCTTCGGTTCCGTTCCGGACGGACGCACGCACAGCCACGCGCCATCTTCCATATCATAATACAATACGTTCGATCCCGGCAGACCGGTAGACCGGACGTCTCCTGTGGCAAGATCCGTGATCGTCCCTTCCAGATAATCCCTCGCCGACAGCACCTGATATCCTCCCACCTGCGCGGGCGTATTGGAGCGCAGCTCGTCCATAATGGCTTTGATCTTCGCGAGTCCCTCGATCCCGGCAAGCCCTATGGATTTGACCGCATCCAGATAATATCCGTACCGGTCGTAAAGATCGATCATCGCGTCCCAGAGCGTTTTCCCCTGCGTTTTGTAGTAGGCGGCTGCCTCACAGAGCGCCACCGACGCGGAAACCGCATCTTTATCTCTCGCGTAAGTGCCGATCAGGCACCCATAGCTCTCCTCAAGACCGAACAGGTATGTTCCCTTTCCGGTCTGCTCAAAATTCAGGATCTGCTGACCGATAAACTTAAACCCTGTCAATACTTCGATCAGGCGCACCCCATATCCTTCCGCGATGGCGTCCACCAGATTGGACGTGACGATCGACTTGACAATCGCGCCGTCCGCAGGCAGACCGCCGTCCCTTGCTTTTCTCTGCCCGACGACATAATCCGCCAGCAGCGATCCAGACATATTGCCGGTCAGCGGAATGTATTCCCCGGAAACTCTGTCCCTGACATAAACGCCAAGCCTGTCCGCATCCGGGTCGGTCGCCAGCACCAGATCCGCGCCGACCTTTTCCGCAAGCTCCAGCCCAAGCGCGAACGCTTCCGCTGCCTCCGGGTTCGGATAACTGACCGTCGGGAAGTCCCCGTCCGGCAGTTCCTGTTCCGGCACGACGTAGACATGTTCAAACCCGATCTCTTTCAGCGCACGGCGGACCGGAAGATTTCCTGTGCCGTGAAGCGGCGTATAGACGATCTTCAGATCGTTCTGAACCGCCTGGATGCTGTCATGATGAATCACCTGCGCTTTGACCTGCTCGATATACTTATCGTCGATCTCAGCCCCGATCGTCACATAAAGCCCGGCGGCTACCGCCTCTTCCTTTCCCATCGTCTTTACCCTGGAAAGATCCGTGATCGCAAGAACCTCCGCCGTCACTCCCTGATCATGCGGCGGCGTGAACTGCGCGCCGTCCTCCCAATATACTTTATAGCCGTTATATTCCGGCGGATTGTGGCTTGCTGTAATATTGATGCCGGCAATGCAGCCCAGCTCACGGACAGCGAACGACAGCTCCGGCGTAGGCCGCAGCGACTCAAACCGGTACGCGCGGATCCCGTTTGCCGCAAGGCACAGCGCCGCCTCATCCGCGAACTCCGGCGACATATGGCGCGAGTCAAACGCGATCGCGACGCCTTTGTCCGCCCCGCCCTGCTTTTTGATATAATTGGCAAGCCCCTGAGTCGCCCGGCGAACCACATAAATATTCATCCGGTTGATCCCGGCTCCGATAATTCCCCGCAGTCCCGCCGTTCCAAATTCCAGATCCGTATAAAACCGTTCTTTTATCTCATTCTCATCATCCGCAATGGCCCGCAGTTCCGCTTTTGTATCTTCATCAAAATATGGATTATCCAGCCATTCCTGATACGTTTCCCGATAGCCCATCGGCGCATCCTCCTTTACTTTTTTCTGTGTATATTTTACTACATTTTACCGGAAAAAGAAAGCGTTAGAGAAATTCTTTTTGAAAATCCTCCAGAAATTTTTCTTTCGCCTCATTCTGGACGATCAGATCGTTCAATTTCTCCATCCGCTTCGGCGAGATCCACCCCTTTTTCCCATTAAAATAATGATTCGACACCTTCCAGAATTTATCCGGATAAGACAGCAGGCAATAGAGCAGCTGGTAGTCGGTCGCGCGCAGCCCGACCACGCTGCTGTATCCGCTGATGACCTCATACGCGTATTCCATCGAAAAATCATTTTTTTCCAGGATCTTGCGCAGAAAATGATGGAGGTCCAGCAGTTGGGAATTGTAGCCGAAATTATCAAAATTTACTGTAGCGATCCCGTCTCTCGTCCGGAGGACATTGTGCTGGTTGTAATCCCCGTGGATGATCCCCGGCTCCAGCGCCTCGGGCGGAAGCGATTCCATCCGGACCATCGCCCGGTCCGCCTGCTTCAGATAGATCGGAAAACAGTTGGCGAACTGGCGCTCATAAGGATTTTTCTGACCGATGCCGCATACATAGCGATAAATTTTTCTCAGTTCCCTCGTTTTTCTCGCGAATTGAAAATTGAACGGCCGGTACTGGTTCTGCAGCCTGCGGCTGACCGGACACGCGTTGGACGCTTTGTGCAGCCGCCCCAGATTTTCACTTGCCTGATAAATCTCCTCCTTTTTCCGTATATTACATTCTTCGCCCTGAAAATATTTCTTCATCACATATACAACCCGGTAACGGTCCTGAACAAAATAAGAACCTTCTTTCGTTCTAACGTATTCGTCTACCAGAGGAAAGCCTTGCCGTATCAGATTCTCTTTGTATTCCTGTTCATCCATCAATTTTCCGGCGCTGCTGTGATATTCTTTCAATATCCGCAATCCCTGGGGAGTCGTAAAATGATAAGCGCCCCTTCCCCGATGGCTGCCGGTTATCTCCAGATCATACTGCTCCACCAGCTCCAATATTTTCTCATCCATACTACGCCCTCCTCTCACCTTTTTATAGTATGAATGAGCATTTTAAAATATTCCGTGTTCCGGCGGGGCGCAAAAGAATCCCGGAACCTTCTCCCAAGCAGGCTGCGAAGCAGCAGTTTCCTCTCTGCGAGCTGCGCATCCTGCCGGAGGCTTTTTTTATGTCACAGGACGAAATTTCCTGTGACGGAAAAAAATGCCTTCGGCACCTCAGCTCTCCTGTCCCTCATTCATGAGGGGAGAAGGCATTTTTTGCGCGCGAGCAGGCTGTGAAGCAACAGTTTCCTCTCTGCGAGCTGCGCATCCTGCCGGAGGCTTTTTTATGTCACAGGACGAAATTTCCTGTGACATAAAAAAGGATACCTCCTCCGCCCCTGTTTCGGGCTTTGAAGATATCCTTTTTATATCCGTTTCCTTTTACCGTCAGTTGTATGGCAACCTGTTATTTTACAACGACATTCCTATAGTACCAGTTGATCCCGCCGGTGATGGTCGCGTCGTCCAGCGTGCCGCCTTCCTCGCCGACCGTCTTGCCGTCGTTGGTTTCCATAACGCCGTCGAATACGTTGAACGATCCGTCTTCGATCTTCGCTTTCGCTTCATCAACCTTTGCCTTTACGTCGTCGTCTACGAGATGCAGATCGGACAGCTGGACAAGTCCTACGTCCATTCCTTTATAATAATTTTCAATATGCTCGCTGCTCCATTTGCCGTCGATCACATTCTGCACCGCTTCGGTATAATACGCGCCCCAGTTCCAGAGAACCGAACACAATACCGCGTCCGGCGCTTCCACGCTCATATCGGAATTGTATCCGATCGCGTATACGCCGGCTTTTTCAGCCGCGCTCGGCGGATTGGAAGTATTACAATGCTGCGCGATCACATCGCAGTCGTCGTCGATCAGGGACTGCGCCGCCGCGCCTTCTCCTTCCGGATCATACCAGCTGTTGGTAACTTTCACATATACTTTCGCATCCTTGTTTACCGACTCAACGCCGAGCGCAAATGCGTCGATGCCGCCGGTGACCTCGGAATTGTCCGCTCCCATCGCCGCCACATAACCGATCTTGTTCGTCTCGGTCTTCATGCCTGCCACGATACCGGACAGATATCTCGCCTGATAAATCCTGCCAAAGTAATTATTGAAGTTCTTTCCGTTGCTCTTATAGCCGGTCCCGTGTGAAAAGATCACATTCGGGAACTCTTCCGCGAGCGCTTCGCAGGTGTCCATATAACCCCAGCTGGTCGCGAAGATGATATTTGCGCCTTCTTCCACGCACTCCCGCATCGCCGTCTCGATCGCTGTCGGATCGCCGTCGTCGATATTATTCTTCCGGATGATCTGGTCATCGGAAAGGTTCAGCGCCTGCTGCATTGCCACGATTCCCTGGTCATGCATATAGCTGTAACCGGAACCATCCGCCGGATCTCCAATATGGATCACGCCGACTTTAATGTTCTCCGCGGTAATGCCTGCCGTCTGTTTCTGCTGGTCTGCTCCTCCCTCATTGGAGCTGCATCCGGTAAATAACATCATCGCCATCGCGAGAGCAACTGTGATGCTTACCAATCGCTTCATCATGATCTTCCTCCTGTATTTTGTTCTTTTGTTTTTCTTCCCTCACCGCAGGGCGCGATAAGGTCATTACTAAGGTATCATTTTTCGCGAAAAAATGCAACTGTAACTTTCCCCGCATATGCCTTTCGTTATCGTCAAATATTCGTTGTCATGCCCTGCCGATACTCCGCGAACGGCTGCCGGATGCGGGCGCCCCTTATTCCAGATACCTATGCGGGCTCTGGACGACCGGCTGGATCTGCTTTCCATCCAGGGCATATTCTATTGTTTTGGCGATCAGCTCTGTATGCGCCACCATGGAATATGGTTTTTTCTTATATTGATCCTGTCCAAACGGAACAAAATAAATATGTTTGTATGGATACAGCTGGCCGATGTTTTTAAAATTGGCTCCAAGCGCGTCGTTGGTCGCAAGCGACAAAACAACCGGCTTCCCGACCCGCAGATGAGATTTTGCCGCCATCGTGACCGGTCCGTCCGTAATGCCGTTTACGAGCTTTGCCATTGTATTTCCCGTGCAGGGCGCGATCAGCAGAAGATCCAGCATATTCTCAGGGCCGATCGGTTCCGCCTCCGCGATGGATTCCATTGGCTCGCGCCCCGTTATATCCCGGATGCGCTTTCTATATTCAACAGGAGTTCCAAACCGGCTTTCGATCGTCTGCACATGGTCAGACGTGATCGGATACAATTCCGCTCCCAGCTCCGCCAGTTTCTCCATCTCCCGGAAAATTGATTGAAAAGAACAAAAGGACCCGGTCAACCCGACTCCGATCCGTTTTCCTTTCACATTCATATGCTTCACTTCTTTCTTATTTTTTCTACTACCTCCACGGTTTATAGTATGAACGCGGAAAGAAAGAGGTGATTGACATTTCCCCGGCGATTGACTATGATGAAATAAGGTAAAAAATCACCTGAATGATGGAGAAATGAAATGAAAATTACAGATATATTACAATCCGATCAACCAACCGTTTCCTGCGAACTTTTCCCGCCGAAAAAAGGAAGCGAGCTTTCGCGCGCGAGGGAAATCGTCGCGGAGCTTGCGGCGCTGAAGCCCTCGTTTATGAGCGTGACCTACGGAGCCAGCGGAGGGACAAGCGAGCATACGGTAGAAATCGCGCATGTCGTCCAGAATGTCAATCACATTCCGGCGCTTGCCCATCTGACCTGTCTTTCCTCCGAAAAAGAACATATTCACCGCGTTCTGGATCAGCTTCAGGAAAAGGGCATTGAAAATATCCTCGCCCTGCGCGGCGATATTCCCGCCGGCGGACGGATCCTGGAGGATCCCCCTTTCCGCCACGCGAGCGAGCTGATCATGGAGATCAAACGGCACGGCGGCGATTTCTGCATCGGCGGAGCCTGCTATCCGGAAGGACATCCGGAATCCGGCTCGATTACCGCGGATCTGGACGGATTAAAATATAAAATTGACGCGGGCTGCGAATTTCTGACCACGCAGATGTTTTTCGATAACCAGATCCTGTACCACTTTATCATGCGCGCGAGGGCGGCAGGCATTTCGGTACCGATCGTCGCCGGGATCATGCCTGTGACGAACGCGAAACAGATCGCGCGGACGTGCGAGCTGTCGCATACGATCCTTCCGCACCGGTTCCGCGCCATCGCGGATCGGTTCGGCGACAATCCGGAATCCATGAAACAGGCTGGTATCGCTTACGCGACCGAACAGATCATCGACCTGATCGCCAACGGCGTCCAGCATATCCATATCTATACCATGAACAAGCCGGATATTGCCGGGCGCATCATGGACAATCTGTCCACGATCATCGGCTGAACCGTTTTGCTGCCGTATGGACGATACCGGCAGCTCTGTTACTTTTTGTCCCTTCCAGATGTGGGACGCACAGGAGTTTCTTATTGTGACTATTGAGAAAAACGAAGTATTGCGCTATATGAAAATATTGCCGGAGCGATGTACGCCCGAACTGGAAGAACAGATCGCGCAGGCGGAGGACGAACTGTCCCGGATCATCCGCCCCCGCCGCGTCTGGAAAGAATTTCCATGCATCGTTGAGGGGATGCGCCTGCAGGTCGGAAATATGCAGGTCGCAAGCCGGTCGCTGTCCTCGCATCTGGCGGGCTGCAGCCGCGCCGTCCTTATGGCGGCGACATTGGGCCATGAGGTGGATCAGCTGCTCCGCCGCCTGTCCCTGACTGATATGGGAAAGGGCGTCGTCTGCCAGGCGGTTTCCGTCGCGATGATCGAAGCATACTGCGACGAGATCGAAGCCGGCATAAAACAGGACGCCGCGCGCAGGGGATACGCGGCAAAATGGCGGTTTTCCCCCGGATACGGCGACTTTGCCATCGAACATCAGAGAGATTTTTTTTCCATGCTGGACTGCCAGAAGCACACCGGCATGACACTCACGGACACCTGCATGATGAACCCGGTCAAATCGGTGACCGCGATCATCGGATTATATAAAAAGGATATGGAAAAACAATGAAGATAAGAGAACGATTGGGAAAAGAGCTGCTTTTGTTTGACGGCGCGATGGGAACTATGCTCCAGGAGCAGGGTCTTGCCGCGGGCGAGCTGCCGGAATTGTGGAATCTGACCCATCCCGACCGCATTTACGCCGTACACAAACGCTATCTGGACGCGGGCGCCGACATCATCCTGTCCAACACCTTCGGAGCGAACCGGTTCAAGCTCAGGGAAGCCGGGCAGACTGTGGAAGCGGTCGTCTCCCGCGGCGTTTCCATCGCGAAACAAGCCGTTGCCGATTCCGGAAAAAATGCATATGTCGCCCTGGATATCAGCTCCACCGGGAAATTGATGAAACCGTTCGGCGACCTGGAATTTGAGGACGCCTATACGGTTTTCCGGGAAATGGTGGACGCGGGCGCCCGCGCAGGCGCCGATCTGATCTTATTTGAAACAATGGGCGACACTTATGAGCTCAAAGCCCAGGTACTGGCGGCAAAAGAAACCTGTTCTCTTCCGGTCATGGCAACGATGGTATTTGACGAAGCAGGAAAATTGCTGACCGGAGCCAGCATTGAAGCCGCCGTCGCCCTTCTGGAAGGGCTTGGCGTGGACGCCCTCGGGATGAACTGCGGTCTCGGGCCGAGCCAGATGCAGGCGCTTCTGCCCCGGCTCCTTGCGGCGGCAAGCGTTCCCGTCATCGTCAATCCGAACGCCGGCCTTCCCGTTGTGGAAAACGGGAAAACCGTATTCAACGTCGGTCCGGAAGAATTTGCGGAAGCGATGGCGGACATGGTTTCGGAAGGCGTCTCGCTGATCGGCGGCTGCTGCGGCACGACGCCGGCGCACATCGCGGCGCTGCGCGAGCGATGCGGAGCGATGCCGGTTGTCCCCGTCTCTGACAAATGCCGGTCGGTTGTATCTTCGCCGGCTGTCGCCGTCGAGATCGGCGGCGCCCCGATCCTGATCGGGGAACGCATCAATCCGACCGGAAAAAAACTTTTGAAAGAGGCGCTCCGGAAGAAAGATATGGATTATCTTTACCGGGAGGGACTTTCCCAGGCGGAACACGGCGCGCACATTCTGGACGTCAACGTGGGGCTTCCGGAAATCGACGAGTGTTCCATGCTGGTCGATACCGTAAAAGGGCTTCAGGCTGTTACCAACCTTCCGCTACAGCTGGACACATCCGACCCGGAAGCGATGGAAAAGGCGATGCGCATTTATAACGGAAAACCGCTGATCAACTCCGTCAATGGCAAAAAAGAAAGCATGGACGCGATCTTTCCGCTGGTCAGGCATTACGGCGGCGTGGTCGTCGCCCTTACCCTGGATGAAGCCGGTATTCCGGAAACCGCCGGGGAGCGGATCGCCATCGCGGAAAAAATCATCAGCGAGGCGGCGCGTTACGGCATTTCCAAAAAAAATATTTTGGTCGACCCGCTCGCCATGACGATCAGCACAGGGCAGGGAAACGCGCAGACCGCGCTTGACTGCCTTGATTATCTGCGCCATACCGTCGGAGTAAATACGGTCCTCGGCGTCTCCAATATTTCATTCGGATTGCCGCGCCGCGAAGTCGTAACAGGCGCTTTCTTCCTGCTCGCCATGGAGAGAGGGCTGAGCGCCGGCATTATCAACCCGCTCAGCGGCACGATGATGAACGCTTACTATTCTTACTGCGCGCTGAAAGGATATGACGAACATTGCGTAACCTATGTGGAGCAGTTATCACGGCAGACGGCAGGCGACACGCCCGCGGTCCGTCCTTCCTCCGCCGGCAGGGCGGAACCGGAAACCATGACGCTCCGCCAGGCAGTCATAAAAGGGCTCAAAGACATGACGCCTGCCCTGACGAAAGCGCTTCTGGAAGAACAGACGCCGCTTTCCGTCATTGACGAGATCCTGATCCCCGCTCTGGATGAAGTCGGGAAAGGATTTGAACAGAATACCATTTTTCTGCCGCAGCTTCTGATGAGCGCGGACGCCGCGAAAAACGCGTTTGAGGTCCTGAAGCAGCATCTCGCTTCCTCCGGGGAAGCGTCCGAATCAAAAGGCACGGTACTTCTCGCCACAGTAAAAGGCGACATTCATGATATCGGCAAAAATATTGTCAAAGTATTATTGGAAAATTACGGATTTGATGTTCTGGATCTGGGAAAAGATGTGGAGCCGGAAGCGATCCTCGCCGCGGCAAAGGACTCCTGTATCCGTCTGGTCGGGCTGAGCGCGCTCATGACGACGACCGTGGTGAATATGGAAAAAACCATCGCGCTTCTCCATTCCGAATATCCCGAATGCCGCGTCATGGTCGGCGGCGCCGTCCTGACAGAAGAATATTCCAAACAGATCAAAGCGGACTTCTATTCCCGCGACGCTATGGGAAGCGTCCGGTACGCATGCGAGATCTTCGGCTGCTGATCCCGCGATGCGTACCACCGCGCAGGCAAAACGACGTTAATAACCAAGCTCCTCGCCTACGAGGATCACTTTGATGCGGCCAGGCACACGGGAAAACCGCGTCGTCACGATCTGAGCGCACATACAATTCGGCGAAAGGCAATCCTCGCATTTGCCGGTGATCCCGCACGGGCATCCATAATCCAGCCGGATCGCATTCGGCGGCGTCGCCATGTTGCGGACGCGGAAGATTGCGGAATCGACATCCCGCGCGACCTTGTTCAAGCTTGCCACGACCAGCACATTGCGGGGACCGAAGCACAAAAATCCGACACGGTTGCCCACCCCGTCGATATTGACCAGCTGCCCGTCCATCGTGATCGCGTTGGCGCTCATAAAGAAATAATCCGCATTGATCGCTTTGGAATAATATTCCTGGCGTTCTTCTTTTGTCCTGGGCGCATACCGGTCCAGTACCGTCAGATGTTCCTGCTCCTTCACCCAGTCAAGCGCCCCGATCTCCTGAAACGTCTCGCTCCCACCCCAGGTAACGGACGCCGGTTCCGTCAGATATTCCTGTACTTTCGCGAGCGCATCCTCTTTCGTCGCGCAATAACACGCTTCAAACTGGCGCTTCTCCATCTGCTTTATAATCGCAGCCGCGAATTTCTCTTTATACTGCTGTTTCGGGTTCATTCTCATTCTCCTCCCTTCAATCTTTCACTCGTAACTACCTCGCTAAGCTTCCAGGCATATATTCTCACTAGGCTCGAAAGAACCTCGCCAAGTGATCCTATTATATTATATCATTGTGGTTGTCGGCTGTAAATATCGACGGCGCACGTTTCTTTTCCGACGGAATATTGTAATAGAAAAAAGGAAAATGGAACCAATGCGGACAATCGGTATTCTCGGCGGGGATCTCCGCCAACAATATATGGCTGATCAGCTTGCCGGGCAGGGACATACCGTCTATACATACGGCATGGACGGCGGTATCCTTCTGTCCCGGTGCAGGACCGCGAAATCGCTGGCAGATATCATCGGAAAAAGTGAGATCATCATCGGACCGATCCCCTTGTCGCAAAACGGCGATACCATTCATACGATCGGCAGCTGCCCGGAGGATTTTACGCTTGCCGGGCTGGAGCAGCAGCTGAAAGCCTCCGTCAGCCGCCATCCCCGCTTTCTCGCCGGCATGATCCCGGATGCTTTCCGTGAAGCTCTGACCTGTATGGGAATTTCCCAATATGATTTTATGAAGGACGATACCATCGCCAGCGCGAATGCCGTCGCAACGGCGGAAGGTGCTGTCGCCAAAGCGATCGAAATGAGCGTCGGAACAATACAGAACAGCCGTTCCCTCATTATCGGGTACGGAAAGTGCGGAAAAGTACTGGCACAGACTGTACGCGCGCTCCATTCACGCGTCACAGTCTGTGCCAGAAAAGAAAACGTCCGCGCCGAAGCAGCGGCATATGGATTTTCCGTCATCGACTTCGACCGGCTTACCAGACAAATCGCAAATTTTGATTATATCTACAATACGGTTCCTTCCCCTGTTCTGACCAGGGAACGGCTCCTCGGCGTTTCCCGCGACGCAGCCATCATTGACATCGCGTCCGCTCCGGGCGGGCTCGACTATCCGTGGGCAAAAGAATTGTGCCTGAATGTCGTCCTGTATCCCGGAATCCCGGGGAAAATCGCCCCGAAAGCATCCGCCGCCATTCTGGTGGACGCGATCCGGCGCGTGCTGTGACCGTCCGTTATTTGTCGCGGATCGCATCTTTCATCTGCCGGACATATTCGTAAATATGCGGACCGGCTTCCTCTCCATACTGCGCCACAAGCCGCACGATCGCGCTGCCGACGATCACGCCGTCCGCATACCCGGAAATCTCCGCCGCCTGTTCGGGCGTATTGATCCCGAATCCGACTGCCGCCGGGATATCCGTATTTTCTTTCACAACCTTTAAGATGGAACGCAAGTCGGTCTTGATCTCGCTTCTCACGCCGGTCACGCCCATCGAAGATACGATATAGAGGAACCCGGTCGCCTCGGACGCGATATTGGCGATTCGATGCTCTGACGTCGGAGCGATCAGCGAAATAATGTCCACACCATGATCGGCTGCCGTCCGGCTGATCTCCCCTTTTTCCTCAAACGGCATATCCGGGACAATGATCCCGTCTATCCCGATCTCCTCGCAGCGCGCGAAAAAACGATCCGCCCCATAGATAAAGACCGGGTTCAGATAGGTCAGGAACACAAGCGGGATATCCGTCTTATTTCTCACTCTCCGCGCAAGCTCAAAGATCCGGTCCGTGGTCGCTCCCGCCGATAACGCGCGGACATTCGCCGCCTGGATGACCGGACCTTCCGCGATCGGATCGGAAAAAGGGATCCCGATCTCAATCAGGTCCGCCCCGGCGCGCGCCATTTCCAACAGAAATTCTTCACTCTTTTCCATGGTCGGATCGCCTCCGGTCAAAAATCCGATAAACGCCTTCCCATGATCAAACGCCTTTGCTATTCTACTCATCGATCTTCACCCCTCTGTATCTGGCAATCGCCGCGACGTCCTTATCTCCCCGTCCCGACAGGCAGACGATAATGCTCTGATCCTGCCTCATCGACGGCGCGATCTTCTTCATATGCGCAACCGCGTGCGCGCTTTCAATCGCGCAGATGATACCCTCTGTCCTCGCCAGATATTCAAATGCTTCCACTGCTTCCTCATCTGTCACCGGGACATATTCTGCCCTGCCGATATCGTGAAGATGCGCGTGTTCCGGTCCGATGCCCGGATAATCCAGTCCGGCGGAAATCGAATAGACCGGCGCGATCTGTCCGTATTCGTCCTGGCAGAAATACGATTTCATCCCATGGAAGATTCCCGGTTTCCCTTTCGCGATCGTCGCCGCGTGCTTATCGGTATGGATCCCGTGACCCGCCGCCTCGCATCCGATCAGGCGCACCTGTTCATCCGGGATAAAGTGATAAAAGATCCCCATCGCGTTGCTGCCTCCCCCGACGCATGCCATCACGACGTCCGGCAATTTTCCTTCCGCTTCAAGGATCTGCTCCCTTGCCTCCCGGCTGATCACGCTCTGGAAATCCCGGACGATCATCGGGAACGGGTGGGGACCCATCACGGAACCGAGTACATACAGCGTATCATTGACCCGGGCGGTCCATTCCCGCATCGTCTCATTGACCGCGTCCTTCAGCGTCATGGTTCCGCTTGTGACCGGATGGACCTTCGCTCCCAACAGTTCCATGCGGTAAACATTCAGCGCCTGCCGGTCCGTATCCTCTTTTCCCATGAAAATCTCGCACTCTAGTCCGAGCAGCGCGGCCGCGGTCGCGGTCGCCACTCCGTGCTGTCCGGCTCCGGTCTCCGCGATGATCCTCGTCTTGCCCATTTTTTTCGCGAGCAGCGCCTGTCCCAGCACGTTATTGATCTTATGCGATCCCGTGTGGTTCAAGTCTTCCCGTTTCAGATATATTTTGGCGCCGCCTAAATCCTTCGTCATTTTTTCCGCGTAATATAACAGCGACGGCCTGCCCGCGTAATCCCGCAGCAGCTGATGCAGCTCCGCCTGAAACGACGGGTCGTTTTTATAAAATTCATAGGCTTCCTCCAGATGGATGATCTCATTCATCAGTGTCTCCGGAATGTATTGCCCGCCATGAACGCCATATCGTCCTTTTGCCATTGCTCTTTCATCCTTTCTTTTCCATTTGCCCGCCTCTTAATTTTCTGAGCGCTTCCGCTTTGTTCCCGCTTTTCATAAACGTTTCCCCGATCAGCACGGCGTCCGTCCGGTTCGCGCGAAGTACCGCGATGTCTTCCGGCGTTTTCATCCCGCTTTCCGACACGTAGATGATCTCTTTCGGCACCATCGCGCGCAGCCTCACGCTCGTCGTGATGTCCACCCGGAACGTTTTCAGATCGCGGTTGTTGACGCCGACGATCCGGCTGCCTGCCCGCAGTGCCCTCTCCACTTCCTCCCCGGTATGGGCTTCTACCAGGGCGGACAGCCCGAGGCTGTGCGCCAGGGAAAGGTATTCGTTCAGCTGCCCGTCGCCCAGGATCGCGCAGATCAGGAGGATGGCGGACGCCCCTATGACTTTCGCCCCATAGATCATATACTCATCCACCGTAAAGTCTTTCCGGAGCAGCGGTATGCCGACATGCCTGCTGATCTCTTTCAGATAGTCGTCTTTTCCCTGAAAATACCGCGGTTCCGTCAAAACAGAGATCGCGGAAGCGCCCGCCGCCTCATATTCCTTCGCGATTTCAACATAAGGAAATACCGGCGCGATCAGCCCTTTTGACGGCGACGCTTTTTTTACTTCGCAGATAAAAGAAATGGATTCCCCTTTCAGCGCTTTCTCGAAAGGAAACGAATCATTTCTCTCCATCGCGAGCGCCTTTTCTCTCATTTCCTGCAGGGAAATACTCTTTTTTTCTTCCGCCACGCGCTCCCGCGTATAAGCGGCTATCTCATCTAATATCATATGGTTCTCCTGCCGGTTTTTTCTATTCATTGGTCAGGGCGATCAGCTGTTCCAGTTTTTCCATCGCCTTTCCGCTGTCTATGATCTCCTCCACGATCCGGACCGCCTGTTCCACGGAAGAAACGTTATCGTCCGCGATATAAAGCGCGGCTGCGGAATTTAATACGACCGCGTCCCGTTTCGGTCCCTTTTTGCCGCTTAAGATCTCTCTTGTGATCCGCGCGTTTTCTTCCGGCGTTCCGCCCACAAGATCCTCTTTGCCGCACCGTTTCAGCCCAAACTGTTCCGGCGTGATCTCGTACGTCCGGAACGTGCCGTTTTTCACTTCGCATACGGTCGTAGGCGCGCTCATGGAAATCTCATCCAGCCCGTCCTGCCCGTAAACGACCATTGCCTTCTTCACGCCGAGATTGGAAAGCACGTGCGCCATCGGCTCCACCAGGTCCTCCTCATATACGCCCATAAGCTGCATGGTCGCGCCCGCGGGATTGGCAAGCGGACCGAGAATATTGAAGATCGTGCGGACGCCGAGTTCCTTCCGGACAGGCGCCACATATTTCATCGCGATATGATAATTCTGCGCGAACAGGAAACAGATCCCGATCTTTTTCAAAATTTCCTGCGTCTTTTCCGGCGTATTGGTAATATTCACACCGAGCGCCTCCAGGACGTCGGCGGCGCCGCTTTTGCTGGAAGCGGCGCGGTTTCCGTGTTTTGCCACCGGGATCCCGGCTGCCGCCACGACAAAGGACGATGTTGTGGAAATATTAAAGGAGTTGGATTTGTCCCCGCCGGTTCCGACGATTTCCAGGACGTCCTCGTCATGCAGCAGTTTCACGCAATGCTTTCTCATTCCCGCCGCGGAAGCGGTGATCTCGTCGATCGTCTCCCCTTTCATGCTCATTGCCATCAGGTATGCGCTTTTCTGAATGTCGCTTGCCGTACCGCCCATGATCTCGTCCATGACCTGTTCCGCCTCGTCGTACGTTAAGTCCTCCCTGTTTGCCAGCTTTCCGATTGCTTCTTTAATCATCGTTTTTTCCTCCAATAAAATTTTTTATTATCTGTTTCCCATACGGAGTCATAATGGACTCCGGGTGAAATTGCACGCCGTATATCTCATATTCCCGGTGGCTTACCGCCATGATCTCCCCGTCGCTGCTCCTTGCCGTCACCAGCAGGGAGCCCGGCAGCGTTTCTTCCATTACGGCGAGGGAATGATACCGCGCCGCCTGTATGGTTGGCGGAAGCCCGCGGAATATCCTGCACTGAGTGTCAACTTCCACTTCGGACTGTTTTCCGTGCATCAATGTCCTTGCATAGGATACGACGCCGCCGTATGCCTCGCAGATCGCCTGGTGCCCCAGGCACACGCCCAGGATCGGGATCTCCGCTCCCAGCTGCCTGACGGCTTCTATACAGATTCCCGCGTCCGACGGCCTGCCCGGTCCCGGGGATAATACGATCTGATCCGGGGCAAGCGAACGGATCTCCCCGACAGTCATCCCGTCGTTCCGGACGACCATGATATCCGGCTGGATCGACCCGATCATCTGATACAAATTATAAGAAAAGCTGTCATAATTATCAATCAACAGGATCATCCGTCCAGACCCCCTTCCGCTTCCTCCAGCGCCCGTACCACCGCTTTCGCTTTATTGACACATTCCTGATATTCCTTTTCCGGCACGCTGTCGGCAACAATTCCCGCGCCGGAACGGACAAACACTTTCCCGTTCTTCTTAAACGCGATGCGGATCGCGATGCATGTATCAAGATTGCCGGTAAAATCAAGATATCCGATCGCCCCTCCGTAAATGCCCCGTTTGTTATTTTCCAGCTCATTGATGATCTCGCACGCCCTGATCTTCGGCGCGCCCGACAATGTGCCGGCGGGGAGGACAGCGTCGATGGCGTCAACTGCCTGTTTCTCCTGCCGGATCTGCCCGCGGACGGTAGAACCGATATGCATTACATGGGAATATCGCTGCACT
The DNA here is from genome assembly GCA_947593735.1 of uncultured Lachnospiraceae bacterium. Lineage (GTDB taxonomy): Bacteria > Bacillota > Clostridia > Lachnospirales > Lachnospiraceae > CANQDT01. The sequence goes on along the minus strand of CANQDT010000002.1, from coordinate 23,417 downwards.
TCCATATATTTTTCTACTTCCACCGACCCAAACACACTGATCTTGCCAAGGTCATTTCTGCCCAGATCGACGAGCATATTATGTTCCGCACATTCTTTTTCATCCGCGAGAAGCATTTCTTCCAGCTTCCGGTCTTCTGCCTCCGTCTTTCCCCTTGGCTTCGTCCCTGCCAGCGGGAACGTATGCAGCTCTCCCTGCTCCAGCTTGACCAGCGTCTCCGGGGATGCGCCGGCGATCTCAATATCGTCGCTCGAAAAGTAAAACATATACGGGGACGGGTTGATGGTCCGCAGCACCCGGTACGCGTCCAGCAGGCTGCCCTCATAATCTGCTTCCAGCCGGTTGGACAGGACGACCTGGAAGATGTCGCCCTCCACAATATACCGCTTCGCGCGCTCGACCATCGCGCAATATTGCTCCTGGTCGAACAGCATCCGAAATTCCGACGTCATTTTCCCGGGGATATGCTCCTTCGGTCTGCCGTCCCGGATCAGCGCCGCCAGTTCGTCCAGCTCCGCCTGCGCCCGTTTATAATTGCGTTCCAGGTCGTCCGTCGCCATATTGACGATGAGGATCATTTTCTGCTTAAAATGGTCGAACGCGATCACCTTGTCAAACAACATCAGATCCACGTCCTTGAAATTTTCCTGATCATCCGCGTCCAGCGTCAGACCCGGTTCACTGTATTTGATATAATCATAGGCAAAATATCCGACCAGCCCGCCGGTAAACGGGGGCAGGTAAGGGATCTTCGGGCTCTTATACGCCTCAAGCAGTTCCCGGATGCGCACGCCCGGATGCGCCGTCTCAAACGTCTGTTTTTCTTTTCCGGTAATCGTCATTTTCCCGTCGGTACAGGTCAGTTCCAGCGTCGGATGGAATCCAAGGAACGTATATCGTCCCCATTTCTGAGAATCCTCCACGCTCTCCAGCATATAACAATGATTGCTGACATTCTGCAGGATGCGAAGGACCTCCACCGGCGTTTTCTGGTCCGAATAGATCTCCCGGCTGACCGGGATCATCCGGTAATCCCCTTCCGCTGCGATCTGCCTAACTTCTTCCAAATCTGGGCGATACATAAACTCCTCCTTTTTGTCTGTCCCGGCGCAGACGGCGCCTTTTTCACGAATGGATCCGCGTAACCCGGAGGCATTTTTTGCGCGAGCAGGCTGTGAAGCAGCAGTTTCCTCTCTGCGAGCTGCGCATCCAGCCGGAGGCTTTTTATGTCACAGGACGAAATTTCCTGTGACATAAAAAATCCCTGACAGAATATTCCTATTCTGTCAAGGACGAATTATGCAATCCGCGGTGCCACCTTGCTTTATGGTCAGACCAAACACTTATTGAAGTACTATCATACTCCCGACTACTCACGCGAGCCTCACGTCGCAGAATACTGAGCTGCCGCCGTTCCCTGCGCCCTCCGTGGTCCATTTAATCCGCTGCATCTCTGCCCGGTTTCCAGCTGCCCCGGACTCTCTGTAAGCGCATCTCGGATTTTTATCTCCACATCATCGGTTTCCCTATCCATTTGTCTGACACATATTATAAACAACCGTTCCCCGCCCTGTCAAGATTTTTTTTCGGAGTTTACACGGAATCCGGATATTGTCTCGCATTTTGATATTGATTTTCCTGAAAGCCGTGTTATAATAGTGCATATGGAAGCATAGCTCAGCCGGGATGAGCGTTCGCCTCACACGCGAGAGGTCATGGGTTCGAGCCCCATTGCTTCCATTTTTTATGCGCGGATTTTTGATTGGAAATTTTTCCTGATAAGGAGGTTCGATATGAAACGAATCTGGAATATGGCGATCACAGGCACCGGCAATATCGCGTCGAAAATGGCGGAAACCATCCGGGGACTCGACGAGACAGCCGCATACGCTGTCGCGTCGAGAGATCCGGACCGGGCAGCCGCGTTCGCGAGGCAATGGGGATTCCAGACCTGTTATGGCTCTTATGAAGAAATGGCGCGGGATCCGAACATTGACCTCGTGTATATCGCTACGCCGCACGCCATGCATTATGACAACGCAAGGCTGTTCCTGGAACACGGCAAACATGTCCTGGTCGAAAAGGCGTTTACCGCAAACGCCGCCCAGGCAAAAACGCTGATCGATCTCTCGCGGGAACATCACGTACTGCTCGCGGAGGCGATGTGGACCCGGTATATGCCCGGCGTCTCCATGATCCGATCCCTGATCCGCGGCGGAACGATCGGCCGGGTCGATTCTGTGGAAGCGGATTTTTCCGTTCCGATCAGCCATATCCGGCGTCTCCGGGATCCTTCGCTCGCAGGCGGCACCCTGCTCGACCTCGGCATCTATCCTTTGACGTTCGCCTCCCTGTTTCTGGGCGACGAGATCTGTTCGACGCAAAGCCGATGTATCCGGTATGAAACCGGGGTCGACGCGACCGACCATATCATCCTTACCTACCGGGACGGCACGCAGGCGTTTCTCCGCACATCCATGGTTTCCGGACCAAAAAACGAAGGAAGGATCAACGGCACAGACGGATACCTGGAAGTAAAAAATCTCAATTCACTTGAAACGATCCTCCGGTACGACGCGTCCGGCAAACTTCTGGAAACGCTGGTTCCGCCCGTGCAGATCAACGGCTTTGAATATGAAGTCCGCTCCTGTCTCAAAGCCATCGGATCCGGACAGCGGGAATGTGAAGAGATGCCCCATGCGAAAATCCTGTCCATGATGGAACAGATGGACGGTCTTCGCAGAAGCTGGGGCATCGTCTATCCGTTTGAGTCAGAAGCTCTTTGAACGCGCTGGAACTAGTTCTCTCCCTTTACCGCCTCAAACGCCGCGTCCAAAGCCGCGATTAAATCTTCCGCTTTTTCAATCCCGACCGACAGGCGGATGGTATTCGGCTTGATCCCCTGATCCAGAAGTTCTTCTTCGTTCAGCTGGGAATGGGTCGTGCTTGCCGGGTGGATCACCAGCGATTTTACATCCGCGACATTCGCAAGCAGGGAGAAAATGGCAAGATTGTCGATAAATTTCTGCGCGGTCGCGGCGTCTCCCCTGATCTCGAACGTGAAGATGGAGCCGCCTCCATTCGGCAGATATTTTTTATACAGTTCATGGCTCGGCTCGCTCTCAAGCGACGGATGATGCACCGCTTCCACCTGCGGATGCGCCGCGAGATACTCCACAATTTTCAGCGCATTGCTCACATGGCGCTCCACACGGAGCGACAGAGTTTCCAGTCCCTGCAGGAAAAGGAACGCGTGGAACGGGGAAAGCGTGGCTCCCGTATCGCGCAGAAGGACCGCGCGGATATAGGTTACAAACGCCGCCGCGCCGACCGCGTCCGAAAAGGATACGCCATGATAACTCGGATTCGCGTCGGAAATCCACGGATACGTTCCTGCGGCTTTCCAGTCAAAGTTTCCGCTGTCTACGATAACGCCGCCGATCGCTGTTCCATGCCCGCCGATGAATTTTGTCGCGGAATGAACCACAAGGTCCGCCCCATATTCGATCGGACGGATCAGATACGGCGTCGCAAACGTCGAATCTACGACAAGGGGAATCTGGTGGTCATGCGCCACTTTGGAGAGCTTCTCCAGATCGATCAGGTTGGAATTGGGATTTCCAAGCGTCTCGACAAAGATCGCTTTCGTATTTTCCCGGATCGCCGCCTCAAAAGAGCCTTCCACCTCCGGATCTACAAAGGTTGTCGTAACGCCGTTCGTGAGCGGGAGCGTATGGGCGAGCAGGTTGTAGGTCCCTCCATAAATCGTCTTTGACGCTACGATATGCTCCCCGGACTGCGCGAGCGCCTGAATGGTATAACTGATGGCTGCCGCGCCGGAAGCAACCGCGAGCGCCGCAACGCCGCCCTCCAGGGACGCGATGCGCTGCTCAAACACATCCTGTGTCGGATTCGTCAGCCGTCCGTAAATATTGCCCGCGTCCCGCAGTCCAAACCGGTCCGCCGCATGCTGCGAATTATGGAATACATAAGACGTCGTCGCGTAAATCGGAACCGCCCTTGCATCCGTGACCGGATCCGGCTGTTCCTGTCCGATATGTAATTGTCTGGTTTCAAACCCCCAGTTTTTTGAATCTCTGATATCTGCCATGATTTTTTCCTCCACATCTTTTTTTCTTATTCTTGTCGTTTCGTTTTTCCTCACATCCGGTCCGGCGGGCGTCTTTTTTTTGCTCCGCTCATCCCCGCACCAGATCCTTCACTATCTCGCCGGCGATCATCAAACCGGCTGCCGACGGCACAAACGCAATGCTTCCGGGAGTATCCCTACGTCCTCCGTATGCCTGATCCGTCTCAGGCGTCCCGCCGCCGTCCTCGCGCTCTTTCAGCGGACGCCGGGGCTCTTCTTCCGAATAGACCACTTTCAGTTTTTTGACGCCCCGCTTTTTCAGTTCCCGCCGCATCACTTTTGCGAGCGGGCACATTTTGGTCTTATAAATATCAGCCACGCGGAACGCGCCGGGATCCAGTTTGTTGCCCGCGCCCATACAGCTGATCACCGGAATCTTTTTTTCCTGCGCCCGCAGGATGATTTCTATTTTGGCAGACACCGTATCCACCGCATCCACCACATAATCATAGCGTTCAAACGCAAACTGCTCCGCGTTTTCCGGGAGAAAAAAGCATTTGTGGACACATATTTCCGCGTCGGGATTGATGTCCAGCATCCGCTCCTTCATGACTTCCGCTTTATATCGTCCCACGGTTTTTGTCGTCGCGATAATCTGGCGGTTCAGATTGGTCAGGCAGATCTTATCATTGTCGATCAGGTCAAACGACCCGACCCCGCTTCTGACCAGCGCCTCGCATACGTAACCGCCGACGCCGCCAATCCCGAATACCGCTACTTTCGCTCCTGCCAGCCGCCGCATTGCTTCCTCTCCCAGAAGCATCCGCGTCCTGCTAAATTGGTTTTCCATAAAATCCTCACTCCGCAAACAATGGCGTCGAATAATATCTGTCCCCACTGTCCGGAAGCAGCGCCACGATGCGTTTTCCTTTATCCTCCGGCCGCTTTGCGTATTCGATCGCCGCAAACAGCGCCGCTCCGGAGGAAATCCCCGTCAGGATCCCTTCTTTTTTCGCAAGCAGCTTCGCCGCCTCAAACGCGTCCTCATGGTCCGCCTTATAAATCTCATCGTAAATGGAAGTATTCAAAACTTCCGGCACAAATCCGGCTCCGATTCCCTGGATCTTGTGCGCGCCCGCTTTTCCTCCCGACAGGACGGGCGACGCTGCCGGCTCCAACGCCACGATCCGGACGGCGGGATTCTTCTCTTTCAGATATTCCCCGACGCCGGTAAGCGTGCCGCCCGTCCCGACGCCGGCGATAAAAATATCGACCTTTCCATCTGTATCGTTCCAGATCTCCGGTCCCGTCGTCGCTTTATGGATCGCCGGATTCGCCGGATTCACAAACTGTCCCGGAATGAAGCTGTCCGGAATCTCTTTCGCGAGCTCATTTGCTTTCTCGATCGCGCCTTTCATGCCCTTTGCTCCCTCGGTCAGCACCAGCTCCGCCCCATATGCCTTTAATATATTTCTCCGCTCGACGCTCATGGTCTCCGGCATCGTGAGGATCAGCCGATATCCTTTCGCCGCCGCGATCGAAGCCAGCCCGATGCCCGTATTCCCCGACGTCGGTTCGATGATGACGGAATCTTTTTTTAACAGCCCTTTTTGTTCCGCGTCCTCCAGCATCGCCTTCGCGATCCTGTCTTTTACGCTGCCCGCCGGATTAAAGTATTCTAATTTCACAAATACGTTCGCTTCCAGACCAAGCTCCTTCTCAATATTCACTACCTCAACCAGGGGCGTATTCCCGATCAGCCCCAGGGTTCCTTCATAATAACCTGCCATCTCAATTCCACCTTTCTTTTTTTGGATAGCGCCATTATATCCCACTTCTCCTACTATGTCAATAGGTTTTTTAATAAAAAAATTCATCCGCCTCAAAATCTCAGATATAATACATATTTTGAAACGCATTCCTGTATTCCTCCGAACATTCCGCCAGCTCTTTTAATGTCAGCGTATGAAGGAACCCGTCGAGCCACTCGTTCATCGGATCAATGAGCTTCATCTGCAAGGCGCGCGCCGGAGCCTCACCCTTTCCGCCCGCCGGCACTTCTTCCTTGTCCAGAAAATAAACGCCGTCCAGGGCAGTCACGATCTCCGCAGCCGTCAGATTCGCGGGCGGTTTCGCAAGATAATAACCGCCCTGCGGGCCTTTCACGCTCCGGATGATCCCCGCTTTTCTGAGCGCGGCAAATATCTGTTCCAGATACTTCATCGAAATACTGTTTCTCTCGGCGATCTCATTTAACTGGACGCTGCCGTTCGCCTCATGCTGCGCCAGATCGATCAGCGCCCTTATGCCATATCTGCTTCGTTTTGAAAAAACCATCTTTCCTGCCTTTTTTCCTTTCCTATTCTGTTTCACGCCATCGGCGGCAAATGCTTATATCGTCCCGAAAATGCGGTCTCCCGCGTCTCCGAGCCCCGGCACGATATAGCCGTGTTCGTTCAGCCGTTCATCCTTCGCGCCGATATACAGATCGACATCCGGATGGGCGGCGCGCATCGCGTCGATTCCTTCCGGAGCCGCGATAATGCACATAAAGCGGATCTTCTTTATGCCTTTTTCCTTGAGCAGCTGAATGGCTGCCACCGCGGAACCGCCTGTCGCCAGCATCGGATCCACCACGAAAACATCCCGCTCGCTGCAGTCGCCCGGCAGCTTACAATAATACTCCACCGGTTTTAATGTCGCGGGATCCCGGTACAAGCCGATATGTCCCACCTTTGCCGATGGGATCATCGTGAGCATCCCGTCCACCATGCCAAGCCCGGCGCGGAGGATCGGCACGACCGCCAGCTTCTTCCCGCTCAATTCTTCCGCCGCCGTCGCGCAGATCGGCGTTTCGATCCGCACCTCCTGAAGCGGCAGGTCCCTGGTCGCCTCATAGCACATCAGCATCGCTATCTCGCTGATTATCTGCCGAAAATCCTTTGAACCGGTCTCCTTTCTGCGGATAATCCCGATCTTATGCCGGATCAGCGGATGATCCATTACGACTGTCTTCGCCATCATTCCTCCTCCTTTTCCAACTCCCGGTTTCCCCATTGCAGAGTATATAACTCTTTGTATGTGCCGCCGGCTTCCATCAGTTCCTCATGCGTGCCGCGCTCCGTAATCCTCCCGTTCAGCACCACCGCGATCTCATCGGCATTGCGGATCGTCGAAAGGCGGTGGGCGACGACCAGCGTCGTTCTGCCCTTGCACAATTCATCCAGCGCCTGCTGAATGAGTATTTCCGTCGCGTTGTCCAGCGCGCTGGTCGCTTCATCCAGAATCAAAATAGCCGGATTCTTGAGAAATACGCGCGCGATGCTCATCCGCTGTTTCTGACCGCCGGACAATTTCACGCCCCTCTCGCCAATTTCCGTATCATACCCGTTCGGAAGCGTCATGATATAATCATGGATCTTCGCGCGGCGCGCCGCCTCGCGGACTTCCTCCTCTGTCGCGTCCGGTCTGCCGTAGAGAATGTTATCGCGGACAGTACCGGCAAACAGAAAGACGTCCTGCTGAACGATCCCGATATTGCGGCGAACAGACTCCATCGTCAGCCCGCGGATATCCTTGCCGTCGACCAGGATAGCGCCGTCGCCCTCCCCGAGCGGATAAAACGCCGGAAGCAGATGGCACAGCGTTGTTTTCCCGCCGCCGGACGGCCCGACCAGAGCCAGCGTCCGCCCTTTTTCCAGACGGAAACTGATATGATGGAGAACTTCCCTGGAAGAATGATAAGAAAAAGAGACGTCCCGAAATTCGATCACGCCCTGAACTTCCGTCCATTCCTCCGCGTTCGGCGCGTCCTCCTCCGGCGGCTCGTCCATGATCTCCACAAATCGCCGGAAACCGCTGACGCCGTTCTGGAACTGCTCCATGAACCCGATCAGGGTATTCACCGGATTGATAAACAGATTGACCGAAACAATAAACGTCGAATAATCCCCAAAAGAAATCCGACCCGCATATAAAAACAGACCGCCCGCGATCAGGATAAATACATTGAAGACGTCCGTTACAAATGAAGTAGAAGAATGGAACTGCGCCATAGCGCGGTACGCGCGGCGCGAGGCGTCCACAAACTCGCCGTCCCCTTTCCGGAATTTTTTCAATTCATATTCCGCGTTCGTATAAGCCTTGGTCACGCGGATACCGGTCACGCTGCTTTCCACGGCGGCATTGATCGTCGCGTTGCTCTTTCGGCGGTCGTCGAAGGCGCGCCTCATCGCGCGGCGGAAATGCAGCGTCACAACGACCAGAACCGGCACGCAGGCAAAAATGATCAGCGTAAGCACCGGATTGATCGTCATCAGATACGTAAACGACAACAGGATCATGACAGTGCTGATCAGGAAATTTTCCGGCCCGTGATGCGCCAGCTCGCAGACTTCAAACAGATCACTGGTGATCCGCGTCATGATCCGCCCGGTTTCATGATCGTCAAAAAAGCGGAACGGCTGCTTTTCCAGATGGGCAAACAGGTCCCGCCGCATCTGGGACTGCATATGCACGCCGATCATATGACCATAATATTGAACAAAATAGTTGAGCATCATGCGGACGGCATACAGAAAAAGGACAACCACACCCGCGATGACGATCGTCGCGTACATCTTCTGCGGAATATAAATATTGAGCATTTTATTCGTCACGACCGGATAAACCATGCCGATCACGGAGATAAGCAGGGACGCCAGCATATCCAGCGCAAGCATTTTTTTATGAGGCCTGTAATACCAGAGAAACCGCTTCAACATTTTTTTCTTTCTCCCGTTGTCTTTCCGCCGATCCCTCCATGGCTTTTTCGCAATCCGGAACCGCACTTTCCTATAAAATTATATAAATCCCGCTCCTATTTGTCAATTTATTTCTGGCATATCAGTCGGTGCCGCGAGTGTGCGGGATTCTTCTGTTTCTTTCAGTTCCCGATATGTCTGCGCAATTAAAACGACCGCAATGGCAAAGGTCAGAAGATCGGAAACCGGCATGGAATACAGCACGCCGTCCAGTCCCCACACCAGCGGAAGCAGAAGGGCGAATCCTACGCCGAAAACCACTTCCCGGACCATGGAGAGCATGGCTGACGCAGCCGCCTTGCCCATCGCCTGCAGAAAAATAAAACACGCCTTATTCACGCAGGCAAACGGTATCATGCACAAATAAATCCGAAATGACCTTACGGCAAATTCCGTATAATATACGCTCTCGTTCGCCGCGCCAAAGATACGGATCAGCGCTCCTGGAAACAGTTCCACAATAAAGAGCGCCACGATTCCCACAAGGGCTTCCGCCGTGATCAGGCGGGTAAACAGCGCGCGGACCCGTCCTTTGAGCCCTGCGCCCATATTATAACCGGCAATGGGAATGCATCCCGCCGCCATCCCTACGACAATGGAAATGACAATCTGGAAAAATTTCATCACAATCCCCACCACCGCCATGGGAATCTGCGCATACTGCTCCTGCCCAAATACTTCATCGAGTGCGCCATACGTCCGGATCATATTATTGATCGCAGCCATAGCGGCAACCAGAGAAATCTGGGAAAGAAAACTGGTGACGCCGAGCGCCGCTGTTTTTCTGACAATACGGCTGTCAAAGCAAAAATCCTGTTTCGACGGTTTTATGAGTTTCATATGAAGGAGATACCAGAGAGCGAGAATCGCCGTCACCATCTGTCCCATGACCGTTGCGACCGCAGCTCCCATCATTCCCCATCGAAACAGAAAAATAAAGATCGGGTCAAAGAGAATATTAACCGCCGCCCCGAGCAAGGTCGAAACCATGGCAAATCCGGGAGAACCGTCCGCCCGGATGATCGGATTCATTGCCTGACCGAACATATAAAACGGGATCCCAAGCGTTATCCAGAAAAAATATTCCCTGCTGTAGCGAAAGGTTTCCGCATTGACCGTCGCGCCGAACATCATGATGATCGGGCGCGCAAAAATCAGATAAACTGCACAGAGAGCCGCGCCGATCACGAGAACCGCGACGACAGAATTTCCGACGCTTTTCCTTGCCTCCACAAGTTTCTTTTTTCCAAGGCTTAAACTGACAAACGCGCAGCAGCCGTCCCCGATCATGACGGCGATCGCCAGGGCGATCACAGTAAGCGGAAAAACAACCGTATTTGCCGCGTTTCCATACGAGCCAAGATAAGTGGCGTTGGCGATAAAAATCTGATCAACGATGTTATAAAGCGCTCCAACCAACAATGAGATGATACATGGAACCGCGTACCGACCCATGAGCTTTCCGATCCGCTCATTTCCAAGATTCTTTGTTTCTGTCTGCATTTTATTCTTCCTTTCCTGCAAAAAAATAACGCGCAGCACTCAACTGGATTTACGCATTGAGTGCCACACGTTATTTTTATTATACACAAAATCATTTCCTTTGTCAAAGGCGGACATGCACAAAAATCGTCGCCCTTTTTGTTGGTAAATTTGCACGGAGCCTGACTTTTACCACCGGGTTTTTAGTTGTTGATCAGTTTGTCTTCCTCGTTGTTCCAGCTGTACAGTTTTCTGACTTCCCTGCCGACTTTCTCCGACGGATGCTCGGAAGCGAGCTTCCTCATCGCCCGGAAATGAACCTGGCGTCCCGCAGGAGACATATCGAGAAGAAATTCTTTCGCGAACGTACCGTCCTGAATGTCGCTGAGTATCTTCTTCATCGCTTTCTTCGTATCCTCTGTGATGATCTTCGGCCCGGTAACATAATCGCCATATTCCGCGGTATTGGAGATCGAATATCTCATTCCGGCAAACCCGGACTGATAGATAAGGTCAACGATCAGCTTCATCTCATGAATACATTCAAAATACGCGTTTCTCGGGTCATATCCCGCCTCGCACAGCGTTTCAAATCCAGCCTGCATCAGCGCGCACACACCGCCGCAGAGCACCGCCTGCTCGCCGAAAAGGTCTGTCTCCGTCTCGGTCCGGAACGTCGTCTCCAGAACGCCCGCTCTGGCTCCGCCAATTCCAAGCGCGTATGCCAAAGCAAGATCCAGCGCTTTCCCCGTCGTATCCTGCTCAACCGCTACGAGGCAAGGGGTTCCCTTCCCTGCCTGATACTCCGACCGTACCGTATGACCGGGCGCTTTCGGGGCGATCATCGTCACGTCCACATCCGCCGGCGGTTTGATGCATCCAAAATGAATATTGAAGCCATGCGCGAACATAAGCATATTGCCCGGCTCAAGATTCGGCTCAATGTCTTTCTTGTACATATCCGCCTGCAGCTCATCGTTGATCAGGATCATGATGATATCCGCTTTCTTCGCGGCTTCCGCCGCCGTATAAACCTGAAATCCCTGTTTCTCGGCTCTTGCCCAGGATTTTGAGCCTTCGTACAGGCCGATGATCACATTGCAGCCCGACTCCTTTAAATTCAGCGCATGCGCGTGTCCCTGGCTTCCGTAACCGATGATCGCGATGGTCTTGCCATCCAGCAACGACAGGTTACAGTCTTCCTGATAAAAAATTCTTGCTTCGCTCATTCTGATTCTCCTCCATCATCAAAAAAATAGTTGTCATACAGATCAAACATTTGTATGACAACTATTATACCCTACTCCATCCACAATAGCAATAGCAATTTTCTATTTTTCAGTTTTTCTCCTGCGAGCCCAGCTGCTCCGTCCAAAACGCATGGCGCAGATGAATCGTCACAGCGCTCTTTAACGCCTGCGCGTCTCTCTTTTGCAGAAAGTCCATGATCATGATATGGTCTTTGTAAGCGTCTTTCGCGATCACATCCAGATTGTAGTCCAGCGCGAATGTCTTTTCAATGGTTTCCGTCAGCGTCGGGAGAAAGCCGCTGATAAATTCATTGTGCGACGCTTTCAATATCGCCCCGTGGAAAACGCTCTCGGACGCGATGCGCTCTTCCCCGGTCGGATTTTCCATCAATAACCTCTGGCACTCGTCGCCCAGCTCGATGATATGCGCGATCTCCTTGTCGCTGGCTCTCACGCACGCGAGCGCCGCCGCCTCCGGCTCGAAAATCAGCCTCGCTTCATACAGATCATGCAGCGTCACCTTCAGATCCGCGAAATTCTGTATGCCGATCCCGCCGTCCGTGTAGCGGTCCATTTCCTCCGCCGCGAACGTCCCCTGGCCGCGGCGCACGATCAATACGCCTTCCGCGACAAGGATCCGGATCGCCTCCCGCATTGTCGTCCTGCTGATGCCAAGCTGCTGGGACAGCTCATTCTCGTTCGGCAGCTTTTCGCCCGGCTGGTACAGCCCATCCTTCAAGATCAATTCCCTTAATTTGTCCGCAGTGCGCTGTGATAAATTCTCCTTATTTCTCTGCATGGCTTCTCTCTTTCATCCTTCCGTCCCGTTTCCTGTCTGTCTCCTATCTTACCACACGCCCGCGATTTTTCCAACCCGTTTCGCATCCTGTCATGGACGGCAGCGGCCGCACGGCTGATATCCTTTCGCCATCACCTGCTCCCGCGTACCTGTGAATTTCCTTCTGTTTTTCCGCCTTATCTTGCGCACACTGAAGCAGGACGGGTTGTGGAACCTGTGGGTATTGACGTTCAGAATATAGGTCGCCGTCCCTCTGTTTCCCGATCTGCCGGAACGATATTCGGCGCTCCCGGTCCCGGAAGCAGGGCTCCTGTCCAGTCTGCTGTCTCCGGTCCGATAATCAATGCGGACGCCGGGCTGGACATTATAGCAATAGATGTTGAACAGAATACCGTCGCCCTTATCTTCCACTGACTCCGCTTCCATATGGACGCCGCTCGCAATCAGATTATCTCCCTCAAACACCGGCGTCACCCGGTAAAGGACATGATTGCCGGTTTCCTTGATGTAGTCGGCAACCATGCACTCGAACGGCTCCATCCCTTCGGCGTTGAGATAGCGCGTCCCCGTTATCAGGTTCCTGACATTCGCGTTTTCCGCGGTCAGCTGATAGCCGATCAGGTGGCAGCGGTTATAAAGATAGTTTCCATCTACAAATGAATATTTCACGGTATGCCATCCCGACGGTCGGACCGCGCCGATGGAACCGCGCTCTCTCACCGGCATCAGGTCGGTCCCGATGCTGGCGCAGGCGACGCCGCACCTTCCCAGCGAATCCAGCGCGCTGTACGTCTCATAGGAGGAAGAAACCAGATCGGCGTCGGTAAACTCCGGAATGTTGTCATTTAATACGGCATAAGGTTCTCCTGCATAATCCGGAATATCCCGGATTGACTCTGCGGGCGCCGCTTTCCCCGACCGGTCCCTCCGGAATGATCCCGACGGCGTGCGACCGCCTGTGCAGGCGCAGGCGCTCCAGAGGATCAGGAGAATCAGAACCAGCCATGCCGCGGTCAGGATCGATCTTCTTTTCCATCCCATCGGACGTAAACCTCCATTGTAATTTTTTCATGCGAAGATCCGGCGAACTCTTCCGTCGAAGCCAGTGACCAGCTTCCATCCGCCAGATCAATGCCAAAATAAAAATCGCCCGGGTACCGTCTGTTCCACTTAAACAGGATGATCTGTTCCATCCGCTTTTCATAAGGGGCGGCAGGAACGTCTTCCACGAAACAATACTCCCCGGGAGCGGCACGATCCAGAAACGCGTCGTCCACATTCAGACAAGCCGCGCCGTCCGGATCCTGCATAAATTGTTTTTCGGTATAATGATTGACCCAAAGGCGGCTGTGGGCAGAAAGTGCCCGGATCCGTTCCCGCACGGTACGGTCCTGGCTCTGCCGCCGGTGGTGAAACATCATGCCGTTATTATCGTCAACGGCAACCAATACTATCATATGCGACTTTCTCCTCAGGCAGATCGCCGGCATCCTTTTCGGACGTCAGGCATTTTCTTTTTTCAGGCGCTTTACCAGCGTCAGAATGAGCATCAGGTCGTCTTCATCCAGCTGATTCAGTTCTTCTATCGTCTTGGAAAGAAGCGCGGGATTCTCCTGCTCCATATCAAAAAACTCGCAGGGGGTGATCTCAAAATAGTCGCAGATCGAGAAGAATTCCGACAGGGAAGGCAGCGACTTGCCGGAAGATATATTATTGATGTAACCGCGGCTGCGTCCGAGATCATAACTCAGCTGATATTCAGACAGATCTTTGTTCAGGCGTAATTGCGTAATTCGGTTTCTTACAAACTCCTCCATAAATACCACCACATCTTCTCTTTTTATTTATATTATAAATAGAATAAAAAGTCGATAGTAGTTTTTAAAACGATATATTTATTGACATATCTATTTATAAATGTTATTATAGGTTCAAATATGTTATTGCTTCCAGATATCGGAAGAGAAAAGGAGGATTTTATCATGAACAGACGAATCAAATATGCCGCGGCGATATTCCTGCTGACATTCTGCGCGATAGCGCTGAACGGCATCACCGGAAAAGCGGCAATGGCGGATGAAGCGGAACCATATGAGCTGGGAACGGAATTTCATGGACGACTCGAAGGATATAGTGGAGGACGATCTTTTGTTTTTACTATTGCAGATAAATCGTATGTATCAATGTCTACTTATAATGGATCATACAAAGAAAATACATTTTCCTATTCCATCCACTCAAGCTCCGGAGAAGAAATCATTAAAGCAGAAGATGTTGAGCAGGTCTATAATAATGTCGAAGAATCCTATACCGGATCCGCGGGAAGAATTTTCTCTCCCGGAACATATTATTTACAAATTGATGGTAATTGGTTCACAGCTGATTTCTCTTTCCGCATCCAGGCGGAGCCTCCCATTGTTTTGCCGAAAGGTGTCATTACCTCTTTCCGGAGCGCGAAGAAAGGACAGCTGACCGTTACCTGTACCCCGGTTTCCGGCGCGCTTGGATACCGGATTCAATATTCCACCGACCACAGGCTGAAAAAGAATGTGAAGACGATCTATTCGCCAAGCGCGTCAAAAACGATCACCGGGCTGAAAAAAGGCAGGCGATATTATGTGAAAGTCTGCCCATATTCCGTCTATGACGACGGCTCCTATGCCTTTGGGAATAATTCCTACATAAAAACAGCCGTCACCAAACGGCATTAAAAACCATTGAGGGGCACTCCAAAATGACTTTTGGGTACCCCTCAAAATCATTTCCCGCGCTGCCGCAATATCCATGTGATTCCTTTCGCGAGGCGGTAATCCGCGTCTTTGTAATGATTTCCCGGATTCCGCTCGAAGACAGAATTGATCGCCCTGTCCCGGAAGAAAGCGAGCAGCTTTTCCATGCAATCTTCCGTCCGGCGAAGATAGGGATTTCTGGTGCGGCTTTCCAGATCTCCAAGAGAAAGGTAAACAGCGTCCGGTTTTTTCAGAAAATCACGCGATTCCACAAAGGATACAAATTCCGGATACCAGACCGAGCCGGACGCCGAGACAGCCGCGGAAAACAGGTCTGTGACATACGGCGCATACAGGGCGAACAGACCGCCCATGGAATATCCGGCTATCACGCGGTACGGCGGATGACGAAACGCGCCCTCCATCCGCGGAACAACCGCTTCTTCCATCCAGCGGGCATAGGAACCTGCCTCTCCGGTAAAATGGTCGTCCCCGGAAACAACCGGTTCATGCGCCCACGGCGAGAGCTCTTCGTCCCATCGGAGCCCCGTGATCGAAACGAGATGAAACGGCTTACAGCCGAGCGTTTCGCATTGCCTCAAAACCAATTCGCCCGCTTCCCTGTACATATTGGCATAAACAATCGGGGCATCCCGTTCCTCATGCTCAAAAAAGAGGATCTGCTTTCCGTCAATGACGGTCTTAAAAGGTTCTTTCATCATCGTTCCCCGCTTCCCATTTCATATAATCTTTCATATCCTGAAATCCGATGCTCTCATACAGCGCGCGCCCGCTCTGCGACGTTTCGAGATAGATTTTTGTAATCCCCTGTTTCTCCGCATACGCGACGAGCCACCGGACGATCTCCTTTCCGACGCCCTTTCCGCGATAGGCTTCCCTCGTATAAATGTTCATCAGGTACGCGCACGTCCCGTCCGGGTTATCCGGCGACGGCATTTCCGTATACAGGCAAAGCCCGCCGCATCCGACGATCGTCCCGTCCCATTCCGCGAAAACCGCGACATGGCTGCCGCCCGGGATCGCTTTCTGATAATAGTCCCGGTTCGCCGCATAAAGCTCGTTCCTATTTTCGCTCTCCGAAATGTGAAAAACATGGCGAAGGACTTCCATCCGCCATTCCATCAGCGTTTCCAGCTCTCCGACGTCCGCGCGTCTGATCACGATATCCATTCAGGTTTCCCCTCCTTCTTTCATGACGACCGGAAGCGCCCCGCTGTCCACTTTTCCGTTCGCGTTCAGCGGAAGCTCGCTCATCCGGACAAAAAACTCCGGGATCATATAATCCGGCAGGAATTTTGCCATTTCTTTTTTCAGCGACGACACGCGGACTCCCGGCTGCTTCAAAACGACATAGGCGGTCAGATAAGACAGGTTTTGTTCATCGACGCATGGTCTGACGACCGCCTCCAAAACCTCCGGGCAGTTGCACAATACGCTCTCGACTTCGACCGGTTCTACCCGCTTGCCGAGGATCATCACCTGCGTATCCATTCTGTGAAGAAACGCGATATTCCCGTCCGGCAGGAAATAGCCGAGATCACCGCTCCGGTATAGAACGGTCCCGTCCTGCCGGGTCACGAACGCCTCGTTTTCCTTTTTCCTGCTGCCGATATATCCGGCGGATACCCCATCTCCAAGAATACAGATTTCTCCTTCTTCGCCCGGTCCGACAGGATTCATGCATCCGTCCAATATCTCGATCTGAACGCCGGGAATTGGCTTCCCGACAGGATATGTACCGTCCGCAAGCGGCTCCGTATCATTGCACCGATAATAAGAAGCGCACACGGTCGTTTCCGACGGACCGTATGTGTTGTATACTTCCGCTTCTCCGGTCAGATGAGTAATATAACCCGCGCGGAGCACATCGCCGCCGCTGATCAGAAGCCGCAGGCTTTTCGGGATCCGCGGCAAGCGGTTCATTTCAAGCAGCAGATAAGGAAACCCGCTGATCATCGTCACATTGTTCCGATCGACAAACTCCATAAGCGAGCGGATGTCCTTCTTCGCCGCGGCGGGCGGGATCGCCAGCACCGCGCCGGACAAAAGCGCCGCAAAAACTTCTTCCACAAAGATATCAAACGTGCAGACCGAATATTGCAGCATCGTATCCGTTTCGCACGGGTGAAACTCGTGCCGGAACGCCCTGACATAGTGACAGACATTCCGGTTTCGGACAGCGACGCCTTTCGGCTTCCCCGTAGAACCGGACGTATATAAGATATAAGCGAGATCATCCGGGGAAGCAGCCGATTCGACCGAACCGTTTTCCGCTTCCATGCCGGGATCGATACACAGATAAGAAAACGGCGCGGCTTTTTCTCTGCAGCCGCTGTTCGTAATCAGAAGCTCCACGCCGGCGTCCTTCATCATAAACTCGATTCTTTCCTGCGGGAAAAACGGCTCCACCGGAACGTATGCTTTTCCCGTCTTCAAAACTGCAAAAATAGCGGCGATCATTTCAACGGAATGTTCCATCATAATGCCGACCCTGCGCACCCCAGCGGGGATCTTCCCGGCGATCGTATTGATCAGGCGCTCAAATTCCGCTCTTGTCAGGCTCCGTTCTTCATCAAACACAGCCGTGGCGTCCGGCGCGGCGATCGTCTTTTCATGCAGAAGGTCATAAATCACATTTTTGTCCATAACGGCGTCATCCCTTTCCATCTGTTTCTTCTGCGATAGTAACTGACCAAAGCGGTACTGAATTGACTTCGCGATGTCGATTTTTCACGCTTATCTTCCTGTTCCACATAAGGGTTGAAAGAAAGATTATCATTGTTCTTAACAACTTCATCATAGGCTGCCAGATAGGAGAAATCCGCTCCCTCCGCATCCTCATCAGATCTTACAGCATAATCAAAGTCTGCGTTGCCTGTCAGACACCAAATAAAAACAGTGTCATAAAATAATCATATACCGAATATAGAAAGGAAACCGAACATGAGCAATTATAACCAAAATGGACGTTATAACCGTTATACAGGCAACAATTCTGTCGACTCTCTCCCGCTTGCAATGGCTTACGTGCCATGGCAATCCTGGGAATCCATATATGAGCCGTGCAAAGCTCTGAAAATAGGCACAATTTTTGCGGATCTGAATCTTCCATTTTTAGGAAAGAGAGGTGTTTCACAATGGTAAATCAGAATATGAACCGTACCAGAAATGCAAATGAAAAACAGCAGCTTCGCAATTTTATCAGTGAAACCTCGTTCGTTCTTGACGATGTTATTCTTTATCTCGATACCCATCCGACGGATCCCGACGCGCTGGACTATTATAAAAAGTATCGCGACCTGTATCAGCAGGCCGTATATGAATATACGGAAAAATATGGTCCGGTAACCGCTGACAATGTAACTGTTGACAATACATGGACCTGGACCGAATGTCCGTGGCCATGGGAAATGGAGGGTTAAATTATGTGGGAATATCAAAAAAAACTGCAATATCCTGTAAAAATAAAGAACCCGGATCCGGCGATCGCGAAAATTATCATAACACAATATGGCGGTGCTTACTGCAATAGGGTATAACTTTTGCCCTTGCCTTATATTTTAATATACATCAAACAAATATGGTTTGCCAACAGGATTTTTCTGTTTCCTGCCATATGGGACTTATAATAATAGATGGATGGTAAAAATACGTGGAAATACATATTTTATCCTTGGCATACGTATTTGCACGTGCTATAACGGTCGTAGATAAGGAAAGGAGTTTCAAAATATGCCAATGACGCCAAAAGAGATGTTAAAACACCTCAAGAAGAACGGATTTTCAATCGTTAGTCAAAATGGTTCTCACATCAAATTAGTAAATATTGAGACTAACCGGCAGACTATAGTACCTTATCATAACAAACCATGAAAGTAAGGTTTGGAACAGTCGATATTAAAACAGGCGGGGCTTAAATAGCCCGTAGCGAAAGGAGAATTTTATGAATAAATTATTTTACCCGGCATTATCCCATAAAGCAGAAGAAGGCGGTTTTTGGGTATCCTTTCCCGACATCCCGGAATGTTTAACCGAGGGTGACGACATGACGCAGGCTTATGAGATGGCGGTAGATGCTTTGGGTCTTTCTTTAATCTCAAGAGAACAAGCGAAAGAACCGATTCCCGAGCCATCGCAGCCAGAACAGATTCTTGTAGATAACGACTCTTTTTTAGTTATTATTGAATTTGATATGATTGCGTACAAAAAACGTACTAATCCCAGAGCGGTCAAAAAAATTCTCACGATTCCGGAATGGTTAAATGAAGAAGCTGTTGCCATGGGAGTAAATTTTTCTCAAGTGCTGCAAGAGGCGCTCATTAAAAAATCCAATCGAACTAGTATCTATATAAGACAAGCCGCTCCTGCTCTAACAGGAGCGGCAAAGACTGTACATGACAAAGGATAGCTACTACTACAACATAGTTATTCTACCACATTTACGCAGAGTATAAAATCAACAAAAAGACCGAGGAAATAAGACGCGCCCTGGGCATAAGCCGCGCAGAAATGTCACGGCAGTTTGAAATCCCGATCCGGACAAATAATTCAAAAAATCTCGTGACTTTCGGCTTTGGCATATCCGATTGCTCTAAATGCGTTATTATTTAATTCCTGCCCTATTTTCCTCTTTTCCTCATCCGTCAGTTCTTCTATATTGAGAATTTCATCTCCCCGGATCAAAAACTCTTCAACCATTGCCTTTTTCATAACTATCACCAATTTCTCTTTAACCGCATATTATTCCGGCAATGCCTGTCCTGAGCCTGTCCGCTATTTATTTTTCACGCAAAACAAGGATGATAATGACAACTTTGATTATAATTCTATAATAACTGTAGAAAAGGGACAATATATAGAACTAGCTCGTTGCTATGCAATCAAATCAAAGAAAAATCCCGACGTGGACACACGGGGATCAGGTATGTTCAAGGTAGGAATCCATATTAAGGCCGGAGAATATAAATTAGAATCTACAACCTCTGAGGCAAACGGATACTATGCTGTCTATTCAAAAAGTGACCATGATTTTGACAGCTTGGTTTCAAATCAGGTCTTTACAAATTCTGCTTACGTAACAGTTTCTGATGGTCAATATTTACTTCTATCAAGATGTAAGATTGCTAAATGATACTGTCATCAATTAAATAGAAAAACCGCCCCTGTTGGAGCAGAAGCGGCAAAGACTGTACATGCCAAAGGATAGGTACAACTACAACATAGTTATTCTACCACATTTACGCAGAGTATAAAATCAACAAAAAGACCGGGGAAATAAGACGCGCCCTGGGCATGAGCCGCGCAGAAATGTCACGGCAGTTTGAAATCCCGATCCGGACGCTGAAAGATTGGGAAGCGAGCGTACATAAATGCCCAGTCTGGGCAGAAAAGTTGATCGTTGAAAAGCTGGAGCGCATGAAGGATGAACTGTGATCCGATCCGGACAAATATTCAAAAAATCTCGTGACTTTTGGCTTTCAAAAATGTATAATTAAAGTTAAGGTAAAAGCCCTGCTCAATAAATAAGCAAGGCTTGCAGAAACCAACGAGGGAGCGGTACTTGCCGCCGCTCTCTTCTATGGTATATTTATTATAGCTTATTGAAAGAAAAAAGGCAAGAGGAGATTGGTACATTGAAGAAAATGGGTAGACCGTTAAAGTCGACAACCAACTTGTCCCATGGTGTCAAAGTGCGCCTTGATGATGAAACATTCGCGAGGCTATGCCAATACTGCGACAACACGGGCAAGGAACGAGCCACCGTCCTGCGAGAAGGACTTCTGAAATATCTCGATGAAAAAGAGCATGACAAATAATGATGAGGAATGCGGACATTCCCAATATCCGGTTTTCTTAGAGCCTTTGCGTACAATTGCCAACTCGCTTTTGTTTAGTGCCATTATCGTCGTTTATTTCGCCATTTATTTCGCCATTCCAAATTGTCGCATTGAGCATAAACCTGTCTTTATCATAACTGATATTAAGAAGAAAATTTCAATAAATTACGCAATAAACAAAGAAGAAAGCGAGGAAATGTATGATGCAATACGTAGTTTTGCAAGTTGTACTGAAAGAAAAATTCATTGGAACAGGCTCAGGAAATCTAACTGAATTAGAAAATGTTATAAACCAACAGGCCGCTAAGGGATATCGATTACATACCATCACTACAACCTCATCAGGAAGCAAGGGAATGCTCGGCGGTGATAGAATCCAGGCAACTCTTGTTTTTGAAAAAATATAAACCATAATTTTAAACTTTTATCAAAAAAGTATTGATTTTTCTAATTCAAAGGCGTATTAGACCAGCGATGGTTTATAGATTAGCAAGCCCCTGATGGTAGACAACCCAGTGATAAGGGAATCGTCGAAATCTGGGGCTTTATCATTTTGCAGAGGAATACTAATGTTAAAACTGCTCCAAAGGAGGTATATCCAATGAAAAAAACGGAACGCTATTTCTTCCCGGCTGTTTTCACTTATGAACCGGATCAGGAGATTGCTGTAGAATTTCCTGATCTTGATTGCACTACAAGCGGTGTAAATGATGACGATGCGCTTCTGTCTGCCCGGGAATTGCTTGGCTGCGTCTTGTACGGGCTGGAAGAAGACGGTAAAGAAATCCCTGCCCCTTCTGCCCTTTCCGCAATTAAAACCAAACAAAACGAGTGCGCTGTGCTGATTGACGTATATATGCCGTCTATACAACAGGCTCGCATTAACCGTTCCGTCAATCGTACAGTCACTTTGCCTGCATGACTGAACGCCGCAGCGATGGAGCGGAACATCAATTTTTCCCATATTCTGGGACAACCTTTGATACAATCGAAACGGGAAAGAAAAAATCGTCGAACATTCGTTCCGGGTGTGCATTTTTGATTTTTTGTCCCAAATTTCGGGCAAAATTTTGAGAAAAAATCCGGAAATGCACACCCCTTGTAAAGCGGAGTTGGCACAGCAACAAACAGGAATTTGTTAATCGATTCCAAAGGCTGAATCATATTTGACCACGCCCTTAACTTGAGGCGCATCGTCTTGCAATTTGAATGCCATGAAGTATTCGTCCTGCACTTTAAATGGCGCTTCTATTCCGTATAAACTCGCTGGAAGATAACCGGCACGCGGGTAATATGTCGGGGAACCCAGTACCACCGAGTAGCCATACCCCAACTGTTTGGCAATACGATGTCCCTCACGGATAAGCGCCAGTCCGATTGCTCTACGCTGATATGCCGGAAGAACAGAAAGTGGTGCGAGAGCAAGTTCAATGTATTCTCCTATGGTAATTTTGGTAAAAAGGATATGACCCACGATTTTGCCATCTTCCACAGCCACAAGGGAAAGTTCTGGAATAAAGGATGAAGTGGCCCTCAACGCTTTCACAAGCTCCTGCTCGTTTCCATCGCTATGTTCAGCATGAGAAAATGCCTCTGTTACGACCTGAAAGACTGAATTATAATCGTCTGCTCGTTCTTGCCTTATTTCCATACACGCACCGCCTTTTTAGGAAACTCTTTATACTGTCAACTACCGATTTTTCTTTGAGTATATCAAAAATATCCCAAGCCTTCAACCACACAAATGCAATCCCCAACAACGCTATCCTTCCCAATCATCCGGCAAATACAGCAGATCCCCGCGCCCATCCGCCTTGATCTTCTCCACTGCATACCGCAGCCATTCCTCCGGCGTAGGAATATCCCCGGCACATGGTATCCGAAAGCAGGCCTTGCAAGCCTGCCAAACGCCATAACTCCCGGCGCGCCGGATCAAGACTATTCCCCCTCCGCAATGCGGACCGAAATATACGCCCGCACAGGTTCATCCCTGCAAAGGCTGCCGTATTTTTCTTAAATTGCTATTGTAATACTATCAGACCGGAAGGGTGTCTTTCTATGTCTTTTAGTGCCCTATTTGAAAACTGATTTTTCTTAAAAGGAATTGACATATTTTCACTGCCTGCGTATAATGATAGTAGTGATGAGGGAGCGATCCATCATCGAAAATATTGTCCGCTCACCGCTGGCGGCCTATAAATGAACGGCCCGAAAATATTGTTCGCTCACCGGAGGCGTCTAATAAATGTCCGGCTCGAAAATCAAGCCCTATCGAAAGCTGGGGCATCATAAGAAAGTTTTATCAAGTTTTGCAGGGACGGCATGATTTCGGTCATGCCGTTTCCTGCTTTTCCTGTTCCATCAGCTTATCCAGCGGGATATAGCCCACAAGATCGTACTCAATACG
>CANQDT010000001.1 GCA_947593735.1 uncultured Lachnospiraceae bacterium | reverse complement strand
ACGGCGGTGGAAGCGGAACCTGTGGAGACAGGGGACGCGGGAACGGAGGCAGGGATCGCGCCGATCGCGTTCCCGAACGATATCGACCCGGATGCGCAGATGGATGAGATCGTGGAAGATGGGATCCGCGAACTTTCCACGGTAGACAAAAGCCAGTTTATTGAAGAGAGCGAGATCGACAAGGTCAACACGGCGTATGTTCCGGCACGGTTTGAAACATTTACGAGAAATTATACGTCGTTTGCGAGCCAGCCCCAGTGGGACAATATCCAGAAAAACGGGCAGCTGAACCTTGGAGCAAACCGGTATGTCTGGCTGCAGCTGGAGATGGGGGACGAAGTTCAGAAGATACTGTCCGATCCGGCTTATCAGAATTATAATCTTGTGCAGGCAAATGTCCGTATGGCGCATGTGTACAACCGGACAGCGGGCGGCATGAACCGTGTCTGGTATATTCCGGACAACAGCTGGACGAGCGCCGAGAACGAGGACGCAGGCGGGAAAGCGCTGACCTATAATAATTCCCTTACCTATTTTGATCAGGGGACAGACATCGGAAGCGGAATGGCGAACGGCGGAAACAATACGATGAAGCTCAATACCTTCAGCGCGGACGGGATCTCGGCATTTGATGTGAGCAAAGAAAATTACCGCATAACGGTTGTCGTCGGCGGAACCGATACCGGAGCGGATATGGCGTCGTCCTATCTCACGCCGGAAAACAATTACAATCAGCCGCTGATTGACGAGTACCGGCCATCGTTCCAGATGACATATTCCAACGCCAATGCGCAGCAGATCAAATATCAGATCGACCGGCCGTATGTGCTTGAAAAGATCAGAAAGATCATCGCGGAATATGATAATACGGAAACGATCGCGGACTTTACGGCGATCAGCGATGAGAACGATGTGACGGTTGCGTATTCCATTGAGGATGAAGCTTCCAAACAATGGGCAAGTGTGGACGGAGCCTCGATCCATATCACGCGCCCGACAGCGGAGCAGGGAAGCAAGGACATTGTGATCCATGTCCGGACACAGCGCGGCGATGTGATCATGGCTTATGATCTGAACATGACGATCCTTGCGGAGCAGGAAGTATCGCCGACGCTTGAGAGCAGCCTGAAGGCTGTGGCGGATTACGCGGAGCAAACGCTTGAACAGCAGAAAGCGGACGGGAATATCGCGGAAGATCCTGCGGATGAAACGCCGGGAAAATTGTCGCAGGAAGCGGCGGACGCGCTGGAAACGGCGATCGCGGACGCCAGAGCGTGCAGCGATCCAGCGGATATGTCGACCATGATACAGAATGTGATCCGGACGGGTCAGACGTTTATGGGGTCCGGGACGATCTGCAACGATATCCTTTATCATACAAAAAATCCTTATCTGGACGCAGGAAATACGCTTGTCTATTCCGAGGCGAGGGCGAACCTGGAGGGACTTGTCTGGAAAGCAAAAGCAACGCTTCTGAATGATCCGGATATGTATACGGAAAATGCGAAGAAGACGCTGCAGGTGGAGATCGAGCGCGCGGAAAAAGCGCTCCAGGTCGATGAGGACGGCACCAGTATGCTGAAGCTGCCGTTTGTCAAAACCCGTATGTATTATTCGAGGCGGGATGATGAAATGATCCAGCACGCGACCCGTTATACGACCAAATTTACAAACTATAACGGGGGCTCTTACGGGCTGCAGCCGGTTCTGGAATGGTATCCGTCCGCGCATATCCTGTATAACGCGTATACGACGATCGAGATCCCGGCGACCTTTATGGGATTTATCAACAGCTCTCAGCCGGACGTCTGGACCGGGGACAAGAACATTGTTATCGGCAAGCTTCCAAATGACCGGATCGCGATGTTCCAGTACGACCTGCACGGGATCAACGGGCTGAAAAGCGCGCAGATCCGCATGGTTGACAGCAACACGAACGGATATACCGCCAACGTATTTCTGGAGCCGGACGATCATTATACGAACAACGCGCCGACCTGGAACCAGATGGTTGAGAAGAACGGGCCGTATCAGTCGGCAGGCGTGGGCGTTGTTTCCGGGCAGCTGATCGGAACGCACAAGGCGGCAGGAAAAGGAAACGCCTCTTATACGGATCTGACGGAGGCGGCGCTCAGCGAGGCGGCGGGAGACGGTATTCTCACGATTTCCATGCAGCTTCAGAGAGAGGAAAACTTCCCGCTTGACTTTTTTTCAACCGGGACGGCGCAGAATGTCACGCAGCTTCCGACATTTTTTGCGAAGACGTCGGATATCAGTGAAAAACAATTAAGAGAACGGGTCACCACGCTGATCGACAACCAGAAATATATCTTTGACTCGGCAGAAACTTATACGGGCGACGTCCGAAACGCCGAGGTCGGGCAGCTGGAAAAGACCAGCTACGACGCCGCGATCGCGGCGATGGAGCATGTGGAATCGGAGCTTGACAGCGCGTCGATCTATACGATCGCGAAAGACGCGGTGAAGTTCATGAACGCCGCCTATGAGTGCCGGATGAGCATTGCGCTTTCTTCCGACGTGGACGTCGATGAGAACGGTGTTCAGAAAGGCAATATCTTCTACAGCGGCGAACAGGTGGAAGAATTAAAGCAGCTGATCAAGACAAACGATTATATCCGAAACGCTTATGAATCGATGAAGAACAGCATGAAGACCGTTAAGCTGGATGTATCGAGAGACTGGTGGGAACGGTTTCAGAAAAATGACCTGTCGCTGTACCGGGAATATCCGTCCTTTACATCGAATCCGGCGAGCTCGGGCGGAAAGTATACATCCGGACGCCATGTGAGCGGGACGGACGGAAAAGAGCTGCCGGCGAATCTTCCGGCGGGACATACCTATACCGGAAAAGCGTATGTCACGATCGAACTGGAGCCGGAAGACAACGATACGACCGGGTATCTCGGCATGAACGGAGGAGGATGCGGAGAAGCATGGGTTGATAACTTTGTCATTACATCCGACGAAAGCCATGTGGTCGAGATCCCGAACGCGGACTTTGAGGTTGCCGCAGTCTCGGGCTCCGCGCCTTTGAACTGGACGCTGAGCACGACAGGAAACGGGGAAGGAAAATGGGAATCTGACCGGAGAAACGTTTATTCCGGAAACCGCTCCCTGTATCTGCACAATCCGGACGGCAACAGCTCTGTGAAGTGGACGTCCTCCGTATTCGACCTGCCGATCACAAGCAGCGCGGACGGATTTGACGTTTACTGGTCGATCCAGCAATATGGCGTATTTGAAAAGGCGGGTCCGCAGGTCAAATTCCATTTCCTGACAGAGACGGCGGATGGAGAGAGCGAAGTCGTATCACGCCCGCAATTTTATAACGCGAAAGGCAAACCGTCCTCGACCGGGATCGGAGGAGTCGGGCAGACGATGCAGAGAGCCGCTATTCTCGCTATGCTGGAAGATAACAGCAAAGAGCGCGACGACTATCTTGAGCTTGCCAAAATTTATCTGAATATGCAGCTGGATGAGATGAACCAGGGCGTGGAACACTGGTTCCGGTTTGACCAGAGGCCGGATGGCGCGGACGCGTTTGGCGCCGTGCAGACAGGTCGTGTCGCCGCAGGCGTCGCCGCGGCGTACTCCTGCATCAAAAATATGAAGTTTTCGGATGGAACGCCCGCGTTTACGGACGAGGAGCGGGCGGAAGTCACGGAAAAAGCGGCATATATGATCCGGGCGCTGAATGATATCCGCGATCTGTATGACCTTGCCTATGACGAGGTTCCGACCAGCGGAGGAAACTGGTCGTCCGATATGAACAGCGGGGCGACGATGCTTTCCCTTGCGTTCATCGATACTCTGCCGGAAGCGCGGGTACATTTCTATAATGGAATGCGTTTTTCGGAAGTTATGCTGCTCGCGAACATGAACGAAGACGGATCGTGGCCGGAAGCGGTACGGTATCACAACGGCGCGGTTTCCAAGCTGGCGGTCCTGGCAAAAGCTCTGCGTTCATCAACCGGCTATGACTGGTTCGCGAATCCGGATATTGAATTTTATAAAGCGTTTGATTACCTGACCTGGATCCAGACGCCGACATACGCATCCGGAAACTGCTCCACACCGTTTTACGGCGACCATATTCTGTCGTCCGGGGACGAGCTGTTCATGTGCGGTCTGTATTATGATGAGATCGCGGAGGTTCAGCCGGAGGTTGCCCTGCGGATGTACGGCACCTGGCTCAACGCGGGTACGCCGACTCCGACGCTCGGCAACGAGGATGTACAGATTTCCGCGTTGTTCGGTCATATGGTTGACATCAATGACTACGGAAATTATAAAGAGGCGATGAAGAAGATCGGCTCGACGGATTACGCGAAATATTTCGGGACGTTTATTTTCCGCAACAATTTCATGAAAAAGGGCTATGAGTCCTGGCTGTCCATCATGCTGCATGAAGGACCGGAGATCGGGCATGCCCATAAAGACCAGATGTCGTTTATCATGTATGCGGATAATATCCCGCTTGTGGTCGATCCGGGCTCCGCGCCGACTTACTGGGGCGGAAGCGCAGGATTTTATAAGCAAAGCGCGCAGCATGCGGTCGTGACTTATGAGAAAGCGCCCGGGTCTTATGAGGATACGGACGTCAACTCCACGCAGCGCGGATGGTACGCGTCTGACAGCCTCGATCTGGTGAAAGGAAGCAGCAAGCGATACAATACGACGTCGGACGCGGCGAAAATGCGGGACATCGCGTTTATCAAAAACGGATTTGAAGCCTATGTCATTCTGGATCAGGTGACCGGGGCGGATTATGGAACCATGATGAATCTGCCGCTGCTTACGAGAAGCAAAAACGCGATCACACAGAACGGCAATAAATTTACGGCAGGGATGTTCGGCGGGATCGATCTGGAAATTACCTATTTGCAGGGAAATTATGAGTCGAACGAGGTACTTACATACGGAGCAACCGGACCTTACCAGCTCCGGGAGGACGAGGATACGCCTCAGGTCGATCATCTGAGGATCCACAACCAGGGCAACGACCCGTATCTGACGGTTCTGTTCCCGAAGACGCGCAGGCGCGGGAACCTGACGACCGAGGATCTTGGAAACGGCGTTTATAAGCTGACGCACAGCTCCGGCAATATCGTCTATGTGGCGGTAAACACGGATCGGAGAACGAAGTCGGTCAGACTTCCGGAAGGAAATGTGACTGATCTTGAGAGCCTCAACAATGCGTCGCCGACCGTTTACGCGGACGGCGTGGTAAGCGTGCCGGGCAATTCCATGAAACTGCTCACGCCGAAAGTAGCGACAACGCAGGAAGTGGAACAGGCGGGCGGAAGCACAACGCAGACGCCGGAACCGTCCAGACCGGGCGGAACGACAGGAAGCGCCACGCCGGGTGCGGCTGCGGGCGGCGGAGCGGCAGCTCCGAGCAACGACCCGACGAATTATGTGACGGGCAACAATGTGAACAGCGACCTGACAAAACCGGGCGTGGCAGGGAAGCCTTCCGCCGATATCAATGACAGCAAAGCGGCGAAGGGAAAACTTGCCTTTGATGTGACCGGCGACGCGGACGTCTACTATTCCGTAAACGGAAGCGATTACAAGAAATACAGCGGAACCGACAATTCTCTGAGTGAAGGCAGGAATACAGTCGTTTACTTTACGGTCGACCGGTCTACCGGAGGAAAGACGAGAGGAATCTCCGAGGTCATTACGGTCGGTGTGTCTTCCGGAAACGGGGATGATACGATTCTGGAGGATGCGGATACGGCAGTGGAGGTCTATCGGAATCTTGCCGTCGGGCAGAAAGCGAAGATCAGCGCGGCGTCCGGGGTGGAAGTGGAATACCGTTCCGCGGACAGCGCGGTCGCGAGCGTGACGGGCAAGGGCGTGGTCACGGCGAAGAAAGCCGGAAAGACCGACATTTCCGTGCTGGTCACGAAAGACGGTGTGACGGAAAAGGTACTGATCCATGTGACAGTAAAGAAGAAAAAGAACGTGCCGGAAGGGACGCGGAACCTTGGGAAAGTAAAGGTAACGAAAGCGGGGACGCCGGTGATCGTGCTGACCAAGGAAATGGAAGTATCGGGAAGCTCCAAGATCGTGGTTGAGAAGAAAGAGGGAGTCACGTTAAGCTATAAGACTTCCGACAAGGCAGTAGCGACCGTGACGCAGAGCGGAAAGATCAAAGGAAAAGCGGTCGGGACGGCGAATGTGACGGCGACCGTGAAGATGAACGGGGTCGTCCAGAAATATCAGGTGAAGGTCACGGTCCGATAGCCGGGTAAGAAAAAAGGACATCTTGCAGCAATGAAGGATTATTTGTGTATTACAGGAGTGGCGGCCGCCCTTGCGGCGCGGCTGCTGCTCCAGCAGGTCTATCAGCGGAAAGCGGGCGATTCCCCGGAGATGTCGCTGATGTTCAGCGCGCTGGACGGGCTGACGATCGCGGTTCTGTTTCTTTTTGTGAAGCGCTTTCATCTGACGTTCGCCCCGTTTTCCATCCTTATGGCGCTGTGTTCCTGCCTGCTCACAGTCTCGTATACGATGCTTGGCTTTCGGATCCTGAAAGCGGGCAGCGTGGCGTATTATTCCATGTTTTTGATGGCAGGGGGAATGACGGTCCCTTACATATGGGGTTTGCTGTTTCTGGATGAGCCGATCCGCATACTGCGGATTGTTGGACTCATCCTGATCACCGCCGCCGTTTTCTATTCCAATGCCGGCGGGCAAAAGCTTCAGAGGAACCAGCTGCTGATGTGCGTCGGGGTGTTTGTCCTGAATGGATTTACGAGCGTGGTTGTCAAGATGCACCAGATCAATACCGTTTATCGGACGGTCGACGCGACGGAATTTGTTTTTCTGAGCGGCGTCCTGATGTGCCTTTCCAGCACCCTGATCCTGGCAGGTAAACGGCTCTGGCAGGATCATAAAGGCGTGCGGCGGGAGATTCCGCCGATCCATCGCCTGTATCCGTTTATTTTCGCGATGGCGATATTGGAAAGCGCCTCGTCAATGGGACTTCTGCTCAGCGCGGAAAATTTGCCGGCGTCTGTGATATTTCCGTTCAGTACGGGCGGTACGATCGTCCTTTCCGCACTGGGAGGAATGTTGTTCCTCCATGAAGCGATCGGATGGCGGCGTTGGGTTTGCGTCGCGGTCTGTCTGGCAGGAACCTGTATGTTTTTATAAGAATTGAAAAAATCCCGGAAGCGGTAGTTGCTTCCGGGATTTTTTTTACTGGATCTACTGGATCGATTCGATGACGCCGGCTCCTGTTACAGCTGCGCCCGCGCCGGTGGAAAGACGCTCCATGCGCAGCGTCCGTATCCTGCCGTTGTTGACCAGAAGCGGCATCGGTTCGCCGGTGTTGTTTTCCGTCGTGATGTCGGACAGGACGAGATCGTCCAGCCTTGCGCCGGGACCGACATGGATCGTTTCGATCGGCACATGCTCCTCTCTCCGGTGCAGGTCGGAAATATACACATGGCGCGCCACAACCTCGTCTTCTATGAAAATCAGCGGCCAGACGCGCGTTCCCGCTTTGCCGTAAATGTCGTGCCGGACAGCCTTGGAAACATAAAGATGGTCGATGGAGACCGCGTCATACCAGCCGGTCGTCGGCTCCGGATAATAATATTTTGAAAACGCAACGCAATATTGATAATAAGTGCCGTATACGTTGGAGATATGGATATTGACCACCGGATTTTTTACTGTCAGCAGGCGGACGGCGCTGTGGCAGTTTTCCGAATAGATCCCGTCGACTGTGATATTGGTGATCGGGCCGTCGGAACCTTCGTCCGCGCATAACGCCACCAGATCGTCATAGCAGGCGCCCTGAAGGTTGGTCAGCCGCCCGAAATGGCAGTTTCCCTCCAGATGGATCCCGTCCATATTGATGGCTGCCGGATTTCCGTAATTGAAATCAAAAACAATATCGGAAATGGTAAAATAAGATACCGTATCAAGTTTGGCAGCGTAGACGACGGGATCTTTGATGGTCAGGTTGGTCAGCTTCAGACCTTTTACATTGTAGAAGAAAATGCCGACGCCGAGATAGCCCGGCAGATATTTCTCCCACTGGATCTTATCCTGTCCCTGCCAGAATGGGTTCGGTCGCTGGGCAAGATTGTTGCAGTTCCAGATGCCGCCGCACAGTTCAATATTATGCGCCGTGTCTTCCGGCGCGTCCGACCATTCATATAAATAGGCATTGACCAGAGTGTCGTGATCCCTCATTGTGGTTACGTTTTTTGCCTTGCGGCGGAACGGTTCCCGGCGCGGCGCGGTCTTGTTCCGCACCATTGCGCAATTCGCGCCGTCGCTTAACCGGATTTCGGCATAGCGCGGCAGTACAAGGCGAAAATCAGACGGAAGTTCGATCGTATGCGAGATCAGATAATGCTTTGCCGGCGCGGGCAGGTTGACTTCGCATATTCCGCTGTCGATCATTTCCTGGATTGCCGGATAATCGTCATGGATACCATCTCCGTATAAAGTATTGCGCATTCTTTTTCTCCTCCTTGTTGTTCTTATATGGATCGCACGAATTGGTTATATAATATATAACCAATTTGCATTCTGATTATAATATTTTCTTTCCGGCTTGTCAATATTGCCTTATTCTTTTTGTCCGTCTTTTTTCAATATGAGATTATGATTGGATCGGCTTTCTGGACGATTGCCGGAATTCCCGCGGGGACATATGGTAATATTCCGAGAATTGCTTGGAAAACAGCGATTGATCCGGAAATCCGCTTTGAATCGCGATCCTTGAAAGCGAAAGATCGGTTGTGATCAGCAGCTGCGCCGCGTGGGAAATCCGGAGCTGCTTGATATATTGAACCGGCGACAGCCCGTATATGGATTTGAACAGCCGGTAAAACTGGCGTTCCGACAGGCTGGATAAGCGGCTCAGGTCCCGGATGGAGATCTTTTCGATATAATGGATGCTGATATACTCGATCGCGGTATGGAGCCGGAAATCGTTGATCTTGGTGGATGTCGGGAACGACCGCAGCAAACAGGAAAGAAGCGCCGCGAAGTAATGGGACGAAACGATCTTATATCCCGGCGGTTTCTGATGATACTCATTCAGGACACGATAACACAATTCCCTGACAAACTGAAAATCCGATTCGTCCTCAATGTGGAACCGGTTAAACCGGTTCAGCTCGGGCGACGTGCCGAACTGGAGAAACAGTTCGTGAAAGCTTGGCAGCAGGTCGAAAATGGAATTGTATTTCAAAAATGTCGGAACTGAGATAAGAATATCGCAGAGGGTAAGATCATGGACGTCCGTATAACGGTGGTTTGATTCCGGCGGGACGACATATACGTCGCCCTGCGAAATGGAAAACGGATGTCCCTCGATCTCATGAATAGCGGAGCCTCCCAGCACGATCGTCAACTCCGTATGGCTGTGGTTGTGGAGGGAGACCGCTTTCTCGTGCGTGCCGATATTGATCACGATCTCATTTTCATCCAGATTTGATTTTTTGATATAATAACTGATATTCATAACATCAGTTTAGCATAAAAGAAACGGAAATACCAGTTGAAAGTTGAAAAAAACAGGGTATAATTGTGTAAGAAAAGGGGGAGAGCAGCCGAGATGGAACAACGATATGCGACAGATGAATTTTTGGACGCCCTGTACCGGGATATGGCGGAGGACCGCCCGCTTTCCGGCGTGCCGGAAGAAAACCTGGAAAGCGAGCAAAAGATCCGAAGGAGCAGGCTTGCGCGGGTGCTGGCGCTTGACCGGCTGGAGGCGATGGCGGAAGGATGCCGGGCGAGGGAGATGCATACGGAAAAAAAGGACGGATATGATGTGATCCGCTGTGAGATGACGTTCCTGCCAAAGCTGACGGCTCCGTTTTGGATCCTGCGTCCGGAGCGCCCCAACGGACGGACGGTTCTGTACTGCCACGGACATGACAGCTACGGCGGAAAGGGCGCGTTTCTGGACTATGGACAGGAGGATCCCTATCACAAGTGGATGCCGCTCGCGATGGCGCGGCGCGGATATACCGTATACATACCGGAACTGATCGGCTTTGGGGAAGTGCGGAGAGAACGGTTCCGGGAAGAGGAGCAGCGATGGTGCTATTCAAACGCGACGGCGCTCTTGAATCTCGGATTGAATCTTGCCGGGCTGAGGGTATTTCAGACGCAGCGACTGTTCCGGCAGATGACGGAACAGTGGGACGCCGGAGAGACGGCGATTTACGGTGTGTCGGGAGGCGGTCTTGTCGATACCTTTGTCGGCGCGCTGGAGCCGGGATTAAAAGGGATTGTGATTTCCAATTACGGGGCGAGCTTCGCTTCCAGCACGATGGCGATGCATCATTGTATCGATAATTATATCCCCGGTCTGTTGTCGGTGGGGGAATGCTGCGATATCATGGCGCTTGCCGCTCCGACGCCGCTTCTTTTGAGCAACGGGATCCGCGATCCGATTTTTCCGGAACAGGGCGTCCGGGAGACGGCGGAGCAGGTGAAAAAGGTATATGAAACGGCGGGGTATCCGGAACGGTTCTGGTGTGAATTGTTCGACGGCGGGCACGAGGTGTCGCAGGATCAGGTTTTCCCGTTTTTGGAGTTTGCATTTCAGACAGAATAGAAAGGGGTAAGAAGATGAAAACGATGCTGACATGGATCGGACATTCGTGTTTCCGGCTTGACTGCGGCGGATATTCGATCGTTTTTGACCCGTATCAGGACGGCTCCGTCCCCGGTTACGCTCCGGTGAGGGAGGAAGCGGATCTGGTTTTGTGCAGCCATGAACATGGCGACCATAATGCACGCGGGTGTGTAAAGAAAAAAAAGGGAGGCGAAAATCCGTTCACGGTCATTCCGATCCCGACGTTCCACGACGATCGGAATGGAGCGATGAGAGGGACCAATACCATCCATTTGCTTGAGTCCGATACCATGCGGATTGCCCATATGGGCGACCTCGGCTGCGGGCTTACCGGGGAGCAGAAAGAGATGCTGTCCGGGCTGGATGTCATTCTGGTCCCGGTCGGCGGCTATTATACGATCGACGCGGCGCAGGCGGCGGAACTCGTAGAGGAACTTGCCCCGAAAATAGTCGTCCCGATGCATTACCGGGGAGATACGTTCGGATTTGATGTGCTCGGCACGGTCGATGATTTCATTCAGAGGCGCGGCGATGTCAGGGTATACGGGGACAGCCGGCTCGTGCTCGACGGGCGGACGGAGCGCCAGACGGCTGTGCTGGAACCGAAGAATAAACGATAACATACGGGAAAGGATGAAACGGTGAAACTGGAATTTTCAGATCGGGTAAACCGATTCGGGGCGAACATTTTTCATCGGCTGGATGAAAGAAAAAAACAACGGTTGGAGCAGGGGAAACCGGTTTATAACCTGTCGGTCGGGACGCCGGATTTTTCTCCCGCGGGACATATCATGGAGGCGGTCAGCAGGGCGGCGCTGGATCCGGAGAATTACAAATATTCGATGGGAGATACGGACGAACTGATCCGCGCGGTTCAGGGCTGGTATAAGCGGCGGTACCGGGTATGTCTTGAGGAAAACGAGATCATGTCGGTGGCGGGCACGCAGGAAGGAATGGCGCATCTGGCGCTGGCGGTATGCGATCCGGGCGACGTGGTGCTGGTTCCGAATCCCTGTTATCCGATTTTTGAGATTGGCCCGTATCTGTGCGGAGCAAAGATCGAATATTATGATCTGCTGCCGGAGAAGGAGTATCAGCCGGACTGGGCGTCGATCCCGGAAGAAACGCTGGAACAGGCGAAAATGATGGTCGTTTCCTATCCGTCCAATCCGAGCGGGGCAGCCGCTTCCCCGGATCTGTACAGGCAGATGGTGCGCATAGCCAATCGGTACCGGATTCTCATGGTGCATGATAACGCGTATTCCGAGATCATTTATGACGGGCGGGTCGGCGGCTCTTTCCTGGAGGAGGACGGTGCAAAGGAGATCGGCGTTGAATTTAATTCGCTTTCCAAGACCTATAATGTGACCGGGATCCGTATTTCCTTTCTGGTCGGCAATGCGCAGGTGATCGAGAAGTTTAAGGCGCTGCGTTCCCAGATCGATTATGGAACGAGCTTTCTTGTCCAGAAAGCCGCGGTCGCCGCGCTGAACGGATCGCAGGAGCAGGTCGCCGAGCAGCGCCGGGATTACCAGGCGAGGCGGGACGCGCTGTGCGGAGGGCTCCGGTCGATCGGCTGGGACGTGCCGGACGCGAAAGGCTCCATGTTTGTCTGGGCAAAGATCCCGGAACCATATTCGGATTCGGTGGAATTTTGCCTGGAACTGTTGGATCGGACAGGCGTGATCTGTACGCCTGGCAGCAGCTTCGGTCCGCTTGGAGAGGGATATGTGCGCTTCGCGCTTGTCCTTCCGGCTGACAAAATAAAGGAGATCGTCGCGGTAATAAAAGAAAGCAAAATTTTGCCGGAAAAATAAAAAAAACTATTGACAGATTCTGTGAGGTTGGCTATCATAATATAGTATGTTTGCATTAGATTGTCCGTGTCCGATTTTAATGGAAATATAATAATGTCAGAGAAGTATCAAATTTGGAGGAATGGTTCATGGCTAACATTAAGTCTGCAAAGAAAAGAATTAAGGTTATCGAGAGACGTACGTTGAGAAACAAGATGATCAAATCGAAAATGAAGACAGTCATCAAAAAATTTGAATCCGCGTTGGCTTCCGGCGACAAAGAGGCGGCGGCACAGGCGCTGGCGAAAGCGGTTTCCGAGATCAGCAAGGCAGCTTCCAAGGGAGTGATCCACAAGAATACCGCTTCGAGGAAGATTTCCCGTCTGGCGCAGGCTTTTAACAAAATTGCCTGATATATCGCGCGGGGCAGAGCATCGGAAAAAGACAGACCATCAAAAAGGACGAGAACCGAAGAACCGGGTCGTCCTTTTTTTGTACCTTTTTTCCGGTATCCGGCGTTCCTCCCTGCCTGCAATGAATAATTCCCGTTTGTGCGACGGACAATATCATGGATGGAACATGACAAGATTGCAAAAAGGAGGAACAGAAGATGCAGGGGCGTACGGATCTGGCACTGGAGCTGCAGAAGGAAAAAGTCGAAAAGGAACAGATAGAAGGGATCAAAGTCGTGATCCGGCGGGATAAGGAGCTGGAGATCAAGGAAACGACGATCCTTGTCGAAAACGAAGCGGGCGCGAACGCCATCGGAAAACCGATCGGCGCGTATATTACATTGGAAAGCGTGCATCTGGGGAAAAAGGATCAGGAATATCACCGGGAAATGAGCGAAGCGTTATCGGACGTACTCAAGTATATGGTGGGTAGTTCCAATTCCCTCCTGGTGATCGGGCTTGGAAATAAATATGTGACAGCGGATTCCCTTGGACCGAAAACGGCGGAAAACATATATATCACCCGGCATCTGGTCGAACAGAACTATTATGATGACATGATCGAGATTTCTTCATTGAGCCCGGGCGTTATGGCGCAGACCGGCATGGAGACGAGCGAGGTGATCAAAGCGATGGTACGCCAGGTCAGACCGGATTTTGTGATCGCGGTCGACGCGCTTGCGGCGCGCGGGCCGGAACATCTTGGCAGGACGATCCAGATCAGCAATACCGGGATCGTGCCCGGATCGGGCGTCGGCAATCACAGAAATGCGATCAATGAGGATTCGGTCGGCGTTCCGGTGATCGCGATCGGCGTTCCGATGGTCGTATCCGTCCCTTCCATTGTGGATTATGTCCTGGAACGGATCGTCGAGCTGCAGAAAAGGCGGAAAGAGCCGTCCCTTACGGAAGCGGACTGCGGGGAGATCGCGGACCGGCTGCAAAAAGACACGCTTCAGGATATGTATGTGACGCCGAAGACCATCGACGAGATGGTGAATAAAATCAGCCGGACGATCGCGGACGGGATCAACGCGCTGCTCCGGCAGGAAGCATAAATACCGGCGGACAGGAATATAGTAAGAAATAGACGAACAGACGGACGCAGGAGGCTGGTATGAAACGGATCCGCTATGTACTGCAGAAAAACAGCATGACCATAATCGTGATGATCAGCCTTCTGGTCTTTAGTATCATTTCTCTGGCTGATTTCCCGGGCACCGTCAGCAGCAGCTATCGCGCCATATTCCCATTATTATATTATCATAACGAGCAGATGAAAGGACAGGAACTGGTGGAAAACAGCGGATGGCTTCCCTCCGGGCTGCTGTCCTTTCTGTCCGGTTCGTCGGATGGAAAAAAGGAGAAAGAAGCGGATCCGGATCAACAGCCGGAAAAAAAGCAAAATGGATTCACAGCCCGCCAGCTTTCGAGCCATCATTATCTGCTGGAGCATGTCTACAGCGTGGACAGCACAACATCCATGCGGGACAGCGAACTGGACGCGCCGAAATTGATAAAGATGAACCTACGGATCAATAACAGGGGAAAATCGCCGAAAGTATTGATTTATCATACGCATACAAGCGAAGAATACGCAGACAGCAGACCGGGCAACGCGGACGATACGGTCGTCGGCGTCGGGGACCGGCTGGCGGATCTTCTGGAAAAGAAGTATAAAATCAAAGTATATCATGATAAAACGGTATATGACATTATCGACGGCGAACTGGACCGGAGCCGCGCGTATACCCAGTCCGGCAGGGGAGTGGAAGCGGCGCTCAAACGATATCCGTCCATCCAGGTCGTGATTGACCTGCATCGCGACGGGGTGGAGGAAGGGACAAGACTTGTGACGGAGCTTGACGGAAAACCGACGGCGCAGGTGATGTATTTTAACGGTCTGAGCCATACGAATCAATCCGGCGATATCGCATATCTTGAAAATCCATACATAAAGGAAAATCTGGCGTTTACGCTCCAGCTGCAGAACCAGTCCTCCATGTATTATCCGGGATGGGCAAGGAAAATTTATGTCCGCGGATACCGGTACAATCTCCATTACAGGCCCCGGAGCCTGCTCGTCGAGGTCGGCGCGCAGACGAATACGGTCGAGGAGGCAAAAAACGCGATGACCCCGCTTGCCCATGTTTTATCCCTTGTGCTACTGAATAAGCCTGTGATATAATAGGATCACTTGGCGAGGTCTTATCGAGCCTAGTGAGAATATATGCCTGGTAGCTTAGCGAGGTTTTATCGAGCAGCCATACGGAGGATAAAGAGAGATGTCGATAGATCAGAGCAGGATCAGAAATTTTTGCATTGTCGCCCACATTGACCACGGGAAGTCGACGCTTGCCGACCGGATCATTGAACAGACCGGTCTGCTGACCAGCCGGGAAATGCAGGCGCAGGTGCTGGATAATATGGAGCTGGAACGGGAACGCGGGATCACGATCAAGGCGCAGGCGGTGCGTATCGTTTATAAGGCAAAGGACGGAAAGGAATATCTGTTTAACCTGATCGATACGCCGGGACATGTTGACTTTAATTACGAGGTTTCCCGGAGCCTTGCGGCGTGCGAGGGCGCGATCCTTGTTGTCGACGCCGCGCAGGGAATTGAGGCGCAGACGCTTGCCAATGTATATCTGGCACTGGATCATGATCTGGAAGTGTTCCCGGTGATCAACAAGATCGATCTGCCGAGCGCGGATCCGGAGAGGGTCAGGAATGAGATCGAGGATGTGATCGGGATCGAGGCGCAGGATGCCCCGCTGATCTCGGCGAAACAGGGGATCGGCATCGACGACGTGCTGGAACAGATCGTCGCGAAAATTCCGGCTCCGCAGGGGGATCCGGACGGTCCGCTGCAGGCGCTGATTTTTGACAGCCTGTATGATTCCTATAAAGGGGTCATTGTTTTCGCGAGGATAAAAGAGGGAACCGTCAGAAAGGGAACCGTGATCCGCATGATGGCGACCGGCGCGCAGGCGGAGGTGGTCGAGGTCGGAGTCTTCGGCGCAGGGCAGTTCCTCCCGTGCGAGGAATTATCCGCCGGCATGGTCGGCTATATTACGGCAAGCCTCAAAAATGTGAAGGACACGACTGTCGGCGATACGATCACGGACGCGGACCGTCCGTGCGCGGCTCCCCTGCCCGGATATAAAAAGGTCAATCCGATGGTATATTGCGGGCTCTATCCGGCGGACGGCGCGAAATATCCGGATTTGCGGGACGCGCTGGAGAAGCTCAAGCTCAACGATGCGTCGCTGTATTATGAGCCGGAGACGTCGGTTGCGCTTGGATTCGGGTTCCGCTGCGGATTCCTTGGGCTGCTCCATCTGGAGATCATCCAGGAACGGCTGGAGCGGGAATATAATCTCGACCTGGTCACGACCGCGCCGGGCGTCGTCTATAAGGTTCACTGCACCGACGGCAGGGTGATCGAACTGACGAACCCGTCGAATCTGCCGGATCCGTCCGCGATTGAATATATGGAAGAACCGGTCGTATCGGCGGAAATCATGGTGACGACAGAATTTGTCGGAGCAATCATGAAGCTGTGCCAGGAGCGGCGCGGAGAATATGTCGGCATGGAATATATGGAGGAGACGAGAGCGCTGTTAAAGTATAACCTTCCGCTGAATGAGATTATCTATGACTTTTTCGACGCCCTGAAATCCAGATCCCGCGGATACGCGTCATTTGACTATGAGCTGAAAGGCTATGTCCGCTCCGATCTTGTGAAGCTGGATATCCTGATCAACCATGAGGAGGTCGACGCGCTGTCCTTTATCGTCCATGCGGATACGGCGTATGAGCGCGGGCGGAAGATGTGCGTGAAACTGAAGCAGGAGATTCCGAGGCACCTGTTTGAGATCCCGATCCAGGCGGCGATCGGAAGCAAGATCATTGCGAGGGAAACCGTAAAAGCGATGCGCAAGGATGTTCTCGCGAAATGTTACGGCGGCGATATCACGCGGAAGAGAAAACTGCTCGAGAAACAAAAGGAAGGAAAGAAGCGGATGCGGCAGGTCGGGAGCGTCGAGATCCCGCAGAAAGCGTTTATGAGCGTATTGAAGTTAGATGAAGAATAAGAAAACGGCAAGCATTTATGTGCATATTCCATTTTGTATAAAAAAATGCGGGTATTGCGACTTTTTGTCCTTTCCCGCCACAGAAACGATGAGAGCGTCTTACCTGGACGCTCTTTGTCATGAGATCGCCGGTTACGCTTCGGATGACAGGGAGATCGTCAGCCTGTATTTCGGGGGCGGTACGCCGTCGCTCCTGACCGGCGCGCAGGCGGAAACGCTGATCGCCTGTGTCGGGGACAATTTTCCATTGCGAACGGATGCGGAGATAACGATCGAGGCGAATCCGGGCACCCTGACCGGGCGGAAATGCGCGGACTATCTCCGGGCAGGCGTCAACCGGCTCAGTATCGGGCTTCAAAGCACGATCGACCGGGAACTGCGGATACTCGGGCGGATACATACATATGATGAATTTCTGGAGCAGTATCATACGGCGCGCGACAAAGGCTTTTCCAACATCAGTATCGACCTGATGAGCGCGCTGCCGGATCAGGCGGTATCCGATTATCTGACGTCTGTGGAACGGGTCGCCAGGCTGCGGCCGGAGCATATTTCCGCGTATTCCCTGACGATCGAGGAAGGAACGCCGTTTGGAAAGGATCCGGAGCTTCCGGGGCGGCTGCCGGATGAAGACGCGGAGAGGGAAATGTATTATGCTGCGGGGGAGCTGCTGCGCGGGTTCGGCTATGAGCGCTATGAGATTTCCAATTACGCGAAACCGGGCTTTGAGAGCCTGCACAATACCGGCTACTGGACAGGCAGGGAATATCTTGGCTTCGGGCTGGGCGCGTCCTCTTATTATCGGGGAGCCCGGTACCACAATTGCCGGGACCTGGACCGTTACCTGTCTCTGTGGGGCGATTCCGCCGGACAGAGGGCGCCGTGGACGC
Source organism: uncultured Lachnospiraceae bacterium (assembly GCA_947593735.1). GTDB lineage: Bacteria > Bacillota > Clostridia > Lachnospirales > Lachnospiraceae > CANQDT01. The sequence goes on along the minus strand of CANQDT010000001.1, from coordinate 130,955 downwards.
CGGGAGACGTGTCCGCCGGTAAAAACATGGCTCCGTTTGTGGAGGATTATCATTCGGTCACGGAGCGGGAGCGGATGGAGGAATTTATGTTCCTCGGATTGCGCCGGACAGAGGGCGTTTCCCGCGAAACCTTTCAGGAGACGTTTCACAGGACGGTGGACGATGTTTATGGCGACGCGATACGGAAACTGGAGCGGGAAAAATTGATCGAAACAGATGGAAAAAGAATAAAATTAACAGACAAAGGAATTGACGTGAGCAATTACGCGCTGAGCGAATTTCTTTTCTGATTTTTTTCGGCAATATTTTATTAAAATTGTTTTAAAACAACAGGAAAAAGAAAAATAACTTCGATTATATTCTGATAATATAATGGAAGTTATTTTATTGTTGTTTTATCAGACAATTTCAGGAAAAATGGGTATTTACAACGGAGTTTCCGTGTAGTATGATGGTACGCAAAGGTGAAAGGAGAAGCCAGGTATGAGAGAACAGAAGCAGATCGGTTTATATGATCCCCAGATGGAGCATGACGCATGCGGGATCGGAGCGGTCGTCAATATCAGGGGAATCAAAACCCGCGCGACGGTAGACAACGCGCTCCGCATTGTTGAGAATCTGGAGCACCGGGCAGGAAAGGACGCGGAAGGAAAGACCGGGGACGGCGTCGGCATTCTTTTGCAGATCTCCCACCGGTTTTTTAAAAAAGCCGCCGCTGAATGCGGGATTTCCCTTGGAGAAGAACGCGAGTATGGCGTCGGAATGTTTTTCTTTCCCCAGGAGGAACTGGAACGGAACCGGGCGAAGAAGATGTTTGAGCTGATCTTAAAGAAGGAGAAGCTGAATTTTCTCGGATGGAGAACGGTACCGGTCAGGGCGGATATCCTCGGGAGCAAAGCGCGGGAGTGTATGCCCTGTATCATGCAGGCGTTTATAGAGAAGCCGAAAGACGTTCCGTCCGGATTGCCGTTTGACCGCCGGCTCTATGTTGCCCGCCGGGAGTTTACGCAGTGCAACGATTCGACGTATGTCGTTTCCTTGTCGAGCAGGACGATCGTTTATAAAGGAATGTTCCTCGTACATGAGCTGCGCAATTTTTACTGCGACCTGCAGGATCCGGATTATGAATCGGCGATCGCGACCGTACATTCCCGGTTCAGTACGAACACGACGCCGAGCTGGGAGAAAGCACATCCGTACCGGTTCATCGTCCACAACGGAGAGATCAATACGATCCGGGGCAATGTCGATAAGATGACGACCAGGGAAGAAAATATGGAGTCTCCTTATCTGAAAGCGCATATGAATAAGCTGATGCCGATCGTTACGCCGACGGGTTCCGACTCTGCCAGGCTGGATAATACGCTGGAATTTCTGGTGATGAGCGGGATGGATCTGCCGTTGGCGGTTATGATCTGTATTCCGGAACCATGGAGCAATAACAAAGTGCTCTCCAAGACGAAGCGGGATTTCTATCAATATTACGCGACCATGATGGAGCCATGGGATGGACCGGCTTCCATTGTCTTTACGGACGGGGATATTGTCGGAGCTGTCCTCGACCGCAACGGGCTGCGGCCGTCCCGGTATATGATCACCGACGACGACCAGCTGATCCTCTCCTCCGAGGTGGGGGTCGTTGACGTTCCCCCGACGAAGATCAAGGTGAAAGAAAGGCTCCGTCCGGGCAGAATGCTCCTTGTCGACACAGGGAAAGGGAAAGTGATCGACGACGAAGTGCTCAAGGAATATTATGCGCAGAAACAGCCGTATGGAGAGTGGCTCGATATGAACCTGCTGACGCTCGCCGATCTGAAGATCCCGAACGAGCGCGTGGTCGAATATACGGATAAAGAACGGGCGCAGATGCAGAAAGCGTTTGGATATACATATGAAGATCTGATGACTTCGATCCTCCCGATGGCGAGGGACGGGGCGGAGGCGGTCGCGGCGATGGGAGTGGACAGCCCGCTTGCCGTATTATCAAAACGCAATCAGCCTTTGTTCAATTATTTTAAACAGCTGTTTGCCCAGGTGACTAATCCCCCGATCGACGCGATCCGCGAGGAGGTCGTTACCTGTACGTCGGTTTATGTCGGGCATAATGGGAACCTGCTGGAAGAGAAGCCGGAAAACTGCCGTGTCTTAAAGATCAATAACCCGATCCTGACCAATACCGACATATTGAAGATCAAGTCGATGAAGGTGGACAGTATGAAGGTAGGCGTCGTGCCGATCCTGTATTACAAGAACACGTCGCTGGAGAAAGCGATCGACCATCTGTTTCTTGACGTGGACCGGGCTTATCTGGACGGATGCAATATCATCATCCTGTCCGACCGCGGGGTAGACGAGAACCATGTGGCGATCCCGTCCCTGCTCGCGGTATCGGCGGTCCATCATTATCTGATCAAGACGAAAAAAAGTACGTCGGTCGGGCTGATCCTTGAGAGCGGCGAGCCGCGCGAGGTCCATCATTTCGCGACATTGCTCGGCTACGGGGCGTGCGCGATCAACCCGTATCTGGCACAGGAAAGCATCCGGGAGCTGATCGACCAGAAAATTTTAAATAAAGACTATTACGCGGCGGTCAATGATTATAATGACGCGATCGTCCACGGCATCATCAAGATCGCGTCCAAAATGGGGATCTCTACGATCCAGTCTTATCAGGGGTCGCAGATTTTTGAGGCGATCGGTATCGATCATGATGTGATCGAAAAATATTTTACCAATACGGTGAGCCGCGTGGAAGGGATCGGTCTGAAAGATATTGAGGAAATGAACGACGCGCACCACAGCAGGGCGTTCGACCCGCTCGGTCTTGAGACGGATCTGGAGCTGGAGAGCGTCGGAAGCCACAAGTACCGCAGCGGGAAAGAGGAACATCTGTACAATCCGCAGACGATCCATCTGCTCCAGCTTGCGACCAGGACCGGGAATTATGAGCTGTTTAAGGAATATACCCGCCTGATCAATGAAGAACTGGAGCCTGCGAACCTTCGCGGGCTGATGGAATTTCGATATCCGAAAAAGGGCATACCGATCGAGAAAGTCGAACCGGTCGATTCCATTGTAAAACGGTTTAAGACCGGGGCGATGTCGTACGGGTCGATCTCGCAGGAGGCGCACGAGACGCTCGCGATCGCGATGAACGAGCTGGGCGGGAAATCCAATTCCGGCGAAGGCGGCGAGGATCTGGAAAGGCTTACGGTCGGACCGGACGGGAAAAACCGGTGTTCCGCGATCAAGCAGGTCGCGTCCGGACGGTTCGGCGTGACGTCCCGGTATCTCGTCAGCGCAAAGGAGATCCAGATAAAAATGGCGCAGGGCGCGAAGCCCGGAGAGGGCGGCCAGCTTCCGGGCGGGAAGGTCTATCCGTGGATTGCCAGGACGAGGCATTCGACGCCCGGCGTGACGTTGATCTCGCCTCCGCCGCACCATGATATCTATTCGATCGAGGATCTGGCGCAGCTGATCTACGACTGCAAAAACGCGAATACGGACGCGCGGATTTCCGTCAAGCTCGTATCCGAGGCAGGCGTCGGCACCATCGCGGCGGGCGTCGCGAAGGCGGGCGCGCAGGTGATCCTTGTATCCTCATACGACGGAGGAACCGGGGCTGCGCCGCGCAATTCGATTTACAACGCGGGGCTGCCGTGGGAGCTTGGGCTTGCGGAAACGCATCAGACGCTGATCCGGAACGACCTGAGGGACAAAGTCATCATCGAGACGGACGGAAAGCTGATGAGCGGCAGGGATGTGGCGATCGCCTGTATGCTCGGCGCGGAGGAGTTTGGATTCGCTACGGCTCCGCTGGTCACGATGGGCTGCGTGATGATGCGCGTATGCAACCTTGACACATGCCCGGTCGGGATCGCGACGCAGAATCCGGAGCTTCGGAAACGCTTTACCGGAAAGCCGGAGTATGTGATCAACTTTATGCGGTTTATCGCCCAGGAGCTGAGGGAATATATGGCGAAGCTCGGCGTGGCGACGGTCGACGAGCTTGTCGGCCGCACGGATCTGCTTGCCGCGAGCGCGCTTGCGGAAGAGCATAATATCGATCTTTCCCTGATCCTTGACAATCCGTTCGCGGAGGAGCGGAAGATCTACGCGTACCACAAGAAGAATGTTTATGATTTCCATTTGGAACAGACGCTGGACGAGAGGGTTCTGAAAAAAGAGTTTAAGACGGCTCTCGAGAAAAAACAGAAAAAGAGCATCAGCGTGGATGTTTCCAACACGGACCGCACGTTCGGCACGATTTTCGGCGCGGAGATCACGAGACGGTACGATAACTCTCTGGAGGAAGATACGTTTACCGTGATGTGCAGGGGAAGCGGCGGTCAGAGCTTCGGGGCGTTCATTCCGAAAGGCCTGACGCTCGAACTGGAAGGCGAGAGCAACGATTATTTTGGAAAAGGACTTTCTGGCGGAAAACTCGTCGTCCATCCTCCGACGGGTGTGAAATTTAAGGAGGACGAGAACATCATCATCGGAAATGTCGCTTTGTATGGGGCGACCAGCGGAAAAGCGTTCATCAACGGCGTTGCGGGAGAACGGTTCTGCGTCCGAAATTCCGGCGCGACCGCGGTTGTCGAGGGCGTCGGCGATCACGGATGCGAATATATGACCGGCGGATGCGTCGTGATCCTCGGACCGACCGGAAAGAATTTCGCGGCAGGGATGAGCGGCGGTATCGCCTATGTGCTGGACGAACACAGCGACTTGTATATGAATACGAATAAGAGCCTTGTCTCATCCGAAGCGCTGGACAACAAATATGACGTGCTGGAGCTGAAAAACCTGATCAGCGAGCATGTGGCGCTGACCAATTCCAGGAAAGGAAAAGAGATACTGGATCATTTCGGGGACTATCTCCCGAAATTTAAAAAGATCGTCCCTCATGACTACAAGAGGATGATGAATAAGATCTATCAGATGGAAGAAAAAGGCTTGAGCAGCGAGCAGGCTCAGATCGAAGCGTTTTACGCCAATGCGCAGAACTAGGAGGAGAAAGCGATGGGGAAGAAAACCGGATTTTTGGAATATGACCGTCAGGACAGTGAATCAATCGCTCCTTTGGAGCGCATCAGGAATTTCCGTGAATTTCATATACATTTGCCGGAAGAAAAGCAGCGGGAGCAGGGCGCGCGCTGCATGGAATGTGGAGTTCCGTTCTGCCAGTCCGGAAAACCGCTCGGCGGCATGGCTGCCGGCTGCCCGCTGAACAACCTGATCCCGGAATGGAACGACCTCGTCTATACCGGCAACTGGGAGCAGGCGTACTACCGGCTGCACAAGACCAATTCTTTTCCGGAATTTACGTCCAGGGTATGCCCGGCACTGTGCGAGGCGTCCTGTACGTGCGGGCTTCACGGGAAACCGGTTACGGTGCATGACAATGAATATGGTATAATCGAATACGCGTATGAGCACGGGCTTGCCGCCGCGAAGCCTCCGAAAGTGAGGACAGGGAAAAAGGTTGCCGTGGTCGGGTCGGGACCTTCCGGGCTCGCCGCTGCGGATCAGCTGAACAAACGCGGTCACAGTGTTACCGTCTATGAGCGGAGCGACCGCGTCGGCGGGCTGCTGATGTACGGGATCCCGAATATGAAACTGGAGAAGCATATCATCGACCGCAAGGTCAATGTCATGAAAGAGGAAGGCGTGACGTTTGTAACAGGAGCGAATGTCGGGAAGAATGTGAAAGCGGAGGATCTGAAGCGGGACTACGACGCGGTGATCCTCGCGTGCGGCGCCTCCAATCCGAGAGATATCAAAGCGCCGGGCAGGGACGCGAAAGGGATCTGCTTCGCGGTTGATTTTCTGACCGCGACGACAAAGAGCCTGCTGGATTCCGATTTGAAGGACGGGAAATTCATCAGCGCGAAAGATAAAAACGTGATCGTGATCGGCGGAGGGGATACCGGCAACGACTGCGTGGGAACGTCGATCCGCCATGGGGCAGCGTCCGTGACGCAGATCGAGATGATGCCGAAACCGCCGCAGGAGCGGGCAGACAATAACCCATGGCCGCAGTGGCCGAGGGTGCTCAAGACCGATTACGGACAGGAGGAAGCGATCGCCGTATATGGCAGCGACCCGCGCGTCTATCAGACGACGGTGAAAGAATTTATCAGCGATAAATCCGGACAGCTGAAAAAGGTCCGGCTCGTCCGCCTGGAGAGCCGGCTGGACAAGGAAACCGGCAGGAACGTCATGGAAGAGATTCCGGGTTCCGAATATGAGATGGACGCGGATCTTGTCCTGATCGCGGCAGGGTTCCTGGGAAGCGAGCGTTATGTGGCAAAAGCGTTTGGCGTGGATGTGGACGCGAGGGGCAACGTGGCGACAGAACCGGGAACCCACAAAACCAATGTGGACAATATATTTACAGCGGGCGACATGCACCGCGGCCAGTCCCTTGTCGTATGGGCGATTCGGGAAGGCAGGGAAGCGGCGCGGCAGGTCGACGAGAAGCTGATGGGCTATACGAACCTCGAGTAAAATACAGAAGAGAATGTCCGGAATCGGAAAAAATGAAAAATAATGCTTGCATTTTTGCTGCAACCGGTGTAAACTGTTTGTTATGAAAAACGGATATTTGTGCAAAAGCATTTTGAACAAGGGCGTTCTCACAGAGTTTATTTGAGAACCCCTTTTTTCTGTAATGCGGAGGCTTTCAGGGCGGAACGGCACGGAGATTCGTTTTGAAAAGAATAAAGAGAAAGGATGTCTACATATGAATGAGAAAGTAAATGTATCAGAAATCTTTGGCTCAAATGTATTTAACGACACGGAGATGAGGGCGCGGCTTCCGAAAAGCGTGTACAAAGAATTAAAGAAGACGATCGAAACCGGCTCCGAATTAAATCCCGCCATTGCCGACGTAGTGGCAAACGAGATGAAAGAGTGGGCGGTGGAAAAAGGCGCTACGCATTATACGCACTGGTTCCAGCCGCTGACAGGCGTGACGGCGGAGAAACATGACGCTTTCATCAGCCCGACTGACGACGGGAAAGCCATTCTGGAATTTTCCGGTAAAGAACTGATCAAAGGCGAGCCGGACGCGTCCTCCTTCCCAAGCGGCGGATTGCGGGCTACATTTGAGGCGAGGGGATATACCGCATGGGATTGTACCTCACCGGCATTTATCAAGGAGACGCCAAATTCGACGATCCTCTGTATTCCGACGGCATTCTGCTCTTACAAAGGCGAGGCGCTTGATAAGAAGACGCCGCTGCTCCGTTCCATGCAGGCGCTTGACATCCAGGCGATCCGCGTCCTGAGAGCGCTCGGCAATACGACGGCGACGAAGGTGACGACGTCCGTTGGACCGGAACAGGAATACTTCCTGATCGATAAAGAAAAATATTTAAAGAGAAAAGACCTGATCTTCACCGGCAGGACGCTGTTCGGGGCAATGCCGCCGAAAGGGCAGGAGATGGACGATCACTACTTTGGAAGCATCAAAGAGCGGATCGCGGGCTTTATGTCGGAACTGAACGTAGAGCTCTGGAAACTCGGGATCACTGCGAAAACACAGCACAACGAGGTTGCGCCCGCGCAGCATGAGCTCGCGCCGATCTATGCGCAGAATAATATCGCAACCGACCACAACCAGCTGGTGATGGAGACGATGAAACGGGTTGCCGACCGGCGCGGACTGGTCTGCCTCCTTCATGAGAAACCGTTTGCCGGCATCAATGGTTCCGGAAAACATAACAACTGGTCCATGGTAACCAACGATGGTCAGAACCTGCTTGACCCGGGCAAAACCCCTCATGAGAATACGCAGTTTTTGATGTTCCTCGCAGCAGTCATCAAAGCGGTCGACCTGCATGCGGATCTGCTCCGCGCTTCCGCGGCGTCTCCCGGAAACGACCACAGGCTGGGCGCGAATGAAGCGCCTCCGGCGATCATTTCCATGTTCCTTGGCGAACAGCTGGACGACGTCCTGAAACAGCTGGATACCAAAGGGGAAGCGACGAGCTCCAAGCAGGGCGAGCAGCTTGTCTCCGGCGTCCATACGCTTCCGGATTTCATGAAAGACGCGACCGACCGGAACAGAACGTCGCCGTTCGCGTTTACCGGAAATAAATTCGAGTTCCGTATGGTCGGCTCCACGCAGTCGATTTCCGACCCGAACGTCGTATTGAATACGATCGTGGCGGATGTGCTTGCCGATCTTGCGGATGAACTGGAAAAGACGGACAATGTGGAACTGTTTTTGCACGACTGGATCAAGACGACGGTTTCCGAGCATAAGAGAGTCATCTTCAATGGAAACGGTTATTCCGAGGATTGGGTAAAGATGGCGGAGCAGCGCGGACTCCCGAATCTTCGCTCCATGGTTGACGCGATTCCTGCGTTCGGCACGGAAAAGGCAGTGAAGATGTTTGAGCGTCACGGCGTATATACAAAGACAGAGCTTGAATCCAGACAGGAGATCATGTATGAGCAGTATGCCAAGACGATCAATATCGAGGCGCTTGCCATGATCGACATTGCGAAAAAACAGATCGTTCCTGCTGTGATCAAATATCAGGGCGAATTGGCGGATTCCATCAATACGATCCGGACAGCCGCCGACGTCGATACCTCCGTTCAGGCTACCCTGCTCGGGGAAGTCGCGGAGAACCTGAAAGCTCTGTATTCCGCGATCGGACAGCTTGAAAAAGTCACCGCGGAAGCAGAGGCGAAAGAAGAAGGCGCGGAACAGGCGCGCTTCTATCACGACGTGGTGTTTGAGGCGATGGGCGAGGTACGGAAACCCGCGGACGCGCTTGAAATGCTCGTTGCGAAAGAAGACTGGCCGTTCCCGAGCTACGGCGATCTGATTTTTGAAGTATAATGGCTGATGTCTTTATGCGGGGCTCCTCCTGTTTTGACGGGAGGAGCCCCGTTTTGATTGTTCCGGGTTCGTGGAATCATTCCGGGGGAACAGCCATAAGATAGAACAAAGAAACGACGGGCGTAAGTCATGGGAAAAAAATGGATTCGCGCGGAATTGGTTGCAGTAGTAGTTATGATCCAGATGCTTGTACTGCAATTTTTTTATTGGGAAAATTTATCCGGAAGAAAAGCAATTCTGGATGATCAGACGCAGATCGTGATGAAGGAAGGGGGAACGGTCAAGAAAAGGGCGTATCTGACGTTTGACGACGGGCCGAGCCTGAATACGGGGGAATTGCTGCGCGTATTGAAGGAGAATCATGTGAAAGCGACATTTTTTGTGCTCGGAAAAGAAGATAAATGCTCCAAACGGTATTACAGGAGGATCGTCAAAGACGGTCATACGCTGGGCATCCATGCCTACAATCATGATTATGACCACCTGTATCAATCCGAGGAAGCGTTTCAGGAAGATTTTAAGCGTATTCACCAGCTTCTGCTCCGCGTGACCGGCGTCGATGTGAAATATTACCGGTTTCCCGGCGGCAGCAGCAATACCGTCAGTAAGGTGCCGATCCGGCGCCTGATCCGTTTCCTGCATAAAAACGGAGTGGAATATTATGATTGGAACGCGCTGAATGAGGACGCGGTGACGGTCGGGCTGACGCCCGGGCAGCTCAACCAGAATATCATGAAGGACGCCGAACATCTGGATACGGCGATCATTTTAATGCACGATCTGAACAACAGCCATAATACGATCGAGGCGCTTCCGGAATTGATCCGGACGCTGCGGGAGCAGGGGTTTGAACTGCTTCCGATCGACGAGGATACGCCGCTGATCCAGCATGTGAAAGAGTGAGCGCGGAGGAATGGAACCGGCGCCGTTTTCTGAAAACGGGGATTCCCGTAATTTTCATTGCTGTTATCGCCCGGTATGTGCTATAATCAAATATTATGGAACGGGCGGATAAAAGCAGAACCCGTTCAGAAGGGGCGAAACGAAGAATGGAAGAAAAAGGGAGAAACGGAAAAAAGTACGTTGCGGCCGCGGTGTGCTGCCTGGTCGCGGCAGGCGTGATCGTTCTCGCTGTCGGGAGATACCGAAACGCGTACCGGACATTGATCCGGTCGTCGCTGCACGAGGTGACGTCCGAACCGAGGGGAGCCGGACTTCCGGGCGAGCAGAGACAGATCAAAAAACTGGCGATCCGCCTGCACGGATATGGATATGACGTCGGGCTGGATGAATTTAACGCCCGCACAAAGATGAACGAGCCATTTACGACGCAAAATGTTATTGCCAGGCGGCAGGCGGATTCCGGAAGCGAAGACGCGGATATACTCATTGTGTCCGCCCATATCGATTCGATCGCAGCTACGGTAGGCGCGGTCGATAATGCGTCCGGCGTCGCCGCGCTGGAAGCGGTGGCGAAGAAGACGAGAAAAATCCCGTCCGACACGGAGGTATGGTATGTGGTATTTTCCGGGGAAGAGGAAGGTATGAAAGGCTCCGCTCATTTCCTGTCGTCGCTCACGGATGAGGAACGGGAGAGGATTGCCGGCGATATCCAGCTGGATATGCTGGGACACCGCTTATCGGACGGATATCAGGTGAATACGACGGACGGCAGGGAGAACGCCATAACCGGATATCTGCTGGAGGGCGTAAAAAAAATAACCGGAAAGGAAATCGCGGTGACGCAGGAGAAATCCAGCGACCATGTTTCTTTCGCGATAGAGGGGATCCCTTCCGCCCTGTTCGCGCAGGACGGGGACGGATATGAAAATCACAAGATCATCGACGACATGGACCAGATCGATCTGGAAAAGCTGGCGGACGGCGCGAGGATCGCGGAATATGCCGTACAAAAAATCATGTCGGACGAGACGGGCTCGCTCCGGTCCGCAAAGGCGCCGGAACCGGTAGGATATCTTTCCCCGTATACCGAAGCGTTCGATGTGGATACGTCCCTGCAGGGAATGAAAAATAACCTTGGCACGGACATGAAGAAGACCGAGGAGCATGAGGATGAAATGCTGGGAACCGTATCGACCTATGAATGTCGTGTGCGCTGGGTCAATATGGAGGAACCGCTGCTCTCCCGCATGACATTTTACAATGGGGATTTCCAGCAGGCGGAACTGGACGCGGAGGCGGCAGGATATGACTGGAAAACAATGAAGGAGAAGCTTTCCGATGTGATGGGAGAACCGAAGAAAACACGGGGAGAAAACCATACGGACGAATATGACTGGGAATGGCAGGTCGGCAGGATCTTTTTCCAGATGAACGTCGGGAGCGGCGGGTCTTTCCAGCTGATTGCCATGCCGTATAGCTTCGGTCTGCAGGAACTGTATGACGTAAAGCTCGGCAGCGACGGCGAGCCGACCGGTACGATGGATGAGAAGACACAGGCGGTATGGGACGATATCATATCGCGCGTGATCCGGAAAGAAGAACGGGCGGCTTATATGGACCGGTTCGTGTTCTATACCGACGGGCTCCATTATCAGCTCGGGTTTACGCAGCCGGCGGAACCGGACAACCACAAAAACAGTATGTGGCTTGATTTCAATGATATTTTTGATGAAAATATGGAATACCGCCATTTTTACAGTACGCTGGAGACGGTGATCCATGAGTACGGGCATGTCTTCGCGATGAATGAGGACCAGCTCGATATAGCGGCAAACGGAGACGATTCGATCAGCCTTCCCCCTTATAAAGAAGATTCTTATATGGCGGCGTTTATGAAGGAATTTTATCCAGATACGGACGTCGACGCGGTCCGCGCGGGAGAAAGCCACAGCTTCCGCGAGCATCCGGATGAATTTGTATCGCAGTATGCGGTGGATAAAACGATGGAGGATTTCGCGGAGAGCTTTTGCTGCTTTGTGCTGATGGACAAGCAGGAAGAGACGTCGGTCGCGAGGCGCAAGATAAACTTTTTCTATGATTATCCGGAAATGACCGAGGTCCGGGAATGGATCCGGGGCAATTTTGACTGTATCAAATAGGAATTTCAGGCAGAGTTCAGCGGGAACGGGAGGCGGAACAGATGTTGGACGATAAGATCAATCAATTACAGCGCGTGGTAGACGACAGTTCGCGGATCGTTTTTTTCGGCGGCGCGGGCGTATCGACCGAAAGCGGAATACCGGATTTCCGGAGCGCGGACGGGTTATATCAGCAGGAATACCGGTATTCCCCGGAGCAGATCGTCAGCCACAGTTTTTTCATGAAAAATACCGAAGCGTTTTATGATTTTTATAAAACGAATATGATGTTTCCGGACGCGAAGCCGAATGCCGCCCACAAAAAGCTCGCCGAGATGGAACAGGCAGGGATCCTGACGGCGGTTGTCACGCAGAACATCGACGGGCTCCATCAGGCGGCGGGGAGCAAAACGGTATATGAGCTTCACGGGAGCATCCACCGGAATTATTGTCAGAAGTGCGGCGCGTTTTATAACGCGGAATATGTCAGGCAGGCAGAGGGCGTCCCGCGGTGTTCCTCCTGCGGCGGCGTGATCAAGCCGGATGTGGTACTGTATGAGGAGGGATTAAATTCCGGTCTGATCGAAAAAAGCATTCGGGCGATCCGGGACGCGGACACGCTTATCATCGGCGGGACGTCGCTCGTCGTATATCCGGCAGCCGGATTTATTGATTATTTCCACGGGAAACATCTGGTTGTGATCAACAAGAGCGAGACAGCGAGAGAGGTAGGCGCGGAGCTTATGATCTCCGCCCCGATCGGGGAGGTCCTGGGTCGGATCACGATAAGAAAAAACAGGTAAGGAGCGGTCGAAAAGAAAATGGAGCAGAAGAAACTGCGGGAAAACAGGCGCGGTGTGCGAAAAAAAGCGTTCCTCGCGGCATGGCCGTACACGATCCCGATCATGACAGGATTTTTGTTTTTGGGATTTACATACGGCGTCTATATGCGCGCGTCCGGTTTTTCCGTCTGGTATCCGATGATCATGAGCGTCACCATATTTGCGGGTTCCATGGAATTTGTCGCCGTGAATATGCTGCTCGGGGCGTTCCATCCCCTGCAGGCGTTTCTCATGACGCTGATGATCAACGCCAGGCATTTGTTTTACGGGATTTCCATGCTGGACCGGTACAATGGGAAAGGCATAAAAAAATGGTATCTGGTCTTTGGCATGTGCGATGAGAGCTTTTCTGTCAATTATACGGCTTCCATACCGGAAGATGTGGACAGGGAATGGTTTCAGTTTTTCGTGACGTTCCTGAATCATTGTTACTGGTTTGCCGGCGCTACGCTCGGCGGTGTATTCGGTCCGATGATCCATTTTGATCTGAAAGGGCTTGATTTTGTTATGACGGCGATGTTTGTCGTGATCTTTATGGATCAGTGGCGGAAAGAGAGCAGTCATGTCAGTTCGGTTCTGGGACTGGGTTTATCCTTTCTCTGCCTGCTAATCTTCGGCAGCGAAAACTTTATCATCCCGTCGATGGCTGTGATCCTTGGAGTGCTGACATTGCTCCGGGGCACGTTGGAAAAGGAGGAAGTGTAAAATGACGACGATACAGAGGATCCTGACGATCGCGGTGATCGTCCTTGGAACCATGCTGACCCGGTTTCTTCCGTTTCTTGTCTTTCCAAAAGATAAGCCCGTGCCCGGATACATCCAATATCTCGGCAAGGTGCTTGCCCCGGCGGTATTTGGCTTGCTGGTCGTCTACAGCCTGAAAGGGGTAAGCCTTTTTTCCGGAAACCATGCCATACCGGAGATCATTTCGATCGGGCTTGTGGTCCTGCTGCACCTGTGGAAGCGGCAGATGCTTGTTTCGATCGCGGGTGGGACGATCTGCTATATGCTGCTGGTGCAGACGGTCTTTTCCTGACCAGCGCACAGATTTATGGAAAGAAGGACAAGCTGATGGCGTTCGTATCAATTATAATTCCATGCCGCAATGAAGCGGAAACGATCCCTTTGCTTTATGACGGCTTGAAATGGCTGGAGCGGGAGCTTCCCTTGATGCGGTTCGAGTATATATGGATCGACGACGGGTCGCAGGATGACACCTATCAGATCCTGTCCGGACTTCAGGAAGCGGACAGCCGCGTAAAGACCATCCGGTTTTCCAGGAATTTTGGAAAGGAAGCCGCGATTTTCTCCGGGCTTCATCAGGCGAAAGGGGATTGCTGCGTCGTGATGGACGCGGATCTGCAGCATCCGGTTGAAACGATTCCGGAGATGATCGCCCTGTGGCAGGAGGGATATGAGGTAGTCGAGGGCAGAAAAGAAAGCCGCGGGGAAGAGCCGGGGATCCGAAAGGCGTTTGCCAACATATTTTACCGACTCCTCGGCAGAACGATCGGGATGGACATGAAAAACGCGTCTGATTTTAAGCTGCTGGACCGCAAGGCAGTACAGGCGTTGTGCGATCTTCCGGAGCGCAATACATTTTTCCGCGCGCTGTCTTTCTGGGTCGGATACCGGAGCGCGTCGGTGACCTATGAAGTATCGGAGCGCGCCGCGGGAACGACCAAATGGTCCAACCGTTCCCTGTTAAAATACGGATTAAAAAATCTCACGGCGTTTTCCAACAAACCGCTGTATCTGATCTTCGCGTTTGGCGCGCTCCTGATCCTTGCCGGGATCCTATTGAGCATTGACGCGGTCGTCAGCCATTTCCGGGGCAGGTCGGCAGGAGGATATCCGACTCTCATTATTTTCCTTGTCTTTGTCGCCGGGGGAATGATGCTGAGCCTTGGGATCATCGGGGCGTATATCGCGATGATCTATGACGAGGTAAAAGGAAGACCGCGCTATATTATCAGTGAAAAGAAGGAAAAAAAGGAAGAAAAAGAAGAATGCAGGAATACAGAAAGAGATTAAAAGAGAAAAAACGGATTGTCGTTAAGATCGGTTCCTCGTCCCTGATTCATGAGGAAACCGGAAATATGAATTACCAGAAGCTCGAGCGGCTGGTCCGCATCCTGAGCGATCTGAACAACCAGGGAAAAGACGTTATCCTCGTTTCCTCCGGCGCGATCGTGGTCGGGCGGAAAGCCATCGGCTTGCGGGAAAGACCGGAGGAGCTTGCCATGAAACAGGCGTGCGCCGCGGTCGGGCAGGGACAGCTGATGATGACCTATCAGAAATTATTTGCGGAATATAACCAGAAAGCGGCGCAGATCCTTCTGACAAAGGATACGATGCTTCATGCCCACCGGCGGACCAACGCGAGAAATACATTCCGGGAACTGCTGAATCTGGGGATCATTCCGGTCGTCAATGAAAATGATACGGTATCCACGGAGGAGATCGAGTTTGGCGATAATGATAACCTGGCGGCGGTTGTCGCCGCGATTGTGGAGGCGGACCTGCTGATCCTTTTATCGGATATCGACGGGCTTTATACCGATGATCCGAGAAGCAACCCGAATGCCAGGCTGATCCCCCTCGTCACGGCGATCGACGCCGGGATTGAAGCGATGGGGAAAGACAATGACACGGCGTTTGGGACCGGAGGGATGGCGACCAAGATCGCGGCTGCGCGCATCGCGACGGCGAGCGGCGCGGATATGATCATCGCCAACGCCTCCCAGATGGGGATCATCAGCCGGATCATGGCGGGAGACGAGGTCGGGACGTTGTTTCTCTCCCATCCGGACGAAAGTTTTCATTTGATGGATTATCTGGAACAAAAAAATTATCTGGGAAAAGGAGCGGTTCATCATGACTGATCTTGAAAAAATGGGAAAACAGGCGAAAGCGGCTTCGGCTGTGCTCGCGGAGCTGAGCGAGGAGCGGAAGGCGTGCGCGCTGCGCGCATCGGCGGACCGTCTGGAACAGGACACGGATATCATTCTGGAGGAAAACCGGAAGGATCTGGAGCATGCGAAAGAAAAAGGAATGAGCGAGGGCATGATCGACCGTCTCGCCCTCAGCGGCGCGCGCATCCGCGCGATGGCGGATGGGATCCGCCAGGTGGCAGGGCTGGAGAACCCGTTGGGCGAGATCATTTCCGAATCGCTCCGACCGAACGGGCTTCTGATCCGGGAAAAGAGAGTTCCGTTCGGAGTGATCGGTATTATATATGAATCCAGACCGAATGTAACGGCAGACGCGTTTTCGCTTTGCTTTAAAACCGGGAACGCGGTGATCCTGCGGGGCGGGAGCGACGCCATCCATTCCAATCTGGCGATCGCTGCGTCCATCCGGCGCGCGCTGGCAGAGACAGAATGTCCGGAAGACAGCATACAGCTTCTGGAAGATACAAGCCGGGAAACGGCGGCAGCGATGATGAAGCTGAAAGACAGCATCGACGTGCTGATCCCGCGCGGGGGCGCAGGGCTGATCCGGACGGTTGTCAGCAACAGCACGATCCCGGTGATCGAGACGGGGACGGGGAACTGCCATGTTTATGTGGACGACCGGGCGGACGTCGATATGGCGGTTTCGATTGTCGAGAACGCGAAATGCCAGAGACTTGGAACCTGCAATACATGCGAATCCCTTGTGGTTCACCGCGCGATCGCGGAAACGGCTCTGCCGCGGATCGCGGAAGCGCTGGAAAGGCACGGGATTGAGATGAGGGGAGATGAAAGGGCAAAAAAAATATGCCCGCAGATGACGCCGGCATCGGAAGAAGATTGGGGAAAGGAATATCTGGATCGGATCATTTCGGTTAAAATCGTGGATTCCCTCGCGGAAGCAATTACCCACATTAACCGGTATAATACAAAACATTCGGAGTCGATCGTCACAGAGGATCCTGCCCATGCGGAACAGTTTCTGTCCCGGATCGACGCGTCGGCTGTATATGTCAACGCGTCTACCAGATTTACAGACGGATTTGAATTTGGATTTGGTGCGGAGATCGGGATCAGTACCCAAAAACTCCACGCCCGGGGGCCGATGGGGTTAAAGGCACTGACGACGACGAAATTTATGATTTATGGAAACGGGCAGATTCGGTCTTAGACGCTATTTTACTATGTACACCTGAATTTTCTGGCGTCCCATCCGATTTGCTTCCGCATGGGAGGCGACGCATACGTCGATCCTCCTGCCGCGGATCGCTCCGCCGGTATCCTCCGCCCTGTAGCGGGCGACTTTTCCATTCGGATACTTGATGATCACTTCGGAACCGAGTTTGATGATGCTTTTGTCTACGGCAATGGTCTTTCCCGGCTTTAACGCTGTGCCGAGCGCTGTTCCGGTGTATCCTCCGTTGCAGCAGTGTCCCGGGCAGTAGAAGGTAGCTTCAAACTCGCCGAGGGATGTGATATCTTCTCCGGCATCCAGGAGAGACGTGACCTTTTTGCTCACGGTCTTTTTGGAAGCCTGTGTATGCAGCGGCACCGATGCGGTCAGGATACAGAGCATAAGCATCCATGCTGCTAAAAATTTGCTTTTCATAGAAAAAATCTCCTTCAGATATCAGCCCAAAAGAACGGGCTTTTTTCACGATGGTTGTAATTGTAACACAATCGTAACAATTTGTAAACACTTTTTTTAGAAATGCGGAAAATTCCGTCTGTTTTAATGAGAAAAATGAAAAAAATGCCCGGTTTCTGCCGCTTATCCCATACCAGGAAAGTGTTGAATTACCGTGGAAAATATAGTAAGATAGACAGGAAAGATTTGAGGATGGAGGACTGGAAGAATGAATCTGATACAATCGATATTCCTTGGCCTTGTCCAGGGGCTGACGGAATTTTTGCCGGTCAGCAGCTCGGGGCATCTGGCTATTTTTAAAAATATTTTTCATATGAATACGGATTCGGGACTGCTCTTTGACGTATTGC
The DNA here is from genome assembly GCA_947593735.1 of uncultured Lachnospiraceae bacterium. Taxonomy (GTDB): domain Bacteria; phylum Bacillota; class Clostridia; order Lachnospirales; family Lachnospiraceae; genus CANQDT01. Next base: position 113,260 of record CANQDT010000001.1, on the reverse strand, counting down.
TGCATCTCGGCACCCTGCTGGCGATCTGTGTCGTTTACTGGGACGATGTACGGCAATTATTTGTGGAGGGCGTCAGCATCCTGTGCGGATGGCTGTACAATGCCTGGGTTTTCCTGCACAACCGGTTTTCCGGAAATAAGAAAAAATATCGCCATGTGATCACGAACAGCTACCGTCGGTTTGTCCTGCTGATCCTTGTCAGCTCCATCCCGACCGCGGTGATCGGGCTCCTGCTGAAAGATATCATTGAGAGCGCGAGCGATATCCTGATCATCCCCGGTATCTGCCTGATCGTGACCGGGATCCTGCTGTTTGTGCTGGATCGGATGCCCGAAGGGGGAAAAAGCGAAGTCTCCGCAAGCTACCGGGACGCTTTTTTTGTGGGAACGGTTCAGGGCATCGCGACGCTCCCCGGGATTTCCAGATCGGGCAGCACGATCTTTGCCTGCCGGAAATCCGGATTTCAGAAAGAGTTCGCGATCAAATATTCTTTTATCATGTCGATCCCGGCTGTGATGGGCTCCGCGCTGCTAGAGCTTCACGACGCCAGCGCGTTCGCGATCCGCATGACGGATCTGCTCTGCTATATTGTGGGGATGGCAGTCGCCGCGGTCTCCGGGTACATCTGCATCAAAACGATGCTGATGATCGTCCGGAATAATAAATTCCGCTATTTCGCTTATTATTGCGTGGCAGTCGGCGTAATAACGAGCATATGCTATTTTGTCCTTTGATAAAAGGGACCGATCCCGGATCGGGAAGATCCGGCGCGCGGCGGCACCCGTGATCTTATTATAATGATAGACAGAAAATCTGGAGGGCTTATGGCTGCAAAGAAAAAAACGAAGAAAAAAACAACGCCGGCGAGAAAACTGGCTGCCGGAGGAAGAAAGAGATCTTCCGCGCCGTCCGGTTCCAGGACGGCGCAGAAAAGAAAACCCGCGGCGAAGAAAAACAGCGGGGATCTGACCAGACAGCTTTTGTTTGTCTGCTATACCGCCATATTGATTTTTTTATTTGTCAGTAATTTCGGTCTGTGCGGGTCGTTCGGCGCGCGGATCAGCGGCTCTCTTTTTGCCTTATTTGGATGGCTGAATTATATTGTTCCGATATTTATTTTTCTGTTGATCCAATATCTCGTATACTCTTCGTTCCGTGGATCGTCGGTTCGGAACGCGCTAATGCTCCTCCTTCTTTTCGTTGGTACGGAAACGCTGTTTGAAGTGTTTGGGATGAAGCGCCGCGGCGGAGGCGGATGGATCGGAAAAAACATTTACGACGCGGTTTCCGGTTTTCTGGGACAGTGGGGCGCCGGATTTTTTACGGTTGTCGTCATGGTGCTTTGCCTTGCTGTTTTGACGGAAGGGAAATTTATTCAGGGACTGCGTCAATGCTTCTATTATATTGTGACATATACCGCAAGCTGCTTCGGCGCGCTGTTTCGCGCCCTGGCGAATGGGATCCGGCAGATCCCGCAATTTGTCCGGGGGATGAAGCAGGATCTGAGCGACGATTCCCCCGCTCCCGCGGTGAAGACGGACGACCGTCCGGAACAGGCGGGCCGCAGGGGAAGACCGGCGCGCGAAAAGAAACCGGACTCTGCCGTGCAGGAAGTTCCGGAGAAACCGCAGCCGATCCTGGATGAAAAGATTTTTGAAGGAATTGAGGCGGAGGATGAGGAAACGGCGGCGGCAGAGGAACCGGACGACGGGAAAGCGCAGACGCCGGGGAAACCCCTGAAAAAGAAGGACCGGCCGCAAATGGAAGAAGTGAACATCGTGATCGACGATTCGCCGCTCGCCAATTATCAGTTTCCCCCGCTCGATCTGCTGCAGAAAGGCACAGGAACGGCGACGGGGAAATTATCCGAATACCGCCGGACCGCGATCAAGCTCCAGCAGACGCTGGAGAGCTTTGGCGTGAATGTGACGATCACAAACGTAAGCTGCGGACCGTCCGTGACCAGATATGAAATGCAGCCGGAACAGGGCACCAAGGTCAGCAAGATCGTCGGGCTGTCCGACGATATCAAGCTGAATCTTGCCGCGACCGACATACGGATCGAAGCGCCGATCCCGGGGAAATCCGCCGTTGGCATCGAAGTGCCGAATAAGACCAATACGACGGTCCATTTCCGGGACCTGATCGACAATGACGAGTTCCGGAAGTTCCGGTCCAAGCTCGCGTTTGCCGTCGGAAAAGATATCGGAGGACAGGTGATCCTTTCTGATATCGCGAAGATGCCGCATTTACTGATCGCGGGAGCGACCGGCTCCGGTAAGTCGGTCTGTATCAATACCCTGATCATGAGTATTCTCTATAAAGCCGACCCTACGGAAGTAAAGCTGATCATGATCGATCCAAAGGTCGTGGAGCTGAGCGTATACGACGGGATCCCCCATCTTCTGATCCCGGTCGTCACCGACCCGAAAAAAGCGGCTGGCGCGCTGAACTGGGCGGTTGTGGAGATGACCGACCGGTATAAAAAGTTCGCGGAAGTCAACGTACGGAACCTGGAGGGATATAACCGCAAGATCGAACAGGTATGGAAGACGGACGGCGTGCAGCAGGAAAACCTGCCTAAGATGCCGCAGATCGTCATTATTGTGGATGAGCTGGCGGATCTGATGATGGTCGCGCCGAGCGAGGTCGAAGATTCGATCGTCCGCTTGTCACAGCTTGCGCGCGCGGCGGGGATCCACCTTGTGATCGCGACGCAGCGACCTTCCGTCAATGTCATTACCGGCCTGATCAAAGCGAACGTCCCGTCCAGGATCGCGTTCGCGGTTTCATCCGGCGTGGACAGCCGGACGATCATCGATATGATCGGGGCGGAAAAGCTGATGGGAAAAGGAGATATGTTGTTTTATCCGCAGGGATATCAGAAACCCGTCCGTGTGCAGGGCGCGTTTGTTTCCGATCAGGAGGTCGGAAAGGTCGTCGCTTTCCTGAAAGACCAGGCGGGAGAAGCGGTCTATAATGAGGAGATCGTGACGAAGATCGCGGAAAACGGACCACAGGCGGAGGCGCAGGGAGCATCCGGCAATTCCGACGTCGATGAATATTTTGTGGAAGCCGCCCGGTTTATCATTGATAAGGACAAGGCGTCCATCGGTTCTCTGCAGCGTGTCTTTAAGATCGGATTCAACCGCGCCGCGCGGATCATGGATCAGCTCGCGGAGGCGGGCGTCGTCGGACCCGAGGAGGGGACAAAACCGCGGAAGATCCTGATGTCTTCCGAAGAATTTGAACAGTATCTCGGGGAATCGCAGGAATAACCGTAAAAACGGATGAAATATGGAAAAACAAACAAAAGGAGAAAGAAATGAAAACAGACATTCAAATTGCGCAGGAAGCAGCGATGCTTCCGATCGAACAGGTGGCGGAGAAGATCGGGATCACGGGAGATGATCTGGAGCTTTATGGAAAGTATAAGGCGAAGCTGACCGACGAATGCATGGACCGGCTGGAGGAAAAGTCGGACGGCAAGCTGGTGCTTGTCACCGCGATCAACCCGACGCCTGCGGGAGAAGGGAAGACGACGATCACGGTCGGACTCGGACAGGCTTTGAACAAGATCGGAAAAAAAGCGGTCATCGCGCTCCGGGAACCGTCCCTCGGTCCCTGCTTCGGGATCAAGGGAGGCGCAGCCGGCGGCGGGTACGCGCAGGTGGTGCCGATGGAAGATCTGAACCTTCATTTTACCGGCGATTTCCACGCGATCACGTCAGCGAACAATCTTCTCGCCGCGATGCTGGACAACAGCATCCAGCAGGGGAATCCCCATCGGATCGATACGAACCAGATCGTATGGAAACGCTGTGTCGATATGAATGACCGCGTGCTCCGGAATATCGTCGTCGGGCTGGGCGGAAAGATGGACGGCGTCGTACGGGAAGATCATTTTGTCATTTCTGTTGCCTCTGAAATTATGGCGATCCTCTGCCTTGCGAACGATATGGACGATCTGAAGGAGCGGCTCGCGCGGATCATCGTCGCGTACAATTACGACGGGGAGCCTGTGACAGCCGCGGACCTGAAAGCGGTCGGAGCGATGGCGGCGCTCCTGAAAGACGCGCTGAAGCCGAATCTGATCCAGACGCTGGAAAATACGCCTGCGATCGTGCATGGCGGGCCGTTTGCCAACATCGCCCACGGCTGCAACAGCGTCCGGGCGACCCGGGCGGGGCTGAAGCTGGCGGATATCCTTGTGACGGAAGCGGGATTCGGCGCGGATCTCGGCGCGGAGAAGTTCCTAGATATCAAGTGCCGGATGGCAGGGCTGAAACCGGACGCCGTCGTGATCGTCGCGACAGTCCGGGCGCTCAAGTACAATGGCGGCGTGGCAAAGGAAGAGCTTGGGACAGAAAATCTTGATGCGTTAAGCAGAGGGATCGCCAATCTGGAAAAACATATTGAAAATATTCGGAATTACCATGTGCCGATCATCGTCACCCTGAACCGGTTTGTCACGGACACGGATGCGGAGCTCGCTTTTATTAAGAATTTCTGCGAGGAGAGAGGATGCGATTTCGCGCTTGCCGAGGTATGGGAAAAAGGAGGCGGGGGCGGAATCGAGCTTGCCAACGCCGTTGTCCGTACGCTGGAAACAAAAGAGAGCAAATATGAACCGCTTTACAGCGACGATTGTTCCCTGAAAGAAAAGATATCCACGATCGCCCGCAGGATTTACGGGGCGGACGGAGTCGCTTACGCGCCCGCCGCTGAAAAAGCGCTCGCGCGCATTGAAAAACTCGGATTTGGCAGGCTTCCGGTATGCATGGCGAAAAATCAATATTCCCTGTCGGACGATCCGGCGAAACTGGGCCGCCCGGAGGGATTCACCGTTACCGTGCGGGAAGTTTACGTCAACGCCGGCGCGGGATTCGTCGTTGCGATCACCGGGACGATCATGACGATGCCGGGGCTGCCGAAGAAGCCCGCGGCGGAAAATATCGACGTCGATGAAACCGGCGTGATTACCGGATTATTTTAGAGGGAGGGAAACAAAAGTGGCGCAGATCATTGATGGAAAACAGATCTCTTCCCAGATCAGGGACGAGTTAAAAGAAAAAGTAGAACAGTACCGGCAGGAGGGAATCCGGTTTTCCCTTGCCGTTATCCAGGTGGGGGCGGATCCCGCGTCCACCGTATATGTCAGGAATAAAAGGAATGCCTGCGCGTATATCGGGATCGAATCATCCGCGTATGAGCTTCCGGAGGAAACGACGGAAGAAGAATTGCTGAACCTGATCCATACGCTCAACGACGATCCAAACGTCAACGGGATCCTGGTTCAGCTTCCGGTTCCGCCGCAGATCCGGGAGCATGTCGTTGTCCAGGCGATTGCAAAGGAAAAGGACGTCGACGGGTTCCATATGGCAAACGTCGGCGCGCTCAGCATGGGACAGCCCGGATTCGTTTCCTGTACGCCCGCCGGGATCATTCAGCTGCTGAAACGATCCGGCATTTCGATTGAAGGAAAGGAATGTGTTGTGATCGGACGGAGCAACATCGTCGGGAAACCGATGGCAATGCTGCTGCTGCGGGAAAACGGGACGGTGACGGTCTGCCATTCGAGGACAAAAAATCTGCGCGATGTGACAAAGCGGGCGGATATTCTGGTGGCGGCGGTCGGACGCCCGAAAATGATCGACGACAGTTATGTAAAGGAGGGCGCGGTCGTCATCGACGTCGGCATCCACCGGATGGAGAATGGAAAATTGTGCGGCGATGTCGATTATGAGAAGGTCGCCCCTGTCGCGAGCGCGATCACGCCGGTTCCAGGCGGGGTCGGCCCGATGACGGTTACGATGCTGATGAACAACTGCGTGGAAGCGGGACTTATGGCAAGTAAGGAGAAGCGCCCGTGAAGCAGATATTTTTTATATCCCTGGGATGCGACAAAAATCTGGTTGACAGCGAAGTGATGCTTGGCTTGCTGCGGGAACGGAAGTATGAAATTACGGACCGGGAACAGGACGCCGACGTCATTATCATCAATACATGCTGCTTTATTCATGACGCCAGGGAGGAGAGCGTCGAAGCGATCCTGGAGATGGCGGAGATGAAGAAGCGCGGCAAGTGCAAAGCCCTGATTGTGACGGGATGCCTGGCGGAACGGTACCGGGACGAGATCCGGAAAGAGATCCCGGAGGTCGACGCGGTGCTCGGAAGCAGCAGCTACCGGGAAATCGGGATGGCGGTGGATTCGGTCCTCGAGGGGACCAAATTATCGCTCTATAAGGATATCGATTATCTGCCCGACAACCGGAACGTCAACCGGATCATTACAACCGGGACGTATACCGCATATCTGAAAATAGCGGAAGGGTGCGACAAGCATTGCACCTATTGCATCATCCCATCGGTCCGCGGAAAATTCCGCAGCGTCCCGATGGAGGAACTTCTGGAAGAAGCGGATTACCTGGCGCGGCAGGGCGTGCGGGAGCTGATCCTTGTCGCGCAGGAGACGACGCTGTACGGGGTGGATCTGTATGGAGAAAAACGCCTGCACGTTCTTCTGAAAGAATTGTGCCGGATTGACGGTCTGCAATGGATCCGCCTCCTGTATTGTTATCCGGAAGAGATCGATCCGGAGTTGATCGAGACGATGGCGTCAGAACCGAAGATATGCCATTATATTGATATGCCGATCCAACATTCCGAAGACCGTATCCTGAGCCGGATGGGCAGGAAGGTACGGAAACGGCAGCTGGAGCAGATCATCTGGCGGCTCCGCGATGCCATGCCGGATATCGCGATCCGCACGACGCTGATCGCCGGATTTCCGGGCGAAACGCAGGAAGAACATGAGGCGCTGATGGATTTCATCAATGAGCAGGAGTTTGACCGGCTTGGCGTTTTTCCTTATTCCAAAGAAGACCATACCCCAGCCGCTTCGTACCGGCATCAGATTTCAGAGAGTGTCAAAGAGAGCCGGCGCGATGCGCTTATGGCGCTGCAGCAGGAAATCTCCCTGGAAAAAAATCAAAAATATGTGGGAACGGTTATGCAGGTGCTGATCGAGGGATACCTGTATGAAGAACACGTCTACATCGGAAGGACCTACCGGGACGCTCCAAAGATTGACGGCAGCGTGTTCGTCACATCGGAGGAGGAACTGATCTCGGGCGACCTTGTTTCTGTCTCGATCACGGAAGCGAGCGAATATGATTTGATAGGAGATGTCATCTATGAATTTACCGAATAAATTAACGATAGGGCGGGTATTGCTGATTCCTTTTTTCCTTTTTTTCCTATGGATGGAGTCCATTCCGGGAAACCGCTGGATCGCGCTCGCGATCTATATTGCCGCGTGCCTGACGGATACGCTGGACGGATATATCGCGCGCAGGGACAATCTCATTACGAATTTTGGAAAGTTTATGGATCCTCTCGCGGATAAATTGCTGGTCGCCTCCGCGATGATCGCGTTTGTCGGACTGGGGCAGCTTAGCGCGTGGATCGTCATTGTCATCATCGCGCGGGAATTTATCATCAGCGGATTCCGCCTGGTCGCCTCCGATAATGGGGTAGTGATCGCGGCAAGCTACTGGGGAAAAGTCAAGACGGTGGCGCAGATGATCATGACAATATTGCTGATCGCGGATCTTCCTGCCCTGCGGACGGTCACATGGATCGTCACAGCCGCCGCGGTGGTATTGACGATCATTTCCCTTGCCGATTATCTGTGGAAGAACAGGCAGGTTCTGATGGAGGGAAGTACAAAGAAATGACAGCGGAAATCTTATCGGTTGGAACAGAACTCCTGCTTGGAAATATTGTCAATACGAACGCATGTTATCTTTCGGAGAAGCTCGCTTCCCTCGGCATCGGCGTATATGTCCAGACGACGGTCGGAGACAACGCGGACCGGCTGCGGGAGGCGATCCGGCTTGCCCTGTCCAGGGCGGATCTTGTCGTAATGACCGGAGGACTCGGTCCGACGCCCGACGATCTTTCAAAAGAGATCGCGGCGGAATGTTTCGGCATGGAGCTGGAAGAAGATCCCGCGGTCCGGGAACAGATCGCCGCATACTTTCAGCGGCGGGGAACCGCGCCGGACCAGGTGCCGGACAACAACTGGAAGCAGGCGCTGGTCCCGCGCGGGGCAAAAATCCTTGCCAATCCGAACGGAACCGCGCCGGGATTCCTTCTGGAAAAGGGAAACAAAGCGATCCTTCTTCTCCCGGGACCGCCGGCGGAGTGTAAGCCGATGTTTGAAAACGAAGCGATCCCATGGTTAAAACAGAAGCAGCCGGGTGTATTTTATTCCGTTATGGTGCGGATGGTCGGGATCGGAGAGAGCGCCGCTGCCGCCAGGATCCGGGACCTGATCGAGAACAGCGTCAATCCGACGGTCGCTCCCTACGCGAAACCGGGCGAGGTCCATATCCGGGTCACTGCCGCCGCCGCGGATGAGGCGGAAGCAAAGAGCCTTACGGAACCGGTCGTCAACCGTCTTTATGAGGAGTTCGGCTCCCACATTTATACGACGGACGAGTCGGAAACGCTGGAACAGAATATCATCGGCATGCTCCGGGAAAGGGGGATGACGGTCGCGACCGCGGAATCCTGTACCGGGGGCAAGATCGCCGCGCGGATCACGGACGTGCCGGGAGCGTCGGACGTTTTCCGGGAAGGATATATTACATATGCCAATGATGTGAAAAGCAGGCTGCTTGGCGTGCGGGAAGAAAGCATCCGGCGCTGCGGCGTTGTATCGGAACAGGTCGCGCGTGAGATGGCGGAAGGCGTCCGGCGGGCGTCCGGGGCGGAAGCCGGGATCGGCGTTACCGGAATTGCCGGGCCGGGAGGCGGAAGCGAACAAAAACCGGTCGGGCTGGTCTATATCGGCTGTTCGGTTGGAACCCGCACGGTGGCAAAGCGGTTCTGTTTTTCCGGAAACCGCGCGCTTGTGCGGACCAATGCCGCGCAGCAGGCGCTTGTCCTGCTCCGTCAGATGTTGCTGGAAGAAACAGAAAATATGTAAAATTATGGAAATCCATTGACGAACGGTCAGAAATATTGTAAAATAAACTATCTTTTTCATCCCGATCATCAGTCAGAGAGAACAGGAAAAGGAGAATGTTTGAATGAACGAGGAAAAACAGAAAGCATTGGAGGCGGCTCTTTCCAATATAGAGAAGCATTATGGGAAAGGCGCCGTCATGAAACTCGGGGACTCCGGCATCAATATGAATGTGGAGACGGTTCCGACCGGCGCGCTCGGGCTTGATATCGCGCTCGGCCTTGGCGGGATCCCAAAGGGAAGGATCATTGAGATCTACGGCCCGGAATCTTCCGGAAAAACGACCGTCGCGCTGCATATGATCGCGGAAGTACAGAAACGGGGCGGCATCGCGGGCTTTATCGACGCGGAGCACGCGCTTGACCCGGTATACGCGCGCAATATCGGCGTGGATATTGACAATCTGTATATTTCCCAGCCGGATAACGGGGAGCAGGCGCTGGAAATCACGGAGACGATGGTCCGGTCCGGGGCGGTCGATATCATTATCGTGGACTCGGTTGCGGCGCTTGTACCGAAAGCGGAGATCGACGGCGAGATGGGCGATTCCCATATGGGGCTCCACGCGAGGCTGATGTCGCAGGCGCTTCGGAAGCTGACCGCGGTGATCAGCAAGACAAACTGCGTCGTGGTCTTTATCAACCAGCTTCGGGAAAAGCTCGGGGTTATGTTTGGAAATCCGGAGACAACGACCGGAGGGCGCGCGCTGAAATTTTACTCCTCCGTCCGGATGGACGTGCGGAGGATAGAATCCTTAAAGCAGGGCGGAGAGATCGTCGGGAACCGCACGAAGATCAAGATCGTCAAAAACAAGATCGCCCCGCCGTTTAAGGAAGCGGAATTTGATATTATGTTTGGAAAAGGAATTTCCCGCGAGGGCGATATCCTCGATCTTGCCACCAACACCGGCATTATCAATAAGAGCGGCGCGTGGTTTTCCTACAATGGGGAAAAGATCGGCCAGGGCAGGGATAACGCGAAGAATTACCTGGCGGAACGGCCGGAAGTAATGAAGGAAGTGGAGGATAAGGTTCGCGAGCATTACGGTTTCCCGGTCCAGGAAGCAGAAAAGGAGTAATATTCCGCTATGGAAGATCATAATCTGTCAGAGGACGGGCTGTATGAAAGAGCGAAAAACAGAGCCCTGTATCTGATCGAGCGGCGGGAATATACCTGCAGGGAGATACGCGACAAATTAAAAAAAGGCGGAAAATATGAGGATCCGACGATCGATCGGGTCCTCGCTTTTCTGCAAGAATACCGGTTCGTTGACGACCGGGATTATGCCTGCCGCTATATCCGGACTTACGGAAAAAGCAAAAGCCGCAGGCAGATCCAGTTTGAACTGGAGCGAAGGGGCGTGGACCGGGAACTGATCCGGGACGCGATGGACGAGCAGGGGCTGGATGATCAGGACAGCCTGGAGCGGCTGGCGCAGAAGCGGCTGAAAGGGAAGGAGCTGACCCCTCAGGAGAAGAAAAAACAATATGCGTATTTCCTCGGAAAAGGCTATTCCTACGATCAGGTGCGTAAAATACTTGACATTTATGGAGAATGAGTATAGAATTGAACTGTTGTAGTTATACAATAAATTGAATAAGGAGGTGCTCCTGTGTCTGTAACAGACGTTATTGCGATTCTTGTTACACTCATTGTCGCCGTACCGGCTACCTGGGCCATCTGCAACGTATATCGCAAGAAGATCGTTGAGGCAAAGATCGGCAGCGCGGAAGAAAAAGCCCGTGAGATCATCGACGAGGGCGTCCGGACTGCGGAAGCGAAGAAGCGCGAAGCGCTCCTGGAAGCCAAGGAAGAGTCCATCAAGGCGAAAAATGAGTTTGAGAAAGAGTCAAGAGAACGCAGAACAGAGTTACAACGATATGAGAAGCGTGTCCTGAACAAGGAAGAAGTCCTGGAACGTAAGTCGGAAGCGATGGAAAAGAAAGAATCCAAACTTACAGCCCGGGAAGCGGAACTTGAGAAGGAGAAAGAGCGCGTCAGGACTCTATCGGAGAAACGTCAGCAGGAACTGGAAAGAATTTCTGGTTTAACCTCTGAACAGGCAAAAGACTATTTATTAAAAACGGTTGAGGATGAAGTAAAGATCGAGACAGCCAATCTTGTCAAGGAACTTGAGACAAGGGCCAAGGAGGAAGCCAATAAGAGGGCGAAGGACATCCTTGTCACGGCGATCCAGAAGTGCGCCGCCGACCATGTTGCCGAGGCGACGATCACTCTGGTGCAGCTGCCGAACGATGAGATGAAAGGTCGCATTATTGGCAGGGAAGGACGGAATATCCGTACTCTCGAGACGTTGACCGGCGTAGAACTGATCATTGACGATACGCCGGAAGCAGTTGTATTATCCAGCTTTGATCCGGTGCGCAGGGAAGTAGCGAGACTTGCGCTGGAGAAACTGATTCTGGATGGGCGCATCCATCCTGCCAGAATCGAGGAAACAGTAGAAAAAGCCCGAAAAGAACTGGAACAGACCATGAGGGAAGAAGGGGAAGCCGCTGCATTGGAAGTTGGAGTTCCCGGGATCCATCCGGAGCTGATCCGTCTGCTGGGCCGCATGAAGTTCCGTACCAGTTATGGACAGAACGCGCTGAAACATTCCATCGAGGTCGCTCATCTGAGCGGGCTTCTGGCAGGAGAATTGGGACTGGATATCCGGTTGGCGAAGCGTGCAGGTTTGTTACATGATATCGGAAAGTCGATCGACCATGAGATCGAAGGGTCGCATATTGAGATCGGCGTTGATTTATGTAAGAAATACAAAGAATCGAAAGTGGTTGTGAACGCGGTTCAGTCCCACCATGGAGACGTGGAACCGGAGTCGATGATCGCCTGGATCGTACAGGCGGCGGATGCGATATCGGCTGCCCGTCCCGGAGCGAGACGCGAGACGCTGGATTCTTACACGACCCGATTGAGACAATTGGAAGAAATCGCTGATAACTTCAAAGGCGTTGATAAATCTTTTGCTATTCAGGCAGGACGTGAAATTCGTGTGATGGTCATTCCTGAGCAGGTAAGCGATGCGGATATGGTGCTGATGGCCCGTGACATTTCCAAACGGATCGAGGATGAGATGGAATATCCCGGCCATATCAAAGTAAACCTGATCAGAGAGTCACGTGTAACTGATTTTGCGAAATAATTTTTTAGGTGTCAGAGTATTCTGGCACCTTTTCCTGTAAGGAGGGAAACAATGGCAGGTTATAAGAAGCTTCGCAAGGAGCTGGTATACAAAGGGAAGATCGTTGATTTTTACCGCGATCACATTCAGATGCCGAACGGGAAGGAAGTCGAATGGGATCTGGTGGTCCACAACGGCGCGGCGGCAATCCTGCCGGTGGACGAGGACGGGAAGATCATTATGGTCCGGCAGTACCGGAACAGCCTTGACCGGGAAACGCTTGAGATCCCGGCGGGCGGGATCAATAAGGGGGAAACGGATCCGGGCGCCGCGGCTCTCCGCGAGCTGGAGGAGGAGACCGGATATGTCGCGGACACGGCGCACCATCTGACCAGCATCGTGACCGCGATCGGATTCAGCAATGAGATCGTTTCCCTGTATTGGGCGAATGTGACGGGAAAGACAAAACAGAACCTGGATGAAGATGAGATGATTTCCGTCCGGAAATATTCGCTGGAGGAACTGGTCGCGATGATCATGGAGGGAACGATCATCGACGCCAAGACGATCGCGGCAGTTTTGATGTATCAGCAGATGATCCGGGGCATATAGTTATAAAAAACGGAAATGGTATCCTGTGAAAAAGAAAACCGCCCTGCGGCACGGACGGCTGTTTTGCGGATCGATCCTGCTCGGCGTTCTGCTCGGCACCCTGTATTTTAATCTGAATTATTGGAAGATGGATCCCGGAAGCGGGGAGATCTACTATACGATCCCGGAACTGCTGAGAACGATCCGGATCGGAAAAGACGTATGGATGTATCTTTTTTCCCTGCGCTTAAAGCAGGCAATCGTCGGCGTCCTGCTGTACTTCCTGCTCCCGGTCCGGCTGTTTTTCTGCGTCATAGGCGTGTTCGTGGGATTTGTGTTCAGCATTTTCTGCTGCCTCCAGGCAATAATTTCATTGACAATTTAGGACAACAGGAGTATATTAAATAATAACCGATGAGAAAGAGTAGTAAGCGATAGAAGGATATGGCAGAGAGCCGCTGCTGGTGGAAATGCGGTATGGAATTCTACGCTGAATGGACTTTTGAGGGCGGCCCCGAACGAGATAGTAGGCGCCGACGGGAGATCCCGATCCGTTATCAACAGGGAGTGTATGATCGTACATGGCAGAGTGGATGCTTGCATCAATTTGAGTGGTACCGCGGATACTATACCCGTCTCAAGGATTTCCTGGGACGGTTTTTTATGTCACAGGAAATTTCGTCCTGTGACAGAAAAAGCCTCCGGCTGGATGCGCAGCTCGCAGAGAGGAAACTGCTGCTTCACAGCCTGCTCGTGCGCAAAAAATGCCTTCTCCCCTCATGAATGAGGGGCAGGGGAGCTGATATGCCGAAGGCATTTTTTATGATACCGGGGGGAGCAAAGGATCATGCGTCCGCGAACAGGCAGGAATACTGCGCATGGTCCGCAGCGGATGAAAAGCAGCGGAAAGTGGGTCATACTGAAATCAAAGAAAAAGGAGAATAAAAGGATGAAACGATTATTAGCGACAGGATTAACCGCCATTTTCATGGCAGCCACACTCGCAGGATGCGGAAACGGCGGAGAGTCGGCAGATCAGAAGACGAACGAGGCGGCGGATGGACAGAAAACGTATACGATTGGCGTAAACCAGTTCGCGCAGCACGGCTCTCTGGATAATTGCTACGAGGGCTTCGTGCAGGGACTGAAGGAGGAAGGGATCGAGGAAGGCAAGAACCTGACGATCGAGCTCCAGAACGCGAATACGGATACGGGGACAGCCGGACAGATCGCGACGAACTTTGTCCAGAAGAAAGTAGACCTGTTATGCGGGATCGCGACGCCGTCCGCGCAGGCGATGTACAACGCCGGGAAGAAAGCGGGGATCCCTGTTATTTATACCGCGGTAACCGCTCCGGTTGACGCGGAACTTGCCAGCGAAGACGGGACACCGGTAGGAGAAGTGACCGGAACCTCCGACAAGCTCGCGGTGGACGCGCAGCTGAAAATGATCCGTTCGATTCTGCCGGACGCGAAGAAGATCGGTATTCTCTATACGACCAGCGAGGTCAATTCTGTTGCGTCGATCAAGGAATATGAAGAAGCGGCTGGCGAGTATGGGTTTGAGATCGTGACGCAGGGCGTCAGCGCGTCCGCGGACGTGCCGCTCGCGACGGACAGCATCCTGACGAAAGTAGACTGCCTCAACAACCTGACGGACAATACGGTGGTAGAATCGCTGCCGACCGTTCTCGATAAGGCGAACAAGGCAAATATCCCTGTATTCGGAAGCGAGATCGAGCAGGTGAAGAAAGGCTGTCTGGCAGCGGAAGGGCTGGATTATATTGCCCTCGGCGTACAGACCGGGAAGATGGCTGCGCAGGTATTGAAGGGTGAGAAAAAGGCAAGCGAGATCCCGTATGAGACGATCACGGAGAGCGGTCTGTATCTGAACACGAAAGCGGCGGAAAATCTGAATATCGACGTTTCTTCCGTTGAAGATACGGCGGTTGAAGTTTTTGATGAAATCAGTGAGGAATAAAGACAGGGAAAAGAGAAGGCGGAGAATAGTATGACAATCCTGATCGGAGTGTTGGAGCAGGGACTGATTTACGCGATCCTGGCTCTGGGGGTATATATTACCTATAAAATTTTAGATTTTCCGGATCTGACGGTAGACGGGAGCTTCCCTCTGGGAGCTTCCGTAAGCGCCGTTCTGATCATAAAAGGCTGGAATCCGTTCCTGACGCTGGCTGCCGCGCTTCTGGCGGGAATGCTGGCGGGAGTCGTGACCGGAGTGATCCATGTAAAATTCCATGTCCGGGATCTGATCTCCAGCGTGATTACAATGACGGCGCTCTATACGATCAACCTGAGGATCGCGGGAGGAATCGCCAATCTTCCCCTGTTCAGCAGGGACAGCATTTTTGACAATGCTGCAACGAGGAAACTGCCGCCCGCTGTCGGTCCGTATGTAACGGTTTTTGTGATCGCCGTCGTGGCATTCGCGGCAAAAGGACTTCTGGACGCGTACCTGAATACGAAATCCGGATATCTGCTCCGGGCGGTGGGGGACAATCCCACCCTGGTGACGTCCCTTGCCAAAGACAATGGAAAGGTCAAGATCGTGGGTCTCTCGATCGCGAACGGGCTTGTCTCGCTGAGCGGCGCGGTGATGGCGCAGCAGCAGGGATTTTTTGAAATATCCATGGGAACCGGCGCGATCGTGATCGGTCTCGCCAGCGTGATCATGGGCACCAACCTGTTCCGCAGCAGCTCAAAGATACGGGGAACAACGGCGGTGGTCGTCGGATCGATCCTGTATAAAGCCTGTGTCGCCATTGCGATCGCGCTTGGGCTCGCCGCGCAGGATATGAAGCTGATCACGGCGGTTCTGCTGTTCCTGATCCTGATCCTGAATTTTGATAAAAAGAAGGTGAAGATCAGTGCTTGAGTTAAAAAATATCTATAAATATTATAACCCCGGCACAGTGAATGAAATGTGCCTTTTTGACGATTTCAATTTTACGGTGGAGGATCATCAGTTTGTATCCATAGTCGGAAGCAACGGTTCCGGGAAAACGTCTCTTTTGAATATCATCTGCGGCAGCATTCCGGTTGACAGCGGCGGGATCTCGATCGACCATGTGGATATGACCAGGGAAAAGGAATATCGCAGGCACGCCCGGATCGGGCGCGTCTTCCAGAATCCGGCGCTCGGAACATGCCCGTCGATGACCATTCTGGAAAATATGTCGCTTGCCGATAACAAAAACAAAAGTTTTAACTTGACGGCAGGGACCAATAAAAAGAGGATCGAGTACTATAGGGACATTCTCCGTCCGCTCGGGCTCGGGCTGGAAGATAAGCTATATGTGAAGGTCGGGAACCTGTCCGGCGGACAGAGGCAGGCGCTCGCGCTCCTGATGACGACGATGACGCCGATCGATTATCTGATCCTGGACGAACATACGGCGGCGCTTGACCCGAAAACGGCGGAGATCATCATGCAGCTGACGGACACGATCGTACGGGAGAAAAACCTGACGACAATCATGGTAACGCATAATCTGCGGTACGCGATCGAGTATGGGAATCGGCTGATCATGATGCACCAGGGCACGATCATCATTGACCGGAGCGGAGAGGAAAAAGAGGCGCTCCAGGTGGAGGATGTGCTGGATAAATTTAATCAAATTAGTATTGAATGCGGGAATTAAATATGATAAAGTCATACAAAAGGAGAAAAAGACATGGCATTTTTATCTGAATTTTTATCATATTGTATCAAGTATGTTTTTCTGATCGCGGTCGCGATCGCGGGCGTATTTTTAGGAAAAACAATTCGGGAAAAGAAGTCTGCCGGACAGGAGGATGATACCAATGAATAAGAAATACGGCGTCAACGACTTGAGGCGCATGTTCCTTGAGTTTTTTGAAAGCAAGGGACATCTCAGGATGAAGAGCTTTTCTCTGGTCCCGCATAACGATAACAGCTTACTGCTGATCAATTCAGGAATGGCTCCCTTGAAGCCATATTTTACCGGGGCGGAAATCCCGCCGAACAGGAGAGTAACGACCTGCCAGAAGTGCATCCGGACAGGAGATATTGAGAATGTAGGAAAAACGGCGCGGCACGGAACATTTTTTGAAATGCTGGGCAATTTTTCATTTGGTGATTATTTTAAAAAAGAAGCGATCGCATGGACCTGGGAGTTTCTGACGGAAGTGGTCGGGCTGGACCCGGACCGTCTGTATCCGTCGATCTATCTCGAGGATGAGGAAGCGTTTGAGATCTGGAATCATGATATCGGCATCGCGCCGGAGCGGATCTTCCGGTTTGGTAAAGAAGATAATTTCTGGGAGCATGGCGCGGGTCCGTGCGGACCGTGTTCCGAAGTATATTATGACCGCGGGGAAGCGTACGGCTGCGGGAAGCCCGACTGCACGGTCGGCTGCGACTGTGACCGGTACATGGAAGTCTGGAATGATGTATTTACGCAGTTTGACAATGACGGCAAGGGCAATTATACAGAACTGGAACAGAAGAATATTGATACGGGAATGGGACTGGAGCGCCTTGCGGTCGTTGTGCAGGACGTGGATTCCATTTTCGATGTGGATACGATCCGTTCCCTGCGCGATAAAGTATGCGAGGTTGCAGGGAAGACCTATAAGACAGAGGAAAAAGTCGATGTGTCGATCCGCCTGATCACGGATCATATCCGTTCGGCGACTTTCATGATCTCCGACGGGATCATGCCCTCCAACGAGGGCAGGGGATATGTGCTGCGCAGGCTGATCCGGCGCGCCGCCCGGCACGGAAGGCTGCTCGGTATTCCGGGACAGTTTTTGTCGGTTCTGAGCAATACGGTGATCGAGACGGCAAAGGACGGATATCCGGAGCTGGATGAGAAAAAAGAATTTATCTTTAAAGTTCTGAGCCAGGAGGAAGAAAAATTCAGCAAGACGATCGATCAGGGACTGTCGATCCTGTCAGAAATGGCGGAAGGGCTTGACCGGGAGGGCAAAAAGGAACTGCCCGGACCGGACGCGTTCAAGCTGTATGATACGTATGGATTCCCGCTTGATCTGACAAGGGAGATCCTGGAGGAAAAAGGGATCGGCATCGACGAAGACGGATTCCAGGCATGTATGGAGGAACAGAGGGTTAAGGCGCGGACAAGCCGCAAGACGAGCAATTATATGGGCGCGGACGCGACCGTGTACGATGAGATCGCCCCCGCGCTTACATCAGAGTTCACCGGATATGAGACGCTTGAGGGAGAATCCGTGATAACCGTCCTGACGTCGGAGACAGAGATCGTGGAAGCGTTGTCGGATGGCGAAACCGGTACGGTGATCGTGGAGCGGACGCCATTCTATGCGACAAGCGGCGGACAGGCGGCTGATACCGGGACGATCCGCACGGCGGAAGGCGAATTTGAGGTTCAGGATACGATCAAGCTGTCTGGAGGAAAGATCGGTCATGTCGGAAGAGTGGTCAGTGGAATGATCCGGACGGGAGAAACCGCGTCGCTCAAAGTGGACGAAGCCAGGCGGTTATCGACCGGCAAAAACCACAGCGCGACCCATTTGCTGCAGAAAGCGCTTCGGATGGTGCTTGGAACGCATGTCGAGCAGGCAGGCTCCGACGTGAATCAGGACAGGCTCCGGTTTGACTTTTCCCATTTCACTGCCATGACGCCGGAGGAGATCGCCAGGGTTGAGGACATCGTCAACCGGGAGATTGAGAATGATCTTCCCGTTTCTACGGAAATCATGGATATTGAGGACGCCAAAAAGACGGGCGCGATGGCGTTGTTTGGTGAAAAATACGGAGACAAAGTCCGTGTCGTAAGGATGGGCGATTTTTCCACAGAACTGTGCGGAGGAACCCATGTGGGCAATACCGGGACCATCCATGGATTTAAGATATTATCGGAAGGCGGCGTCGCCGCGGGCGTCCGCCGGATCGAAGCGGTTACCGCGGACGGTCTGCGAAAGTATTATTCCGGAATAGAAGAAAAGCTGCATGATGCCGCGAAAGCCGCCCGCTGCGAACCGGACAGGCTGGCTGAAAAGATCGCGGGACTGCAGGATGAAGTGAAACAGCTTCATTCCGAGAATGAAAAGCTGAAAAGCAAGCTGGCGAACCAGTCGCTCGGGGACGTTATGAAGCAGATCAGGGAAGTCAAGGGCTTCCGGTTCCTCGCTGCGAAGGTCAGCGGCGTTGACATGAACGGGCTGCGCAATCTCGGCGATCAGCTCAGAGAGAAAGCGGACATTCTTGTGCTCGCTTCGGAGACAGGCGGAAAAGTCAACCTGATTTCCATGGTCGGAGAGAAAGCGGGACAAGCCGGCGCGCACGCCGGAAACCTGATCAAAGCGATTTCCGGGCTTGTCGGAGGCGGCGGAGGAGGTCGCCCGAACATGGCGCAGGCGGGCGGGAAAAATCCGGCTGGAATTGATGCCGCGCTCCAAAAGGCGGAAGAAGTTGCGGGCGAGCAGCTCTGATCGTTAAGCGGATCAATCAGATAGGGACCATTGTTCCGCAAGTTTTCATGGGAGGGATGAAGCATGGATACACCGAGGCAGAAAAAGTCCGGTGGATTATCAGACAACAGGAATCGAGGCACTGCGGCTGTCCCAACCGAGATCGCGCAGAATCTGAAAGTCGCCGATGAGGATGCAGCGTTTAAATACGACAATGCAGCACGTAATCTAGTTGCAGAGAAGCCAATACTCGCATATATTTTGAAGAGCGCACTTGATGAATACAAGGAGTGCTCCGTGCAGGAGATCGCTGAGCGGTTTATCGAGGGAACGCCAAAAGTAGCGGATACAGCAGTTTATCCAGATCATCCAGATAGATCAGACAATCCCGGGATGATGGACGGCGATGATAAGATTGAAGGGTTTTCGACAGCCGACAAGTCGCAGAGGGATGGAACGGTATATTACGATATTCGGTTCCTGGCAGTTCTTCCGCAGAGCGGAGAGCTTGCAGAGGTTTTTGTAAATGTCGAGATTCAAAATGATGATACGCCGGGGTACGCCATTCCAAAGCGCGGCATTTATTACGCCTCACGAATGATTTCTTCCCAACGTGGGACAATATTTAAAAATCAGGAATACGGAAAGATCAAGAAAGTGGTATCCATCTGGATATGTGAGGATTCCGCTATTTCCCGATCGGATACGATAAACCGATATGCTTTTACAGAGGAATGTCTGCGGGGCGATTTCCATGAGAAAAAGCAGGATTACGACTTGATGACCGTCGTTGTGCTGCGGCTGGGGGATAAAGGAGAAAAGAGTAAGGACGACGCCATAAGGCTGTTGAGTAAAATGTTTTCGGACAGCCTCGGCTATGATGAAAAGATCGATGCGCTGCACGATGAGTTCAAGATCAGTGTGAGCAGAGAGATTGATAAGGGGGTATTGTCGATGTGCAACTTGAGCATGGGTGTTTATAACAAAGGAAAAATGGAGATGGCGTATGAACTTTATGGCATGGGAATACCAGTTGAAAAGATAGCGAGTGCCGCTCAAGTCAGTATTGAAACATTGAAAGAGTGGCTTGCCAACCGGGAAGAAATGCTTGTAAAATAGGCGAACGATTAAAACAGCCCTGTCTTTTGATAGGGCTGTTTTTGCGCTGTTCATTTATATGGTTGAAAGCAGAGGGAGTTTTTGATATACTCAAAAAAAGTCGATATTTGTTAAAAAACCAGGATAAAACTGGCTAAGGGAAACAATCCGGGAGGTATAATGATGTGGTTTTGGCTCGCGCTTGGATCGGCGATTTTTGCCGCGCTTACATCAATACTGGCAAAGGTAGGAGTCGAAGGGGTCGGTTCTAACCTTGCCACGGCAATCCGCACGATCGTTGTTGTTGTCATGGCATGGGGAATGGTGTTTGTAACGAACCAGCAGAGCGGTATCAGGACGATCAGCCAGAAAAGCTGGATTTTTCTGGTTCTGTCCGGCATCGCTACCGGGGCTTCCTGGCTCTGCTATTACAAGGCTTTGCAGATGGGGGACGCGTCAAAGGTCGTCCCGATTGATAAGCTGTCTGTCGTCATCACGCTTGTGCTGGCATTTGTTTTTTTGCATGAGGAATTTACCATAAAATCAATCATTGGCTGTATCCTGATCGGAGTGGGAACCATGCTGATGGTTCTATAAATATGAATTTAAATTTTTCTGGCAGCTTTGTAAGACCCCGGAAAGCCATCCGCATAGCAAGGATATAGGGCCCGACGCCACGGTTGTCAGAGACCTGGTAACCGATGATGGAACGGGTAACGGCATTCATGATAAGCCAGACGTAGGTCTTGACGCCGCGGACATTGATATAAGTTTCGTCAGCGATGAACACCTTGCTCCTTTCGTAAGGATACTGGAAAAGACCGTCGACTTTTCACCGGGGGAGCCGGTGTGTCAACGGTCTGTTTTTCGGTATTTTGTTGTTGGGGTTCTCCTAAAATACTACCACTTAAAAATGGCGTTGATATAAAAATAAGCGACAATCAAGATGACAATAGCAGCGATACTTAATCCAATTATCAAATACCATTTGAAGATACTTTTCGCGGTATTTACATCATTGTATATTGAATTGAGTTTTTCACTGTTTATGTTTTTGTCCCTCACTTCCTCTACATCAATATCCTTTACCAACTCGTCGAGAGTTAACCCAAAGTAATCGCTCAAAAGGACGAGACGCTGAAAATCAGGGTATGATTGACACGACTCCCATTTTGAAATGGTCTGTCGGGAAACCTTTAACTTCGCACCCAATTTTTCTTGCGAAAGTCCTTTTGATTTCCTCAAGCTAATCAATTTCTCATTAAAGTTCATAAAATTTTCCTCCGATATGCAATTTAGTTTTGCGGTCGCAAGAATGTTATCGCATATTCAAAGAGTTATTTCAACCAACCTTTGTTGGAAATTTGTCATCCGCAAGAAACATTCGAAAAGTTCTACGAATTTTTACACAATAGCAAACACTATTTACCATTATATTTCTAAAAATAAAATAAATCTTCAAACTTCTTGTCTAAAGCAATACATAGTATAAGAGCTAATTTGGCAGTTGGATTAAACTGTCCGGTTTCAATGGAGCTTATCGTGTTTCGGGATACGTCCACCATTTCCGCAAGTTGTGTTTGAGAGAGACCGGCTTCGGAACGCGCTTCTTTAAGACGGTTTTTTAATATAAGTTTATCATCCATATCACCTACCGCCTTACATATTGTTCAAAAACCCTTTAAATTGCCCTTTCGACTATACTGCCGACTTTATGACTTCTTGAACACCTGCTGAAAAGAGAAAGCCGCCATCGGTTGACAGCGGCAACTTTCCGTGATTACAAAAGTTTCTTCCTTTACAGTTTTGCTGTGTCTAAATACTACCTATCTCCCGTTTGGCAAAGAACACCTGCTCCAACAACCGTTTTGTAAACAGTTTGAATCCATTTGGATTTATAATGCCAACCTGTTCAAAGGTAACGGCAGTTGCTTCTGAAACCGCATTCTTGTTTAAGAGCCTTTTGATAATGTGCTTTTTTTGATAAGAAGTGTTGGCAGAAACATATTGAATCTCCTGCAAATTGTTTTTTATTGCTCAGCGTTATCCAGTGGCATATCACGCAACGCTGAAATTTGATCTCTCCGCCTGTAAATCACCGCCGTTACCCACACGGTTTTCCTTTCCTTGTCAACCAAATAGTAAACGAGAAAGTTTTTAACGGGCATTCTGCGGATTCCCTTAGTGCGCCACGGCTCTTCCTCAGTAAGAGGGTACCTTGACGGCATAGAATCCAGCTTTTTGATTTCGCATTGCAGCGTATCCGCCCATTTCCGTGCTATTTCCGGTTCCAAAGAGGATTTTAGAGATATACTATACCGTTTCCTCGATTTGCTGGGCTGCCTGCGGCGTCAGCTTCACCCCATACCGTATACTCAAATATCCTCACGGATTTTGAAAAAGGCTTCGTCTACGGACAGTCCCTCGCCGGATTTCGCTTGATTGTAGCCTTCTTCCATCATGGCATTAAACTGCTCATCGGTCAAGTTGTCTCTTGTTGGCAATTTGGGTACAGTAAGAGAATACGGAACACCGCCCGTCATAATGGTTTGGGGAAGAAAAAGACCGTTGACTTCAAAAAGCACCTTTTCATAATCTTTTACATAGTACCTGATATTTTTGCGCCCCTTTTGAATGATCGTATGACCTTCCGTTTCCAGCATTTCTTTTTGTGCTTTGATGCCGCCAGGATACTTTTCATTTAACTCCCCATTCGCTTTCAGCGTTCTCCAATAAGGCGTTTTATCCTCGGAACGCTGATAACTTGCCCACGCTGCAATAGATACAAAAATCCCTGCAGTAATCGGTTCCGTAAAATCCGCGCCACTTAATTTTGCAAAATACTCACGAATTTTTCCGACAGTAATCACGCTTCCAAAGGGAATACGTTTCATTATTTTGTCATAGTCGATCGGCGGTGCAAAATACATTCTGCTCCCGCCATATTTTTCTATACTCTTTTCATCTGTGATTATCTGGAACTTTGGCATATCCTTGCTGTCATTCAGCATAGCGTTAAAATCTTTTTTATCTTCATTAGCCATAACCCCATACCTCCTGCCCTTAAGCATAGCTTGTTTTTATAAGGAATGCAATGAGACAGTTTTGAAAAATTATTTTTCCGCTCCAATCCACTTCCCTACAAATCCTGAGTTGTCGAACAGTCTCCCATTTGAGGCATCAGAAAGCTCGCGAAATACTATCAGGACTCCATCGGGCTTTCCGTATTAGATACGACTGCGGACGGCAATGATCTGTATTGTGTCCGGATCGGGGACGAGAACGCAAAAAAGAAAATAATTTTGCAGTCCACAATGCATGCAAGGGAGTGGTTGAATTCGCAGCTTGTCATGAAAATGATAGAACAGTGCGCCAGCCAGTATTACACCGGCAGCTACGGAGGACGTACATATAGGAGATTGTTTAAAAACGTATGTTTTTATGTTATTCCCATGTTGAATCCGGATGGAGTGAATATAAGCCAATACGGGCTCGCGCGTATCAAGGACGCGGATTTGAAAAGCCTTGTGAGTCGTATCGGACATGGAAGTTACCGCGGGTGGAAAGCGAACGCGCGTGGCGTGGATTTAAACAGGAATTTCAGTCCCGGTTTTGGTGTTGAGTCTGCAAAACGGCGCGCTTCGGAAAGCTACGCGGGATCCCGCGCGCTCTCAGAAAAAGAGACAAAAGCGCTTGTGGCTCTTATAAAGGATGTAAAGCCAAACGCTGTTCTGAATTATCATGAGATGGGTAAGGTAATTTACTATCAAAAGAGTTCGCCCCTTTTGAGCGTAGTGTACAGCAAAACAGGTTATACGCTTATTCATGAGAGCCTGGGCGACGCGCACGGGACGCTTGGCCACTGGCTGACGGCAAAGGGGATTGCATGGTGTACGCCGGAGACCTGCTATGGAAGTTTCCCGATATCCCATTGGCAGCTCTATTCTGAATGGGAAAACCATAAGGATATGTTACCGGCGATCGCGTACGCGTATAAGGGTCTTTATATGAAAAAAGAGACCGCGCGAAAAACTTTTCGGAAAGTTTTTCCGGTGGTCTCCTGAAGATAGCAGTGCTGTTATTTGAATTTCCGTTTACGAGCAGCTTCGGACTTTTTCTTGCGGCGTACGCTTGGCTTCTCGTAATGCTCTCTTTTACGAATTTCCTGTTGGATACCGGCTTTCGCGCAGCTTCGTTTGAATCTGCGGAGAGCGCTGTCCAACGTTTCGTTTTCTTTCACGATCACATTTGACATAGTCTCACACCTAACCTCCCTCCAGTTGTTACTTGTGCTATACAACTGTTTGGGTAAAATCTTATAAAGCACTGTATACTATTATAGCAGAGTTTTGAAATTCGTCAACTGTTTTTTGGACGGTCGTCCGGAGTTTTTTTCTTTTCTTTTTTGATCGCGTGAATTTTACCGATGGATTCGACGCTGTGGATGGTTCCGATGGTGACGCAGGAGCCGTCCCGGAACATCGTTTTGTATTTGCTGTCGAGAATGCGGATCCCTTTTCGTTTCTGTTTGCGGCAATATTGATTAAATCGTTTTTTGGCAAGCGCTTTCGCGTCGGATCTGGAACGGGTCTTCTGATCCAGTGTTGTTTCATGGACGGTTTTCCATTCCCAGCCAAGAGGAAGAAAAAACGTCCTGCCGAGGCGCACCCGGTGATAATCGCTGATGGAATAGGAATTGGAGAATTTATCGCGGTTTGGGATGAGAGGGAGATTCCAGACGCCAAGCCGGATGAAAAACTGATGCTGTTTTCTTCCGGTTTCGGTTTTCGCATAATAATCCAGAGAAAAGGAATCCTTATAGATGGAGGTCGTTTCCGCCAGGATGTCGCCGTCCGCGTTTGTAAAATCCGTTTCCAGTTCCGCGTCAAAATCATCCAGAATATGAACGATACCGGAGATGAGCACATCTCCTTTTTTTACTTTATCGCCCTTTTTCACCAGAGGAGTCCCGCTCCGTGTGACGATCGAATAAATCGTGCCGTCCCTGGACGCGACCAGATCGCAGGGAGACTTGGACGTATTGACGTCCCGGACGTCGATGGTATCTTTCATATGGACAATGAACTGGGTTCCCTTTTGCTCGCACGATACCCAGGCGATGTCCTTAAAATGCTCGCGGAGCTGTTCTTCGAGCTTTTCGCAGTTGATTTTTTTACACGGATATCCGAGCGACAGCCCTTTTCGTTCGAGAAAAGCCTGTACCTGCGCCGGGGAATACAGATCCGAGCCGTAGATCTGGATATCCCAGAGAAAGCCCGATAAAAAACGGAGAAAGAGCAGGCAGAGCACGATACCTGCGGCGAACAGCTTCCGCTTTTTATAACGGCAGAGAAAAAACGGAGCGCCGTTTTTTTCCAGAATATGAAACTTTACATGGGTTTTGCGCAGAACCGGGGCAAGGGCGGGAACGTCGTCGACAGACAGGCAGCAGGATCCTTTTTGCGCTCCGACAGATTTTTCCCAGAGGGGCAGCTGCCTGTGCTGGCAGATCTGAAAAAAACGGCTGGTGCCCGTTCCGGTGATCTCAATGCGGACATATCCGCGGAGCCATTGAAGCAGGATATCCATGAGAAACCGGCGTTTTCCCTGCAAGAGTTCTTTTAAAAACATCGAAGCGCCTCCATACAATTTCTCTAAGATATATGCGCCGGAAAGGGGCGATATGCCTTGTAAAATATCGGCTGATATGATACATTATACGATATGAAAGTATAGAAACCAAAGGAGACAGCACATGAGTATGATCGCGCAGGAGCTGGAGATATCGGAAGAACAGGAACAGAATATTTTCGGACAATATGACAGCTTTTTGAAGAAGGTGGAACGCGCGCTCCATGTCGAAGTCATATCCAGGAACGGAACGGTACTGGTTCAGGGAGAGCAGAAAAATGTATCCGGAGCCATGGAGGTGTTTGCCAAATTAAAACATCTCGCGGACCGCGGCAATACGATCACGGAGCAGAACGTGGATTACGCGATCTCCCTTTGTCTGACGGACAACCACCAGGTGGATCTGATCGAGCTGGATAAAAACGTGATCTGCCACAATATCAACGGGAAACCGATCAAGCCGAAGACAGAGGGACAGAGACAATATATTCAGAATATCCGGGACAAGATGATCGTGTTCGGCATCGGACCGGCGGGAACCGGCAAAACGTACCTTGCGATGGCAATGGCGATCACGGCGTTCAAAAATAATGAAGTGAACCGGATTATTTTGACCAGACCGGCGATCGAGGCAGGGGAGAAACTGGGCTTCCTTCCCGGCGATCTCCAGAGCAAGATCGATCCGTATCTTCGGCCGCTTTATGACGCGCTATATGAGATCATGGGAGCGGAGACGTTTCTTAAAAATCAGGAAAAAGGACTGATCGAGGTCGCGCCGCTCGCCTATATGCGGGGCAGGACGCTCGACAACGCGTTCATCATTCTGGATGAGGCGCAGAATACGACGCCGGCGCAGATGAAGATGTTCCTGACCCGGATCGGATTTGGCTCCAAGGCGATCATTACCGGCGACCTGACGCAGAAAGACCTTCCTCCGGACGCGGTATCCGGACTGGACGTAGCGCTGATGGTGCTGAAAAACCTGGATGAGATCGGATTTTCGAGGCTGACCAGCCTGGACGTCGTCCGGCATCCGCTTGTGCAGAAGATCGTTGCCGCGTACGACCGATATGAGGAAAGAAAGGCGAGGGCAAAGAATCATGACAATAAATCTGGAAAGAGAAACCGATCGGGTTCTGCCCGTTGACGAACGCGCGATCATAACCTGTCTCGCGGAGGAGACGATGCGGTTTGTCGGCGGTCCGTGCGACAGCTCCGTTGACGTGCTGCTGACCGGAAACGACCGGATCCGTGAGATCAACCGGGATACCAGGAACCTGGACCAGCCGACGGATGTGCTGTCATTTCCGATGCTGGAATTTGACACGCCCGGGCAATTTCGCCCTGTGGACGAGATGGAGGACTTTTGTTTCGACTTGGATTCCGGGGAGCTTCTTCTTGGAAGTATCGTGATCTCCCTGGACAGGGTGCAAAGCCAGGCGGAGGAATATGGACATTCGATCGAACGGGAGCTGGCTTTTTTAACGGCGCACAGTATGCTCCATTTGTGCGGATACGACCATATGGAAGAAAAGGAACGCGCCGTAATGGAGCAGATGCAGGAAGCGATCCTGCAAAAAGCGGGTTATGTTAGATGAAAAGAGGGAAAATATGAGCACAAAAAAGAAGTTGGGAATCATAAGCGGTTTTCTCGTCGCGGTTGTCATAGCCGCCGTGGGATATGTGGTCTATCTGAAATTTTCCGGAAAAGAGATCCCGGCGGGAGAGATCGCGTTTACTGTGGAGAATACGGAGCAGGCGCTTCCGTCGGAGAAAACGACGGAATATGTCGACCCGCACGCCGGGATGGCGGAAAACCCGCTCACGGGCAAATGGATCAAAAAATCGGAGGCGAGGAAGCGTCCGGTTGCCATTATGATCAATAATATCCGGGAAGCCATTCCCCAGTCGGGGATATCAAAGGCGGATATCATATACGAAATACTGGCGGAGGGCGGCATTACACGGCTGATGGCGTTGTACAGCCAGTACGATGGGATGGACAAGATCGGTCCGGTCCGCAGCGCCCGCCATTATTATTGCGATATCGCGAATGAGTACGACGCGATTTACGTCCACTACGGACAGACGAAATATGCCGTTTCCAAAATGAATGAGCTGCACCAGGATCATATCAGTGGACTTGATTATGTGGATGGAACGATCTTTTTCCGGGATTATAACCGGGTCGCCCCGCACAACGCGTATATCAGCTCCGACGGGCTCGAGCTTGGGATCAAGACGGAGTCGATCTCCAAGAAGCATACAAAGGATGTCCCGTCCCATTTTGTCTGGAACGAGACGTCCTCAAAACCGGAGAACAGCAAGCCGTGCCGGCAGGTCACACTCGGATTCTCCACCTATACGTCCCCCTCGTTTGTCTATAGCAAAAATGAGAAAAAATATATGCGGTATCAGTATAATATGCCGCAGATCGATGACCGGAACAACAAGCAGCTCGCGTTTACCAACGTGCTGATCCAGAAAGTGAAGGAATGGGATATCGACCGGAACGGGTATCAGACGATGAAGCTGACCGGGAAAGGAAAGGGCTACTATCTGACCAGGGGACGGAGGATCCCGGTGACATGGAAAAGAGACAGTCAGGGCATTACCAAATATTATACAAAAGACGGCGAAGAGATCCGGATGAATAAAGGAAAAACATACATCGCGGTTTTCCCGCAGGACCGCGGCGGAGAAATTGTATTTGAATAAAAGCGACGGACAAAGGATATTGGAATGAGCGAACGGAAACGAAACAATAATTTTTTAATACAGGGAACCATACTGGGAGCCGCTTCCATTATCGTCCGCCTGATCGGGCTGCTGTACCGGGTCCCGCTGACAAGTATCATCGGGGATATGGGGAACGGTTATTACAGCTCTGCCTACAATATCTATGCGATGATCCTGTTGATCAGCAGTTTTAGTATTCCGCTTGCGGTATCTAGGATTCTTTCCGCGCGGCTTGCGAGACACGAGTACAGGAACGCGCGCCGGATTTTTATCGGATCGATGATGTACGCGGTCCTTGTCGGCGGCATTGGGGCGCTGGCAGCGTTTCTGCTTGCCCCGTATATCATTCCGGCAAATATGTCGAGAGGGGCGATGGCGCTCCGCGTGCTTTCGCCGACGATTTTTTTCTCGGCGGTCCTCGGCGTATTCCGCGGATATTTTCAGGGGCATAATACGATGGTGCCGACGTCGGTGTCGCAGATATATGAGCAGATCGTCAATGCCGTCGGAAGCGTAGCCGCCGCGTATTTTTTTACAAGAGCGATTGTCGGGGACGAGTGGCTGGTCGCGCAGCGGGGAGCCGCAGGCGGGGCGGTCGGAACAGGGCTCGGCGTACTGACTGCGCTGATTTATTGTATGATCTGTTACTTCCGCCACCGCGGCAGGACGGCGCGGCAGTACCGGGCGGAGGACCGGACGGAGCACCTGGAATCCTACGGCTCCATCATCCGGCTGATCTTCCTTACGGTCACGCCGGTCATTTTCAGTTCCTTTATCTTTAATGTCAACAGTACGGTCGACCAGTATTTATATTCGTTCGTCATGGGCGCCCGGGGGTTCAGTGAAAAAGCGATCACAGCGTGGTACGGCGTATATGGCACCAAGTATCAGGTAATCATCGGGGTTCCGGTCGCGCTGGCAGCCGCGATCTCGACGGCGGTCGTGCCCGGCATTGTCGTGGCGGTGGAGACAAAAAAGAAAAAAGAGATCGTTGAAAAGATCGATATGACGATTTTGTATACGATGCTGATTTCCATTCCGTGCGCCATCGGGATGGGAGTGCTGGCAAAGCCGCTGCTCGCGCTTTTGTTTGGCAGCGAGATTGATCTGGCGGCGGAGCTGCTTTCCTGGGGCGCGATCTCGATCATTTTCACGTCGCTCTCTACTGTGACCAATTCGATCCTGCAGGGGATCGGCAGGCTTTACGCGCCGGTAAAAAACGCGGCGGTTTCCCTGCTGGTTCACTGCGCGTTTGTCCTGCTGGTTCTTTCGGTGACAGACTGGAACCTCCATGGACTGGTAGCCGGTACGTTCGTGTTCGGAATCGTGATGTGTTATCTGAACGCGCGTTCGTTGAAGCATGAGATAGAATATCATCAGAACCTGAAAAAAACGATGATCCTGCCCCTCCTTGCGTCGCTGATCATGGGCGTCGTTACCTTTTTATCCTATCGGGCAGCCGCGGCATTTCTCCCGCAAACCAGGCTCGGATACGCGGCGGGGATCTGCGTTTCCGTCGTCTGTTCGGTCATTGTCTATGTGATTGCCCTACTCCGCCTGCGTGTCGTGACGGAGGATCTCCTTGTGGAAATGCCGATGGGGCTCCGGATTGGGAAACTTCTTAAAAAATGTAAATTGATGTAGGGAAACCGAATAGATTTCGGGGAAATGGTCAATACTATCTGTATCAATCAGGAACAGACAGGAGACAGACCATGGAACCATTGGAAACCATTCAGCCCGAAGTTGTCCATACCCCGGTCAATTACAGAAAGGCGGGGATCATCCTTGCCGTTTTGCTTTTTCTTGCCGTTATGGTCAGTATTTTTGTCCCCCGCGAAAGAAATCCGCAGGAGATCCGGGACGAGGGACAGGCGGTCGTGACGGACGGAATGACCGATTCCAATTCATCGGGAACGGAGAAAGGATACAGCATCCGGGCTATGAACAATCAGGTTGTGATCTATTCTGACGATGGGACAACCTATGAAGAAACAAATATTCAAATGAAGGATCTGCCGGCGCAGGAACAAAGGCGGGTCAAAGAGGGCGTCTATCAGGTCGACGAGGCGGCTCTCTATGACTTTCTGGAGTCCTACACCAGCTAAGGGAACAGGATGAAAATAATTGTGGTCGGAGGAGGCGCCGCCGGACTGGTAGCAGCGATCGAGGCAGCCGGGGGCGCGTCTGTCCGGATATTGGAAAAAATGAAGAAGCCGGGCAAAAAGATCCTGGTCACCGGAAACGGGAAATGCAATCTCACGAATGAGGTACATACGATGGATCGCTATCGGAGCGACCATCCGGAACTTGTATTTCCGCTGATCCGGAGCTATGGATGTTCCTTTACCCGCCGGTATTTTGAGAACCTGGGCATCCGGACGGTCAATCGGGACGGTTATATTTATCCGGCGTCCGGACAGGCGGAGACGGTCGCCAACGCGCTTGTATCCAGAGCCAACGCGGTTGGCGTTCTTATTTCTGCCGGATGTTCGGTCACGGAGATAGAAAAAAAGGATGGCGGTTTCCGGATCACGTATCAGGCGGAGGACGGGAGCCGCTGCAGCGAGGAATGTGACAGAGTGATCCTTGCCGCCGGCGGACAGGCGTCTCCCCGGCAGGGAAGCGATGGCAGCGGATTTCTGCTTGCCGGGAGGCTTGGACATACCATTCTCCAGCCCCTTCCGGCACTTGTGCCGCTCCATACGGACATTGCCGGATGGAAACAGGCGGCGGGAGTGAGAACAGTCGCCGGCGTGACCCTGCTGGTGGATCAGGAACAGGCGGTGCGGGAAACGGGAGAGCTGCAGTTTGCGGATTACGGGTTATCCGGGATTCCGGTTTTTCAGATCAGCCGGTATGCGGCGGCGGCGCTCTCGGAGGGAAAACAGGTCGACGTATCGGTCGATCTGTTTCCCTTTGACTCTTTGGAAGAAGTCGGGCGTTCCCTGTCGGACGCGATCAGAAATTGCCCCTATAAAACGATGGAGGAACTGATGGAAGGTTTCCTCAACTGGAAGCTGGCGCGTTTTCTTCTCCGGCAATGGGATATTCCGCTGCGGCAGCCAT
Organism: uncultured Lachnospiraceae bacterium; assembly: GCA_947593735.1. Lineage (GTDB taxonomy): Bacteria > Bacillota > Clostridia > Lachnospirales > Lachnospiraceae > CANQDT01. Next base: position 81,521 of record CANQDT010000001.1, on the reverse strand, counting down.
GTACGGCGTGCGGCGGGAAGCAGATCAACGCGATCGCCGCGCGGTGTAAGCGGTGGGAGATCCCGATCACGGGATATCATGGCTTCGAGCAGGCGCAGGCGACGCAGGGAGGAGTCGATCTCAGGGAGGTACATATGGATACGATGGAGTCCCGGCTTGTCCCGGGGTTGTATTTTGCGGGAGAAATCCTCGATGTGGACGGAACCTGCGGCGGCTATAACCTGCAATGGGCGTGGACAAGCGGCTATATCGCGGGCAGGGAAAGCGCGGGTGGACGCAAATGATTCGGATCCGCGATATCAAATTGCCGGTCGGTCATACGGAGGAAGAACTGATCCGTGCGATCGCAGCCGCGCTGAAAAAGAACCAGAAAGATGTTCCGGATGGCATAAAAGGGCGTTACAGGATTGCAAAGAAGTCGGTCGACGCGCGGGATAAGGAAAAGCTGCGGATGGTTTATACCATTGACCTTACAGTTCCGGATGAAGAAAGGCTGGCGCGCGCCAGCCGGAATCCCGCCGTTTCCATCGAGACGGAATGTCGGTACTGCCTTCCGGAAAAAAATCATACAGAGGAAGCGAACGGCCGTCCGGTTATCGTTGGAACCGGTCCCGCGGGGCTGTTCTGCGGTCTTTTGCTAGCCCGGTGCGGATATGCTCCTGTTCTGATCGAGCGGGGAGAACCGGTGGAACAGAGGATCCGCCGGATAGAGGATTTCTGGGCGGGCAACCGTCTGGATGAAGATTCCAACGTACAGTTTGGAGAAGGCGGCGCGGGGACGTTTTCGGATGGAAAATTAAATACCGGGGTCAAAGACCGGATGGGAAGAAACCGGTTTGTCCTGGAAACGTTTGTTGAATACGGAGCGCCGTCCGAGATCCTGTATCTGAATAAGCCGCATATCGGTACGGACAACCTCCGCCATATCATCCGCAATATGCGGCGCGCGATCGAGGAAATGGGCGGAGAGGTCCGGTTCGGGACAAAGTTGACGGATCTGTTCCTTGAAAACGGGGCGGTCGCCGGGATCGAAGTGAACGGGGCGGAAGCGATTGCCTGCAGGCAGCTCGTGCTCGCGCCGGGACACAGCGCGCGGGATACGTTTTCCATGCTGTACCGCAAAGGGCTCCGCATGGAACAAAAGCCGTTCGCGGTGGGACTCCGGGTGGAGCATCCGGCGGAAATGATCCGCGACGCCCAGTATGGGAGAAGCGAGGCAGCCGCGAAACTGCCGCCCGCCGACTACAAACTGACCTATCGCGCCGGGGATGGAAGGGGCGTTTATTCCTTTTGTATGTGCCCCGGAGGGTTTGTCGTGAACGCGTCCTCGGAACAGGGGCGGCTGGCGGTGAACGGCATGAGCGATTATGACCGGTCGGAACGCAATTCCAACAGCGCGATCGTCGTGTCAGTTGGACCGGATGATTTTGAGAGCGCCCATCCGCTTGCCGGAGTCGCGTTTCAGCGGCGATGGGAGGAGAACGCGTATCAGGCGGGACGGGGCATGATCCCGGTACAGCTTCTGGAAGATCTGCGTCTGGGCAGGGAAAGCCGCCGGATCGGCGATATTCTGCCGAACTGCAGGGGACAATATCAGCTTGCCGATCTGTCGGACTGTCTTCCGCGGTACGTATTGCGGGATTTTCTGGATGGAATGAACGCGTTTGGAAAAAAGATACGGGGATTTGACCGCCCGGATACCGTTCTGTGCGGCGTGGAGACGAGAACGTCCTCCCCGGTGAGAATCGTGCGTGGCGAGGAGTTTCAAAGCAACATTGCGGGCATTTATCCGTGTGGGGAAGGCGCGGGATATGCCGGCGGGATCACATCGGCGGCGATCGACGGGATCAGAGTGGCGGAAGCCGTGATGGAAACAGAAAAGAGGAAAAGAGATGGAGCTTAATATCAATCGCATCAATGAGTTGTATCACAAATCAAAAACGCCGGAAGGCTTAACGGAAGAAGAAAAAATAGAACAGGCGGCGCTCCGGCACAACTATGTCATGTCGGTGAGAGCCAATCTCCGCAGCCAGCTGAACCAGGTGGATATTCAGGAAAAAGACGGCTCTGTCATAAATCTGGGAGAAAAATATGGAAAGAATCTGCGGGAGTAAAGAGGCGATCCGGTGTGAGATGCTCCGTATGCGGCGACAGATGCCGCCGGAAAAAACAGCGCGTCTGTCGGAACAATGCCGGAAACGGCTCCTTTCCTGCCGGGAATTTGCGGAAAGCGGCACGGTCTTTCTTTATCTGGATTGTCAGGGAGAGGTAGAGACAGGCAGGCTGATCCAGGACTGCCTTGATCATCGCAAACGGGTGGCGGTGCCGAAAGTAGAGGGGCCGCGGATGATGAGATTCTACGAGATCGGAAGCCTTGCCGATGTCGCGCCGGGCTATGCCGGGATCCTGGAGCCTGCCGGGGGAAGAATCGTTGTTCCGGAGAAGGGCAGCTGCATGATCCTGCCGGGCGTCGCTTTCGACAGGAAAGGGAACCGGCTCGGTTATGGCGGGGGATTTTATGATGCCTATTGTCACGATTGGAGGGACGCGTTCCGGATCGGTTTATGTTATGAGTGGCAGGTGCTGGATCAGCTGCCGGAAGATCCTTCCGATTGCCCGGTTCAGTGCCTTGTCACAGACCGGCGCAGCCGGTACCTGCCGGAATAAAATCCTTTTGTATATTTTTCCGGAAATGCCCTATACTAATACCAGTATGAAAATCAGGAGGCAGATGGAAATGAAAGTAACGGTTGATCAGGATGGATGCATTTCCTGCGGGTTATGCGAAAATGTATGCCCCGAAGTATTTGAGCTGGTGGACGATCTTTCTACCGTCAGGGAGGACGCTGACCTGGAGGAACACCGGGCGCAGATCCAGGAGGCGGCGGACGGCTGTCCGGTATCGGTCATTGACGTGGAAGAATAAGAAAAAATTTTTTCCCCAAAAATAAAATGTAAAATACGCTTGACATCTCAGAAAAAAGAGATATAATGAAGATGTAAAGTATATTTTACATTTTATTTTTTAGGAGGGAAACGTGAAAAACAGAATCAAAGAATTTCGTAAGGAAAGACAAATGACGCAGGACGAACTGGCCAGAGCTATCCGGGTCACGAGGCAGACGATCAATTCGCTTGAAAGCGGAAAATATAATGCTTCCCTGCAGCTTGCGCACCAGCTTGCGCAATATTTTGATGTAGCGATCGAGGAATTATTTTATTTTGAGGAGGAATGATGATGGAAGTTCAGAAGAAATGGAAAATACGGTTGTGGGCTGCAGGCGGATACATTTTGTTAGGGGTAGTGTTCTGCCTGGTTGGAGGGATCACCGGGAACAACACGGAAATACTGGATTCATTCGGATCCGGTTTCATTGTTTACGGCGTCGCCCGGATAGCGCAGTATCTCCGGCTTTCGCGGAATCCGGAACAGATGGAAGCGGTAGAGATCGCGGAGCGCGACGAGCGCAATCAGATGTTGTGGGACAAGGCGAGAAGCTATGCTTTTTCGATCTATGCACCGGCGACGGGAGTTGCGGTGCTTGTCTTGTATCTGCTGCATAAGGAAACTGCGGGTATGATCCTCGCGGGATCGCTGTGCGGGCTGGTCCTTTTATATGTGATCGTATACATAGTCCTGAAACGAAAGTATTAAATAGAAGAATGAAATAAAAAAGCGGAGGCGACCTTTTTTCTGCGATCCTGATTCGCAGGATGGGGCGTCTCCGCTTTTTGCTTTAAGAAACGGCTGAATAGAAATTTACAGGATGGAGAAGAACCGCCGGAACGCTTCGCGCCCCTCCGGAGTGCGCTTGTATACGCCGGCACATTCCAGGACTTTGACAAATACATGTCCGATCTCTTTCTGGATAATAGAGTGGATGGTCTCCGGCGTGATCGTATAGCTGCCGATCCAGGAATCCACCCAGTCCGCGTGTTTTTCCGTCGCCTCGTTCGCGCGGATATCCTGATGGTTCAAAATGGCTTCTTCCAGCATCGCCATCTCCGTTTTCAGCCGGGCGGGCAGAACCGCTAAGCCCATGACTTCGATCAATCCGATGTTTTCTTTTTTAATATGATGATATTTTGCGATGGGATGGTAGACGCCCCAAGGAAATTCTTCTGTCGTAATATTATTCCGGAGTACCAGGTCCATTTCATACCGGCTGTCGCGCATCCGCGCGATCGGGGTGATCGTGTTGTGGGGAACGCCGTCCGTTTCGCTGAAAATGAACGCGGTTTCATCGGTATATCCCCGCCATGCCTGCAAAATATGGTCGCATGCGTCCGCGAGGAGCGCGGGATCTTCGCATTGGAGCCGGATAACCGACATCGGCCATTGAAGGATGCCGGCACGCACGGACGGATAATCGTTCATGGTAAATTCTGTTTCGTAAGGCGCGCGCGCCATCGCGAAGACGTATCCCCCGCCCTGGAAATGATCGTGGCTCAGGATGGAACCGCCGACGATCGGAAGGTCGGCATTGGAACCGGCGGTATAGTGCGGAAACTGGCGGACGAAGTCCAGGAGCTTCCGGAATGTCCCGTGGTCGATCTTCATCGGGATGTGCGCTTCGTTGAAGATAATGCAGTGCTCGTTATAATAAACATATGGAGAATACTGCAGATAGTAGGATTCTCCCGCGAGCGTGACCGGGATGACCCGGTGGTTCTGCCTGGCAGGCTGCGCGGGATTTCCGGAAAATCCTTCGTTTTCCCTGCACAGCAGGCAGCGCGGATATCCGGATTGCTTCGCCGCACCGGCGCGGGCAATGTCCCTTGGGTCTTTTTCCGGTTTGGACAGGTTGATCGTAATGTCGATGACGCCATATTCGGTATCAACCGTCCATTTTTCATCTTTGGCGATCCGGTCTTTGCGGATATAATTGGTCGCCTGGCTGAACTGATAATAATAATCGGTCGCTTTCACGGGCGATTCGCTGTATTTTTCCCGGAATGTCCGCCGGACAACCGAAGGCGGGGGTGTTAAAAGCCCCATGATTTTTGTGTCGAACAGGTCTTTCATCGTCGTCGTATCATCTTCGATCAGCCCCGCTTCCAGGGCATACGCGAGCATATCGTCCAGAATCCGGCAGAGCGGACGGACCGGCTTTGAAACGGGCTGGATTTCTCCGCCGTCTGTCGGGGAAAATAATTCCAACAGGCGGTTCGCGGTATAAATCCGGTCGTCGGCAGTAATCAGGCCCGCATCGAGGCCGTAGGCAATCAGTTCCTGAATCAGCGTTGTTATCACAATCGTTTCCTCCGTTTATGTAAGATCAATCTAGTTTTTCTGTTTTCTACTATAGGGGCGGCAGAAGAAAATGTCAATGATGAAAAAAGCGAAAATCCTGCCGCGATCCATCGCGTTACCGGAGGAAAAACCGGATCAGTTTTTCGTAAACCGGGCGGTATGGCTGGTATCGCATTGGCAGGTCCAGCCATGTTTTTTTATCGACAATGCTCTTATAATGGGAAAATGTCCGGAATCCGTCTTTTCCATGGTAAGCGCCCATGCCGCTTTCCCCGAATCCGCCGAAGCCCATTTCGCTCGTCGCGAGGTGGATGATGGTGTCGTTGACGCAGCCGCCGCCAAATCCGCATCGGGACATGACTTTTTTGGCGACCGCTTTATTTTTTGTAAACAGATACAGGGCGAGCGGATGCGCCATGGACTGGATCGTCCGGATCGCCTGGTCGATGGAGTCGTAAACAAGCACGGGGAGAACCGGACCGAAGATCTCTTCCTGCATGACCGCGTCGTCAAAGGTCACATGATCCATGACGGTCGGCTCGATTTTCAGCGCGCCCGGGTCGGAACCACCGCCGCAGAACAGCTTCTCCCGGTCGATTAGACCGGTAATGCGGTCGAAATGCTTCCGGTTAATGATCGTTCCGTAGTCTTTGTTCCGCAGGGCGTTTCCGAATTGCAGGCGGATCTGTTTTTTTATTTCCTGAAGCAGCGCGCCCTTGATCTCCGCGTCGCAGTAAATATAATCCGGCGCGACGCAGGTCTGCCCGCAGTTTAAATATTTGCCGAAAACGATCCTCCTGGCGGCAAGCGGGATATTCGCGGTTTTCTCCACGATGCACGGGCTTTTCCCGCCCAGCTCCAGCGTCATGGGAGTGAGCCGCTCTGCCGCGTGGCGCATGACTTCTTTCCCGACAGCCTGGCTGCCGGTGAAAAAGATGTAGTCAAAGTGCTGGTTCAGCAGGCACGTATTTTCCGCGCGGCCTCCGGTGACGACGGCTACATGGCTCTCGTTGAAACATTCCCGGATGATCAGGCTGATGATCCTGCTTGTTTCAGGGGAATAGGCGCTTGGCTTCAAAATCGCGGTATTCCCTGCCGCTATGGCGTCTACCAGAGGGTCGATCGTCAGCAGAAAAGGATAGTTCCATGGACTCATGATCAGGACGACGCCATAGGGCGACGGCTTCCGGAAACTCCTGGAATGAAATTGAGCCAGCGGCGTATGGACGTTCTTTTCCCGGGCATAAGACCGGATATGGCGCAGCATATGCGTGATCTCGCTCAGTACAAGACCTGTTTCGCACATATAGCTTTCAAAATTGCTTTTTCCGAGATCGCTCTGAAGTGCCGCGTGAATTTCTTTCTCATGCGCGCGAATGGTCTCCCGGAGCCGCCGCAGGGCGCGGATGCGGAACGTGATGTCCAGGGTTTTTCCCGTATCAAAGTAAGTTCGCTGTTTTTGTACGATTGTTTTGATTTCTGTCTCATTCATAGGGCGGCGTCCTTTCCTTCCGGCATGGCCAGAATACGATCATAAAATTGTTCCAGTTCTTTCGTGTTCATCAGGACGGGGACCGGATAGAGCGGATTCGCTTCCCGGTCCGCGTAACGCGATAATTTTGGAATGTCTTCTTTTTTCAGCTCCGGAATGACGTCCCCGATCCCGTGCCGTTGTTTCATTTCCTGGATCGCCTGAATAAACCGGCGCGCCGCGGTTTCCTCCGGGGTGTCGGGGGAAGCCAGCTTCGCCGTGACCGCGAGGCGGTGGAGTTTTTTGTAAACGGACGGTCCGTATGCCTCCAGCACAAAAGGAAGCAGGACCGCGTTGGCAAGCCCATGGGGAACATTGTATTCTCCGCCGAGAGAATGGGCGACCGCATGGACATATCCGACATAGGATTTCGTAAACGCGCATCCGGCATAGAAGGACGCTTTCAGCATATTTCGCCGTGCCGTGAGGTCGCTGCCGTTCTGGCAGGCGGCGTCAAGGTTTTCAAAAATCAGGGCGACCGCTTTTCTGGCATATCCCCTTGTTTCCCTCGTGGTTGAATTGCCGATGTACGCTTCGACCGCGTGCGTCAGCGCGTCCATCCCGGTTGTGGCAGTGATCGACGGCGGGAGGCTTACGGTCACGGCGGGGTCAAGGACGGCGTAATCGGGGATCAGCGGAAAGTCGTTGATCGCGTATTTGTGCCGCGTTTCCGCGTCGGTGATAACGGCGGCGAGGGTTGTTTCGCTGCCGGTGCCGGCGGTAGTCGGAATCGCGATCAGGAGCGGGGTTTTTTTATGTATTTTTAAGATCCCCTTCATCTGGGAAAGGGACTGCTTCGGCTTCGCGATCTTCGCGCCGACTGCTTTGGCGCAGTCGATGCTGGAGCCGCCGCCAAATCCGATGATCGCGCCGCAGCGGTTTTTGCGGTACAGATCGACCGCTTCGGCGACATTGGCTGTCGTGGGATTCGCGACGGTCCTGTCATATACAAAACAGGAAATCCCGTGTCCGGATAATTCCTGTTCCAGAGAACGGATCAGACCCAGACGGCAGATCCCGGCGTCTGTTACGACAAGGACACGGCTGCACGCGCTGCGTTCCAGGATGGGCGGCAGGGCGGAAATATGGTTGACGACGGTTGGCTTCCGATATGGAAGAAACGGCAGGGCGATCCGGAGGCCGAGTTGAAACGTCCTGCAATAGATTTTTTTGACAAGATTCATTTTTTACTCCTTTCTGACCGCGGCGCGGGAAGCGCCGGGAGAAAAATATATTTTCCAGAAAAACTATAGCAACAGACAGAAGCAATGTCAATTAGAGATGAAACGATACCGGGCAAAAATTAAAAAAATTTTAAAAAAGGGATTGACAGCATACTATCTATATGTTATATTACAAATAGAACAGGAGGAACAAAGAATAAAAACAAGAAAATGAATTACAATAGGATAGAAAAAGGAGGAATTGATTATGTTGATGCCAAGTATTTTCAGAGACAATTTTGCAGAGGATATGTTTGATGATTTTTTCCGGTTCCCGGAGCATATCGTAACACAGCCGACCACGATGCAGGTGGATGTCAAGGAATTTGACGACAAGTATGAGGTGGATGTTGCGCTGCCGGGATATAAGAAAGAAGACATCCAGGCGGAATTAAAGAACGGATATCTTACGATCTCAGCGAAACGGGAAGAAAACAAAGACGAGAAGGACGATCAGGGTAAGTATATCCGGAGAGAGCGGTATACCGGAAGCTGCAAGCGCAGTTTCTATATCGGCAGCCAGATAAAGCAGGAGGAGATCGGTGCCAGCTACGAGGATGGGATCCTGAAGCTGTCGGTTCCGAGAAAAACAAAACAGCCGGAAGTAGAAGAAAATCATTATATTACGATCCAGTAACAGATCAGTGACAGAGAACGCCCCTCAGGACCAGTGGTTCTGAGGGGCGCTTTTTGTAGCTGTTCCTGAAATGGACGGAGACAATGCGATTGTGAACAGAAAAGCGGCGTTATGCCATCGGCAATTTCATTTGTATTTTCACCCCTTGATTGTTCTCAATCGAAAATTCCCCGCCGTGGGTTTTTATAATCCTGTATGCCATAGGCAGTCCAAGCCCGTGGGAGGATTTGGGAATCAGGGAGATATTGTCGGTCACTTCCCGCGGCAACCCTTTGCCGTTATCGGCGATTTCCATGATGACCATTCCCCGTTCCGCGTATTGTGTTATCCTGATCTTACAGCCGGGTTCGTTGTGTGTGATGCTGTTGTTGATCAAATTATATACCGCGCGCTCGATCAGATTTTCGTCGGCGAAAATGACTGCCTGTTCCGTGTGCAGAATCAGTTCGATTTCATATTTGTCTGCGGCGGAACTATTTACTATATCTGATACGACGCGGCGAAGAAGCGGACAGATTCTGACTATGGTTTTCCTTAACGGCTGCATATCGTATTCGAGGGATGAAATTAAATTCAGATCCTCGATCAGTTTCTTTATTTTTATGCCCTGCGCGGTTATCACTTCGGCTTTTCTATGCTCCGGTTCTGTGAGATTTTCCGATTTTGCAAGTTCGTCCGAATATCCGATCATTACCGAAAGCGGCGTCCGTATATCGTGGGAAATACCGGAAATCCAGTTTGACCGCGCGTTGTCGCGGGCAGCAAGGGCGGCATTCTTGCGCTCAATCGCATTTGATGTAAGGTTTATATTGGCGGAAATTTCTCTGAAAATGCCATTTTCACGCAATCTCACGGGCTTTTCATTCCGCAGATCCGCTATGCCGTCGGTAAGCGAACGCAGGTGTCGGTATAGGCGAAAGCCCAAAATACATGCCAAAAGCGCGGCGAAGCAAAGATTGATGATGAGAATGGTCAAAATTCTTTGCGGAAGCGTGTGAAACCAGTGATTCGAGTAAATCATTTCATATTTTCCGACGGAATTTTTCGGCATACCGAGTACCAGCAGCCCGTAATCCTCCGTGCGTATATAAACGGGGTAGTCATTCAGAAACCAGTGTGTCATACGGGCGACATCGTTCAGCGAATAGTGCGTCGGGATATCGGCGGGCTCGTTTTGCGACCAGATAAGATCGCCGCTTTCGTCAATTAAAATGCACCAGGCATTGTCAGGAACGACATTTTCTGCAAGTGCAAAGCCGTTTTTGGTGCGCGTTAAATGTTCGCTTATCAGCGCGAGAACTTTTTCGGGGCTTCCATAGCTGCCGGAATCGGTTGCAATATACGCATATCCGAGAAAATTTGCGCATAACAAAATCACCGCGATCAAAGCGGAGACAAGTGTAAAACAGATAAAAATTTTCAGACTTGTTTTATTCATTGGCGATCACCAGCTTATACCCAAGCCCCCTGACCGTCAATAAATGGCGCGGTCGGGAAGGCTCGGCTTCGATTTTCTGCCGCAGCCGTCTTATGTGCACCATCAGTGTGTTTTCATATCCGTAATATTCCCCGCCCCATGCTGCCAGACAAAGCGCGTCGAATGTGACGATTTTATTTCTGTTATCGTACAGCTTTTTAAGCAGGATATATTCTTTTGCCGTAAGCGGAATTTCTTTGCCGTTTTTTTGGACGGACGCTGTTTCAAAACTGACTGTGGCGCCCGGCAGACGAAACGAGGAGTTTATTTCCGAAATGCTGTAAACGCGTTTTAATACGGCGTTTATGCGCAAAACCAGTTCGTCCGCCAGGAACGGCTTCACGATATAATCGTCCGCGCCCAAGCCAAGACCTCTGATCCGGTCATTTCCCTCGCCGCATGCTGTGAGGAAGATTGCCGGAGCGGATGAAATTTCGCGCAGCCTTTCAAACAGTGTAAACCCATCCCCGTCAGGCAGATTTACGTCAAGCAGATAAAGGGCGATCGGCTGTTCGCCTGCGATTCGCAGCGCCGTTTCGCAGTTAGATGCGGTGAAGATATGGTAAAAGCCGTTTCGGAACAATATCTCCGAGAGCATTTTTAGAAGTTCGTTTTCATCGTCTACAATTAAAATTTTTTTGTTTTTCAGTTCGTTCATGCTTATCACCGATTTTATTTTATTATAATTGAGAACGGATTTCAAACCGAATATTTTATTTAAGGTTTTCGTAAGGCAGGAGTTACGTTTACGAAAGGTTTATATGGTAGCATTTTCTTATATCAAACAGAAAAGGAGAGTTTTTATGGATGAAGTAGTAAAAACAACCGGACTTACAAAGTTCTACAGGGGAACTGCGGCGGTCAGCAACTTGGATATGAGCGTGAAGAAAGGGCGCATATACGGGTTCCTCGGTCCGAACGGCGCAGGAAAAACAACGACGCTGAAAATGCTTCTGAGCCTTATCCGTCCAACGGCGGGTGAAATGGAAATCATGGGACGGCGCATGAACGAGAAAAACCGTATTGAAATTCTGCGCGTCACAGGCTCGCTTATCGAGTCGCCGTCGTTTTACGGGCACCTCACCGGAGCAGAAAATCTGCGCATTTTACAGACCATGCTCGATATTCCGAAAAAGAATATTGATAAAGTATTGCAGATCGTCAGGCTCGACCATCAACGCGGCAAGAAAGTGTCGGCATATTCGCTCGGCATGAAGCAGAGACTTGGTCTTGCAGGCGCGCTTCTGTCATTTCCGCAGCTTCTGATACTTGATGAGCCGACAAATGGACTTGACCCGTCCGGCATACAGGAAATGCGGGAATTGATCCGGTCGCTGCCGCAGCAGTACGGTATGACGGTGATTGTGTCAAGCCATCTGCTTTCCGAAATTGACCAGATAGCGGAGGATGTCGGAATTATTGCGAATGGGAAAATGATGTATCAGGGGAAGCTTGACAGGCTGCATCAGATTGATCAGTCAAAGAGCCTGGAGGAAATCTTCCTCGATCTTACAGGAAAGGAGAAAAGCCTGTGATATCACTTTTCAAATGTGAATTTATGAAAACCCGCCGCCGTTATGTATTTATGACTGCATGGGCGATTTTGGCTGCGTTTCTCGCATGGATTTACCCGCGCCATCAAAGCGCGGATCTGCTGCGGCTTGGATGGATGGAAAATTTATATGAGCTTCCGTTGGTAAACGCGATTTTTATGCCGTTACTCTCGATCATCGTATCATCGCGGCTGTGCGATATAGAACATAAGGGGTACATGCTGAAGCAGCTGGCAGTTACGGAAAAGCGCGGGAAAATCTATGACGCGAAGTTGATATATGGGCTTGCGATTATGATGTCCTGCGTCATGATAAGCTGGGGAATGACCATCGCATTCGGTTATCATGTGGGTTATCAAGGCGGTGTGCCAATAAAATTATATCTTTTCTATCTGTTGTTTACAGCCGTGCCGACAATTTCCGTGTACCTTTTCCAGTATACGCTGTCGCTTTGTTTTAAAAATCAGGCGATCCCGTTCTTTGTGGGTGCAATGGGTACGTTTTTGGGTACGTTCTCGATGTTCCTGCCCCAGTTCCCCTGGCTCCGCAGGTCGCTTATATGGGGATATTACGGCGCGCTGAGTTTTGTCGGGCTGTTTGGCTGGACAAAGGAGAACCGTTATCAATATGCGCATTTTGATGTGATAGGGATAGATTGGCTCTCCTTTATCATACTTGTTTTTGTATGCGTCGGGATGTATCTCATCGGACGCGAGATCTTCAAGAGAAAGGAACTGTAAAGGATGTTACGGAAATTATTAAAGGCGGAGCGCATGAAGCTCAGGCGCTCGCCGGTCTGGCTTGCTTTTATCCTTATGCCGGTAATTCCGGCGGTCTTGGGAACGGCAAATTATATATACAATCAGGGGATCCTGACAAAAGAGTGGATCAGCCTGTGGACGCAGCATACGCTGTTTACCGATTACTTCTTTTTGCCGATCATGCTGGGCATTTACTGCTCGTATCTTATGCGGTTGGAACATGGAAACAATAATTGGAATAAAGTGTTCACTATGCCTGTGAGCCGTTCTTCTGTATTTCTGGCAAAGCTGATAACTGCGGCAATTATGCTGCTGCTCAGCATGATATGGATATGTGTTCTGTTTGTGATAAGCGGATATGCCGCGGGTCTTACAAATCCGCCGTGGCTGACAATAGCGAAGTGGTGTATATTTGGCACACTTGGGGGAATGGTTACGGTTGCGATACAGATTTTAATTTCAATGAACATAAAAAGTTTCGCACAGCCGGTAGGAATAGCATTTCTGGGCGGATTATCGGGACTTGTATTCCTGGCGAAAAATTTGGGGCATATATGGCCATATTCTCTTATGTCTTATGGTATGAATGCAAATGCGCCGCAGAAAATCGCGGAAAGCGGCGGCTATGGGACATTTGTCATTATATGCGCAGGGTATATTGCACTTTTTACGATCATTGGCAACCGGATTGCCGTGCGGCGCGATATTGCGTAAAGGAAAGCGGAAAATATGGGAACCCGCCGCCGTACAGGCGCTTGCCTTATTTGGGATGTACGGTGTTGGCATATCGAAATTTTCTCGGCGAAGAACCGTAGAACTGGTTGAACAGCCGCGTCATCTGACCGGTTGATGAAAATATCCATAAACCGGTACAGGTTTGGGGAGGTGTAAAACTGGCGGCTTGCGGTGCTTTGTGTCGAACAGTGTGAGGTAAGCAGAAATATTCATGTTATTTAATGCGAATATTTATATAAAATACATTGATTTTTACACGAGCATCTGCTATACTATAAGTGACTTCTGAAAAGGAGGCCCATTTATGTATCGAAAAATCATGGCTTTTTTAGAAGCATGGAAAGAAAACGAACACCGCAAGCCGCTGATCTTGCAGGGAGCGAGGCAGGTCGGCAAGACCTATTCCATTTTGGAGTTTGGGCGCAAATATTATGAGAATGTGGCGTATTTCAACTTTGAAACCAATCCAAAGCTCTCGGAAACCTTTGATGAAAATATCAGCCCCGATTATCTGATCCCTATTCTGTCGCATATCGCAGGGCAAACCATCGTCAGGGAAAAAACGCTGATCGTCTTTGACGAGGTGCAGCTCTGCGAACGGGCATTAACTTCTTTGAAGTATTTTTGCGAGGACGCTCCCGATTATCACATCATCGTGGCGGGCAGTCTTTTAGGTGTTGCGGTAAACCGTACAAAGTTCTCTTTTCCCGTGGGCAAGGTCGATATGAAAACCCTTTACCCGATGGATATGGAGGAATTTATGCTTGCGCTGGGGGAGGACGCTCTGGTAGCGCAGATCAAAAAGTCCTTCCAGACCGATACGCCGATCCCTTCCGCTTTGCACGACGCGGCGATGCTGCTTTATCGGCAGTATCTTGTGGTGGGCGGTATGCCGGAGTGCGTCATGCAGTTTGCACAGACAAAGGATTATATCCTTGTGCGTCACACGCAGGACACCATTCTGGCAAGCTATCTCAACGATATGAGTAAGTACAACAACTTGAACGAGATCAAAAAGACACGGCTTGCCTATGACAACATTACCGTGCAGCTTTCAAAGAAGAATACCCGTTTTCAATATAAGCTGATTAAAAAGGGAGGTCGGGCTTCCGAATTTGAAAACGCCATCGAATGGCTCTGTCTGTCCGGCATCGTATCGCAGGTGTTCAAGGTTGAACAGGTAAAAAAGCCTTTGGAAAACTACCGTGACATTGACGCTTTTAAGATTTATGTTTCCGATCTGGGTCTGCTTGCCGCCAAAAAGGATTTGGCTGCAAACGATGTCCTCTACATGGTGGAGGAACTGAACGACTTTAAGGGCGGACTTGCGGAAAACTATGTGAATGTGCAGCTCACCATAAACGGTTATCAGACCTATTATTGGAAGTCCGAGCGTGGGGCGGAAATTGATTTTGTCATTCAGCGGGAAAGCAGGCTCATTCCCATTGAGGTCAAATCCGCCGACAACACAAGAGCCAAGAGCTTAAAGGTCTATATGGACACCTACAAACCCGATTACGCCATCAAGCTCTCTGCGAAAAACTTTGGCTTTGAGGACGGGAAAAAGACTGTTCCTCTCTACGCAGCATTTTGTATCTAAACCAATATGGCAAAAAATAACGCTCACGGATATAGTGGGCGTTATTTTTTGTAGCTGTTTCTGAAATGGACGGGATTAATTAAAAAAATTGATTTTGTAACAAATTTGTAAGTTTTTTATGGTATATAACAAATGTCTGTAAGTGGCGGGACGAAAGGAGATTGTGATATGGGAAAAAAGAAATACGTATCAATAATGTTATGCATATGTTTGCTATTCAGTATCGGAACAATGAGCGTTACGGCAGAAGAAAGTAAGAAAGGGATGATTTCGCAGGAATCTACCCCATATGCCATGTATACGCTTAAAAAAAATGATACGCTGACATATGGAGATGGGTATTCGGTTAAAATCCTTGTTACCTATACAGCAAGGGATGAAACAGCAAATTCGTCTGGTCTTTATATCACTGGGGTTCAAAGTATTGATGTAACTGGTTATAGCAAATGGGACAAGGTATCTTCCAAAGTAACAATTAATTCAATAACATACTCAAATAATCGTCAGAAAGCAGTTATTAGTCTGACTTATCAGGCGAGTATTGGTGCGGGACTTAATTCATATCAAGATAGTGTAACTATTACGGTATAACTAAAGAGTATATCACGTCACTTACAGATGATATTAGTCTGGAGAAAGCTACGCAGACTCGGATTATACAAGAACGTATGTCATTTTAGTTCCATGGAAATGTAAGAATAATTAAAAGAGGATATTTCAGAGGAATAAGCACCTATTCGGAGAAGAAATATCCTCTTTTTACGTTGGAATCCCGCCATTTGCGTTTCATTGTTTTCTATATCGAAATATGATACTGTATAGGTATCGAACAGAGAACGGGGAGGAAAAAACTGAAATGGATCAGATTTTGATTATAGAAGATGATTACATTATCCGCAAAAGCATTGGAAATCTATTGCGCGGCGAATATGAAATTTTTGAAGCGGACAGCGGAACTGTGGGGCTTGCTTTGCTCAGAAAGAAAGGAATCGCGGTCTGTCTGCTTGATGTGAATTTGCCGGACGGGGACGGATATCATCTGTGCCGGAAGATCCGTTCGTATTCCGCCGTTCCCATTATCATGATCACGGTCAATGATGCAGAGGAGCATATTATCAAAGGACTCGAAGCCGGGGCGGACGATTATATGACAAAGCCGTTTTCCAACGCCGAATTGGTTGGGAGGATCCGGGCACAGATCCGGAGAAGCAGGCTTCAGTGGGATCAGGAACAGAAGGTAATACAAAGAGGGAAGTTTTTGCTGAACCTTGGCAATTATTATCTGGAATACGACGGAACGCGCATCGACGTCACAAAGACAGAATTTAAATTTTTAAAGTTGATCATGAAAAATACTGGCTGCCTGCTTACCCGGGAGCAGCTGTTGGAGGCGATATGGGATATTGACAGTATTTTTGTCGAAAATAATACGCTGACCGTGCTTGTCAGCCGCCTGCGCAGCAAATTAAGAAGCGTATCAGGAACAGATCCCATTGAAACAGTAAGCAGGATCGGATATCGCTGGAAAGAGGAATAGCATATGAAGAAAAAAGCATATCGACTGACCGGAATCGCATTGGCGGGTTTTCTGTGCATAACTTTTATGATGATGATTGATGTGGCGAAAAACCAGATTGTTTCAGAAGAACTTGCGATATTTGGAACGATGGCGTCCGGAAAAGACAGCGCCGGAGGTTCCGGAATACAGCGGTATCTGTCGGGGATACAGGATCGCGGTACTGTGGATCGGGGAAGGGAAGCGCTGACGCGCGCCGGATATGGAATAACCGGGGAAACGTATATGATGAGAAAGATCGCCGTACCGATTTTGCCTGCTGTGACGACATTTCTGTTTTTTCTGTTCTGTACCATGGCATATCTTATTTTGTCCCTTATCCATATTCGGAAAGAGTTGGCGGAAGAACAGGAAAAAACGCGGCTGTTATCCCGGCGGTTAATGATTCAAAAAGAGAATCAGAAGCAGGAATTTCGGGAAATGGATCAGTATGAAGGCAATCTGTACCATCAGATGAAAACGCCGCTTGCCGGGCTGAAACTGTGTCTGGAACAGCTTCAGCCGACAGGGAAAAGGAGTGGTCAGGCGCAGTGGGCATACGACCACGCGCTCCTTCAGGTACAAAAATTATCCGGGCTGACCCGGCTGCTTTTGCGTGATAAACAATTAAGTTCAGAAAAAATCCGGCTGCGGTTCGCGGCGGTATCGTTGACGGAACTGATGGAAGAATCGATTTCCCGGCTGGAACTTATGATCAAGATGAAACATATACGGATCCGTATGGAAGCAACGGAGACGGAGGCGCTTATTTCCGGGGACAGGATATGGCTGGAAGAAGCGATGATCACGATACTTGAGAACGGGATTGAGCATTGCAGGGAAGGCTCGGAATTATCACTGAATGTGGAAAAAGGAAACGGAACCTGCGTCATTTCTGCTTTCACGCCGGGAGAATGGATAGAAGAAAGTAAGCTGCCGCACCTTTTTGAACGATATTATTCCGATGCCCGATCCGGGAGCCACTTTGGGATTGGTCTGCACCTGGTCAGCACGGTGATCAGGCAGCATCACGGAACGATAGAGATATGCAACGAAAACAGAGAGGATGCCGGAAAAGGAGTAAAAATCCGGATGGAGCTTCCCGATTTTCTCGGATCAGAATTATATGATGTAACTATTTTGTAAGGTTTTGCTGGTAGTATATCATTGTAACGAAGCGGCAGGAGGTTCCGGGAATCCGGATCCCGGAATGCCGGCTGAACGGAAAGGAGCGGGCAGAAAACAATGAATACGCCAATCATAGTATGCAGGAATCTGAAAAAAACATATGGAAACAGGCAGAGAAAAAACGAAGTGATCCACGGGATCAGCCTGGAACTGGAAAAAGGAACTTTTTACAGCATGATCGGGAAAAGCGGATCGGGAAAAACGACACTTTTGTATTTACTGAGCGGCTTGCTGAAAGCGGACGGGGGAGAAATCCTTCTGGAAGGAAAAAATCTGGAGCAGATGACGGAGGCGGAGCTGGAGCGGATCCGCAGGAAAAAGATCGGGTTCGTGTTCCAGGATTATCAGCTTCTGCCGGAGCTGACAGTCAGGGAAAATATCCTTCTTCCGCAGATCCTGGATGGGCAGGACCTGGATGAGGAATGGAGCTCGCAAATTCTGGAGAAGCTGGGATTGACGTCCCTTGCCGACCGATTCCCCGATGAATTGTCCGGCGGGGAGCAGCAGAGGACCGCGATTGGACGGGCGATCGTCAATCGCCCGGATATTCTTTTCGCGGATGAGCCGACCGGGAATCTGGATAATAAAACGAGTGAGGAAGTGCTGGATTTTCTGTTGTCTGTCCACAGGGAATACCGCCCTGCGATTTTGCTGGTAACCCATGACCTGGATTTGGCAAGAAGCGCAGAGGTTGTGCTGCATATCGCGGACGGCAGGCTTTTGGAGCCCGGAAAGGCGGGTGGGGAACAATGAGAGCGCGAAAGTTGTCAGGACTGACCTATCGTTGTTTCCGGGAACGGCGGATGCCGTTTGCGATCTGCCTCAGTATCTGCGTCCTCTTTGGAATTACTTTTTTCAGTGAAAATTACGCGGCGAATAGTATTTTGCAGAGGAAAATGACATATGGGTATCATAACGGGGCGGTTTTTGATATAGGAGGGGCAGAGGAAAAGCGGATCCGGAATCACAGGGCGGTCACGGCGTGCGGCAGGATGGATATTTACGGGGAAATTCTGGACCCTGCAAACGGAGCGGCGGGAAGTATCGGCGCGGTGGATGAATCCTTTCAAAAAATGGAACAGCTCGCGTTCCTCGAGGGGACGTATCCGGCGCGGGACAATGAAATTGCAGTGGAAGAGGCTGTTCTGGATGAGCTGCGCTGCCCGTATGATATTGGAAGCACGATCACCCTTAACATCCGATATCATCTGGATGGAATTGAGAAAAAGGTGAAAAAACAATATCGGCTGTGTGGGATCCTGGAGAATTATTCTGCCCACTGGAAAAATGAGGGCTACCCGCTTTGCGGGGCGATCGTTTCAGAAATGGACGGGCTCTCCCGGCAAAGACATATTTTTTTCTGTTCGGAATACAGGGAGGAACAGCAAATGGAGGAGCTGAAATGGCTCCTTACAGACCGGACCCGGCATGAGAACCAAATTGTATATAATTCCTACAGTTTTCCGTCGGAGATCGACTCTCTGTCCGATGCGGCAGAACACGGGTTTGTCATCGGAATTGCGATCCTGCTGTGCCTGCTTTTTATATTGGCGGTCCAGCTCCGGGAATGGAAAAGGCAGAGGTATGGACTGAAGGTATTCCGCCTGTTAGGGGCGGGAAACCGGACACTTGGATGCATTTTGATGAAAAACGCGGTTCTGCAATGGCTGATCTGGTGCGCGGCGAGTATTTCCGTATGCAGCGGCTTTGCGCTGGCGCGGTTTTTATTTTTGTCGCATCAAAAAAGAAAAATACCGTATATCATTTCTGCGAAGCCATATGTTTATGCCGTCGCATTTTCTTTGCCTGTCGTTGTCGTCGGCAAATGGCTGTTCTTGTTGATGATGAAAAGGGCGGAGCCGGTTCCGTCAGGAAAGGGCGTGGGAAAATATGAGGACGGCGGTCGCGTCGGAAGAAAGAAACGGATAAAGTTCAGTCCGGACGGTTTCCGGAGGATAGAAAAGCAGCGGATGAGAAAGCAGTTTGGGCTGGAACTGGCGTATTGTGTGGCGGCTGTGTCGATTCTTGCTGTCTGTGTTCAGGAAATATGCGGTTCCTGTCACGACTACGCGGTTAATTCGATTGTAAATTCTTATGATTACCAGTGGACTGCCTATGGGATGTCCGGTATGGATATGTGGCAGATACAGCAGATTAAAAATACGGAATATATGGAATGTGTGGATTATGCTTCGTGTTTTTATTCCGATATGTACGAGCGGTTTTCCATCCGCTATGAGGGCATGGAAGCTGATCCGTATGCGGAATTGTTTCAGCCGGGCGACGCTCCGGAAACGGAGGGGATGGACATTTCTATCGTCATGCTGCCGGAAGGGTCGGGGCTGTGGGAATATTATTTCCCTGAGAACTGTATGGAGAAGGACGCGTTTTTGCGGGGAGAACAGGTTATCCTGTATTTGCCGGATATGATGAAAAGCAAAGGAAGAAGCACTGCGGTCAATATATTGGCTGTCAATTCCGGTTATCATGGAAAAAATGTGCTGCGATCTTCTGTGCGGCAGGGAACGGAGATTCAGATTTGCACGACGGGGCATGGAACGGCACGGACCCGGTGTGGGTACGTGATGAAAAAATATCCGGGAGAAATACAGAGCGGACGGGATATTCTCCTGCCCGGCACGGTTCTGATATCCGAAAATCTGTACAGGAAACTGTTTAAAACAGATGAGATAAAATACAATCAAGTCATGGCATGGGGCGGACCGCAGCTTTCATATGACGTAAGCGATAAAAAAATGTCCTTCGTCGCCAATACGCCGGACATTACCTTTGTCAATACAAGGCTTGAACGTGAGAAATACAGAAAAAACTTCCGGATGAACGCAGGGCTGTTGGGAGGAACCGGCGTGTTTCTCTGTATTCTGTGTCTGTTTCTCATTTATCGGAACCGGTTGGAATTTCTGGAAGCGGAGCAGCCGAGGATCCGGATTTTTCAATTACTTGGCATGAAAAAAGCCATGCTGAGCCGTCTGTATGAGAGACATTTCATGGGATGGCTTATTCTGTACAGCGTTCTGTGCAATGCGGCTCTCTGCCTGATCCGCCTGGAGCATGAGTATGCCGGCGTGATAACGGCGGGGACGCTGGCGAACCGGTGGAAAACGATCCTGAGGCTGGGTATGTACCGCTTTCCATGGGTGCTCTGCGTTGCCGTACAGGCGCTTGCCTTATTTGGGATGTACGGTGTTGGCATATCGAAATTTACTCGGCGAAGAACCGTAGAACTGGTTGAACAGCCGCGTCATCTGGCCGGTTGATGAAAACCCGCAGTCGGCGGCGATATCCCGGATCGACCGGGTCGTTGTCGTGAGAAGGATATGCGCTTTTTTCAGGCGGACGTTATTCAGGTAGTAAAGGAAGGTGACGCCGGTCATTTTTTTAAATTGCCTGCAAAAATGCTCTTTTGACATATATGTTACGGCGGCGATCGTATTCAGGGAGATCTCGTCCGCGTAGTGGGAATCAATATAATTGATCGCGTCCTGGATGGGCGGCGCAGGTTCCCATCCAAATGTGGCGTGCTGTGAAGAATTTTACAATCCCATGGTGTCGGCGAAACTGATGGCTCTGTGCGAAGAATCCTGATTGTATTTTTAAATCGGTTATGCTATACTTTTCCCCTGAAAACAGTTTGAAAGAAACAGAGGGAAGATGAAAGTACGATGAAACGATCCGGAATCAATATGTTAGAGGGAAGCATATGGAATAAATTACTGATGTTCGCGCTGCCGCTTGCCGCGACGGGAATGCTGCAGCAGCTGTTCAACGCGGCGGACGTCGCCGTCGTCGGGCAGTTTGCCGGACCGAACGCGATGGCGGCAGTCGGGAGCAACAGCCCGGTGATCGGCTTGCTTGTCAATGGCTTTGTCGGGCTCGCGCTCGGGGCGAACGTCGTCATTTCAACCTATACCGGGCAAAAAAACAGGGAGGGCGTGAGGCGCTGTGTCCACACGTCCGTCCTGTTTGCCCTTCTTGGCGGGCTTGCGGTTACCGTGATCGGGGAACTCATAGCCCCATCTGTTCTTACACTCATGTCCGTGCCGGACGAAGTATTTCCAATGGCGCTGGCATATCTGCGGTGGTATCTGCTCGGGATGCCGGTGATCATCCTTTACAATTTTGAGTCGGCGATCTTCCGGAGCCAGGGCGATACGAAAACGCCGCTTGTCTGCCTAGTCATTTCAGGTCTGATCAATGTGATGTTCAATTTATTTTTTGTCTGTATTCTGAAGATGACGGCGGACGGGGTCGCGATCGCGACGGTTTTGTCCAATCTGATCAGTTCCGTCCTGCTGTTTGTCTTTCTGTGCAGGAGAAGCGACGCGGTCCGCGTCGAATTTTCCCATATCGCGATCCACCGGGACGCGGTGAGGAATATTGTCCGGATCGGGCTGCCCGCCGGCCTGCAGAGCATGGTCTTTTCCCTGTCCAATATGTGTATCCAGTCGGCGATCAACAGCCTTGGGACAAGCGTGATGGCGGCTTCATCCGCCGCGTTTAATATTGAGATCCTGGCTTACTATCTGATCAATTCCTTCGGCCAGGCGTGTACGACGTTTGTCGGGCAAAACTATGGGGCGGGGAATATCCCGCGCTGCCGGAGGATCACCAGGATCAGCCTTTTCATGGACATGGGCGTTACCGCGGCGGTATCCATGCTCCTGCTCGCGCTCGGCGGACCGCTGCTTCGGATTTTCAACAGTGATCCGGAGATCGTCTCGATCGGGATCGTCCGGCTCCGGTTTATTCTCGCCGCGGAAGTCGTCAATGCCGTCATGGAGATCATGTCAGGCGCGATGCGCGGATATGGCTATTCGCTCGTGCCGGCGATTACCACGTTCGCGGGAGTGTGCGGGATACGGATCGTCTGGGTCTATACGATATTTCGGGCGGCACCGGGCTTTTTCAACCTGATGATGGTATATCCGGTCAGCTGGTGCGCGACTGCCGCCGCGCTTGTCTGCGCGTATCTTTTGTTTATGAAAAAAATGGTCCGGCAGGAATCGCCGGCGTGATTGCATAATCCGGGGAAATCTGTTACGATATGGAGAAGGAAACGGGATTTCGGGCAGGACGCCGCGAAAAACTGACCGGGTATGCACGTTCCGGGTGGAACAGAAACAGCGGGAGGATAAGAAATGATTCAAAAACTAATTCGACAAATTCAGGAAAAGGACGCGCCGATCGTCGTCGGGCTGGACCCGATGCTTTCGTATGTGCCGGAGCATCTTACGAAAGCGGCGTTTGAACAGTATGGAGAAACGCTGGAAGGGGCGGCGGAAGCGATCTGGCAGTTTAATAAGGAGATCATCGACCGGATTTATGACCTTGTTCCCGCGGTGAAGCCTCAGATCGCCATGTACGAGCAGTTCGGGATCGAAGGGCTCAAAACATTTCGCCGTACCTGCGAGTACGCGAAACAAAAAGGCATGGTCGTGATCGGCGATATCAAGCGAGGGGACATCGGTTCGACGTCGGAAGCGTACGCAGTCGGTCATGTCGGTACGGTTCAGGTCGGCAAAAACCGGTTCCGCGGATTCGATGAAGATTTTGTTACGGTAAATCCGTATCTCGGCACGGACGGGGTCCGCCCGTTTATCCAGGTATGCAAGGAAGAAAAGAAAGGGATTTTTGTACTTGTCAAAACGTCCAATCCGTCCAGCGGGGAGTTCCAGGACCGGCTGGTTGACGGGAAGCCCCTCTATCAGATCGTCGCGGAGAAAGTGGACGAGTGGGGACGGGAACATATGGGCGACACCTACAGCTATGTCGGCGCGGTCGTCGGCGCGACGTACCCGGAAATGGGGAAAGCGCTCCGCCATGTGATGCCGAACGCCTATATCCTGGTGCCCGGCTACGGGGCGCAGGGCGGGAAAGCGTCCGATCTTGCGCCGTATTTCAACCGGGACGGGCTTGGCGCTATCGTCAATTCTTCCCGCGGGATCATAGCGGCTTATAAGCAGGACAAATACGCTTCGTTCGGTTCCCGATATTTCGCGGACGCCTCCCGACAGGCGGTTTTGGATATGAAGCTTGATTTGAAACAGGCATTGGGAAAGGGTGTATAAAATGAAACCAGAGAGGAAAGAGGTCCGGATCGTGAAGCAGGAGCTTCTGGCGGCGGACATTTACAGCATGGTGCTTGACGCGCCGGAGATTGCCCGGGAAGCCAAAGCAGGGCAGTTTGTCTCTCTTTATTGCAGGGACGGAAGCCGCCTGCTGCCCCGGCCGATCAGTATATGTGAGAAAAATGACGGGGAGGGGACCCTGCGGCTGGTTTACCGTACGGTCGGTGACGGGACGAAGGAATTTTCGTCTTACGCAGCCGGGGAGACGGTCGCGCTCATGGGACCTCTCGGCAACGGGTTCGAGAAACGGAAAGAAAGAGCGGTCCTTGTTGGAGGCGGGATCGGGATCCCGCCGATGCTCCAGCTCGCGAAGGAGCTTACTTGCGAGAAGACGATCGTGCTCGGTTACCGGGACGAGGTGTTCCTGGCGGATGAGTTCGAGCCGTACGGAGAAGTGATCCTGGCAAGCGAGGATGGAACGCATGGGGTAAAAGGGAACGTCCTTGACGCGATCCGACATTACGGCGTGGAAGGGGCGGTTATATACGCCTGCGGCCCGCTGCCTATGCTGCGGGGGATCAAGGAATACGCGACGGCGAAGCACCTGATCTGCCAGTTGTCGCTCGAGGAGCGGATGGCGTGCGGGATCGGCGCCTGTCTGGCGTGTGTCTGCCGTTCCAACGCGGTTGACCCCCATACGAATGTGAAGAAGAAAAGAATCTGCAAGGAAGGTCCGGTATTTTACGCGGAGGAGGTGGATCTGTCATGAATTTGTCAGTCGATCTGGCGGGAGTGACCCTGGACAATCCGGTCATGACCGCGTCGGGGACCTTTGGCTCCGGGGAGGAATACAGCCGTTTTGTCGATCTGAACCGGTTGGGGGCGGTCGTGACAAAGGGAGTCGCGAATGTCCCGTGGCAGGGCAACGATACGCCGAGAGTTGCGGAGACGTATGGCGGCATGTTGAATGCGGTCGGCTTGCAGAATCCGGGCATCGACGTATTTATCCGGAGGGATCTTCCTTTTTTGCAGCAGTTTGCGTGTAAGACGATCGTGAATGTATGCGGGCGGACGAAAGAAGATTATGTAGACGTGGTGGAACGGCTGGCGGATCAGCCGGTCGATCTGCTGGAGATCAATGTTTCGTGCCCCAATGTCAGAGAAGGCGGGATCGCTTTCGGGCAGAAGGCGGATGCGCTGTATGAGATTACCGCGGCGGTGAAGCGGGCGGCAAGGCAGCCGATCATCATGAAGCTGAGCCCCAATGTGACCGATATCGCCGAGATGGCGAGGGCGGCGGAGGCGGCGGGTGCGGACGCGGTGTCGCTGATCAATACGGTTACCGGTATGAAGATCGATGTAAAGAGCCGGACATTTGTCCTGGCAAACCGGACGGGCGGATTATCCGGTCCGGCGGTTAAGCCGATCGCGGTGCGCATGGTATACCAGGTCGCGAATGCGGTGAAGATCCCGGTCATCGGAATGGGAGGGATCGTGACGGCGGAGGACGCGCTGGAATTTATCCTGGCGGGCGCGACGGCGGTATCGGTCGGAACGGCAAACTTCTTCCGCCCGAGCGCGACGATGGAGATTCTGGACGGCATAACGGAATATATGGAACGCTGTCATATCGACGATATCCACGAACTGATCGGAGCGGTGAAGGAGAGCGGCAGGTAAGGGAACGGAATGCGCGCCTGCGGGCGGATGATCGCAAAAATTTGCAATCGGCTATTGTAGATGGTTTTTTCTTATGCTATTATAGCAGTATAGTAAATAAAACAGTTACAGCGGAATGGAGAAGGAGAAGCAGAATGAAGAAAAAAAGATTAGCAGCTCTTGGATTATGTATGGCAATGTGCGCCGCGGCGCTGTCAGGCTGTGGCGGCGGTTCCGGAGAAAAAACCGCTTCCGGAGATGACAGCAGCAAGATCAGCGGCATTGTTTCCCAGCCGACCGAGATGACGTTTATCTACGCGGACGGGGACGAAGGCATGAAGGAAGCGATGGATACGATCGTGGAGAGATTTAACGACACGTACGCGGATATGACGATCCGGGTGGAACGCGGAAACGGCGGAACGTATCCGGAGTTTATCCAGACCAAGGATTCGATCGGCGAGTTTCCGGATATGCTGGAGATGAGGGATCCGGCGGTTTACTACCGGGCGGGCAAGATCGCGCCGCTGAGCGACGATATCCGGGATCTGTTTGAGAGCGTGGAGGAGTTTGGCGGACAGGCATATACGGCGCCGTTTTCCGGCAACAATGTGCAGGGGATCATCTATAACCGCAAATTCTTCCAGGAGCACAATATCAACGAAGCGCCGCAGACCTATGACGATTTTATCCAGATCTGCGAGGATGTCAAAGCCGCGGGAATGACACCGCTGTGCGTGGGCGGAAATGATCTGTGGCATATGGGTTTCTGGTTCAACAAATTTTATACGGATGAA
This sequence comes from uncultured Lachnospiraceae bacterium, assembly GCA_947593735.1. GTDB lineage: Bacteria > Bacillota > Clostridia > Lachnospirales > Lachnospiraceae > CANQDT01. The sequence continues at coordinate 55,462 of CANQDT010000001.1, read as the reverse complement.
GTGATCACGGAGAATCCGGACTTTATCGCGGATATGTACGCGGGAAAAACGAAATGGAGCGACGATAACGCGCGGGCTGTCTTTCAGGATATGATCGACCTGTTCCAGTATGTGGATACCGGATGGGCTTCGACGCCGGACGCGCAGCTCACGACGATGCTGATCTCCAACAAGGCGGCGATGCTGTTTTCCGGAACGCATATGTTCTCCCAGATCGCGGAGGCGGATCCGGATTTTGATATCGGATGGCTTCCTGTTCCGGACAAGAAAGGCAATATCAATCTTGTCGGCGGCGCGGTTCCGACCGGATGGGCGCTGTCAGCGGAAGCGGCGAAGGATGAGAACAAGCAGAAGATGTTCGACGAGTGGTGCCGGTTCTTCTTTAATGATGAGAATTATAAATATTTCTGTGAAAAGATAAGCTGTATCCCGACGCTTAAGGAGAATCCGGACCTTGACGTAAGCGAGCCGATGCAGCTGGCGCTTGACGCGCTTGATAATGCGGATCTGAAAGTAAATATGTGGAACGGACAGCTCGGGGACAACGAACTGCCGCCGGAGTTCCGCAATTATTGTTACAAAGTAGTGACGGAAGTGATCCAGGGGACGAAGTCTGTCGATGCGGCTGTCGCGGAGCTTGACAAGGAATGGGCGAATGAGACCGTGGATTTCAATCCGGTAAAAAATAAAGAATCCTGATCAAACAGCAGGAATTACGCAAAATAAGAAGGACGACAGTTCCCGTCCTTCTTATTTTGTAAGCATCCTCATACAGAAAAAGGAAGTGACCAGCATGAAAAAGAAGAAACTGGATTGGGTGACCGTCGGCTTCCTGAGCCCGGCGTTTGTCTTTTTCGTTTTATTTATCATTGTTCCGGCGATCGCGAGCGTCTACTATAGTTTTACGTCCTGGGACGGGGTATCGCCGGATGTGAAATTCATCGGAATAAGAAATTATGTTGAGATCTTCACCAGCAAACGGTTTTATAACGCGCTGAAAAATACCGTGATCCTTACCGTGTTTATTTCCCTGTTCGAGAACTTTTTCGCGCTCGTTCTCGCGCTGCTTGTCGATCACGTGTTCCGGTTAAAAAACCTGTTCCGGAGTATTTTTTACATACCGGTCATCCTGTCCGGAATCGTCTCCGGCTTCATCTGGAAAACGATCTACAATTATAATTTCGGCGTGATCAACAGCATTCTCGGCGCGATGGGAAAGGATGGAATGAAAAAGGACTGGATCGGAGATCCGAAACTCGCCCTGATCATGGTAGGGATCGTGCTCGTATGGAAAGGAGCCGGTTATTATATGATCATTTATCTGGCTTCGCTCCAGGGTGTGCCGACCGATCTGATCGAGGCGGCGAAGATCGACGGCGCCAATCCGTGGCAGATATTCCGATCCATTACGGTGCCGCTCATTTCCGGCGCGTTCACCATCAATTTTACATTGTCGCTGATCAACGGGCTCAAAGTATTCGACCAGATATCGGTCATGACGGATGGCGGTCCCGGATTCGCGACAGAGACGATCGTTTATCTGCTGTATAAAGTCGGCTTCGGAGAGGGAAGGCAGGGCTACGGAACCGCTGTCGGCATTGTGCTTCTCTTTCTGATCATTCTGCTGAACGCGGTCCAGCAGAAATTCCTTAAGAGCAGGGAGGTGCAGCTGTGATGGCAAAAGAGACGAAGATCCGGGTACGGGAACGCGTGCGCGTGTCCGATATCATTCTGTTCATTCTGACCCTCTGCCTTGCGGTCCTGTTTGTGATCCCGGTTGTCTTTGCGTTTATTTCCGCGTTCAAGACGAACGGCGAGATCCTTGCCAATCCGCTTTCCCTGCCGGCAAAGTGGAGCCTTGCAAACTTTTTTGACCTGTTCCAGAGGACGGACTTTTTTACCGCGACCTGGCACAGCCTTTTCCTGACCATCGTCTCGGAGATCCTGATTATTTTTATCGTGCCGATGGGCGCGTACGCGATCGAGAGGCGGAGCACGAAAGTGACCAGGATGATCTATACCTTTTTCCTTGCCGGAATGATGATACCGTTTCATCTGTATATGTTCCCGCTGTTTAAGGAAATGAAACTGTTCGGGATCTACGGCAAGCTGTCCGGGCCGATCTGCTGTTATATCGCCGGGTCGGTCGCGTTCGGAAGCCTGCTTTATTGCAGCTTTTTGAAAGGGGTGCCGCTGGAGATCGAGGAGGCGGCGAGGATCGACGGCTGCGGACCGTTCCAGACATTCTGGCAGGTCGTTTTTCCGCTGCTCGGGCCATGTACCGCGAGTATGATCGTATTAAACGGTCTTGGGATCTGGAACGATTTCCTGATGCCATATCTTGTCTTGCCGTCTGACCGCGCGAAGACGATCAATGTGGAAGTCTATGCTTTTGTGGGGCAGTTTACGGCGAGATGGGACCTGATTTTCGCGGGGACCGTGATCTCCATGGTGCCGGCGTTGATCATCTATGTGCTGCTTCAGAAATATTTTGTGAAGGGAATTACAGCCGGCGCGGCAAAAGGCTGATTGAAAACAGGCTCCGGTTGTGGTAGAATCATTGCCGTGGGAAAAGAAAGAAAAAGAAGCATGACAGGGAGATTGGAAGATGGAACAATATAAACAGGAATTTATCGAGTTTATGATCGACTGCAATGTACTGAAATTCGGTGATTTCACAACAAAAAGCGGACGGAAAACGCCGTTTTTCGTGAACACCGGGTTTTACCGCACCGGGACGCAGCTGAAGCGGCTGGGCGGATATTACGCGAAAGCGATCCATGACGCATTCGGACTGGAGTTTGATGTGTTGTTCGGACCGGCGTACAAGGGGATCCCGCTGAGCGTGGCGGCGTCCATCGCGCTCTCGGAGCAATACGGAAAGGACGTCAATTATTGCTCCAACCGGAAAGAGGTAAAAGATCACGGCGATGTGGGCGTTCTTCTCGGAAGCCCGATCAAAGACGGAGATAAAGTGGTGATCATCGAGGATGTGACGACGGCGGGAACGTCCATCGAGGAGACGCTTCCGATCATAAAAGCGCAGGGCGATGTGGACGTCGTCGGACTGGTCGTCTCCGTGGACCGCATGGAACGCGGGCAGGGCGAAAAGAGCGCGCTCGCGGAGATCCAGGAACGCTACGGCTTTCGGACGACGGCGATCGTCACGATGGGAGACGTGGTGGAGCATTTATATGGGAACCCATACAAAGGGCAGGTCATCATCGACGACGCGCGGAAGACGGCGATCGATGCATATTATGAGCAATATGGAGTAAAGTAGAAAGGACAGGACAGAGATGAACGAGAAAGCATATCACTCCATGAATTATGTCGGGGCATGGAATATTGCCCTCGGTATTACCATTCTGGTCATCGGAGCTGGTGTCGGCATAATGAATATCATTCATGGCGCCAGATTATTGAGCAACAAAAAGACATTATTATTCTGACCGTAACCGGGAGAAGCATACAGGCTCGCTCCCGGTTACTGATTGTCACGGGGAGAATGGGATGGAACGATTACAGGAGCAGATTGATTTTATCATGGAGCTGGATAAGATCAAAAAAATTGTAAGGCAGACGCCGCTTTCGGACGGCTCCCGGAAAGAAAACGACGCGGAACATTCCTGGCATATGGCGGTCATGTGCCTGGTGCTCGCGGAGTACGCGAATGAACCGATCGATATGGCGCATACGCTCGGAATGATCCTGATGCACGACGTGGTCGAGATCGACGCCGGCGATACCTACGCGTATGATACGGCTGGAAATGAGACGAAACGGGAGCGGGAGCTTTCAGCGGCGGATCGCATTTTTCATCTTCTTCCGGAGGGACAGGCGGAGAAATTGCGGCAGCTTTGGGATGAATTTGAGGAAGGAAAGACGCCGGAAGCCAGATTTGCCAACGCGCTGGACAAAATTCAGCCGATTCTCCTGAATCACGCGAGCCATGGCGTTTCCTGGGAGGAGCATCAGATCCATCTGGCGCAGATCCTGAAGCGGAACGAAAAGACCGCCGACGGCACGCGGGCAGTATGGGAATACGCGAGAAATCTGATCGACGAGAATGTGAGAGAGGGGCATATATTGCCATGAATGAGTGGGAACAGACGCAGCAGGACGGGGAATTGATCCGGGAACGGTATGACCTGATCATGGACCGCTGCCGCGAAATTTATGAGGAAACGGTGTATGGAACCGCGTTCAGCGATTATTTTCATTCCGTCGCCGCGTTTCTCGGAAAGATCGAAGAAACGTTCCGCCTTGTGGAACAGAACGGGATGGAAAGCTGGACGGAGGAGAGGCTTGACCGATACAACCGGTCGCTGTATGAAGATATCCTGGAAGACCATTACGCCTCCAGCTACGCGAATCCGGATTATGCGGCGGAACAGCTCGGGACAGAGTTTGGCGGGATTTTGTGTTTTCTTTATACGGAGATCCGGGGGTTGATCCCTGCCGCGTATGAGCAGAAGCGGTTTACGGTCACAGCGCTCTGTGAGCTTTTTGTTGAGATCTACAATCTGTTTGAGGATGAAGAATCCTTTGCGCGGGATAAAACGCGCGACCAGGTCCTGGAAGCGGTTTATTATTATTTCTTTGATTACGCGGAGATTTTTGTGGAAGAGCGGATCCGGGAACAGCTTCTCCCGGAGGAAGATTTCGCTGTGCGGATCATTATGGAGTCCGATCTGTCCGATCTGTCATATCTGTATTCCTTCGGGGAATATATCGGGTCAAACGAGCGGACGACGGCTTCCTATCTGAATTCGCTGCCGCAGGAGCGGATCGACGCGATGGCAGCCACCTATACGGAGGGCTTCCGGGACGGATTCATCAATAACCGGATCGACCTCGGAAAGAAAAAAACGGTCAATATCCGGTATACGGTCGGGTTTGAGCGCGTTGTCCGCGCGGCGATCCTGCAGTTCCGCGCCATGGGACTGGAACCGGTGATCTACCGCGCCGCGGTCAGCTCGATCAATAAGAAACAGCATTTGAAGGTCGGCTATTGTTCCACGTCCCCGAACCGGCAGTATGAGTACGACCACCGGTTTGACAACAGCCTGTATTTTACGAGGGAGTTTGTGGACCGGAAGCTTGCCTGTATGCGATCGGCGTATGAGCGGTACCGGGATCAGGCGGCTGTCTTTGCCGGGCCGGCGGTGATGGAAGTATTCGGGGAAAAGGACGCCGCGCTGGAGGCGAAGGATACGGCGCTTGCCCTGTCGGAAGAACAGGAACAGCTGACGGTGGATTACAACAGCCGTTCCAGCGAGATTTCCAATCAATATATTCCAAGGGACGAGTACAGCTTTACGATTATCGCGTATCCGGTTCCGGAGATCGGGGAGCGGTACCGGGAGATTTTTCAGGAAACCGTCGCGATCAACACGCTCGACAAGGATCTGTACCGGAGGATCCAGCAGGCGCTGATCGACGCGCTGGATCAGGGCGAATATGTCCATATAAAGGGAAAAAACGGGAACCAGACGGATCTGAACGTCTATCTGCACGCCCTGAACGACCCGGATCACGAGACGAACTTTGAAAATTGCCTGGCGGATGTCAATATCCCGGTCGGGGAAGTATTTACGTCGCCCCGGCTTGCCGGGACGTGCGGGATGCTGCACGTAAGCGAAGCTTCTCTGAACGACCTGAACTATCAGGACCTGCATATCGTATTCCGGGACGGGATGATCGCGGATTACTGGTGCGCGAATTTTCCTTCTGAAGAAAAGAACAGGGCGTTCATTAAGGAAAACCTGCTCTATAACCGGGAAACGCTCCCGCTCGGGGAATTTGCGATCGGAACGAACACGGCAGCCTATGCGATGGCGAGAAAATTTGATATCTTATACAAGCTCCCGATCCTGATCGTGGAGAAAATGGGTCCGCATTTTGCGGTTGGCGATACGTGCTACAGCATGAGCGAAGACAACCGGGTATACAATCCCGACGGAAAGGAAATCATGGCGAAGGAGAATGAATGTTCCATCCTTCGGAATGAAGATATGGCGAAGGCGTATTTCCATTGCCATACGGATATAACGATCCCGTATCGGGAACTGGATACGATCGACGTCGTCCACGCGGACGGCAAACGGGTGCGGCTCATCGAGAATGGCAGATTCGTCCTGCCGGGAACGGAGCCGTTAAACGACCCTCTGGAGGAGATGCAATGAAACGGATTGGTATTGTCGGAGGCGGCCAGCTTGGAAAAATGATGATATTGGCTGCGAAATATCTGGATTATTCTTTTGTGATCATGGATCCTGTGGAACGGTGCCCGGCGCACAGCATCGCGGATGAACATATCGTGGCGGATTTTGACGACGTCGACGCGATGCTGGAGCTTGCAAAACGGGTGGATGTGGTTACGTATGAGTTTGAACATATCAGCGTACAGGCGCTTCAGAAAATGGAAGAACAGGGACATCGGGTCTATCCGTCCAGCGAGACGCTCCTGCGTATCCAGAATAAGAAAAATCAAAAGGACTGGCTGCGCAGCCATGGGCTTCCGGTACCGGATTATATGGAAATCACAGGTCCGGAATCCTTTGCCGAAGCGGAAAGGAGATACGGCTATCCGTATGTGCTGAAAACATGTACCGGAGGATATGACGGGAAAGGGAACGCCGTCGTGCGGTCCAAAGACGCCGTGGCGGAAGCGTATGAAGCGCTCGGCGCGGGAAAGCTGCCTCTGATGGCGGAAGAATGGGTACCGTTTGAAAAAGAGGTATCTATACTGGTATGCCAGAGCACGAACGGCGAGGTGGCAGTGTTCCCGGTTGCGGAGAATGTACATAAAAATAATATCCTGGATGAGACGACCGTACCGGCGGTGATCAGCGAGGGCGCGCGGCGGCAGGCGATGGAGATCGCCGAAAAGGCGGTCCGTGCGTTCCATGCGTACGGTATGCTCTGCATCGAGCTGTTTGTGACAAAAGACCAGAAGATCCTTGTCAACGAGCTGGCGCCAAGACCGCATAATTCGGGCCATTATACGATCGAAGGATGCTATACGAGCCAGTATGAGAACCATATCCGGGCGATACTGGGACTTCCGCTCGGCAATCCGGACCTCATCCGTCCGACCGCCATGAAGAACCTGATCGGCGCGAGAAACGGGAAAGCGAACGTGCAGGGGCTTGAGGAAGCGTACCGCCTGCCGAACCTCAAGGTTCATATCTACGGAAAAGAAATGGTGTCGGCAGGACGGAAAATGGGCCATCTGACCGCGACCGGCGATACGGTCGAGGAGGCGCTTGACACAGTCCGGAAAGCCCACCGCATGATCACAATATAAGAAAGAGGAAGAAAGAAGAAAGAGAGGAAATGATTATGAAACCACTGGTTGGGATTATCATGGGAAGCGATTCGGATCTTCCCGTTATGGCAAAAGCGTGTGAAATGCTGGATCAGCTCCAGGTGCCGTACGAGTGTACAGTCGTATCCGCGCACAGGACGCCGGACCGGCTTTATGAATACGCCAAAACCGCGGCGGAACGGGGACTGCGTGTCCTGATCGCGGGGGCGGGCGGAGCCGCCCATCTGCCCGGGATGACAGCGGCGATGACGGTGCTTCCGGTGATCGGGGTGCCGGTCCAGACCAGGGCGATGGGAGGCGTTGATTCCCTTTATTCGATTGTTCAGATGCCGCCCGGGATCCCGGTCGCGACGGTCGCGATAAACGGCGCGCTCAACGCAGGGCTTCTGGCGGCAAAGATCCTCGCCGTCGGGGACAGGGAACTTGCCAACAGGGTGCAGGCGTACGCGGACGGACTGGAGCAGACTGTCCTGGATAAAGCGGACCGCCTGGAAAAAATAAAATACCAAAGTTACCTGGAAGGTATAGACCGGTAGGAACTTTTGTGCTATAATATATAGAATAAATGGAACGAACTGTCAGTGGAACAGGATGATTCAGGAATAGAAAGTAGAGGAACAGAGTATGGATTATAAGAATGCCGGCGTTGATATCGAAGCGGGATACCGTTCGGTCGAATTGATGAAAAAGCATGTGCAGGCGACAATGCGCGAGGAAGTGCTCACAAACATCGGAGGGTTTTCCGGCGCGTTTTCTCTGAAAAAGTTTAAGGAGATGGAAAATCCGACGCTTGTGTCGGGAACCGACGGGGTCGGGACAAAGCTGAAGCTCGCGTTTTTGATGGACAAACACGACACGGTCGGGATCGACTGCGTCGCCATGTGCGTAAACGATATTGCGTGCGCGGGCGGCGAACCGCTTTATTTTCTGGATTATATCGCCTGCGGGAAAAATATCCCGGAGAAGATCGCGTCGATCGTGAGCGGAGTTGCCGCCGGGTGCCTTCAGTCCGGCGCGGCGCTGATCGGCGGGGAGACGGCGGAAATGCCGGGGTTTTATCCGGAGGACGAATATGACCTGGCGGGATTTGCCGTCGGCATTGTAGACGAAAAAGATCTGATCACCGGAAAGGATGTAAAGCCGGGCGACGTTTTGATCGGGATCGCGTCGTCGGGGATCCACAGCAACGGATATTCTCTTGTCCGGAAGGTATTCCCGATGGAGGCGGACGCGCTGCATACCTATTATGAGGAACTTGGTTCCACCCTTGGGGAAGCGCTCCTGACCCCGACGAAGATCTATGTGAAAGCGCTCCGCGCGGTCAAGGATGCCGGAGTAACGATAAAAGCGTGCAGCCACATTACGGGCGGCGGATTCTATGAAAATATTCCACGTATGCTCCCGGATGGGATCCGCGCTGTCGTGCGGAAGGACAGTTATGAGGTTCCGGCGATCTTCCGCCTGCTTGCCAGGACGGGCAATATTGATGAAAAAATGATGTACAATACATACAATATGGGGATCGGCATGATGATCGCCGTCGATCCTTCGGATGCGGATCAGGCGCTGAAAGCCCTTCATGACGCCGGAGAAAGCGCGTTTGTGGCAGGACAGGCAGAAGTGGGTGAAAAAGGAGTCGTCATATGTTAAAAATCGCAGTTCTCGTATCCGGCGGCGGGACGAATTTACAGGCAATCATTGATAGTATAGAGAACGGGACAATAACCAATACTGAAATTATCAGTGTGATCAGCAACAATCCGAGCGCGTATGCGCTGGACCGCGCCAGGGAGCACGGGATCGAGGCGCTTGTGATCAATCCGAAAACGTTTGCGGAGCGGGAGCAGTTCCATGAGGCGCTTCTTGCCGCGCTGGAAGAACGCGACCCGGATCTGATCGTCCTGGCAGGCTGCCTGGTTGTGATCCCGGAATCGGTGATCCGGCGGTTTGAAAACCGGATCATCAATATACACCCGTCCCTGATCCCGTCTTTCTGCGGGACAGGATATTATGGGCTTCGGGTCCATGAGAGCGCGCTTGCGCGCGGAGTAAAATACACAGGCGCCACAGTCCATTTTGTGGATTGCGGGACGGATACCGGACCGATCCTTCTGCAGCAGCCGGTCGCCGTCCGGCAGGACGATACCCCGGCAAGTCTCCAGAGACGTGTGATGGAGGAAGCGGAATGGAAGATCCTGCCCAAAGCCATCGACCTGATCGCGAACCACAGGGTGCGGGTCGTCGATCACCATACGATTATTACAAATGAGCCGGAGGAATAAGAAGATGAAAGTATTGATTGTCGGAAGCGGCGGCAGAGAACATGCGATCGCAGCCGCGGTAGCGAAAAGCAGCAAAGTGGAGAAGATTTACTGCGCGCCCGGGAACGCCGGGATCGCGCAGATCGCGGAATGTGTCCCGATCGGCGCCATGGAGTTTGACCGCCTTGTGACGTTTGCAAAGGAAAAAGAGATCGACCTTACGGTCGTCGGGATGGACGATCCCCTGGTCGGCGGCATTGTCGACGCGTTTGAAGCGGAAGGGCTGCGCGCGTTCGGACCGAGGGCAAATGCGGCGATCATTGAGGGCTCCAAGGCGTTCAGCAAGGATCTGATGAAGAAATACGGGATCCCGACGGCGTCCTATGAGAATTTTGACTCGGCGCAGGACGCGCTTATGTATCTGGAAACCGCGAAATTCCCGATCGTGCTGAAAGCGGACGGTCTTGCGCTCGGGAAAGGGGTTCTGATCTGCCGGGATCTGGAGGAAGCGAAAACGGGAGTGCGGACGCTGATGACGGACAGGCAGTTCGGCGCTGCGGGCGACCGGATCGTGATCGAGGAATTTATGACGGGAAGGGAAGTATCGGTACTGGCTTTCTGCGATGGGAAGACAGTGAAATGCATGACTTCCGCGCAGGATCATAAGCGCGCCAAAGACGGGGACCAGGGATTGAATACCGGCGGAATGGGCACCTTTTCCCCAAGCCCGTTTTATACAAAAGAGATCGCGGAGTTTTGTGAGAAACAGATCTACCAGCCGACGATCGACGCGATGGCGGCGGAGGGACGTCCGTTTACCGGGGTCCTGTTCACCGGTCTGATGCTGACCGGGGACGGCGTTAAGGTGCTGGAATACAACGCGCGGTTCGGGGATCCGGAGGCGCAGGTCGTGCTGCCCCGCATGAAGAACGACATCATCGACGTTTTTGAAGCATGCATCGACGGACGGCTGGATGAGATCGATCTGGAATTTGAGGACAATGCGGCGGTCTGCGTCGTCCTCGCTTCCGACGGATACCCGGAGAAATATGAAAAAGGATTCCCGATCACCGGATTGGAACGGTTTGAGGGAAAAGACGATTATTTCTGCTTCCATGCCGGCACCCGGATGGAAGATGGCGCGATCGTGACAAATGGAGGGCGCGTGCTTGGGATCACGGCGCTCGGGAAAGACCTGATCGACGCGCGGGAAAAAGCATATGGCGCGACCGACTGGGTTTCTTTTGCCAACAAGTATATGCGCCATGATATTGGAAAGGCAGTGGATGATAGCTTATGATGATCGAGATTGATTTTAATAGCGGAGAAGCCATATATGTGCAGCTGCGGAACCAGATCGTCCTGGCGATCGCGACGAATCGTTTGCAGGAGGGGGAATCTCTGCCCTCCGTGCGCCAGCTTGCGGATGACATTGGCGTTAATATGCATACGGTCAATAAGGCGTATTCCATATTAAAACAAGAAGGTTATTTAAAGCTGGATCGAAGGCGGGGAGCGGTAATCGCGGTGGAGAGCCGGAAACGGGAGGAACTGGAATCGCTCCTGCAGGATATGAAGCTGATCGTCGCGCGGGGGATCTGCCGTGGGATCAGCAAAGAAGAAATGATAGAGGTCGTTTCCGGAATCTATGATTATTTTGACGGGAACGACGAAGAGGAAGCCGGAAATGATGAAGAATTTTACTGAGAAGGCGAAGGAAGTTCTGCGAAGGGCGCGGCGGATCGCGTCGAAGATGAACCAGGATTATGTCGGAACAGAACACCTCCTGATCAGTCTGATCGAAACAAATGACTGCGTTGCGTCCGGGATTTTCCATAATAACGGGATCGAGGCGCAGACAGTTTACGACTATGTACTGGAGTTTATCCCGGAGAACGGCGGTCAGGGCCGCGCGCCGGACAACGGATTTTCGCCGGGTGTCAGGAAGCTCATGCAGCGGAGCATAGAGGAAGCCCGAAAGACCAATCTGGAGCTTGCCGGGACGGAGCATCTGCTGATCGCGCTGCTCCTGGACAACGAATGTTTTGCGGCGCGGGTGCTTCACGCGATCGGCGCTCCGATACAGAGAATGTATCTGGAAGCAATGCTCGCGATGGGGATCGAGCCGGCAAAGGCAAAAAATGAATATGTCATGGCAAAAGGCCCGAAAAAACAGCGGCAGACGGAATCCATGCTGGATCAGTACAGCCGGGACCTCACCGCGGCGGCGCGGGAGGGACGGCTTGATCCGCTGATCGGTCGTTCGGATGAATTGCAGCGCGTCATTCAGACGTTAAGCCGCAGGCAGAAGAATAATCCGTGCCTGGTCGGGGAACCGGGCGTCGGAAAGACCGCGATCGTGGAAGGGTTGGCGCAGAGGATCGTAAAGGGAACCGTTCCGGGGACGCTGGCGAGGAAACGCCTGCTCGCGATCGACCTGACCGCGATGGTCGCCGGCACGAAATATCGCGGGGAATTTGAGGAGCGGATCAAAAATTTCCTGGACGAAGTCCGGGAGGACAGCAATATCCTGCTGTTTATTGACGAACTCCATACGATCATCGGAGCCGGGGGCGCGGAAGGCGCGATGGATGCGTCCAATATCCTGAAACCGTCCCTTTCCCGGGGCGAGATTCAGCTGATCGGCGCGACGACGCGGGAGGAGTACCGCAAGTATATCGAGAAAGACGCGGCTCTGGAACGGAGATTTCAGCCGATCGCGGTGGAAGAACCGACGCAGGAAGAAACGGTTGCCATTCTGAATGGGCTGAAACCGAAATATGAAGAATTTCACAATGTCATTATCCGGGACGACGCGATCGAGGCGGCGGCAAGCATGGCGGCGCGTTATATCAGCGACCGTTTCCTGCCGGATAAGGCGATCGACCTGCTCGATGAGGCGGGCGCGAGCCTCCAGCTCCAGGATAAAAAAGGAAAAGTTTATTTAAAGGACAATGATATCGCGCGCGTGGTAGCCGCCTGGACCAAAATCCCGCTGGAAAAGCTCAGCAAGGACGAGACGAGCCGGCTCCGAAAGCTGGAATCCATCCTGCACAGGCGCGTAGTCGGGCAGGAGGACGCCGTGACCGCGGTCGCGAAGGCTGTCCGGCGCGGAAGGGTCGGATTGAAGGATCCCAACCGGCCGATCGGATCGTTCCTCTTTCTCGGACCGACCGGGGTCGGGAAGACGGAGCTTTCCAAAGCGCTTGCGGAAGCGATGTTCGGCAGCGAGAACGCGATGATCCGGGTCGATATGTCGGAATATATGGAGAAACATTCCGTCTCCAAAATGATCGGGTCGCCGCCCGGATACGTCGGTCACGACGACGGCGGGCAGCTGAGCGAGAAGGTGCGCAGGAGTCCGTATTCGGTCGTGCTGTTTGACGAGATCGAGAAGGCGCATGAAGACGTCTTCAACATCCTGCTCCAGGTGCTCGACGACGGGCATATCACCGACGCGCAGGGGCGCCGGGTCGATTTTAAAAATACGATCATTATTATGACTTCAAACGCGGGCGCGCAGAATATCATCACGCCAAAATTGCTCGGCTTTTCTTCCGGAAATGATGAGAAAAAACAATACAGCCAGATGAAAAGCAATGTGATGGAAGAAGTGAAGCGCCTGTTTAAACCGGAATTTTTAAACCGGATCGATGAGATCATCGTATTTCATATGCTCCAGAGGGAACATATGAAGCAGATCCTGGATATCATGCTCAAGGACCTGACCGGGCGCGCGCAGAAGCAATCCGGCATTGCGATCCGTGTCAGCGCGGGCGCGAAGGACTATATCATGGACAAGGGATATGATGAGAAATACGGCGCGCGTCCGCTGCGCAGGGCGCTTCAGACCGAGTTGGAAGATCTGTTGTCGGACGCGATCTTATCCGGCGAGGTGAAAAAGGGAGACAAAGTAACCGTTCATTTAGTAAAAAATGCTCTTTCACTGAAAACAGAATAGAAGAAAAGAGCGCAGGAGGATAGTATGGGAATTGAGGAATTGATCCGCATCGAAGATGACGGAACGCTGAGCTTTGGTAATTATGGACTGGACGACAAAAAGAAACGGGCTGATTTTGATTTTCAGGGAGACAAATATAAGATCAAGACATTTTCCGGGATCACGAAGCTGGAGCGGAACGGGATGTTTGTATATGAGTCGACTCCGGGTACGGCGGTCTTTCACTTTAAGGCGGTGGAGAACGCGGTCGCTTTTCAGGTAGAAGCCGCGGAGGACGTGCAGATCACGCTCGGGCTGGAGGCGGAGCAGGAATATACCGTCTATGTCGATCAGGTCAATATCGGGAAAATGAAGACCAATCTGGGCGGAAAGCTCCCGATCAGCATTGAGATCAACGCGGGACGCCCTGCGTCCGTTAAGGTAGAGAAAAACTGATGGTGAAGTCAAAACAGGTATATTTCTGTCAGGAATGCGGATATGAATCCACAAAGTGGATGGGTCAATGTCCGGGCTGCAAAAGCTGGAACACGTTTGTGGAGGAGCGAACAGCGGCAGGCTCCGGTTCTTCTTCCAAACGGAAAAAGGAGTTTACCATGCCCTCCAGCCTGGCGGAAGTATCCATATCGGAAGACAATCGGATCAGCACCGGCATCGGCGAGCTTGACCGGGTCCTCGGCGGAGGCGTGGTGGCAGGATCGCTGTCGCTGGTCGGGGGCGATCCCGGCATCGGCAAATCGACGCTGTTGCTGCAGGTTTGCCGCAATCTCGTAAACGGCGGCTGCCGTGTGCTGTATATTTCCGGCGAGGAATCGCTGCGCCAGATCAAAATGCGGGCGGAGCGGCTCGGCGTATCCGGGGAGAAGCTGTTGCTGCTGTGTGAAACAGATCTTGCCTGCATCGAGGAGGCGATCGCGAAAACATCCCCGGAAGTCGTCGTGATCGATTCGATTCAGACGATGCATTCCTCGGATGTCTCGTCCGCGCCGGGAAGCGTGTCCCAGGTGCGGGAAGTGACCGCGTCGCTGATGGAGATCGCCAAGAAACAGGCGATCGCTGTCTTTATCGTCGGGCATGTGACGAAAGAGGGCGTGGTGGCAGGACCCCGTACACTGGAGCATATGGTCGATACGGTTCTCTATTTTGAGGGCGAGAGAAGCTCGCTCTACCGAATTTTAAGAGGGGTGAAGAACCGGTTTGGGTCGACCAATGAGATCGGCGTGTTTGAGATGCGCCAGGAAGGTCTTGTGGAAGTGAAAAATCCGTCCCAGGTCATGCTCAGCGGGCGACCTGTCGACGCGTCGGGTTCCGTTGTCGTCTGTTCGATCGAGGGGACGAGACCGGTCCTGATCGAGATCCAGGCGCTTGTAACCGATACCAATTTTAATATGCCGAGAAGGACGTCGGTCGGGATCGACTTTAACCGGGTGAATCTGCTGATCGCTGTCCTGGAAAAGAGAGTCGGCATGAAGCTGGCTTCCTGCGACGCGTATGTGAACCTTGCCGGCGGGATGCGGCTTGGGGAACCTGCCATTGACCTTGGGATCGTCCTTGCGCTCGCGTCCAGCTACCGGAACCGACCGATCGATCCGGGCGTCGTTATTTTCGGGGAAGTCGGGCTTGCCGGCGAGGTGCGTGGAGTCAGTATGGCGGAACAGAGGATCCGCGAAGCGGAAAAAATGGGATTCCGGACCTGTATCCTGCCAAAAAGCAACGCGGAAGCCATTCGGACCGAGACGGCGATGAAGCTGGTCGGTGTGGCGAATGTCGCAGAGGCGTTAAAAGCAATAGAATAACATATGCGCGGGGATCCGGCAAAAAAAAGAACAAGGATGTTCCTTACAGCCTTGTTCTATTCTTTGCCGGGAATCGCTTCGGCAGACCGGAGGCTTTTTCTGCGCGCGAGCAGGCTGTGAAGCAGCAGTTTCCTCTCTGCGAGCTGCGCATCCAGCCGGAGGCTTTTTGTGTCACAGGACGAAATTTCCTGTGACATAAAAAAGAATCCTGCCGGGCAGGATTCTGTGAAAACAGGGGCAGTAGGATTTGAACCCACGACCTGCGGTTTTGGAGACCGTTATTCTACCAGCTGAACTATACCCCTAAACACAAGTGGTATTATATAGTATCATGAATGGGTTGTCAATGCCAAATCATAAAAATTGAGGAGGAGAAACAGATGAGTTTAAACGAGACGCCGGGCGCGAACCGGATCCATATCGGTATTTTCGGCAAACGGAACGCGGGAAAATCAAGCGTGATGAATGCGATAACAGGGCAGGCAATGGCGATCGTCTCCGATACGAAAGGAACGACGACCGACCCGGTCAGCAAGGCGATGGAATTATTGCCGCTGGGTCCGGTGGTCCTGATCGATACGCCCGGACTGGACGACGAGGGCGAGCTTGGGACAATGCGTATGGAAAAAGCGATGCAGACTCTGCATAAGACGGATCTCGCGCTCCTTGTCGTTGACTGCCGGGAACAGACCGACCAGACAGAGATCGGGCTGGCGCGGGAGCTGAGTGCGCGCGCCATTCCGTTTTTGATCGTCGCGAACAAGATCGACTGCCTGGGCGCGGACCGGGAGTCCCGCATTTCTGACTGCAGGCGCGTGATCCGGGAAGCGACGGGCGCGGACGCGGATAAGATCCTCTTTGTCAGCGCGAAAGAAAAGATACATATCGAGAAACTGAAAGAAGCGATCGCGGCGTTCGCGCCGGAGGGGGATAAGAGGACCCTGGTCGGGGATCTGGTCATGCCCGGGGATTTGGTCGTCCTCGTTGTCCCGATCGACAGCGCAGCGCCGAAAGGAAGGCTGATCCTGCCGCAGCAGCAGACGATCCGCGACCTCCTGGATCACCACGCGATGGCGGTGGTGACGCAGGTGGAACAGCTGGATGCCGTTCTGCGCGGATGCGCGGAGCCGCCGAAGCTCGTGATCACGGACAGCCAGGCGTTTGAGCGGGTCGCCGCCATTGTCCCGGATACGATCCCGCTTACGTCGTTTTCGATTTTGTTTGCCCGTTATAAAGGGGAACTGGATGGATTCCTGCGCGCGGCGGATGTTTTGGATCAGCTGCAGGACGGTGATCTGGTACTGATCTCGGAAGGCTGTACCCATCATCGGCAGTGCGAGGATATCGGAACGGTAAAGCTTCCCGGGTGGATCCGGTCTTATACCGGGAAAAAGATACAGTTCGCGTTCACAGGCGGCACGGACTTTCCATCGGATCTGTCGAAATACCGGCTTGTGATCCATTGCGGCGGATGCACGTTGAACCGGCAGGAAATGCAGCACCGGATCCGGACGGCGGCGCAGCAGGGGATCCCCATGCTGAATTATGGAATGGCGATCGCCCGGATGCATGGGATCCTGGAGCGGAGCATGAAATGCCTGGCGGAAAACGGAGCCGGACCTGACCGGAGGAATGAGAAATGAGACGATCGGACGGGGGACGGTTTGCCAGCCATCATCCGCTGGTCCATATGATCTATTTTCTGACCGTCCTGCTGCTTTGTATGTTCTGCCGTCCGCCTGCTTTTCAGCTTGCCGGACTGATGATCGGTATCGTGTCCCTCATCCGGCTGCAGGGGAAAAAAGGACTTCTCCTGTATGCGTGGGTGGGGATCCCGATGGCGATTTATTCGCTCCTGATCAACCCGCTGTTTCTGCACCGCGGAGAAACCGTGCTGTTTTCTCTGTTCCATCATCCCATTACATTGGAGGTCTTCCTTTATGGGGGATCGGCGGTCGTAATGGTCGTGACGGTTGCGATATGGTTTGGGATCATGGGCTCCTGCCTGTCTTCCGACCGGATTTATTATCTGTTCAGCCGGATCTCTTCCAGGCTCGCCCTGTATTTTTCCATGACGCTGCGGAGCATTCCGCAGTTAAAGGAACGGTACGAGATGGTCCGGCAGGGGCAGATCGCGCTCGGCGCGCATACGCCGGACGGAAGGAGGAAGAAACTGTCCCAGATGGGAAAAGAACTTTCCATCCTTTTATCCTGGTCGCTCGAAGATTCCATCGAAGTATCGGATTCCATGGAGGCGCGGGGATATGGATTAAAGGGGCGGACGTCATACCGGCGGTACCGGATGAGGAAAAGAGACTGGATCCTGGCGGCGCTTCTGATCTGCCTGTCGATTCCCGTATGGACGGCTGTACTGAGCGGAAGCCTCCGCCTTTATTTTTTTCCCGCCTATATCCTTCCGGAATGGAACCGCATGACGGGGTGCGCCTTTGTCTTCTTTGTCTGCCTTCTCCTTCTGCCGTTGGCGGAGGACAAAGCGGCGGAGTTGAAAAACGGACGGGAGGCGGACGCGGATGAGTGAGATCGTACGGATGGAGCATTATAGCTTTACCTATGCGGGACAGCAGTCTCCCGCGATCCGGAACGTCTGTCTTTCCGTGCGGCAGGGAGATTTCATACTGCTGACCGGAAAATCCGGGAGCGGAAAGAGTACGCTGCTCCGCCAGATGAAGCGCGAGCTTGTTCCGGCAGGCGAAATATCCGGAGAAATCCGGATCAACGGAAAGGATCTGAGCGAGATCAGCCAGAGGGAGAGCGCGGTCACGGTCGGTTATCTCGGGCAGAATATCGAGCAGCAGATCGTGGCGGAAAAAGTGTGGCAGGAGCTGGTGTTCGGGCTGGAAAATCTTGGATGGAACCAGGACAGGATGGAAAAGAAGATCCGGCAGATGGCGCGGCTGTTTTCTCTGGAAGAATGGATGGAAAAAAATATGAGCCAGTTATCCGGAGGACAGAAGCAGCGGGTCCTGCTCGCTTCGATCCTCGCGATGGAACCGAACGTACTGCTGCTGGACGAGCCGACCGCTCAGCTGGATGACGCGATGGCGAAAGAATTTCTCCGCGAAGTTGCGCGCGGAAACCGGGAATGCCGCACGGCGGTATTGCTGGCGGAACACCGGATCCGGTACGCACTTCCCTACAGCAGCCGATCTTGCAGGATGGAGAATGGGAGATTGTTGGAAACGACCGGGAAAAAGGCGGATTTCTTTCCTCTTGTGAGGCGGGGAGAAAGAAAAAATACGCAGCGCGACGATATGGGAGTTGTCCTTCGCGATGTGACGTTTTTTTATGAAAAAGGCAAAGGGGTGCTGAACCGCCTGTCCCTTCGCGTGCCGCGCGGGACGTTTCTCCAGATCGTGGGACCGAACGGGTGCGGGAAGACGACGCTTCTGCAGCTTATCTGCGGCATCCGGAAGCCATGTGCGGGGACGGTGGAATGTTATGGGAAAGCGGCGATGGTCCCACAAAATCCAAAAGCGCTGTTTTCTGAGCTGACGGCAGGAGAGGAGCTTTTGTCGGAATCGCTTTTTGACGAACTCGGGCTCGGCGGGCTGGAACAGGCGCATCCCTATGACCTGAGCGGGGGACAGCAGCAGCGGCTCGCGATCGGGAAAGTTCTCGAGACAAAGCCGGACATCCTGCTTCTGGACGAACCGACCAGAGGGCTGGACAACGACTGCAAAACCATGCTCGGCGTTTTGCTGGAACGTTTGGCAGAAAAAGGAATGACGGTTTTATGCGTCACCCACGACGGAGAATTCAGTGAACAATATGGAACGATCTACCATTTACCAATATAGGCAAAAGAAAACACGGGCAAGGGAAATCGTGCTGCTCGCCCTTTTAACGGCGCTTGTCGTTATCGCGGACGTCGTGTGCGCCAATACGGTTCCCCTGCACCTCGGGACGGCGCTTGTCATCCTGACCGGCGCGTCTCTTGGGAAAAAGGCAGGCGGGCTGACCGGCGCGATGGCAATGCTGATCAGCAATAATTTTCTCGGACAGGGAGTCTGGACGCCGTTCCAGATGCTCGCGATGGGGCTGCTCGGCTTTTTTGCCGGCTGCTTTTTCTGCCGCGCGGAGGGAAACGCGCCGCCGGAGCGGGCGAAACGGAGGACGGCATTGATCGCCGCTTATACATTTTTCGCGGTGCTGATCGTATATGGCGGGATCATGAATTTCCTGACCTGGATCAGTTACGGGCTGATGATGGGCACGTCGGAGGGGCTTAGCCTGGCGGGGCTTCTCGCGCGGTATGCTTCCGGTGTCCCGTATGATATCAGCCACGGGGGATGCGCGGCGGCGTGCGTTCTGCTGCTGGAGCGGAGATTTTCACAGAAATTGGAGCGGATCCGCCTGAAATATGGATTTTATCGATAAAGAAATGAGGAAATGGAACATGAAAGAAAAGAAAAACGAAGGAAAACAGAAGTTGATCGTGATCTGCCTCGCGGTGGTCGTCCTGGCTGCGGCGTGCGCAGTTTTTTATGCCGTGAAATCGCCGCTTCGGGGAGACTCTGATCCGGATATGGTCGCCTGTACGATTGAGATCCGGTGCGACGCGGCGCTGGACCGGAAAGAAATTATGGAAAATCCGGGAATGAAACCATATATCCCGGAGGACGGGATCATCCTCCCGAAGACGGAAGTCACGGTCGAGAAAGGCAAAAGCGTCTATGATGTGCTGAAAAAAGTGACGGATGAGAAAGAGATCCCGATGGAGTCGCAATTTTCTTCCGCGTTTGGTACACAATATATCCAGGGGATCAATCATCTTTATGAGAAAACGGACGGGGGATACAGCGGGTGGTCGTATACGGTAAACGGCGAAATGCCGGAATACGGCTGTTCCGAGTGGACGGTTCAGGAAAATGACGAAATTTTATGGGAATATACTTTCAGCGATTAGTTGAAATTTCAATCGACGGATGGTATAATTGAACGATAATGTTCAGAGAGAAGGAAAATTCATGAGTTTTGTTGCATTAGAAAATGTTCATAAAATATATCATATGGGAGAAATTGACATTCACGCTGCCAATGGGATCAGTTTTCAGATCGAGCAGGGTGAATTTGTTGTGATTGTGGGCCCGAGCGGTTCCGGCAAGACGACCGTACTGAACCTGCTCGGCGGGATGGACACCTGCTCGGAGGGCAGGATGCTCGTTGACGGAGAAGAGATCAGCGCGTATTCTACCGGGCAGCTCATGAAATACCGGAGATATGATATTGGATTTGTCTTTCAGTTTTACAATCTGATCCCAAATCTGACCGCGATGGAAAATGTGGAGCTGGCGGCGCAGTTTAATAAGGATGCCGTGCCGGCAAACGAAATGCTTGCGAGCGTCGGGCTGGAAAACCGTATGGACAATTTTCCGGCTCAGCTGTCCGGCGGGGAACAGCAGAGGGTCGCGATCGCGCGCGCGCTCGCGAAGAAGCCGAGGCTGCTCCTCTGCGATGAGCCGACCGGAGCGCTGGATTATGATACCGGTAAGAAGATCCTGAAATTATTGCAGGATTTTTGCCGTCGGGATCAGATGACGGTTATTCTGGTAACGCATAATTCCGCTATCGCCCCGATCGCGGACCGGGTGATCCGATTAAAGAACAGCATGGTGGAGGAATCCTGGCAGAACGAAAATCCGGTTTCGGTAGAAAGTATAGAGTGGTAATTCATGAATCGAATGATAATCCGCACGATCTTGCGGGAGATAAGGAACAATAAAAGCCGGTTTCTTTCTATTTTTCTGATCGTATTCATCGGCGTCGGCTTCTTTGGAGGCATCCGGGCATCGGGACCGGATATGCAGATATCGGCGGATGAATATTTTGACCAGAAAAATCTGATGGATTTTCGTATCGTTTCCACCTTTGGATTTGACGACAATGACCTGAACGGGCTGCGGATGCTGAACGGAGTAAAATTATATCCGTCTTATTTTACGGACTGCTACGCGCAGTACGGCGCGGAAAATGTCGTTGTGCGCGCATATTCCCTGGAAAACTATGAAGAGCAGGAGATGAACCGGGTAACGCTGGAGGAAGGCAGGATGCCGGTCAATCCAAACGAATGTATCGTGGACGCCGGAACCATCAAATACGATATTCCATTGAATACGGTCATCACGCTCTCGTCGGGCGACGAGGATACTGATATCCATGATACGCTGGAAAATACGCAGTATACGGTTGTCGGGAAATTTACGAGCCCTTTGTATGTGGACGCGACGGACCGGGGCAAAACGTCCATAGGGGCGGGGTCGGTCAATACCGTGATCTATCTTCCGCAGGACAATTTCATTTCCGAATATTATTCGGAGGTTTATCTTCGGTTTTCTTCCCTGGGGAATCTCAACTGCTATTCCGACGAATATCAGGATATCGCCGAGTCGATCAGAGAACAGATCAGCCAGTGCGCCGACAACCGTGAGATGAACCGTTACCGGCAGCTGTACGACGAGGCGAGCGATAAGATCGAGCGGGCGGAAAAACGGCTGGACAGGAAAGAAAATCAATACAAAAAAAGACTGAAAAAAAGTAAGGATACGCTCGACGCGTCGCGGCTGGAGATCGATTCCGGGAAAGCGGAGATCAACGAGGCGCAGGCGCTCCTGGACGCGCAGATGAACCAGATCGGGGACGGCTCCTACGCGCAGGACGGCACGGACGCCATAACGGAGGGAACCGACGAGATCGACCGGCTCCGCGACCGCATCGACAATTCCGAGCAATTATATGAGAGCCTCGGCGGGGAGCCGATCGGGACTCTGGACGACGAAGAAGAAGTTGACGAAGAATACCGCGACAGGGACGAATGGGACGCGGATGAGGAAACCCCGGACGAACCGGATGAAGATTTCGATATTGACGCGGCCGGGGACGAGGACGAATCGGACGGGGAAGACGTTCTGGAAGAAACAGAGGACGGATCGCCGGAGGACGGAGAGGAAACAGACGGCGAAGAACAGGAATATCTGGATTTCAGCAATCTTGACCTGGAAAATCCGACCGAAGAAACGCTCGACGAAATGAGATCGATCATTCTGGACGCGCGCAGGGAACTCGTCTCGATGGAGGATAAGCTGAACGAGGCGATCGACCGTATGCCGGAGATGGACGGTTCAGTCGAAGATATGCTTGCCGAGCTGTCGTCACAGCAGGAGATGATCGATTCCCAGAGGGACGCGCTCACGATTCTGGAACAGGAATATGAAGAGGGACTGGAAAATTACAAAAAGAAGAAGGAGCGTGTCGAGCAGGCGATCAAAGAGGCAAGGCGGAAGCTGCGCCGGCAGGAGCGGAAGCTGCAGGAACTGGAGGAACCCAAGTGGTATATCTATGACAGGGAGGACAATCCGGGTTATCGCGAGTATCATGAAAACGCGGACCGGATCAATAACATCGGCAAGGTATTCCCGGTATTTTTCCTTCTGGTTGCCGCGCTCGTCTGCCTGACCTGCATGAGCCGGATGATCGACGAGGAACGCGTTTCGATCGGTACGCTCAAGGCGATCGGATATTCGGACGGCACGATCCTGGCGCGATATCTGATCTATGCGCTGCTCGCCACGGTGCTGGGAGCGGTTCTCGGTTTGATGATCGGGTTCCAGCTATTCCCGCGCGTGATCATATACAGTTATTCGATCCTGTACCGGATCCCGGTGCAGGTGACGCCGTTCCATTGGGGACTTGCGGCGGCGTCCGTTTTATCCGCCGTCGTCTGCGTCGGTCTGACGGTCGGATATTCCTGCAGGAGCGTACTGCGCGGCGAGCCCGCAAGGCTGATGAGACCGAAAGCGCCCGCGGCGGGAAAACGGGTATTGCTGGAAAAAGTGCCGTTTATCTGGAACCATATGAGTTTTAGCCGCAAAGTGACGGCGCGCAATATATTCCGCTACAAGAAGCGGATGCTGATGACCATTGTTGGGATCGCCGGATGCACCGCGCTGACCCTGACCGGGTTTGGCCTGCGCGATTCGATCCGGGACGTCGTGCAGCTCCAGTACGGCGCGATATGGAAGTACGACGCGATGCTATATCTGGACGGCGCGACAGGGGAAGACCTCTCATCCGTCAACGAGTCTACGCGGGCATATGATCCGGACGGCATTTCCCTAAACGCGATGGCGCAGTCGGAGGACGTCAGGAACGGAGCCTATGAGCTGACCGCGAACCTGATCGTGCCGGAAGAAGAAAACCGGCTGGATCAGTTTGTGGAGCTGCGCTCCCGCGGGGACCAGAACCGGTATACGCTGCTCGACGACGGCGTGATGCTGACGGAGAAAGCGGCAAAACTGCTGCATGTGTCGGCAGGGGATACTATTTCGATCGTGCGCGACGACATCGACTATGAGCTGACGATACAGGGCGTTGTGGAAAATTACGCGAATCACTATATCTACATGGCTCCGGCGCTGTATATGAAAACATTCGCGCAGGTACCGGAATACAACGCGGTATTTGTCCGGTACGGCCAGACGATGAACGAGCAGCAGGAAAACGGGCTGAACGCCGCGTGGCTCCAGGAGCCGGCTGTTTTGAACGTCAGCTATTCCGCGGACTTAAAGGATAAATTCAACGATATTATGAATATCCTGAATGTGGTTATCCTTGTGCTGATCATTTCGGCAGGCGTCCTTGCGCTCGTGGTGCTGTACAATCTGAGCGTGATCAATATTACAGAGCGGAAAAGGGAGATCGCGACGCTGAAGGTACTCGGGTTTAAAAACCGGGAGACAACAGGCTATATTTTCCGGGAGAATCTTTTTATGGCGCTGATCGGGATTGCCTTCGGCCTTGGTGCCGGACGGCTCCTCACCTATTATGTCGTTACGGTCGCGGAGATCGATATCGCCATGTTCGGCAGGACGATCTATCCCGCGAGCTACGGCATGGCTGCGCTGATCACCTTTGGATTTTTCCTCCTGGTAACGCTTGTCATGTCTGTCCCGCTTCGCAGGATCGATATGGTGGAGTCGCTTAAATCTGTAGAATAAGGGGAAGATACGATGTTGAAGATAGGATCGCATGTTGGAATGGGCGGAAAAGAAATGTTTCTCGGCTCCGCGAAGGAAGCGGCGTCATATGGCGCCAACGTCTTTATGGTCTATACCGGCGCTCCGCAAAATACCAGAAGAAAAGAGATCCGCGAACTGAATATCGACGCGGGATGGGAATATATGCGGGAGCATGGGATCGAGGAAGTGGTCGTCCACGCGCCGTATATCATCAACCTTGGGAATACGGTCAAGCCGGAAACCTTTTCGCTCGCGGTGGAATTTCTCGGACTGGAGCTGGAACGCAGCGCGGCGATGCACGCGACGACGCTCGTCCTTCATCCGGGCGCCCATGTGGGAGCCGGGGAAGAAGCGGGGATTGCCCGGATATGTGAGGGATTGAATGAGGTCCTCACGGCGGATACGCCTGTGACGGTCGCACTGGAGACGATGGCGGGCAAGGGCTCCGAGATTGGCAAAACGTTTGAGGAGCTTGCCGCCATTTACGACGGCGTCGTCCACAATGAAAAATTGCGGGTATGCTTTGATACATGTCATGTTAACGACGCCGGTTATGATATCATTCACGATCTCGACGGCGTGCTGGAACAGTTCGACCGTGTGCTCGGCAGGGATCAGATCGCGTGTTTCCATATCAACGACAGCAAAAATGAACGGAACGCGCGAAAAGACCGTCACGCGAATTTTGGATTTGGGGAGATCGGGTTTGACACGCTGATGAACATTATCTACCGGGAGGAGTTCGCGCGTGTCCCGAAGATACTGGAAACGCCTTATGTCGCGTTGCCCGGCGAATCGAAGCGGACGCTTCCGCCCTATCGGTATGAGATCGCCATGATCCGTTCCGGACAGTTTGACGGGGCGCTGATTGATAAAATAGTGAAGGGAGAATAATCATATGTACGATCCGAAATCAATGAAAGCCGATGAGTTTATCAACCATGAAGAAATCATGGAAACCATTCGGTACGCAGAAGAAAATAAAAGTAACCGGGAACGGATTGATGCCATCCTTGAGAAAGCGAGGGAGCGGAAGGGTCTGTCCCACAGGGACGCGTCCGTGCTGCTGGCGTGCGACCTGGAGGATAAGAACAGGGAGATCGAACAGCTGGCGGAGCAGATCAAAATTGATTTCTATGGAAACCGGATCGTGATGTTCGCGCCTCTGTATCTGTCCAATTATTGCATTAACGGCTGCGTCTATTGTCCGTATCACCGCAAAAATAAGACGATCGTCCGGAAAAAACTGACGCAGGACGAGATCCGCGCCGAAGTGATCGCGCTTCAGGACATGGGGCACAAGCGGCTCGCGATCGAAGCGGGCGAGGATCCCCAGAATAATCCGATCGAGTATATCCTGGAATCGATCCGGACGATTTACAGCATCAAGCATAAAAACGGCGCGATCCGCAGGGTGAATGTGAATATCGCCGCGACGACGGTGGAAAATTATCGGAAACTCCATGAGGCAGGCATCGGTACTTACATTTTATTCCAGGAGACATATAACCGGAAAGCCTATGAAACGCTGCATCCGACCGGGCCCAAAAAGGATTACGACTATCATACGACCGCGATGGACCGGGCGATGGAGGGCGGCATCGACGATGTCGGGCTTGGCGTCCTGTACGGGCTGGACACATATAAATATGAATTTGCGGGAATTTTGATGCACGCGGAACATCTGGAAGCGGTCCATGGAGTCGGTCCGCATACGATCAGCGTTCCGCGCCTCTGCGCGGCGGACGACATCGATCCGGATGATTTCGAGAATGGCATCGACGATGATACGTTTGCCAAGATCGTCGCATGCCTCCGCATCGCGGTTCCGTATACGGGAATGATCGTCTCGACCAGGGAAAGCCAGAAGAGCAGGGAACGGGTGCTCCGCCTTGGGATCTCGCAGATCAGCGGCGGCTCAAGGACGAGCGTCGGAGGTTATGTCGTGCCGGAAACGCCGGAAGAAAATTCCGCGCAGTTTGACGTCAGCGATACGCGGACGCTTGATGAAGTTGTCAACTGGCTGATGCGCCTCGGCTACATCCCGAGCTTCTGCACGGCGTGTTACCGGGCGGGGCGGACCGGGGACCGGTTCATGAAGCTCGTCAAGAGCGGGCAGATCGCGAACTGCTGCCAGCCGAACGCGCTGATGACATTAAAAGAATATCTGGAAGATTATGCCAGCGAGGACACAAAGAAAATCGGAGACGAGTTGATCCGGAACGAGATGGAACGGGTGACAAATCCGAAGGTAAAGGAAACCGCTACGAAATATCTGGCTTCCATTGAACAGGGAGAGCGGGATTTCCGTTTTTGACGCAAACCGAAAAGCAAGGGAGAGTAAGAATGATAAGTGCAAATAATATTACGCTGCGATTAGGGAAAAAAGCGCTGTTTGAGGACGTCAACCTCAAATTTTCGCCGGGCAACTGTTATGGCGTGATCGGCGCGAACGGTGCGGGAAAATCCACGTTTCTGAAAATCCTGTCCGGAGAGCTGGAACCGACAAAGGGAGACGTCACCATGGATCCCGGAGAACGGATGTCGGTACTTCGGCAGGATCATTTCCAGTATGACGACTACATGGTGCTGGATGCGGTCATAATGGGAAATCAGCGGCTGTACGATATCCGCAATGAAAAGGAAGCCATCTACGCGAAAGAGGATTTTACCGAGGAAGACGGGATCCGCGCCAGCGAACTGGAGGCTGAATTTGCCGGAATGAACGGATGGGAGGCGGAATCGGACGCGGCGACGCTGCTGAACGGTCTTGGAATCCCCCAGGAAGATCATGAAAAAAAACTGGGCGCGCTCCCCGCGGCGGAAAAGGTGAAGGTGCTGCTCGCGCAGGCGTTGTTCGGGAACCCGGACATTTTGCTCCTTGACGAGCCGACGAACCATCTGGATCTTGACGCCATCGCGTGGCTGGAAGAATTTCTGATCAATTTTGACAATACGGTCATTGTCGTATCCCATGACCGGTATTTTCTGAATAAAGTCTGTACGCATATCGCCGATATCGATTACGCGAAGATCCAGCTCTATGCGGGAAATTATGATTTCTGGTACGAATCCAGCCAGCTGATGATCAAACAGATGAAAGAGGCGAATAAAAAGAAGGAAGAGAAGATCCGGGAACTGCAGGAATTTATCCAGCGGTTTTCCGCCAACGCGTCAAAATCCAGGCAGGCGACTTCCAGGAAGCGCGCGTTGGAAAAGATTGAACTGGATGAAATGCGCCCATCCAGCCGGAAATATCCTTATATTGATTTCCGGCCCAATCGGGAGATCGGAAACGAAGTGCTCACGGTGGAGAATATCTCCAAAACGGTCGACGGCGTGAAGGTTCTGGATCATATCAGCTTTACGGTTGGGCATGATGATAAGATCGCGTTTGTCGGACCGAATACGGTCGCGACGACGACCCTGTTTCAGATCCTGGCGGGGGAGATCGAGCCGGACGAGGGCAATTATAAGTGGGGCGTCACAACATCCCAGTCGTATTTCCCGAAAGATAATACGAGGGAATTTGACTGCAGCGATACGATCGTCGAATGGCTGACGCAGTATTCAGAAGAAAAAGATCCGACGTATGTGCGCGGCTTCCTCGGCAGGATGCTGTTTTCCGGCGAGGACGGCGTCAAGAAAGTAAGGGTACTGTCCGGAGGCGAAAAGGTACGCTGTATGTTGTCCAAGATGATGATTTCCGGTTCCAATATCCTGATCCTCGACGAGCCGACGAATCATCTGGATATGGAGGCGATCACCGCCCTTAACAACGGGCTGATCAAATTTCCGGGGGTGATTCTTTTTACGTCCCAGGACCATCAATTTATCCAGACGACGGCGAACCGGATCATGGAGATCACTCCCGGCGGGCTGATCGATAAAATGTGCACCTATGATGAATATCTGGAAAGCGATGAAATGGCGAGAAAACGCCAGGTGATGAATTTCCAGGCAGAGGAGGACGAAAATTAAACATTCAAAAGGAGGAGAGAAACATGGCAACGATCACAAAAAAACCGTTCGGATCAACGTCCGGAGGGGAACCGGCAACTCTTTATACGATGACGAACGCGTCCGGCGCGTCGGTATCGGTAACGGATTTCGGAGGGGCAGTCGTATCCATTGTGGTGCCCGACAGGGACGGCGTGCTTACGGATGTGGCGCTCGGATATGACGACGTATCCGGCTACGAAGCGCAGACGACTTTTTTTGGAGGGCTGATCGGGCGCTGCGGCAACCGCATTGAAAAGGGCAGGTTTGTCCTGAACGGAAAAACATATCAGTTGAATCTGAATGACGGGAACAATCACCTGCACGGCGGGACGGTCGGGTTTGACAAGCGCTTCTGGAAGGTCGAGGAAAGGGACGGCGCGCTTGTGCTGACGCTCCACAGTCCGGACGGGGAAGAACATTATCCCGGAAATCTGGACGTGACGGTAACATATTCGTTCCGCGATGACGATACGCTCCAAATCCATTATGAAGCGGTGTCCGACCAGGACACGGTATGCAACCTGACCAATCATACCTATTTCAATCTGGACGGTCATGCGTCCGGCACGATCCTGGATCAGAAGCTCCGGATCGTAGCGGATCAGTATACGGTAAGCAACGACGAGTGCCTGCCGAACGGGGAGATCGCGGATGTCGAAGGCACGGTATTTGATTTCCGTAACTTCCGCAGGATCGGGGACGACATTGACGCGGATACGGAGCAGATCCGGTTCTGCGGCGGATATGACCATAACTGGGTATTGTCCGATCCTTCCACGGCGATCAGTCTCTGCGCGCAGGCGTACAGCGAAAAAAGCGGGATCGCCATGGACGTGAGCACCACATTGCCGGGAATGCAGTTTTACGCGGGAAATTTCATCACGGACGAAAATCCGACCGGAAAAGGCGGCGTCCAGTACGGAAAACGCCATGGATTCTGCCTTGAGACCCAGGTGTTCCCGAACGCAACGACACATTCTCATTTCCCGAGCCCCTATCTGAAGGCGGGAGAACGATATGATACGACGACAGAATATCGGTTTTATGTAAAATAAGAGGTCAGGAACGGAGATCGGCAAAAACCGGGCGGAGAAGCTTTTTTCTCCGCCCGGTTTTTGCTGGATGTCCGTCGGGGCGGTCAGTCGTCTATCCGGTCCACGATCTTGTCAAATAAGTCAAGTTTACAATATTCATCCTCGCTGAAATGCGTACAGGTGCAGCAGCTTGTCTCACAATCCTGGCATTCGCACCCTTTTTTAAATGAAAAAGTCGTATCCTCCGGGTCAAATTCACTGCACGCACGGGCAACTTTTTCGTATGTTTCTTCGCTCGCCCTCATGTTTTTCATCTCCTTTCAAGGTCTGATATGATGCAGAATTAGTGTGCCCGGATAGTTGTATTTTATGCGCGGATGTGGTAAAATAAATCCAGTTCCGCCCCGTATCCGCATGGAAGGGATCGGAGGAAAACCGGCAGGGAGCCGAAAGGCGGCAGGAGGACAGAACTCCGACAGCGGATCTGTCCGCGTGGGGCGGTACAGGACAAAGAAAAGATGGAGTGACAATCATGTTAGATGGAAAAAAATCGTTATTCAGCGGGATGCAGGCGACCGGGACGCTGACTCTGGGGAATTATCTGGGCGCGTTAAAAAACTGGGTGAGCCTTGATCCGGAAGAATATAAATGCTTTTATGGGATTATGGACTTACATTCCATTACGGTGCGCCAGGATCCGGCGGAGCTGCGCAGAAGAGCCAGGGATCTGCTCTGCCTGTATATTGCTGCCGGTCTTGACCCGGAGAAAAACTGCATATTTTATCAGTCGCACGTATCGGCGCACGCGGAACTTGCCTGGATCCTGAACTGCTTCACCTATATGGGTGAAATGAACCGGATGACGCAGTTTAAGGATAAAGCCGCGCGCCACGCGGATAATATCAATACCGGGCTGTTTACCTATCCGGTCCTGATGGCGGCGGATATCCTGCTGTATCAGGCGGATTTCGTCCCGGTCGGTGAAGACCAGAAGCAGCATCTGGAGATCACGCGCGACATCGCGATGCGGTTTAACAGCATATACGGCGATGTGTTTACGATCCCGGAAGTATACC
This sequence comes from uncultured Lachnospiraceae bacterium, assembly GCA_947593735.1. Lineage (GTDB taxonomy): Bacteria > Bacillota > Clostridia > Lachnospirales > Lachnospiraceae > CANQDT01. Next base: position 24,967 of record CANQDT010000001.1, on the reverse strand, counting down.
GTGGCAAGCTGGGCGACCGGATCAAGAGCCTGCAGGATCCGACCAAAAAGATGTCCAAATCGGATGAGAACCCCAACGCGTCGATCCTGCTGCTGGATGAGCCGGAGGTTATCATGAGGAAGTTCCGGAAGGCGGTGACGGATTCGGATGGGGAGATCGCTTATTCCGAAAGCAAGCCGGGAATTAAGAACCTGCTGGATATCTATTGCGCGGTGACAGGCTGCAGCGTCGAGGAAGCGCTGAACGAATTTGGCGGGCTCGGCTACGGGACGCTCAAGAGCAGGGTCGCGGAAGCGGTCGTCGCGGAGCTTGAGCCTCTGCAGCAGCGGTTCCGGGATCTCTGTAAAAATAAAGATTATATCAACACAGTCATTAAAAATAACGCCGAACAGGCAAGCTACTACGCGACAAAGACATTGCGCAAAGCGCAGAAGAAAGTGGGATTCCCCGAAAGGATCCGGTAGAGGGCGAAAATGGATACAAACGAGTTAAAGCGGGAACAGTCGGTGCTTCCGCGGCACATTAAACGGGTGATTACAAGCAACTTTTTTATCAAGGCGGTCATCTGCCTTCTCCAGGCTGCGTGGCTGATCTTGTTTCTTGAAAAGCTGAGCGCGTATCATACTTACGTGAATGCGGTGATGCTCCTGCTCAGCGTTCTTGTCGTGCTGTGGATCGTAAATAAATGGGAAAATCCGGCGTATAAGCTCGCGTGGGTGATCCCGATCCTGCTTTTTCCGGTATTTGGCGGACTGCTGTATCTTGTATATGGGAACAAACGCCCGACGAAGCGGATCCAGTTCCATTTGTCGGAGATCCATGAGATCGCGAAGGGGCAGCTCCCTCAGGACGAGGATGTTCTGAAAAAGCTGCTCGAAATGGATCCGGGCGTCCACCATCAGTCGTGGTATGTCGCGAAAAGCGCGGGATATCCGGTCTGGGATCATACGGATACGACGTATTTCCCGAACGGCGAGTCGTATTATGAGTCTCTGCTAAAGGATCTCAGGGCGGCGAAGACCTATATTTTTATGGAATTTTTCATCATCGAGCCGGGGCTTATGTGGAATCAGATCCTGGACGTCCTCCGCATGAAAGTGGAAGAAGGAGTCAAAGTCCGGTTCATCTATGACGGATGGGGATGCGCGATCAAGGTTCCGTCCAAATATTATAAATATCTGGAGAGCCTGGGGATCGAATGTGTGAGCTTTAACCCGGTCCGTGCGATCTTTTCTCTCGCGATCAGCACCAGGGACCACCGCAAGATCGTGGCGATAGACGGCAACATTGCGTATACGGGAGGAATGAACCTGGCGGATGAATATGTCAATCTGATCCATCCGTACGGGCAGTGGAAGGACGCGGGGATCCGCCTGGAAGGGCACGGCGCGTGGAGCCTTACCGTGATGTTCCTTGAAATGTGGAACCTGAACCGGGAGACCGAGCATGATTTTTCATCGTTCTGGCCGGAGGAGAGAAAGACGCTGGCAGGCGACGATCACAGTTTTGTGCAGCCGTACGGGGACAGCCCGCTCGACAATGAGATCGTCGGGGAAAATATTTACCTGAATATAATCAATTCGGCGACGGAATACGTATATATCATGACGCCGTATCTGATCGTGGATAATGAGATGATCACTGCGCTGACGCTCGCGGCGAAGCGCGGGGTCGACGTCCGGATCATCGTGCCGGGCATACCGGATAAAAAGATGGTATTTCTGGTTACGCAGTCCTACTTTTCCAGGCTGATCCAGGATGGCGTCAAAATCTACCGGTATACGCCGGGATTCATCCATTCCAAATGCGTGGTCAGCGACGATAAGGTGGCGACGGTGGGAACGACCAATTTTGATTTCCGCAGCCTGTATCTGCATTTTGAGAACGGAGTATTTCTGTACCATACGGACAGCGTACGTTCGGTAAAAGACGATATGCTGCGGACGTTTGAAATAAGCAGGCCCGTATCGGACTCCGAATTGAAAAACCGGTTCGGGAAAACGCTTGCGCAGAGTCTTCTGCGGCTATTTGCCCCATTGATATAAAAGGAGAGAACAGCATGGTTCAGAACAGAGTGACCATACAGGCGGAGAAAGGGCTTCACATGAGGCCGGCGGGAGTATTGGCGAGAGCCATGTCAAAATATGAGTCGGAAGTCCTCCTGATCTTTCAGGATAAACGAGTGAACGCGAAAAGCCTGTTGAATATTATCGGCGCCGGGATCAGGCAGGGAAGCGAGGTTGAGATCCGGTGCGAGGGACGGGACGAGCAGGAGGCGCTGGACGAAGCGCTCCAGGTGCTCAATGAACGAATGGCGGTATAAGGAAAAAGGAGGAGCAGCAATGGCAGATCTGACATTAAGCATCAGGAATAAAAAAGGAGAAGTACTGGCGGAACAGACCCATCCGGACCGGGTCCAGCTTGTCTATGACAAGCCGATCGAGGAGGGGGATGCCATCTGGTTCCAGACGGCGGCGGTCAATGAATTTTATGTCATTCAGGTTGACGACGCGGTCGCACCCGCGCTCGTATATATCACCAATCCCGTCTGGACGTTTGACGTGCCGTTCGGGGAAGCAAAGGTTTCTTATTCTCCCAAGAGCTTTCTCGGGCAGATGCATCTTATCACGGCGAGGAACGCGGAGAAGGACGAGGTATTCCGTTACCGGAACCTCGCGCTCAACAGCCATGACCAGCATGGGAACCGGGGATGCTATCCGCACGCGAGCGCGAATGTGGAAACCCGCGGCGAGGCGGTATTTGCGGCGCGCAACGCGATCGACGGCGTGACCGAGAACCATGGACATGGGTTCTGGCCCTATCAATCCTGGGGGATCAATCAGGATCCGAACGCCGAGATCATGATCGAATTTGGGCGGACGGTTGAGATTGACAAGATGGCGCTCTGGTTCCGCTGCGACTGGGCAAACGACCATGATAACTGGTGGGTCAGCGTCACATTTGAATTTTCTGACGGAAGTACGCTCACTGTGTCGACCGGAAAAACGGATGAGCCGCAATATATCCGGCTCGAAGAAAAGAAACGGGTCGAATGGATCAGGCTTGGCAGATTGATCAAGTCGGACGCGCCCAATCCTTTCCCGGCATTGAGCCAGTGGGAAGTATTTGGGACAGAATGGGAAACGACAGAGAAATGATGGGATCTGGGATTGCCCGTTCCGGCTGGATGAACGGAAGGAACGGGTGATCCCAGAATTTTTGCTTTCCGGGGAGAAAAAAAGATGGAACGCGATTATCTGAGAGAACGGACGCGGCATGGGACCTCCGATTTTCCGGTTGCGATGTACCGCATGAAATTTGACCAGCAATATGACCTGCTCGCGCCGCTTCATTATCACAAAGAATTTGAACTTGTCATGGTAACGGAGGGAATGGTCACGGTTCAGATCGAAAAAGACCCGTATACGTTTCACCGGGGAGAGGGAGCTTTCGTCAACTCCGGTCAGCTTCACGTGATACGGGCGGCGGACGGAGGCAGGCACGGATTTATCGCGGTTGTTTTTGATCCCGCTCTGTTATGCGAGAAGCCGGATCGGATCTTCGCGGAATATATCCGACCCATGCTGGATCACTCCCTGTTCGTCCCGGCTGTGCTGCCGGACAGTTTGTGCGGCAGGATCGAGGAAATCTGCGCCGCGTATGAGGAAAAAGCGTTCGGATATGAGCTTTACATAAAATCCGTGTTGTATGAGATCTTTTTCCGGATGATGAAAAATTCCAAAAAGACGGACAGATCGGCTCCGCAGGTCAGGAGCGGGCTGATCAAGGCGGTCACCGATTACATCAGGGACAATTATTTCCGACCGATATCGCTTCAGAATCTGGCAGACCAGGCGAATATAAGCAAGGAATACCTGTGCCGGATCTTCAATGAGATGACGGGCGTTTCGCCGATCTATTATTTAAACTGGTACCGGATCCGCCAGAGCACCGATCTTTTGCTCGAGAGCAGCAGGAGCATATCCGACATCGCGTTTTCCTGCGGATTCAATAACAGCAGCTATTACAGCAAGCTCTTTCTGCGCTATATGGGGTGTACGCCTATGGAATATCGTAAAAAGTCAATATCGTTTTAATAATTGCTAATATTCTTATAGAACGCTCACAGGATTGGTTGTTATTATTACAATAGCAAGAAATTTATCCGGAAAGGGAGGGGCAGACACAAAATGGGAAAGAATGTGAAAAAGTTTTTTGTATTTCTGCTTGTGGGAGCGGTGCTGACGGGGATGATGCCGCATAACCGGATGCAGTCTGTGAGCGCGAAAGATATCAGCGGGCAGATTGAGCAGCTTCCGACGCTGACGGTCGATCTGGGAAATCAGACCGGGGAGATCCTTCATGGGGCAGCGGGCTTTTTGTATGGGATCTCAAATGAAGACGTTCCGACAACGAATACGCTTGTTCCGCTGAAACCGAAGGTGCTCGCGACAAAGGGCGCGCTTGGCACGGAACATCCGTACGGCGACGCGCTGGATGTCGCGGAAACGTTCCTGACCAGCGGCGGCGAGCAGGTTATGATGTACAACAGCAATTATTACGGCGTCTTCGGCGTGACGGCAAATTATAAGGATTATGCAAAAGTCCTGGAGGAGACGATCGCGCCGTATGTGCATGAATGGAAACAGCAGTGGAAAGAAACACACGGGACGCCGGGCGACAGCAAAGATGAACTGGGCAAGATCGATATTGATCGGGCGCTGATCTATATTCCGATCAACGAGGGTACGCCGGTAAACGGCGCGGATACGAATACCGCGTGGAAAGCGTATTATGACGCGATCAAAGCGGGAGATCCCGAGGCGACGCTTGCCGGACCGAACAGCTGCGCTTATAACCTGCAGTTTGTCGGAACGGATATGAAAGGATATATGCAATATTGCGCGGATCACGATTGTATGCCGGATATCGTTACATGGCATGAGCTGGAGACCGATAAGCTGCAGGCAATGTCCGGGAACATGGCGGATTTTAAAAGGATCTGGGAAGGGCTCGACTGGACAAACTGGCTGAAAACGCACGAATCGCCGATGGAGATGCCGCAGGTTGTGATCAACGAATACGCGACGATGGCGGACTGCGGCGTGCCGGGCGCGCTGGTGAACTGGATCGCGAGGCTGGAGGATGAGAAGATCTATGGATGCCTTCCGTTCTGGCAGCAGGCAAATAATCTGAACGGACTGACCTCGGACGCCAATGAGGGAGCAAGCGCGTGGCACGTTTATAAGTGGTACGGCGATATGTCCGGGAAGACGGCGGACGTGCAGACGTCCACCGCGTACAACGGATTATACGGCGTCGCGTCCATTGATGAAAATAAGAAAATGTCCACTGTGATCATGGGCGGAGCCGACGGGATGCAGAGGCTCCTTGTCAAAAATATCCGTGCGACGGAAACGTTCGCGCAGGAGGAGAAGGTCCATGTGAACGTCCAGAAAGCGGAATATAACGGATATGCGGGCACGGTCAACGAGACGCAGACGATCATAGACGATACCTACGCGATCACGGGCGACGGGAATGTGGAGATTTTTATTCCGAACGCGAATTTTGCCGACGCCTATCATGTCACGATCACGACGGCTGCGGACGATGAGCAGATTGAACTTCCGCTGCTCCGCAGTTATTCGCAGACGTATGAGGCGGAAAATACGCAAACCGGAGATCTGACGGTCAAAAGGACGCAGGATTATAACCCGACTTATTATTTTTTGAATGGGAAAGCGGTCCTCATGACAAAACAGAATGACCGGATCACTTATGAGATCGACATTCCGACAGATGGAAATTACAATCTGAATTTCCTGTATGGGAACGGCACCGGCTCCAACCGGAACGACATGAACACGCATAAACCGAAAAATGTGAAACAGAAATTTACCATTGACGGGGAGGAACTGGATCCGGTCATCATGGAAAATACCTTGTTTACCGCGATCACAGACTGTTATTGCATCAATCGGGATCTGAAAGCGGGCAGGCACCGGATCACGATAGAAAATATGGAGGACGCCGATCTGATCCACGACGCGCTGCGCGTGACCTATGAGGGAAAAGAAGGCACGGGCAGTGACCGCGCGGCGGGGATCTATGAAGCGGAACTGGCGGACTTTAATACTCTGGCGGACTGCACGGAAACGGGAGTCGCGACCCGGACGGATCAGGATGGATTTTCCGGAAACGGATATGTGACAGGATTGGATACGAACGCGGTTCCGAACGGCGGAGGGATCCGGTTTACCGCCATGACGGAAAAGAGCGGGATCTATAATCTGACTTTCCGGTATCAGTCGGAAAATTCCGGAAAAATAAACGTCTATGTGGGAAATACGGCAACCAGGCTGGACAATCTGTGCGCTTCGGTCAGTGCGGACAATACTGCGGGCGCGTGGAAGGAAGCGCGGGCTTCCGTTTATCTGCAGAAAGGGATCAATATCATCGATCTGGACGCGGATACCGCCCTGTTCCTCGATTATATGAAATTATCGGAAGTATTTGACCAGGAGCTGGAAGCGGGTACGGTTCAGAAAATCGAGGCGGAAAGCGCCGTTTTGGACGGTTCTTCCATCGCGGTGAAAAACAGCGAGGGCGCGTCCGGCGGAGCGTATATTGAGGGAATGAAAGGAGACGCGCAGGCGGCGGACGATAAAAATAAATATCTGGAATTTGCATATCAGGCTCCGGAAGACGGAACCTACGCCATGAGGATATTCCAGTCCAACGACGACATCTGCGGCAGCCATTCCTATAATATCAAAATCATTGATAAGTACGCGACGGTCCAGGTCAGAAATGAATCCGGGCAGATCACGGGGGAAAAGAGGTATTTCTTTATCAATACATCTTCGGATGATACGTTTAAGGAAAAAACGGTTTATCTGAACCTTGAGAAAGGAAAGAATACGATCCGTATTTTTAACGACGACAGCTGGCATGTGAAGTGGGGCGGGACGAAATCCACGCCCGGAACCAACGAGCTGGTGAATTACGCCCCGAATTTTGACTGCTTTATCCTGACGAGGGAAGCGCTGGCGAACCCGGTTTCCATAACGGAAAAGGAGCAGGAAGACGAGCTCACATTCGGAACGATCGACGTTGAAGAATATTTCCGGTTAAAGACGGATCCTGCCGTCGCTTATTTCGTAGACTGCGGGGACCACGGACCGGCGACCCTGTCCGGCAATGACCGGATCGGCGTCAATAACAGCGTGACGGATCAGATTTACGGACCGGACGAAGAAACCGGATACAAATGGGGCGTCGTTACGTCGGAAACGGACGCGGTCGAACCGCACGCCGACGACGGGGTATATACCACATATCAGTGGGCGCATGAGAGGGAGCTGAGTGACGGGCTTGACAAGACGGTATCGTTCCGCTACGCGCATAATCAGCTTGAGAATGGGATCGATCCACGCTATGTGAAATATTTGTTCGAGCTGGAACCGGGAACGTATGATATTGAACTGTGCATGGGAAATATCTGGGATAACGCGGCAAATCCCGATCTGTATGTCGACGGGCAAAAGATCAATGACGCGCCGCTGGCGATCCCGAAAGGCGGAAACCGGATCGTGACCGGCACCTTTACGGTCGCGGAGAGAAAGGAAGTGGAGGTTGCCGCTTATTCTTCGGATCCCACGATCAATATGAATTACATCCGGATCCAATTCCAGTTTGCGCCCGGCGATGTAAACGGGGACGGTTCCGTAAAACTGGCGGACGCGGTGACCGCGCTGCAGATGTCCGTGGGAATGACGGAAGCGGGACCGGGTACGCCCCAGTTTGCCGCGGCGGACTTCAATCATGACGGCAGCGTCGATACATCGGACGTGCTGCGGATCCTGAAGCTGGCGAACGGAAAAGCGATGGAAGAAACATCAGAATAACAGGATATCCGGACGATCAGCCGCCATGTTCACAGAATATTGCGCATATGCGACATAAATTCTGTGAACATGGCGGTTTTTTTGTATGGCGTGGAACGGGTATCTGTGTTATATATTATATGAAAATAAGGGAAGAGAAGGGAGAAAATTACGATGTTAAAAGGAATCGACCCGTTGCTTTCACCGAGCAGGAAGCGTATAAACGATATCAGCATGTGACAAAACAAATGGAGAGTGAATAAAATGACGGAATTAAGCAATAAAAACCTGAGAGAGCAGATTTGTGACATCTGTCATAGGATATGGCAGAAAGGATGGGTCGCCGCAAATGACGGAAATGTTTCTGTAAAGCTGCCGGATGGTACTTTTTTCGCAACGCCGACCGGAATGAGTAAAAGCTTTATTACACCGGATAAGCTTTTGCATATTGACGGACAGGGGACCGTATTGGAGGGAGAACCCGGACTGCGCCCGTCGTCAGAAATAAAAATGCATTTTCGGTGCTACAGTGAGCGCGATGACGTGGGCGCGGTCCTTCATGCCCACCCTCCTGTGGCGACCGGTTACGCGGTGGCAAATAAGGCGTTGGATGAATATTCTATGATCGAAACAGTGATTGCGCTCGGCTCTGTCCCGGTTTCCCCGTATGGGACTCCGTCCACAAACGAAGTGCCGGAGGCGATCGCCCCTTATCTTGGGGAGCATGACGCAGTATTGCTGCAGAACCATGGAGCGCTGACCGTCGGTTCCGATCTGATCATAGCTTATTATCGGATGGAAACGCTGGAACTGTTTGCCCAGATCAGCCTGAACGCGCATCTGCTCGGAGGCGCGCAGGAAATCTCCAGGGAAAATATCGATCGCCTCATTTCCATGCGGGAGGGGTATGGCGTGACCGGGAGGCATCCCGGATATAAAAAGTATACAAAGATGCCGTAACATTCGCTGCTTTTCCAGAGAGATATTCCAAAAGGTACCGCCTGTGTATCAGATCGAAGAAACTGAGGTGGACAAAATTCAAAAAGAAGTTCCCTTTTGTCAAATTTCTGACTTTTGGGAACTTTTTTTTGAATAAATGAGATTATGGAAACAGGCGCCCTGTGATAAAATAAAACAAAATATGGGTGTCCAAACGGAACGGGGATCCGGTAGATGGAGATTTTTTGTTGCAGATGTGGATAAAAAAGATATGGGAGGGATAGATCAATGAGAAAAAAAGCGAGAAATGTGATTTCGATTATGGCAGCGCTGATCCTTGGCGTGACCGGTTCGTGTGTCGGAATGCCTGCGGCGCATGGGCAGGAACGGGCGCAGGAGAGGATCCTTTATGTCGCGCCGGACGGGGACGACGCGGAAGGGAATGGGACGATAGATCATCCGTACGCTTCCATGGATCAGGCGAGGGAAGCTGTCCGGGAGTTGAACCGGGATATGGAGGAAGACATCGTCGTTTATCTGCGCGGTGGAAATTATACGGTCGACCGGACTATCCAGTTTGAACCGGAAGATTCCGGAACCAACGGGCATACGATCACGTACAAAGCCTATCCGGGAGAGACGCCGGTATTGAACGGCGGCGTAAAAGTAGAAGGATGGGAAAAGGATCCGGAACATCCGAACTTTTATGTGGCAGAGCTGAACCGGGACAAAAAACTCCGGACGCTGTATGTGAACGGTCAGAGGGCGTACATGGCGTATCGCTCGCTCCAGGCAAGGGGCGGATATGGAACGCACAAGATCACGAAAGGCGAGGGGGAATACGCCTGGGAGGATCTGCAGAGCTTTGACGGGACAAAGTTCAATGCGAGGGATCTGCCCGCGGATATTCGGAATCCGGAGGATATCGAATTGCAGTCCACCATGACCTGGAATACGCTGACCGTCGCCGCGAGGGGAATACAGACGGCGGAGGACGGAAGCACTGTCGTATTGTATGAGCAGCCTTACGGCGTGATCGGAGTAAGCGGCGGTTACCGCCCGAGCGGTGAAAATAAGGTATATAACGTATTTGAGTTCCTGGACGAGCCGGGAGAATTTTATTTCGATAAGAAAGAAAAGAAGCTGTATTATTACCCGCGGGAAGGGGAGGACATGGAGACGGCGGAGGTATACGCGCCGCAGACGGACACCCTGATCCGGGTGGAGGGCGAGGACTTAAAGACCCACGCGAGCCATATCGCCTTTGACGGGCTGACCGTGGAACATTCCGACTGGATGCTGCATGATATCGCAGGTTCCCATGGAAAGGTCAGCGTCCAGACGTCCATGAGCAGGATCAGTACGCCTGCGAATGGCGCGGATGTATACCGGAGCAGCGACCTGACCGCGGCGGCGGTGGAAGTGACGAGCGCGGACCATATTTCGTTCCTGAACGGCATCTTCCGGCATACCGCGAACGATACGATCAACATGATCAACGATGTGACGGACTGCGAAGTGACCGGGAACCGCATCTATGATACGGGATCGAGCGCGCTCATCATCGGGCACCCGCAGCACCAATATATCGGAGATAAGGGGACGCCCGCCGTAGATGGAACAAATGTATGTTCGGATAAAGAAAAATACGATGTGGACGTGGAAGGGCTCTGCCGCAATATCCGGGTGACGAACAATTATATGCATGACCTGTCGCGGCTCTGGTACGGGAGCCCCGGCATAACGATTTTTTTCGGAGCCGACCTGCTCGTTGAGCATAACGACATGGAGAATACGCCGTACAGCGGCATCTCCCTCGGATGGGGATGGGGCGGTACCGTAAAAGATGAAAACGGCAATTCCAAACCGATCGAAACACTGAAAAACAACAAGATCCTGAACAACCGGATTTATGATACCGTCAACATTCTGGCTGACGGAGGAGCGGTTTATACGCTCAGCCCGATGGAGGGATCGGAGATCAGCAACAACTACCTGTCGAAAGTGGGGCAGAACGGCTACCACAGCCGCGGCATCCATGTGGACGAGGGGACGATGTACCTGCACGGGAACAACAACGTGATCGAAGTGAGGGAAGACCAGGCGGCGATCGATTGCGGGAAATGGGGAGGAAGCCCGAAAGGGCAGAACTCGTTTGACAATAACTATACGACGACCAGCCTGTATACGACGACAGGGAACTATGAGCCCGGGACGACGATCACGAACAAGCATATCAACAAGAGCGGCATGTGGTCGGAGGAGGAACCGATCTCGATCATAAGGAACGCGGGGCTGGAGGACCGGTACCTCAGCCTTATGGAAGACCGGATCCAGGACGTCGTGCTGCCGACGGATTACCGTCTCCCGCCGGAAACCGGGATCACGCAGATCAGCGTGCCGGATGTGGACGGGGAGATCTGGCTGGCGCCGGAAGGGACGGAAGAATTTACGGAGAGCAGCACCGTGATCCGGGCACAGGGCGGGACGCTCGCGATCCCGGAGGAAAAGGGAACCTACCGGGTGTACTATGTCCGGGACGGGAAGGTGTCTGAGCCGTCGAGAGGGCAGATCTCCACGGACGCGATCCCGACCATGCCGCCGAGGACGGATGTGATCGGTCCCTACTGGGCGGATGATGTGGAGAACCACCAGGGGACGAACGGGGACGTCTCGATGGTTGATTTCGGCGTATCCCAGAACACGAACGACGCGAGCAATGTATTCGGCATCAACCGGGACGGGCTGCCGTTGTCCTACAAACGGATCAACGGGGTAGACGGAGGCGCAGGCGGATGGACCGGCTATGTGGAAAAGGAAGTTACCCTTGAACGGGGAGGGGATTATACGGTATATGTCCTCTGCTTTGGGACAGCCGGAAGAAGGTTCCGGGTATCAGCGAACGGGTCGGAAGGAGCCGTGACCGACGCGGTGATCGGGGTAACGGATTCCGGGAACGGGAAAGCCATCTCCTCGGATAACTGCCTGGACGTCCTCCAGGTTACGCTGGAGCTGAAAAAAGGAAGCAATACGATCCATATCCAGGGAGAAGGGGCAGGACCGAACTTTGTCGCGATGGGGCTTGCCAAAGCGGAGATCGGTCCGGCGGAGATCCCGACGGACGGCTTGCAGCTGTGGCTGCGGGCGGACAAGGGCGTAACGGTAAGCGAAGATGGAACCGTGACGGCGTGGAAGGACCAGTCCGGCAATGGGCATGACGCGGGGAGCGCGGTCCGGACAGTCGGGAGCGGGACAGCGGAGACGGATCCGGAATATGTGGAACAGGGCGAGAACCAGGAGCCCGCGGTCCGTTTCGACGGAGAGGACGACATACTGGAGTTTGAGTTTGAGGACGTCCTGGCAGGAAAAGAAAGCTTCAGCGCGGTTGTGGTGAGCAGGAATACGTCCGGGCTGTCGGGGAAGGATCCGGCGAACGTTGATGGGGACGCGAATGCGCTGCTGTATTTCCACGAATCGGCGCCGGATGGGAAGTTTGCCCTGACGCCGTATGAGGACGTGGTCAGCGTGCGGATGCCGGAGCGGTGCATTTATACGGCGGAGAAATCCCCGGGGGATATCGGGACGGCGCTTTCGACTACGGTATTCGTAAAAGAAAATGCGGTGGCGACGCTGTATGACAAGGACTGCGCGCCCATCCATGAAAAGGACGACGCGCCCCTCACGATGGACGGCGTGGACGATACGGTCGGATATCTGGGCGGATACCATGGCGCCGAAATCGACCCGTCCTGCTTCAAGGGCGATATCTGTGAAGTGATGATCTTTGATAAGGCGCTGCCGCTTGGCGCGGTGCAGGCGATCAACGCGTATCTGAATGAGAAATATTATGAACCGAAGCCCCAGAAAGGGGACGAGGTGGAGCTGACAAAGGACCTGGATATCTTTAGCGGCGAACAAAACCAGGGCGTCACGCTGCCGGGACCGGTATCGAAAAATAAATATGTGAAACAGATCTTTGGAAGCGGCGGCTGGCAGCAGGGCGGCAGCTACGCGTACGGAGTGAACGTGGATTACCGGGCGGCGTTTGACGGCACGGAAGAAGATGTTGGTTCGTATTTTGACGGCGAGATGAGAGGATACTGCGGCGTGGAATTTAAGGAACCCCAGATCATAACGAAGGTCGGCTTCCAGGCGAGGAACGGAGCGCGGCGGCTGGACGGGGCGGTTCTGCAGGGGTCGGACGACGGACAGACGTATACCGACCTGTATACGATCCAAAATTCCAGCGATTCGGAAATGCGGTATGTCGGGATGGAACAGTTCCAGGATCAGAAAGCGTACCGGTATATCCGCCTGATGGGACCGGAGTTCGCGGTTTTGAACCTGTATGAGTTAAAGCTGTATACGGTCATCGGCATCGGGGAGGATGATTTGCTCGGAGACATGAATGGAGATGGAGCTATCACAGCAATCGATGCTTTGCTTGCCCTTAAAGCGGTGACGACCTCCACCGATGAACAATTCAGGATTGGGAACGTAAACGGAGATGATGTGCTGGATGTGAACGATGTGCTGCTGATCCTGAAAGCCGCGGCGGGAGAACCGATCCTGCAGTGAAAGAAAAGTTCTGTTTAATGATTCGGACGGTGCTATCAGGGGAAGCGCGCCGCCAGATCAACGCGCATGGAATCGGCGTGTGAGTGCTATACGCGGAGAATGGCACATATACTGGTAAAAATGGACAGAGAGACCGCGATGGCGCTGACAGGAAAAGGAACATTCATAGGGATCATTGATTCTGGTATTGATTATTCTCATCCGGATTTCCGGAATGAGGATGGCAGTACCAGAATCTTTGCGTTATGGGATCAGACGGTGGAGGGTGATCCGCCGCCCGGGTATCCGATCGGGACTGTTTATACGAGGGAACAGATCAATGCCGCGCTTGCGCAGCCGGACCGCGCCGGGCAGCTTCAAATTGTCCCAAGCACCGACCAGAGCGGGCATGGCACCCATGTCGCGGGCATCGCGGCGGGAAACGGGAGGGCTTCGGACGGAAGGATCGTGGGCGTCGCGCCGAAGGCGGAGCTGATCGTTGTCAAGATATCAAATCCGGTGGCGACGAACCTGCTCGAATCCTCCAACCTGGAATACGCGATCGAATATTGCGTTTTTACGGCGGCGGAGGCAGGAAAGCCGATTGCCGTCAATATCAGTTATGGAAATAATTACGGCGCGCACAACGGGGGAAGCCTGCTGGACAACCGGATCGACAGCCTGGAGCGGATCGGGCAATCTGTTCTGTGTTGCGGAATGGGAAATGAGGGAAACACGGCAAGGCATTTTGAGGGAAAGCTGTTTCCGACCGGGCAGGCGTCTGTGCCGGACGCGGATGATCAGGGACGGGTCGCCGAGTGGTTTGTTGCGCCGGGGGAACGGGCGATCAGCGTCCAGCTGTGGAAAAATTATGTCGATGAATTTAATGTCCGGCTTTACGCGCCGAACAACCGACTGATGGGGACGATGCCGAATCCGTCCAGGCTCCAGCAGGCAATCTACCGGACGACTGAGCTCTATCTGTACTCCGGACTTCCGACGCCGATCCAGATCCAGCAATTATTTCTCGTCGTGATGGAAGGAAATCCGTTTGTTGAGACGGGAATCTGGCGGCTTGAGGTGGAGCCGGTTCGGATCGTTGACGGAACGTATCATATCTGGCTTCCGGTGGCGATAGAGACAAACCAGAATACGCGATTTCTGAATCCGGCGGAGAATACGACCCTGACGATCCCTGCGACTGCCATCCGCGTGATCTCCGTCGGGGCGTATGATGCATCAACGATGCGGTTCGCGTCTTTTTCCGGCAGGGGATATACGGCTGACGGGAGAGTCAAGCCGGATATCGTGGCTCCCGGCGTCAATATTGTTTCCTGCGCGCCGGACGGCGGATATCGGACGCTCAGCGGCACGTCGATGGCGACGCCGTACGCGACCGGGACGGCATCCCTGATGATGGAATGGGGCATTGTGCAGGGAAACGACAGTCTGATGTACGGGGAGAGGATCAAGGCAAGTATGCGCCGCATGGCGCTGCCGCTCCCGTCCGTCACCCGATATCCGGATTACCGGGTGGGGTACGGCGCGTTGAATCAAAAGGAGATCCTGCCGAACGTTTATCTGTAGCGGCGGGAAGTTGCCGGGACGGGGATAAAATCTATACTTGTAAAATGACAGGGAATCTTTTATAATGAACCAATGGAAAAATTATATGAGATCGATCACAAACCGGAAAAATTGATCATGGTTGCGGTCGCTTCGCCGGAGCAGCTGTCAGTCGAGGAATCGCTGGATGAACTGGAGGAACTGATCCTGACGGCAGGAGGGCTTGTCGCCGGGCGATGCGTACAGAACCGGGAGCAGGTTCACCCGGGAACCTATGTTGGAAAGGGTAAGATAGAGGAACTGGAGCAGCTGATCCGCCAGACCGGTGCGACGGGCATTGTCTGCGACGACGAGCTGACGACGGCGCAGCTCGGGAACCTCCACGACCTGCTGGATGTAACAATCATGGATCGGACGCTGGTGATCCTTGATATTTTTGCTGCCCGCGCGAAAACGAAAGAGGGAAAGGTCCAGGTGGAGCTCGCGCAGCTCCGGTACCGATCTTCCAGGCTTGTCGGTCTGCGGGATTCCTTTTCCCGGCTCGGAGGCGGGATCGGAACGCGCGGACCGGGTGAGAAAAAGCTGGAGGTCGACCGCCGCCTGATCCGGGAGCGGATATCCCAGTTATCGGCGGAGCTCCGCGATGTGGAGCGCCACCGGGAGATACAGCGGCGACAGAGAAGCCGGAACCGTATTCCGGTCATTTGTATGGTCGGATATACGAACGTCGGCAAATCGACGCTTCTGAACCATCTGACCAACGCGGGCGTTTTGGAGGAGGATCAGCTTTTTGCGACGCTCGATCCGACTGTACGGGAACTGATCCTGCCGTCCGGCAGGAAGGCGCTTCTGACGGATACGGTCGGATTTATCCGGAAATTGCCGCATCCGCTTATCCAGGCGTTCCACAGCACATTGGAGGAAGCGGTTTACAGCGATGTGATCCTCCATGTCGTGGATGCGTCCAGCCCGCAGATGGAAACCCAGATGGACGCCGTATATGAAACGCTCCGTCAGCTTGAAGTGAAGAATAAGCCGGTTGTCACCGCGTTCAATAAGATCGACCGCCTTTCGGAAATGCGGATGATGAAGGATCCAAACGCCGATTATACGATAAAGATCTCCGCCAGGGAGGAAATCGGACTGGACGGGCTTTGCGGTCTGCTGGAACGGGTGCTGCGCGAACGGACGATCTATATTGAGAAAACATATCCATATGAGGCGGCGGGGACGATCCAGCTGATCCGCCGTTATGGTCAGCTGCAGAAAGAAGAATACAGGGACGACGGGATTTATGTGGAAGCTTATGTTCCACATGAACTGGAAGGTCGTATATAGGAGGAAAGGATGAAAAAAATCAGGACAAGATTTGCACCGAGCCCGACCGGGAAGATGCATGTTGGAAATTTACGTACCGCTTTGTATGCCTATCTGATCGCGAAGCATGAGGGAGGGGATTTCATCCTCCGGATCGAGGATACCGATCAGGAACGGTTTATGGAAGGCGCGCTCGATATCATTTACCGGACGCTTGCCAGAACCGGGCTGATACCGGACGAGGGACCGGATCGGGACGGCGGCGTCGGTCCGTATGTCCAGAGCGAGCGACAGGAGAAAGGAATTTATCTGGATTACGCGAAGCAGCTGATCGAGCGCGGAGAAGCGTACTACTGTTTCTGCGATAAGGAACGCCTGGACAGCCTCCGCACGGAGGTCGCCGGAAAAGAGATCGTGACGTATGACAAGCACTGTCTTTCCCTGACCAGGGAAGAAGTAGAAGAAAAACTGGCGGCGGGGGTTCCTTATGTGATCCGCCAGAATAACCCGACGACCGGCACGACGGTCTTTGAGGATGAGATTTACGGCACGATCACGGTTGACAATGCGGAGCTGGACGATATGATCCTGATCAAGTCGGACGGATATCCGACCTATAATTTCGCCAACGTGGTCGACGACCATCTGATGGGGATCACGCACGTCGTGAGGGGAAATGAATATCTGTCTTCCTCCCCGAAATACAACCGTCTGTATGAAGCGTTCGGATGGGAGGTTCCTGTCTATATCCACTGTCCGCTGATCACGAACGAGGAGCATCAGAAGCTGAGCAAGCGGAGCGGACATTCTTCTTATGAAGATCTGCTGGAGCAGGGATATTTATCGGACGCGGTTATAAATTTTGTCGCGCTGCTCGGATGGAGCCCGGAGGACAACAGGGAGATCTTTTCTCTGGAGGAACTGATCCAGGCGTTTGACTATCATCATATTTCCAAATCGCCTGCCGTATTTGATATGGTCAAGCTCGCGTGGATGAACGGCGAGTACATCAAGGCGATGGACTTTGACGCGTTCTGCAAAGCCGCGATGCCGTATTACCGCGAGGTGATCACAAAGGATTATGACGTGAAGAAGATCCTGGAGCTTGTGAAAACAAGGATCGAGGTTTTCTCGCAGATCCGGGAGCACATCGACTTTTTTGAGGAATTGCCGGATTACGACGTATCCATGTATACGCACAAAAAGATGAAAACGAATCTACAAAATTCACTTGAGATATTGAAAGACGAGATCGTCCTGCTGGAGCAGACGGACGATTATTCGATCGAAGGATTGCAGGCGGTGCTCATGGATTATATCGCGCGGAAAGAGATCAAAAACGGCACCGGGCTGTGGCCTGTCCGCACCGCGGTTTCGGGCAAACAGATGACGCCCGGGGGAGCGTTTGAGATCATGAATATCATCGGCAAGGAGGAAACGCTGCGCAGGATCCGGATCGGAATAGAAAAACTGGAGGCGGCACAATAATTGACACAATACAATGACGCGCAGAAAGAGGCAATCACACATATTTCCGGCCCGATGATCGTGATCGCGGGACCCGGTTCGGGCAAAACGATGGTGATCACCCACCGCACCCGGTATCTGGTCGGAGAAGCAGGCGTCGCGCCGCGCAACATACTGGTCATTACATTTACAAAGGCGGCGGCGCATGAAATGAAAGAGCGTTTTCAGAAGCTGGCAGGTTCCGGGAACCTGCCGGTTACTTTCTGTACCTTTCATTCGCTCTTTTTTCAGATTTTGAAGCAGCATTATCATTATACGGCGCAGGATATTCTTCTGGAACCGCAGAAACGGATGATGCTGCGGGATATTCTGGAGCGCATGGAACTCGATATCGACGACGAAGGGGATTTTATCACCAGTCTCGCAGCCGAGATCAGCATGGTAAAAAGCGAGGAGATCTCCCTGGAACACTATTACAGCACATCCTGCAGTACGGAGGTGTTCCGCAAAATTTACCAGGCATATCTCCGGAAGCAGGAAAACAACCATCGGATCGATTTTGACGACATGATGACCTATACAAAAGAGCTGTTCCAGATGCGTCCCGACATCCTGCATATGTGGCAGGAGCGGTTCCCGTTTTTGCTGATCGATGAATTTCAGGATATCAACAAGATCCAGTATGAGATCATTCGGATGATGGCGGAGCCGAACCGCAATCTGTTCATTGTCGGCGACGACGATCAGTCGATATACGGATTCCGCGGAGCAAGACCGGGCATTATGCTGGAGTTTGAGAAACAGTACCCGGAGGCGAAGCGGGTCATTCTGGATTATAATTACCGTTCGACCCCGAATATCGTGGAAGCCGCGCAGCGCGTGATTCGGAACAACAGGGAGCGGTTTTCCAAGCACGGAAAAGCGTTCCGGGAGCCCGGGGCAGACGTGGCGGTGGAGCGGTTCGACACGCAGGCGCAGCAAAACGTCCGGATCCTTGCCCTGATCGAGGAATATCGGAAAAAAGGATATCAGTGGAACGAGATCGCGATCATCTGCCGGACCAATATGCAGCCGGGAATGCTTGTCGAGAAATTGATGGAATACAACATCCCGTTTGTGATGAAAGACGGGATCCCCAATCTGTATGACCACTGGATCGCGCGGAATATCATCGACTATCTGAAACTCGCCCATGGAAACCGGGAACGCGCCCTGTTCCTTCGGATCATGAACCGGCCGAAGCGCTATATCAGCCGGGAGTGGCTGACCGGTTCCCATGTCAACCTGGAGGAATTGAAGCAGAATACCGCGGATAAACCGTGGGTGTCGGAACGGATACAGAAATTACAGCTTGATCTGGGGCGGATACGGAACGTGCCGCCGTACGGGGCGGTCAGCTATATCCGCCATGTCGTGGGGTATGAGGATTATCTGGAAGAATACGCGCAATTCCGCAATATGAAGAAGGAAGACCTGCTGGATGTGCTGGATCAGGTTCAGGAAACGACAAGACCGTTTACGAGGCAGGAAGACTGGTTCGCGCATATTGAGCAATATACGGCGGAGCTGGAGGATCAGGCAAGGCAGCGCGCCCGCCTGCAGGAGACGGACGGGATCACCGTCACGACCATGCACAGCTCCAAGGGGCTGGAATATCCGATCGTATTTTTGGTGGACGCGTGCGATGGGATAACGCCCTACAAGAAGGCGGTGAAAGATTCGGAGCTGGAGGAAGAACGCCGTATGTTCTATGTCGCGATGACCAGGGCGAAGGACTACCTGCATATCTGCTATCCGAGGGAGATCTTTCAGAAAACATACGCGATCAGCCGTTTTGTGCAGGAAATGCAGGAGGCAGGCGATCATCCTCAGAAAAAGGATGTTTCATTTGAAAAAGAGAATTAAAAAGGTACGGCAGAATCGGAACGCCGTACCTTTTTACCCTTATTCCATCTCGTTAAATTCTTCGTTGTCGAGCAATTCATCAAACGCGTCGACGACCATTTCATACTCATCGTCGTCCTCAATGCTTTCCAGGTCGATCTCGTCGTTTTCCAGCTCGGTGAAACGATAGAGGAAGACGTCCCCGTCTTCGTCCTCTTTGGGGAGAAGCGCGATATACTGCCTCTCGCCGGCGGGGAAAATCGCTACGACGTCACATTCGATCACCGTATCGTCTTCCAGCGTAAGGGTTACGGTAGGTTCTTCGGTTTCATGGTCATGACCGCAGTCACATCCACATTCATGTTCCTGATGCATGGTTGATTCCTCATCACTTTCTCCGGGATAATCCGGGTATCTTTCTGATCTCAGATAATCGGTTATTTTTTCTATCATAGCATTGATTCGATATTTTGTAAAGACAAGGATCCTCTCTTGCAAAAGCGGCGATAATTCGCTATAATCGTTGTAGTTACGGAATAACCAGTAAGATGGATGAGGTGAACATATGAGTCAGGTAAGACGGGTTTATGCAGAGAAGTTGCCGGAGTACGCGGTCAGGGCGAAGAAGCTCCTGGGGGAGATCCGGGATTATCTAGGATTGCAGGCGGAGAGCGTCCGGATTCTGATCCGCTATGATGTGGAGAATCTTTCCGACGACGCGTACGCGAGGTCGCGGTATACCGTATTTTCGGAACCGCCGGTCGATCAGTTGTATGAGGAGAGTTTCCCGACGGAGGACGGCGATCATATATTCAGCGTAGAATTTCTGCCGGGGCAGTTTGACCAGCGGGCGGATTCCGCCCAGCAGTGCCTGCGGCTCCTTGACGAGACGCAGGATCCGATCGTCGCGTCGGCGACGACTTATGTGATCCGGGGCGAGCTGACGGATGACCAGATGCGGCAGATCATCGAATATTGCGTCAATCCGGTGGACAGCCGGATGGCGTCGGAGAAGAAACCGGAATCGCTGAAGACAGAGTTTGAAGAACCGGATGATGTAAAGATCCTGGATGGATTTGCCCATATGCCGGAGGAGGAGCTTCACCAACTGTACGATTCGCTTTCGCTTGCGATGACGGTTCAGGATTTCCTCCATATCCAGAAATATTTTCGCGAGGAAGAAAAGAGAGATCCGTCGATGACCGAGATCCGCGTATTGGATACGTATTGGTCGGATCACTGCCGCCACACGACATTTTCCACGGAACTGAAGGACGTGATGTTTGAAGACGGCTGCTACCGGAAGCCGATCGCGGACGCGTATGAGGCGTACCGCGCGGACCGGGAGGAATTGTTCGCGGGGAGGAAGGATAAATTTGTCTGTCTGATGGACCTTGCGCTCATGGCGATGCGGAAGCTGAAAAAAGACGGCAAGCTGGCAGATATGGAGGAATCGGACGAGATCAATGCATGCAGCATCGTCGTACCGGTCGTTATTGATGGAAAAGAGGAAGAATGGCTGGTCAGCTTCAAGAATGAAACGCACAATCATCCGACGGAAATCGAACCGTTCGGAGGAGCGGCAACGTGCCTTGGCGGGGCGATCCGCGACCCGTTATCAGGGCGGTCGTACGTATATCAGGCGATGCGCGTGACGGGCGCGGCTGATCCGACCGTTTCCCTGAAAGAAACGCTTCACGGAAAGCTGCCGCAGAGAAAGCTAGTCAACGGAGCCGCGGACGGTTACAGTTCCTACGGCAATCAGATCGGGCTTGCGACCGGTCTTGTAAATGAGATCTATCATCCCAATTATGTCGCGAAACGCATGGAGATCGGGGCTGTGATGGGCGCCGCGCCAAGGCGCTGCGTCATCCGGGAAAGTTCCGAACCCGGCGACCAGATCATCCTGCTGGGCGGCAGGACCGGACGCGACGGCTGCGGAGGCGCAACGGGATCGTCCAAAGTCCATACGGAGGAATCCATCCATACATGTGGGGCGGAAGTGCAGAAAGGCAATCCGCCGACGGAGAGAAAGATCCAGCGCCTGTTCCGCCGGGAGGAAGTGAGCCGGCTGATCCGGAAGTGCAACGACTTCGGCGCGGGCGGCGTATCGGTCGCGATCGGGGAACTCGCGGACGGGCTCCGCATTGATCTGGATCAGGTGCCGAAGAAATATGCCGGGCTGGACGGGACAGAATTATCGATCTCCGAGTCCCAGGAGCGCATGGCGGTCGTCGTTGCTCCCAGAGACGTGGAGCAGATGCTCGTCTGCGCCGCGGAAGAAAATCTGGAAGCTGTGGTAGTAGCGACCGTCACGGAGGAGCCGCGGCTTGTTATGACCTGGCGGGGTCAGGAGATCGTCAACCTCTCCCGCGCGTTCCTTGATACAAACGGCGCGCACCAGGAGACGGATGTGAGAGTGACCATGCCGGATCCGGACGACAATTATCTGGCGAAGGTTCCGGCTGAGAAGAATATCCGGAAATTATGGCTGGGAACCCTTGCGGATCTGAATGTCTGCTCGCAGAGAGGGCTGGTCGAAATGTTTGACAGCTCCATCGGGGCGGGCACTGTGACGATGCCATATGGCGGGAAATATCAGTTGACGCCGATCCAGACGATGATCGCGAAGCTCCCGGTTCTGCATGGAAAAACCGATACGGTTACGATGATGAGTTACGGCTTCGATCCGTATCTATCTTCCTGGAGCCCCTATCACGGCGCGGTTTACGCGATCACACATTCCATTGCGAGGATCATCGCTTCGGGCGGCGACGGTAGAAAGATCCGGTTTACGTTCCAGGAATATTTCAAACGCCTTGGGGAAGATCCCGCCCGCTGGGGCGAACCCCTTGCCGCGCTGCTCGGCGCATATGCGGCGCAGATCGGATACGGACTTCCCTCGATCGGCGGGAAAGACAGTATGTCTGGTACCTTCAACGATATTGACGTGCCGCCTACGCTTGTTTCCTTCGCGGTCGACGTCGCGGGCAGCGGGGATATCATAACCCCGGAATTGAAAAAAGCGGGGACGGTCCTGATCAAGACGGATATACCGAAAGATGAATATGATCTTCCGGTCTATGATAAGGTGATGGAGCTTTATGACGCCCTGCACCGCGCCGCCGGAGAGCATTTGTTCTTATCCGCGTACGCGGTCGGCTTCGGCGGGATCATAGAGGCAGTCAGCAAAATGGCGTTCGGCAACCGGCTGGGCGTCAGCATCGATCCGGCGATCGCAAGGGAGCAGCTTGCCGCAAAAGAATATGGCTCCATCCTGTTTGAAATGGAAGCGGAGAAGCTCAAAGAGGTTCCGGTTCCGTATACGGTGATCGGGACGGTGACGGAAGAACCGGCGTTCGTATATGGGAAGGAACGTATTTCGATGGAAGACGCTCTGCAGGCATGGACCGGGACGCTTGAAAAAGTATTTCCTACCCGGTCGGGCGCGGAACAGGCGGCGCCGGATATGCCGCTCTATGATGCGAAAAAAGTTTATGTATGCCGGCACAAAGTGGCGAGACCCGGCGTATTTATCCCGGTATTCCCGGGAACGAACTGCGAATATGATACGGCGAAAGCCTTTGAGGCTGCCGGAGCGGATACGGAAGTCGTCGTATTCAAAAATCTGGACGCGGCGGGAATCCGGGATTCGGTCGACGCGTTTGAAAAAGCGATCCGCCGCGCACAGATCGTGATGTTCCCCGGCGGTTTCAGCGCCGGCGACGAGCCGGAGGGGTCAGCCAAATTTTTCGCGACCGCGTTCCGCAACGCGAAATTAAAGGAAGCGATCCGGGATCTGCTGAATCAGCGAGACGGCCTTGTGCTCGGGATCTGCAACGGGTTCCAGGCGCTGATCAAGCTGGGGCTTGTGCCGTACGGGGATATCGTGGAGCTGGAAGCGGATTCGCCGACCCTCACGATGAACCGGATCGGGCGGCATATTTCCAGAAGCGTCTATACAAAAGTCGTAACGAATCAATCGCCGTGGCTGCAGAAGGTCCCGCTCGGAAGCGTCTGTTCCATCCCGGCTTCCCACGGAGAGGGACGGTTTGTCGCGAGTGAAAAATGGATCCGGACGTTATTTGAAAACGGGCAGGTCGCGACCCGGTACGTGGATGCGGACGGCAATCCGACGATGGACGAGGCGTTCAATCCGAACGGATCTTATTACGCGATCGAAGGGATAACGAGCCCGGACGGACGGGTACTTGGTAAGATGGCACATTCGGAGCGGATCGGAGATTCCGTGGCGATCAATATTGCCGGCGATCAGAACCAGCATATTTTTGAATCGGGAGTCGCTTATTTCCAGTAGAAACGAAAGAAGAAAAAGCCTGCGTACAGGGCGCTGCATAAGCGCTGTGCGCAGGCTTTTGTCATTACAGGGAAGATCATGCCCCGGGCAGGTTCTTCTTGTGGGAGGCGCGGTATTTGCCCGGTGTCGTCTGATAATAATGTTTAAATGCATGATAGAATTGTTCCGGCGTCGAGTAGCCGCATATCGCGGCGATCTCCGGGACGGATTGTTCCGTGGAGGTCAGCAGTACGGACGCTTTGCTCATATTATAATATAACTTCAATTCCCGGAAGGATTTTCCATAATCCTGCTTCAAAATTCGCTGCATCTGCCTCGGACTGCACTGGATTTTTTCAGCCAGCTGCTCCAGCGTGAGCGTCGCGTGCTCCTGCAGCATGGTCTGCAGAATGATCATGTTCCGGTATTCGTTCAGATCCAGCGTCGTATACTGGTCATCGTCAATGGAATCTTTGCAGTAATAGCGGACCACTGTGATGACAAATTGCTGAAACAGCCCTTGCAGATAGATATCCCGTCCGATCGAGGGAGATTCGATCTCCCGATGGATCTCCTCCAGAATCTTCCCGAGCCTGCCGTCGTCTTTACCATAAAAGAAATTCATGTTATAGAAAACAGAACCGGGACTCGGCTTGGCGGACGTATGTTTCGCGAAAAGAGGACAGACCTCCAGCGTAATGCAGTAGTCCGTGATGGAATGATGCTCAGCAGGAAGCTGGGAGTGCTCCACGCCGGCTCCGTGAAGATAAAAGATATTTGGTTCGATCGGATAAGAGACGCCGCTGGAGACGAGAGTCCCGCGTCCGTCCAGCGTATAATTCAGTTCATAGCAATGCGCGCCATGATAATGAGGCTGGACGCAGTACGCGTAAATTCCATGTTTGCATTGCAGGAGACGAAATCGATACGAATCCATGGTAAACGATACCGGTTCCTGAAGAATTGCAGGCAGTTTCATTGTTATATCCATTCCTTTCGCTTCGCTCAGGCACAAAACGTTATGAAAATGGTTTTCCTGAGCCTATTTTTT